>NZ_JBVJVO010000017.1:152374-188619 GCF_055603625.1 Streptomyces sp. NPDC037273
GTGGGGGCCCCTTCTGGGAATGCCGTCCGTGGGGCTCCCTCCCCTCGCCCGTTCCCTCCCCCCCCCCCCCTGGGCGGCCGGACCCCCGGGTGTTGGGGTCCGGGGCATGCCCCGGACCCCCATGTGTCACGGCCGACCGTCAGAGGTTGCCGCGCTTCTCCTGCTCGCGCTCGATCGCCTCGAACAGAGCCTTGAAGTTGCCCTTGCCGAAGCCCATGGAGCCGTGGCGCTCGATCATCTCGAAGAAGACGGTCGGACGGTCCTGGACCGGCTTGGTGAAGATCTGCAGCAGGTAGCCGTCCTCGTCGCGGTCGACGAGGATCTTCAGCTCGCGCAGGGTCTCGACGGGCACGCGCGTCTCGCCGGCCCACTCGCCGAGGGTGTCGTAGTACGAGTCGGGGGTGTCGAGGAAGGAGACACCCGCGGCGCGCATCGCGCGGACGGTGGCCACGATGTCGTTGGTGGCGAGGGCGATGTGCTGGACGCCGGCGCCGCCGTAGAACTCGAGGTACTCGTCGATCTGCGACTTCTTCTTCGCGATCGCCGGCTCGTTGATCGGGAACTTCACCTTGAGGGTGCCGTCCGCGACGACCTTCGACATGAGGGCGGAGTACTCGGTGGCGATGTCGTCGCCCACGAACTCCTTCATGTTGGTGAAGCCCATGACCTTGTTGTAGAAGCCGACCCAGTCGTTCATCTTGCCGAGCTCGACGTTGCCGACGCAGTGGTCGATGGCCTGGAAGGTGCGCTTGGCCGGCGGCTCGACGATCGGGTTCGCGGAGACGAAGCCCGGGAGGTACGGGCCGTCGTAGCCGGAGCGCTCGACGAGGGTGTGGCGGGTCTTGCCGTAGGTGGCGATGGCGGCGAGGACGACGGTGCCGTTCTCGTCCTTCAGCTCGTACGGCTCGGTGATGCCGGTCGCGCCGTGCTCGACCGCGTAGGCGTACGCGGCCCGCGCGTCCGGCACCTCGATCGCCAGGTCGACGACGCCGTCGCCGTGCTCGGCGACGTGGTCCGCGAGGAAGCGGCCCCAGTCGGTGGAGACCTTGATGACGGAGGTGAACACGAAGCGGGCGGCGCCGTTGGTGAGGACGTAACTGGCGGTCTCGCGGCTGCCGTTCTCCGGTCCGGAGTAGGCGACCAGCTTCATGCCGAAGGCCGTGGAGTAGTAGTGCGCGGCCTGCTTGGCGTTGCCGACGGCGAAGACGACCGCGTCCATTCCCTTGACCGGGAAGGGATCGGCCTTGCGCGCGGTGGAAGGGGTGTGATCGATGGTCTCAGTCATGGCAGCAATGTCCCGCCGTTCGGCAAGGTGCGCAAGAGTTCGCTGATCTGCTGGTCAAGTTGTACAGCGATCGACGAGTATGGCGGTGCGACTTGTACATCCTGACCACGAGGAGACCGCTGTGGCGATCGATCATTTGGACGGCCGGCTGATCGCGCTTCTCGCGCGCGAGCCGCGCATCGGCGTCCTGGAGGCGTCCCGCCGCCTCGGCGTGGCCCGCGGCACGGTGCAGGCCCGCCTCGACCGCCTCCAGGACAGCGGCGTGATCCGCGGCTTCGGCCCCCAGGTGGACCCGGCGGCGCTCGGCTACCCGGTGACCGCCTTCGCCACCCTGGAGATCAAGCAGGGTCAGGGCGCCGACGTCCGGGGCCACCTCGCGACCGTCCCCGAGGTGCTCGAACTCCACACCACGACCGGCCACGGCGACATGCTCTGCCGCCTCGTCGCCCGCTCCAACGCCGACCTCCAGCGGGTCATCGACCGCGTCGTCGGCTTCGAGGGCATCGTCCGCGCCTCCACGGCGATCGTCATGGAGAACCCCGTACCGCTGCGGATCATCCCGCTGGTGGAGCAGGCGGCGGGGGACGAACCGCTGTAGCCGGAGCTGCCGCCCCCCTACGACCAGACTTCCAAAGGACCAGTTGCAAAGAACCCCTTGCAACTGGTCCTTTGCAACTCTACGCTGAAGCCATGTCCGAGCCCGAAGAATCCCTGAGCCGTCAGCTGGACCCGCGCTCCCTGCGCGGGCTCGCCCACCCCCTCCGCATCCAGCTGCTGCGCGCCCTGCGCCGCCACGGCCCCGCCACCGCCTCCCAACTGGCCGAGAGGCTGGGCGAGTCCAGCGGCGCCACCAGCTACCACCTCCGCCAGCTCGCGGCCCACGGCTTCGTCGAGGACGACCCGACCATGGGCAAGGGACGCGAGCGCTGGTGGAAGGCCGGCCAGCAGGGCACGCGGGTCGACGCCTCGCTCTACGAGAACCCGGACCCGGAGGTCCGCGGCGCCCTCGACATCTACGTCCACGAGATCGCGACCATCCACACGCAGGAGCTGAGCACCTACCTCGGCACCCGGCACGACTGGGACCAGAGCTGGCTGGGCGCCTCCGACATGAGCGACTTCACCCTGCGGCTGCCCCCCGAGAAGCTCCAGGAACTCGACGAGAAGCTGCACGCCCTCATCGAGTCGTACCGGGACATCGACGAGGCCGCCGCACCCGGCGCCGAGCGCGTCCGCATCCACTTCCACGCCTTCCCCCAGCGCGAGAACTGACGGAAAGGAACCACGGCATGCACGCCGACATCCACCTCACGCTCCACCACCTGCACGCCGCCGAACTCCACCACGAGGCCGCCACCACCGCCCCGCGGCCCGCCACGCCCGCGCTCCGCGTCCAGCTCGGCTGGAAGCTCGTCGAGTTCGGCCTGAAGCTCGCCACCCCGCGCACCACCGTCACCCTCGCCGCGCCCCAGCCGCCCACCGCCGACCACTTCACGACGGCCGCCTGACCGGGGCGGCACCACACGCCGACCCACGCGCCGCACCACACGCCGACCCACGCGCCGCACCGACACCGATCCACAGGCCGCACCGCACGCCGCGCCGTACGCCGACCCACACACCGGCCCACAGGCCGCGCAGTACACCGGCCCACAGGCCGCGCCGTACGCCGATCCGCACGCCGGCCCACAGGCCGCACCGCACGCCGATCCGCACGCCGATCCACACCGGGGGGAACAACCGTGCACCCGCGCACACCGCTGGCGGCCGTCCTGGCCGCCAACGCCATCTCGATCAGCGGCAATTCGCTCACCCTCATCGCGGTCCCATGGTTCGCCCTGGAGACCACCGGCAGCCCCGGCAAGGCGGGCCTCGTCGCCTTCTGCGCCGCGCTGCCGGTCATCGCCTCCACGATCGTCGGAGGCCCCTTCATCGACCGGATCGGCCGGCGCCGGGTCTCCGTCGCCTCCGACCTCGTCTGCGCCCTCGCGCTCGCCGCCATCCCGCTGCTCAACCACACCGGGCTGCTCCGGTTCTGGATGCTGTGCGCCCTGATGGCCCTCACCGGCTTCTTCCACGCCCCCGGCGAGACCGCGCGCAACGTCCTGACACCCGACCTGGCCGAGCGGGCCGGCATGCCGCTCTCCCGCGCCACCAGCTTCTACGACGCCGTCTCCCGCGGCGCCCGCATGACCGGCGCCGCCGTCGCGGGCCTCCTCGTCGCCCTCATCGGCGCCGACACCGTCCTGTACGTCGACGCCGCCACGTTCCTCGTCTCCGCCGCCCTCGCCTTCCTCGGCCTGCGCGGCGTCACCTCCGCCGAACCGGCCCGCGGCGCGCCACCGCTGTCCCTCGCGGTGTACCGCGCGGACCTCCGCGAGGGCTACGGCTTCCTGCTCCGCACCCCGCTGATCCTCGGCGTCAACCTCATGGTGATGGTCACCAACGGCCTGGCCCAGAGCTGGATCACGGTCCTGCTCCCGGTGCACGCCCGCGAGGAGCTCGGCGGCTCGGCCGCGATCGGCCTGCTCGTCGCCGTCTTCGGCGGCTGCGCCCTCACCGGCGCCCTGCTCTACGCGGCGATCGGCCACCGCTTCCCCCGCCGCCCGGTCGTCGCCGTCGGCTTCCTGCTCGCCGGAGCACCCGTGTACGTGACGGCGGCCCTCACCGACACCGTCACGCCCCTGCTCGTCGCGATGGCCCTCGGCGGACTCGGCGCCGGCGTCCTCAACCCCATCCTCGGCGCCGTCTTCTACGAGACCGTCCCCGAGGAACTCCGCAGCCGCGTCGGCAGCGCCAGCACCGCCAGCGTCCTGCTGACCACCCCGCTCGGCGGCGTCGCCGCCGGCTTCCTGGTCGAGCGCACCGACATCACCACCGCGCTGCTCACCGTCGGCGGGCTCTACTTCCTCGCCGCCCTCTGCCCGATCGTCATGCCCTCCTGGCGCGGCATGGACGCGCCACGCCCCCGGCGGGACCCCGCCGGGCCCAAAAGCCAGGGCGGAACGGGCGGCAAGGGCGCAGGGGACGGCCGGGGCGGCCCGGGGGTCAGCAGGCCGGAACCTGCTTCTCCTGCCCCTGCTCCAGAGCCCGGAGCGACGCCACCGCGTCGCTGAGCGCGGTCACGGGCACGAGCCGCATCCCGGCGGGCAGCTCGGCCTGGGCGTCCGAGCACTCGGCCTTCGGCACGAGGAACACGGTGGCCCCGTCCCGCGCGGCGGCCTGCGTCTTCAGCGAGACGCCGCCGACCGCGCCGACGGTCCCGTCCGCCTCGATCGTGCCCGTACCGGCGACCGACCGGCCGCCGGTGAGGTCCCCGCCGTCCCCGTCGCCGTCGAGCTTGTCGACGATCCCGAGGGAGAACAGCAGCCCGGCGCTCGGCCCGCCGATGTCCGCGAGGTGCAGGGTCACCTTCACCTGCTTCGGGTCCAGCTTCAGATAGCCGAGCGCGGCCAGGGCCGCCGCGTCCTGCGACTCCTTCATCTGGCCGAGATTGTGCTTCTCGATCTCCGCGTCGGACTTCCCCGACGGGTAGACGGAGTCGCGCGGCAGCACCGCCCGGTCCGTCCTGAACCAGGCGTCGGCGACATCGCCGAGGTCGACGTCCGTCGACGGACCGGTCGCCACGATGGTCGTCATCCGCAGCTGACCCTTGGTCGGCCGCGTCTCCGCCCCGGAGATCGTGATGATCTCCCGGCCCTGGTCCTTCCCCAGCACGTCGACCGTCGTCCCCGGCTGCGCGATCGCGTACGGCAGCGGCGCGAGCCCCACCACGGCGAACAGCGCGGCGACGGGCAGCGCGCACAGCGCGAGAACACGAGAACGAGACATCCTGGCAAGCACGCCCCCAATCTACTGGCCCCCGGCCCGGAACCGGGCGGGGGGCGCGGAGGCGGGCCAGGACTCAGCGCAGGGCGTCGGCCACTTCGCGGGCGGCGTCGACGACCCGGGGGCCGACGCGCTCGGGGACGGCGTCGGCGAGCATGACGACGCCGACGCTGCCTTCGACGCCGGTGACGCCGACCAGCGGGGCGGCGGCACCGCTGGCGCCGGCTTCGAGTTCCCCGTGGGTGAGGGTGAAGCCCGGCTCGATGAGGGAGCCCTGGCGCGCGGCGAGGATGGCGCGGCCGGCGGCGCCCCGGTCGAGGGGGTGACGGAAGCCGGCCCGGTAGGCGACGTGGTAGTCGGTCCAGGTCGGTTCGACGACCGCGACGGCGAGCGCCTCGGCCCCGTCGACGAGCGTGAGGTGGGCGGTGGCCCCTATGTCCTCGGCGAGCGAGCGCAGCGCGGGCAGCGCGGCCTCGCGCACCAGGGGATGCACCTGGCGGCCGAGCCGCAGCACGCCGAGGCCGACGCGGGCGCGCCCGCCGAGGTCGCGGCGGACGAGGGCGTGCTGCTCCAGCGTGGCCAGCAGACGGTAGACGACGGTCCGGTTGACGCCGAGTTTGTTGGACAACTCGGTGACCGTCAGGCCGTGGTCGGTGTCGGCGAGCAGTTTGAGGACTCTGAGTCCCCGGTCGAGCGTCTGGGAGGTCTCCGCGGTCACGACGCCCTCTCCTTCGGAGTGAGTGGCGACGGCTCTCACGGGATTACGACGCCGGTCCCGCGGCGACGCACGTCAGAGGCCGCCGGCAGGAAGGGGTACACCGGCTGCGCTCCGCGGCGGCGCTGCCACGGGGCGATTGCTTTTGAGCCGGGACAGTAGCGACCCGCTCCGCTGAGCGGAAGACCTCGTCCAGAATCCGGGCGTCGACGACCGTATAGAGACGGTTCGGGACCTTCGTCGGTCGGACTGGGGACTTTGGCGGACAAGATCGCCTTTGTCGTGCCCGTAGCGTGGAAGCCGCCGGGGGCCGACCGTGGGGGCCGGTCTCCGGAACAGGTCCCCGTCCCCGCGGGATGACCGAGGCCCGTACGCACGCCGGCGTACGGGCCTCATTCCGTCTACGGGGTCTCACCGCATGCGGGTGGCCCACTCCTGGACCTTCTTGATCCGTTCGCGGATCTGTCCCGCGGTGGCCTCGGCACTCGGCGGGCCGCCGCAGACCCGGCGGAGCTCGGTGTGGATCACGCCGTGCGGCTTGCCGGTCTGATGGACGTACGCGCCGACCATCGTGTTGAGCTGCTTGCGCAGTTCGAGCAGTTCCTTGTGGGAAACGACGGGACGGCGTTCCGCCGGAAGCTCCAGGAGGTCCGCCTCGGAGTCCGGCTTCTTGCGGCTGTGCGCGATCTGCCGGGCCTGGCGCTTCTGGAGGAGCAGCTGCACCTGGTCGGGTTCGAGGAGGCCCGGGATGCCGAGGTAGTCCTGCTCCTCGGCGCTGCCGGGATGGGCCTGCATGCCGAACTCGGCGCTGTTGTAGAGCACCCGGTCGAAGACGGCGTCGGACTCCAGCGCCTCGAACGGCAGCATGTCCTGCTCGCCGGTGTCCTCGTCCTGCTGGCGTTCGGCCTCCGCCATCTCCTTCTCGGACTCCGCGTACGGGTCCTCGTCCTCGCCCGCCTTCTTGGGCTTGTCGAGGACGTGGTCGCGCTCGACCTCCATCTCGTTGGCGAAACCGAGGAGGCTGGGGATCGTGGGAAGGAACACGGACGCCGTCTCGCCGCGCCTGCGCGAACGCACGAAGCGCCCGACGGCCTGCGCGAAGAACAGCGGGGTCGAGATGGTCGTCGCGTACACGCCGACGGAGAGCCGCGGGACGTCGACGCCCTCGGACACCATGCGGACGGCGACCATCCACCGGTCGGTGCTCTCGCTGAACTCGTCGATGCGGTTCGAGGCGCCGGTGTCGTCGGAGAGGACGACCGTCGCCTTCGTACCGGTGATCTCGCGGATCAGCTTCGCGTACGAGCGGGCCGAGTCCTGGTCGGAGGCGATGACGAGCCCGCCGGCGTCCGGAATCGACTTCCGGACCTCGGTGAGCCGCTGGTCGGCGGCGCGCAGCACGTTCGGCATCCAGTCGCCCTTGGCGTCGAGCGCCGTGCGCCAGGCCTGCGAGACGGCGTCCTTGGTCATCGGCTCGCCGAGCCGGGCGGCGATCTCGTCGCCCGCCTTGGTGCGCCAGCGCATGTTGCCGCTGTACGAGAGGAAGATGACCGGCCGGACGACGCCGTCGCCGAGCGCGTTGCCGTAGCCGTACGTGTAGTCCGCCGAGGACCTGCGGATGCCGTCGTTGCCCTCCTCGTACGTGACGAAGGGGATCGGGTTGGTGTCCGACCGGAAGGGCGTACCGGTCAGCGCGAGGCGGCGGGTGGCGGGCTCGAAGGCCTCCAGGCAGGCCTCGCCCCACGACTTGGAGTCACCGGCGTGGTGGATCTCGTCGAGGATGACGAGGGTCTTGCGCTGCTCGGAGCGGTTGCGGTGCAGCATCGGGCGGACGCCGACACCGGCGTACGTGATGGCGACCCCGTCGTACTCCTTGCTGAGCGGCCCCGCGCTGTAGTCGGGATCCAGCTTGATCCCTATCCGCGCCGCGGCCGCCGCCCACTGCTTCTTCAGATGCTCGGTGGGCGCGACGACCGTGACCTGCTGCACCACATGGTGGTGCAGCAGCCACGACGCCAACGTCAGCGCGAAGGTCGTCTTCCCCGCGCCGGGCGTGGCGACCGCGAGGAAGTCGCGGGGCTGCTCCTGGATGTACTTCTCCATCGCCCCCTGCTGCCAGGCACGCAGCTTTCCGGCGGTACCCCACGGGGCCCGTCCGGGGAAGGCGGGAGAAAGGTGATGGGAGGAGGCGGTGGTAGTAGTCACGATCTCCGGGGTTCGACGCTCGTCACGGATGACATTCCAGATATGACAACCGGGCCACCTTACCGGCGCGGCCCCGGCGAACGGAGCCGGACGAGGCCGTGACCTCGCCCGGTGCGGCGGGTCTCACACTCGTCCGGTCAGCGGGCGAACCTCGGCAGCCGGGCCGCGATCTTGGGTACGTCGAGCGCCCCCTGGCAGACGTCCAGGACGAAGGCCTCGGCCTCGTCGACGTCGAAGGCGGGGTCCAGCGGATGCCCGTTGACGTGCAGGAACACCCAGGTCGCGTACCAGGCGATGCGCTTGTTCCCGTCGACGAGACCGTGGTTGCGGGCGAGCGACTCCATCAGCGCCGCCGCCTTCTCCCAGACGTCGGGATACGCGTCCTGACCGAACACGCTCGACTGCGGGCGCGCCAGGGCGGAATCCAGCAGACCGTAGTCACGGACCTCACTCGCCCCGAGACGCTCCGCGAGGTTCAGGAGCTGCGGGAGCGTGAGGAAGTGTGTCACGCAAGCCTCCGGTTGAGCTCCGCACTGGCCTTCAGGACGTGCTCGGCCGCCTCCTCGAACAGACGGGAGTGCTCGTCCACCGCCCTCATCACCGCGTCGTGCGCGAAGGACTGCATGCTGCGGCCCTCCGCCTCGGCGCGCTCGCGGAGCGCGTCCAGCTCTTCCTCGGTGAACCTCACGTTGAGACCGGCCATGTACCAGATGGTACCGCTAGGTACCACGCGGTGTCACAGGCTTTGCGGCGCCGCCTTCGCCGCCCCCAGCCGCGTCGCCACCCAAGCCCCCGCCGCCGCCACGACGGCCATGGGGAGGAAGACGGCGGCGAAGGCGGCCGGGTGGGAGCCGGTGGTGGAGGTGGTGTGGACGGCGTGGCCGACCGCGCCGCCGCCGAGGGCGGCGAAGGCGGCGCCGCCGGCGGCGAGGAGGAGGACGTTGGAGAGGCCGTCGGAGATCTGGAGGGCGGCGGAGTTGGCGCCGACCTCCTCGGGCGCGGAGAGCTTCATGAGGATCACGCTCGTGGAGGCGATCACCGCCCCCATGCCGAGGCAGCCGAAGGCCCAGACGACCGCGAGCAGCCACACCGGCACCGCCGCGAACAGCACGCTCGGCGCCGCGGCGATCGAGAGCGCCACGAGGACCATGCCGAGGACGACCAGGCGCTCCCGGTACGGCTCCGTCCACGGCCGCGACTGGATCCAGGAGCCGAGCGCCCAGGTGAGGCCGCCCGCCGCCAGGGAGAACCCGGCGAGCGTGGGGCTCAGGCCGCGCTGGGTGACCAGCATCAGCGGGACGAACGACTCGGCCGCGATGAACGACCCGGCGGCGATGCCCCGCAGCAGGACGACGGACGGCAGCCCGCGGGCCGCCCGCCAGGTGCCGCGCGGCAGCAGCCCCCGTACGGCCGGCACGAGCAGCGCGGCACCGGCGGCCGCCGGGAGGAGCGACAGCCAGCGCAGCTCCTGTCCCGCGTACTGCAGGAGCCCCGCCCCGGCCGAGATGCCCAGGGCCAGCAGGATCCGCCGCCGGTCCCAGGGACTGACGGGTGCCTGCGGGTCGGCGGGGCCGGAGGCCGTACGGCGTATCGCGGGCAGGGCGAGGGCCAGCGGGAAGACGACCAGGACGGGTATGCCGAGGAAGACCCACCGCCATCCCAGGTGCTCGGTCACCGTGCCCGCCGCCAGCGGCCCCACGACCGAGGGAACGACCCACGAGGCGGCGAACGCCGCCATGATCGCGGGCCTCAGGTGCTCGTCGTAGGCCCTGCCGACCACCACGTACAGCGCGACGATCACCAGCCCGCCGCCGAGCCCCTGCACCGCACGCCCGAGGATGAACACCCACATCGACCCGGCCGCCCCCGACAGCGCGAGCCCCGCCACGAAGGCGCTCATCCCCGCCGTCAGCGGCCCCAGCGGCCCGCTCCGGTCCGACCACTGCCCGGCCAGGACCATGGCGAACAGGCTCGTCGTGAAGTACGCCGAGAACGCGAACGCGTACACCGACACGCCGTCCAGCTCCCTGGCCGCCACCGGCATCGCGGTCCCCACCGCCGTCGCCTCGAACGCGATCAGCAGCACCACCGACACGATCCCGATGCTCAGCGCCCGGTGCGCCACGTCGAGCACGGTCCCCTCGGCCCCACCCCCGTCGGCGACACGGCTCCGTGGAGCTCTTCCGGGGGCTTCGGCGTCGGCTTCCGCCTCGCGGGGTTCAAGGGCGCTCATCCCCCCAGAGTAAGAGGTGAAGCCCGCCATGGCCCCTGTCAGGAGTCCCGGCCCTCCTCAGCCCTTCGACGTACGACCACGAACGCGATGTTGCGGCCGTATGGCAGTCATGTGGCACCGTGCCGTCACCCCTTGAGCCCCGTCCGCCCCGCCCCCTAACGTCGTACTCGTTGCACCACACGACCGTGTGCCCGAGTGGTTGAGGGGCTCGCCTGCAAAGCGAGTTACGTCGGTTCGATTCCGATCACGGTCTCTGATCAAGATCTCCGCGCAAGCCCCCGGACGGCCGCCGGACAACCGTCAAACGATCTTCCTTACGGAACCTTCACATCCGCCTGCCCGCTGTGCCACAGTCCCCCCATGGACGATCAAGGCAGACGCAAGCTGGGCATCCTCGCGGGTGTGGCCATAGCCGGAGGTCTGCTCCCCGGCATCACCCTCGGCACCGAGACCATGGACGTGGTCCTGTCCCTCCTCGCCGCCACCCTCGTGCTGGTCGTCCTCACCCAGGTCGTCTACATCGGCCCCTCGGCCCGCGTCCCCCTCCCCGCCCTCCTCGCCTTCGGCCTCGCCGGCTTCGTCCAGGACGCCCTCATCTGGTGGCTCCTCTCCTGGCTCGGCCCCAAGGTCTCCGAACTCCACCTCGACGGCCTCCCCACCATCCTCCTCGCCGCCCTCATCACCCGCTCCACCCTCCTCCTCCTCTCCCAACTGTCCCCGGCCACCGAAACGGCCGAGGACTGAGACGGACGGGATCACCGGCTACGGCTCGCCGCGCCACTTCTTGGTGGTGAACACCGGCTTCTCGGGGAGCCCGGCGTTGTTCTCGCACTCCAGCTTCTTCACGACCGCGAGGGTGACGGAGTGGAGGACGGTCAGGTACGCCTCGCGGGTCGCGGGGGTGTTCTCCGGGTAGGAGCCCTTGACCGGCTTGTCGAAGGTAAGCGAGGCGCCGATGGGGGCCGGCCGCTTGTCCGAGCCCTTCAGGCGGGGGCTCGTGCACTGGACGAAGAGGTGGGCCATTTTGTTGTCCGTGCTGGTCTCGCGGCCCATCGTGTAGAGGTAGCGGCCCTGGTCCCACCACTTCGCGGTGCCGTCGTCGTACAGGGCGTCGCTGTCGTGCAGCCAGACGTCGATGTCGAGCCCGCTCTTCGGGGAGGCTTCGGTGGCGATCTCGCACGTCGCGGGGTGGCCCGGCGGCCTTCCCTCCCGCGCCTGGTCAGCGACCAGCGCGTCCACCGTCCGGCCGAGGCCGATGCCGGCCTCGGTGTACTTCTCCGTGCCGAGGACCGAAGCGACGGCCTGGACCGCCGCGGGCGACAGCGTCCCGTCGCACTTCTGCGCGGGCGGCGACGCCTCGTCCTCGCCGCTTCCGCAAGCGGTGAGGAGAAGCGCGGCGGCGAGCACGGTCGATACGGACGCTTTTCTCATCGGGATTCCTCGGCAGTTCGGTGGCGGGGCGGGGCGGCGCGGCGGGGTCAGCCGGTCTCGGGGGCGTTGCCGATCTGGTTCGCGTGGTCGTTGCCCTTCGCGTAACCGCCGTCCACGGACTCGATCATGTCCTGCTTGAAGTCGCTGCTCACTTGACCACTGTGCATGGCGAGGAAGCGTTCCATCGGCGACTCGGCGCTGTACCGGCCGGCCGTGTAGATCGCCGCGTTGTCCTCGTGGATCTTGTCCTCGGTCTTGTCCTTGTGGTCGTCGACCGACTTGTCCGACCAGTCGCCGATGACCTGCCCGGCGAGCTGCTCCATGACCCCCGACCCGGTGTCGACGGCGAGCGGTACGAGGACGGCGGCCGCGCCGACGGCGGCGGTGGCGGGCAGGAAGGCGACGCCGGCCGCGATGCCGACGGTGGCGCCGAGTTCCACCCAGCCGGCCTTGGCGGCCTGCGCCTTCTCGTACTCCTCGTGCTTCTTCATGCCCTCGGCCTCGACCTGGTTGGCACGCGACTCGTCGAGGATTCCCTGGAGGGTGGCGCCCGTATAGACGGTGGAGCGGGCCTTGCCCTCGTCGATCTTGCCGTCCGGGCCGACCTGCGCTTCCAGGACGCTGGTGGTGTAGAGCCGCTCGGCGGTCGAGACCGAGGCGTACGCGTCCGGGTGCTGCCCGAGGGTGCTGAGGAACTTCGCCGCGTCCTCGCGCTCGAGCTTCAGGTGGGCCTCAGGATCCTTCGTCGGCGCGAAGGGACTGCCGGAGTCGTTCTTGGCCAGCGCCCAGTTGAGGTCGTCGACGTACCCGGCGCCCATGTGGCCGAGGCTGTCCGCGAGCGGCGACTGCCACTTCTTCAGGAGCTCGGCGTCGCCGCCGTACTTGGAGATCACGTCCGTCATGATCTGGGCGGTGGTCTCGTCCCGCTTGAGCTCCGGCTTCGGGTCGTCCCAGGCGTGGCCGAGCGTCGCCGCCTCCAGGGCGTGGCCGAGCGCGTCGGGCATGTAGTCCGCGGACTTCTTGGCGGCGTCCGGGTCGTGGCCGTCGATGTCGGGGAAGAGGTCGTACTTCTCGTTGGCGAAGAAGTCGAGGTAGTTCCCGATCTTCTGGCCGTCCTTGTCCTTGCCGAGGTCCAGCGTGCCGCCGACGGTGCCGTCCTCCTTGTACGAGGTCAGCGGGTCCTTCGAGAAGAACTCCTTCGACGCCTCCGGGCTGTGGCCCAGGGCCTCCAGCATCGAGATCATGGGGTCGAAGCCGGAGCCGTTGACGCCGGAGGGGTTGTACTGGTTCTGGAGGCCGCCGGCGATCATCGGCTTGCTGTTGGCGAAGAGGTAGGGGTCCTTCGCGTGGAGCTGGGTGACGTGTTCGGCGATGGGGACGAGGAACTTCTTGTCGTAGTCGCCGTAGCGCATGATGCCGCCGAGGAGCTGGTAGCCGAAGGCGGGGTTGTTGTCGTACTTGGCGAGGGGGATGCGTTCGGTGCCGAGCTTGCGCATGTCGGCGGACCACTTCTCGGTCCAGGCGTCGCCGCCCTGCGTGGCGGTCGCGAGGTTGAGGCCGAGGTTCTTCTGGAGGTCCTGGACGTCGGCGAGGCGCTGCTTGTCGACCTTGGTGTAGTCGTACGTGTCGGTGGACAGCTGGCCGAAGAACTCGAGCGCGCCCTTGGGGCCCATGCCGTCGTAGAAACCGCGCGAGAACTCCTTGGAGCCGCTGTTGTCCTTGAGCAGCTCGTTGAGGCGCATCAGCTCCTCGTGGCTGATGTCGCGGCCCTTCTTCGCGAGGTCGACGGCGCGCTGCGCCTCCTCGGCGTCGAGGCTGGTGTACTTCGGGCCGCTGAAGTTGTGGGTGTCGCCGGTGATGTTGGCCTTGAGGGCGTTGGAGCAGGCCACGTCGGCGTCGTCGCAGGTCTCGACGATCGCCTCGATGCGGCGCTGCATCGCCTCGATGTCGGCGCGCTCCTTGCGGACCATGTCCTGGAAGTCGGGGTCGTGCCGCATCCCCTGGTCCTTCGTCTGGGACAGCGGCTCGACGGCCACGACCGTGCCGTCGGTGTTCACCTTGAAGCCCTTGCCGGGGGCCTCGGTCTCGACGATCTGCTTCAGGTCGTCCTTGGCCTTCTTGAAGGCGTTGTAGCCGTCCTCAAGGACCTTGTGGATGCCGTCGGCGGCCTTGGCCGCGTCGGCGAACTCCTTCGCGGTCTTGTCCACGAAGGGCTTGGTGACCTCGGCGTTCACCCCGCGCCAGTAGTCGTCCCTGGCCTTCGCGGCCATCGTGGACTGCGCGTCCTGGGAGAGGGTGTCGAGCTTGCCCTTCATCGCGGCCCAGTCGTCGGCCGAGGCCTTCATCCGGTCCAGCGGGGCGTGGTACACGTTGTCAAAGGTCAGCACAGCAGGTCCCCCGCCTACTTGAGGTACTCGTTGATCTTGGAGGCGGAGAGCGCCGCCGCGATGTCCGCCTCTTCCTTGGCATGCGAGGCGGCGCTGTAGTCGAGGTGGTTGGAGATGTTGGCGCAGGCGTCGAGCAGCGTGTTCAGCTGCGAGCCCCAGGTCTCCTGGACGGTCGTCAGCGCGGAGCCGGTGAGGAAGCCGTGACCGGACAGGGTCGTGGCCGCCTCCGTGGTGCTCGTACGCGCGTGGTTGCCGTCCTTGACCAGCCGGCCGTGCAGCGCGTACGCGGCGCTGCCGATGGCTCCGAGCTTGTCCTGGTCGACGCTCAGGTCGGCGTTCCCGCCGCCGCCACCACCGGGCTCGGGGGCGACCTGATTGAGCCTCATGCTCACGTTGGCCGTGGACGTGGTCCGTACGGACGCCCACTCATCTTCGAACGACATGCTGCCCCCGCTGCTCCGTGACCTTCACCCCGGACGCCTTCGCTCCGGCTTCGCCCCAGCAAGTTCCGCGCCCTGGGAAACATCGCGATCGTAGTCCCCGGACGCCCGTTCGAGCACTCCTCGCCGGGAAATGCTCACACGTCACGGATTCCGGCGCCGCGCACCCGCCCGCTTCACCTTCGCAACTCGGACAGCCGGGGCTTTCTCGACACCGGACGAACGGACCAGGACGAAGGACCGGTTGCCCGGTACGGCTCCCGGACACGGCACCACACCCCCGCCTCGGTAGGCTCGACCCGCCCCCGTCGTCACGGGGCGCCGGAACGACGGGGGGACGCACACGTGGAACAGGCACGCGCACGGGAGGAATCGGCGCGCCTGATCGGCCCGTACCGGCTGATCACCCGCCTCGACCCGCCCGGTTCGGCCGTCCCCTGCCGCCGCTTCGTCGCCCGTACGCGGGACGGCGGGCGTACGGTCCTGCTGAGCGCCCCGCTGCCGGGCGCCGACCCGGCCCGCTTCGCGACGGAGGCCGCCGAGGCCCGCCGCCTGCTCGGCGCCTGGACGGCCCCCGTGACGGACGTCGCCGCGCCCGGCGAGGCCCCCTGGTACGCCACCCCGTACGTCCCCGCCCTCCCCCTGCCCGTCGCCCTCGCCGTCCACGGCGGCCCGCTGCCCGAGGCGACCGTACGGGCCGTGGGCGCCGCCCTCGCCGAGGCGCTCGCCGCCGCGCACGCCCAGGGCCTCACGCACGCCGGGGTCTCCCCCGCCGCCGTACTGCTCACCTCCGACGGACCGCGCCTGAGCTGCTTCGGCGCGGTACGGGCCGCCGGCCCCGACGGCGAACCCCGCACCGGCCTGCCCGGCCTCGACCCCGGCGCCCTCGCCCCCGAGCAGACCTCCGGCGGCCGCCCCCGTCCCCCGGGCGACGTCTTCGCGCTCGGCGCCGTCCTCGCGTACGCCGCCACCGGCCACACCGTGCCCGAACGCGACGAACTCCCGCCCGCCCTGCGCCCGGTGCTCTCCTCCTGCCTCGCCCGCGACCCCGCCGACCGGCCCACGGCCGCCGCCATGAGGGCCGCCCTCGCCCCGCCGACCGCCCACCACACCGTCCTCGACTCGGCCGGCACCCTGCTCACCCCCGGCTGGCTCCCCGGCCGCGTCATCGCCGCCCTCGCCCGCCAGTCCGCCGAACTCCTCGCCGCGGACCTCCCCCCGCTCCCGGAACCGGCCACCGTGCCGCACAGCTGAGAGCACGCCCTCTCCCCCTCCCGATCCCACGGACCCGGACCCCACCCATGCTGTCGCCCCTGACCCACGACGACCCGGCCACCGTCGCCACCTACCGTCTCCTCGCCCGCCTGGGCTCCGGCGGCATGGGCACGGTGTACCTGGCGCGCACCCCCGGCGGCCGTACGGTCGCCCTGAAGACCGTGCACGCCCGGCTCGCGACCGACCCCGCCTTCCGGGCGCGCTTCCGGCTCGAGACGGACGCGGCGCGGATCATCGGGGCGCGCCACGGCGCCGCGGTCGTGGACGCGGACCCGCAGGCGGAGACCCCGTGGCTGGCCACCGAGTACGTCCTCGGCCCGCCGCTCGACGACGCCGTGGCGCTCGGCGGTCCGCTGCCCGAGCCGACGGTCCGCGCACTGGGGGCGGGACTGGCGGGCGCGCTGGCGCAGCTGCACTCGTCGGACGTCGTGCACCGCGACCTGAAGCCCTCGAACGTGCTCGTCACCGCGTACGGCCCGAAGATCATCGACTTCGGCATCGCCCGCGCCGCCGGCGACGACCACCTGACGCGTACCGGAGCGGCCGCCGGCACCCCCGCCTTCATGTCCCCCGAACAGGCCGGCGGCCAGGAACATCCGCCCGCCGGCGACGTGTTCGCGCTCGCCGGCGTCCTCGTCTTCGCCGCCACCGGCCACGGCCCCTTCGGTACGGGTTCCCCCGCCGACCTCCTCTACCGCGTCCGTTACGCCGACCCCGACCTCACCGGCGTCCCCGCCTCCCTCCTCCCGCTCCTCACCGCCTGCCTCTCCAAGGACCCGGCCGCCCGCCCCACCACCGCCGTCCTCTCCGCCCACCTCCACGACGGCCACGGCGACTTCGCCGACCACCTCCCCCCACTCCTCCTCTCCGACATCGCCCGCCGCGCCACCGACGTCTGGCTCCACACCCCCCACCGCCTCCCCTCCCCCTCCTCCACCACCCCCACCCTCCCCACCACCTCCCTCTCCCGCCGCCGCCTCCTCTCCACCACCACCGCCACCCTCCTCGGCCTCACCGCCGCCACCACCGCCCTCTGGACCTGGCTCACCCCCGACGACGACACCCCCACCACCGGCACGGGCGGCGCCCCCACGGGGCCTACGGCGATCCCGGCTACCACGGCTTCGGACGGGGCTCCGAAGGCGCTGTGGCAAGGGACGTCACTGGACCGCGAGGAGAGCGTCATGCCGCTGCTCGCAGGCGGCGTCGTGGGGTTCGCGGAGACGGTCTCGTTCCGAGTGCTGGACCCGCGAAGCGGGGCGGAGTTGTGGCACGACGCGATGGTGATGGACGCCAAGCAGGTCACCACGGACGGCACGAACTTCTACACGTCCACCGACCCCGTCGACGGGACGTCGGCCCTGCTGATCCGTTCGCTCGCCTCCCGCACCGGCAAGGAGTCGGCCCCGACCATCACCCTCAAGGGCTTCGAGGGCTCCTCCTTCGGCACGGAGCTCCTCACCGCGGGGGGAGGCGTGCTCTACGCCGCCTCGCGGCTCGGCAAGAGCACGGACACCTTGGAGGAACGCGAGAAGGGCTGGCACCTCATCGCCGTGGACCTGCGCAGCGGCAAGGTGGTGTGGCGGCAGCCGTACGCCTGGGGCAACGTCCGCCCCTGGCTTTCCCGGATCGTCGGCGACCGGCTCGTGCTCGGCAAGAACAGCGACGACCTGGCGTCCTTCGACCTCCAGGCGAGGGACCTGCGCACCGGCCGCCGACTGTGGCGGAAGAGCCTCCCGCTCAAGGACTCCCAGCTCTTCAGGCCCGGCCAGCTCATCACCGACGACCGGCACGTCTACCTCGGCGGCGACCGTCTGCGGGCGCTTCGCCTCAGCGACGGCGGGGTCGCCTGGGAATACGGCGACGGCTCCGCCTACGGAATCCCCGCGGTCTCCGGCGGGCTCGTCCACGCGAACGAGGCCGGCCGCGGACTCGTGGCCGTCACCGCGGACAGGGGTGCCAAGCGGTGGGTGGAGGAGGCTTCGAGCCGCAGCCTGACCGCAGAACTCGCCAGGGTCCCGGTGGTCGGGACCAAGTACGTGTACGCGCCCGTCCGGGGCGGTCTGAGCGCGGTGGACCGCACGACCCACCGCTCCGCCTGGGTCTTCCCCGCGGAGGCGAGCCGATACGTCGTCGACACCTCGGGGACCCGGATCATCGGGGCGGGAGCGTCGTCCGTCGTGGCCTTCCCCCTCGCCTGAGCGACACCCCACCGCCCGTCCCGATCCGCCCCGCACCGGAAAGCAGCCTCGTGACCACTCAGCCCCTCGCCACCGGCGACCCGCTCCGGCTCGGCCCGTACCGCCTGCTCGGCGTCCTCGGCGAGGGCGGCATGGGCAAGGTGTACGTCGGCAGGGACGGCTCCGGAGCACCCGCCGCCGTCAAGGTGCTGCGCCCCGAACTCGCCCACGACCAGCACCTCGCGCAACGCTTCGTCCGCGAGGCCGACATGGCGCGGGCCGTCACGAGCAAGGGCGTGGCGCGGGTCCTCGGCGCACAGACGGAGGGCGGACGGCCGTGGATCGCCGCCGAGTTCCTCGCCGGCCCGACGCTCGACGAGGCCGTGCGCGCGTACGGGCCGATGGACGTGCCGACGGTCCGCGCCCTCGCCGCCCAGCTGGCCCGCACCCTGCACGACATCCACGTGGCGGGCCTGGTGCACCGCGACCTCAAGCCCGCGAACATCGTGCTCACCTCGACCGGCCCCCGGATCATCGACTTCGGCATCGCGCGCCCCGAGCACGGCCTGACCCTCACCACCACGGGCCAGATCCCCGTCACCCCCGGCTACGGCGCCCCCGAGCAGGTCCTCGGGCAGCGCGTCGGCCCGGCCTCGGACGTCTTCTCGCTCGGCGCGGTCCTCGCGTACGCGGCGAGCGGCCGCCGCACCTTCGACGGCGGGCACGTGGCAGCCGTCCAGTACGAGGTCGTGCACGGTACCCCGGACCTGAGCCAGGTGCCCCCCGAGCTCCAGGACCTCATCGGCCCCTGCCTGGCCAAGGACCCGGCACTCCGCCCCGCTCCCCCGCACATCGCCCAGGCCTTCGCCCCTCCCAAGGGTGCCGACCGCGCCTGGCGCAAGGGCCCCCTCGCCGACGACATCAAGCGCCGCGAAACCGCCACCAAGCGCCTCGCCGCCCCCGAGGACACCGTCGCCGCCTCCTCCACCCCGACCCGGCGCCGCTTCCTCACCGGCGCCGCCGCGGGCGTCGCCGTCCTCGGCACCGCCGGCGGGGTCGGTGCCTGGTGGCTGGGCCGGCGGGGGGAGGACTCCCCCACCGCCGGTGTGCCGGCGGCCGTCGCCGCCCCCGAGGCCGCCTTCATCTCGCTGATCGACAGCGCGCCCAACGAAGCCCCGAAGACCCTGTGGGGCCCCATCGACGTCACCGACCCGAGCGGCCATCTCCCGCTGCCCGTAAGGGATGTGCTGATCGTGGCGGCGAAGTCGGGTGGCCTGCTGGCCCTGTCCGTCACCGATGGCAAGGAGCGGTGGCGGGCCAAGGACGTCGACGCGGACTCCGGTTTCGTCTCCGTCGCCGACCGGCTCGTCGTCGGCGCCGACAGGAAGGGCTTCCTGCACGCGTTCGTCGCCTCCACCGGCGCCCCGGTGTGGCAGACGCCCGGTGACGTCTCCGATGTACTCGCCGCCGACGGCACTCACGTCTACCTGGTGACGCGGGGCAACAAGCTGCGCGCCGTCGATGCCTGGACGCTCAGGACCGCCTGGACCCGGCCGATGACCTCCCCTCGTTCGCCGGGCGGGCCCGCGAAGGCGGCGGTGGGCGGCAAGCGGCTCGTGATCCACGGCCGGGACGGAAAGGTCGAGGTCCTCGACACCGCGACGGGCGAGACCGTGTGGAAGGTCGCGGGCCTGGGAACCCGCGGCCAGGCTCCCTCGATCAGCGGCGACACCGTGTACCTCGGCGGCCCCGACCTGGTGGCCAGGCGTCTCGGCGAGGGCAGCTTCCTCTGGAAGGAGGAGACCCGCAACGTGGTCGACCGGACGCTGGGCTGGGGCAGCCCCACCGCCGACGGCGAGACCGTCGTGGCCGTCGACGGCTACGCGGCCTACCGGTACAGCACGGTCGCCGGTACCAACAACGCGAGTACGGAGTGGATGGAGACCCTGGGCGAACTGGGCAGCCAGGCAGGCACCCTGACCGCCCCCGCGGTGGAGGGCGGGACGGTCTGGCTGCCCGAGCCCGACGACAGCGCCGTCCGCGTGGTGGCCAAGGCCACGCGCGCCCCGCTGTTCACCGCGCGTCTGCAGCGCGAGGGCCCCTACCAGCTCGTCGGCGACGCCCACCGCGTGTTCATCGCGCGCGGCGGCAGAATCGCGGCCATGCCGGTCTACGGCGAGTGAACCCTCCGGCGGGGCGGGCTCAGCCCCGCCGCGAACGGAGTACGGGGACGGCGACCGCGGCACCGATCAGCACGGCCGCACCGATCCCGAGGCCGATCCAGAGGCCGGTGTTGCCACCGTCCTCGGAAGGGGCGGCCTGAGGAGCCGGGGCGGGGGCGGGGACGGTCGCCGAGGCCGTCGGGTCCGCGGACGTCAGGTCGGTGGGCGGTGCCGTCACGGTCTCGGCGAGGTCGTCGATGGGCCGCACACCGGCCGGGCCGGGATCACCCGGGGTCTTCAGGGCGCGCAGGGGCCGGACGGCTCCGTAACCGACGTAATCGCTGCGGTTCTCGCCCCCCTTGGGCTTGGCGATGGTGTTGAGCATGACCTTCAGGACCTGGTGGTTGGTCCAGTCGGGGTGCTTCGACCAGATCAGCGCGGCGGCCGCGGATGCGAGGGCGGTGGCGTTACTGGTACCGGAGGAGGTGCAGACGCGACCACCGGCGCAGGCGGCAAGCGTGTCCTTGCCGGGGGCGACGAGGTCGACCTGCGGACCGTGCTGCGACATGGGGAGGCGCATCGCCTTGTTGTCGACGGCGCCGACGCCGACGACACCGGGGGTCGCCCCCGGGTACTCCTTCTGGTTCCTCTTGTCGCCGGTGTTGCCGACGGCGGCGAAGACCAGGGCGCCCTTGTCCAGGGCGTACTTCACGGCGTCCGTGAGCTGTGGGGAGCCCTCCGGGGAACCCTGCGAGATGTTGACGACCTTGGCCCCGGAGTCGACGGCGAACCTGATGGCCGCCGGCATGACCGTGTTGAACTCACGGTTGGCCGCCGCCTGGCTCTTGTCGCCGCCCGCCGATCCCGGCACCCGTACGGCGAGGATCTTGGCCCCGGGAGCGAGGCCGAACGCGCCGTCCCCTCCGTTGGCCTTGCCCGTTCCCGCGATGAGGCCGGCCATGTCCGTGCCGTGTCCGGTGTAGTCGGTGAACTCGTCACCGGCTTCCTCCGTCGCGAAGTCCTTGCCCTTGAGCACCTGGCCCTGAAGATCCGGGCTCTGCCGCTCGACCCCACTGTCGATGACGGCGACGGTGATGCCCTTGCCGGTGCTGAGCTGCCAGATCTCCTCGGCGCCGAAGGCGTCCAGGTGCCACTGCTTGGACCGGATGGTCTCCGCGTGGGCGGGCACGGAAGCGATGCCCACCAGCAGCATCCCCAAGGCGGCCGAGGCGGTGGCTCGGGCACGGCTCCGACGAATACTGCTGGTACGCATCTGCTTCCTCGCGCTGATCAGTCGATGACGGGCGGGGCCACGCGGCGGTTGCCCTGCTGCCAGGTCTCCTCGTCCTCGACCAGGTAGTCGGGACGCTCTCCGTTCTGCTCTTCGCGTTCACGGTCCTGCGGGGTGCCGCCCCGCACGAGGCCGGAGCCTCCCGGCGTGAAGGGGCGGGCGCCGTTGGTGCCACCCGCGGCGCCGGCACGCTGTGCCTTGCCGCCGACGACACCGCCGGTCTCGCCGGCGAGGCGGCGGCCGCCGCTGATGCCGTTCTGGCCGGCCGCGCCGCCCATGGGGCCGCCCATGCCGGGGCCGCCGCCCATGGGGCCGCGGCCCATGCCGGTTCCGTTGCGCCCGCCGGGTTCGTTGCCGATGACGGTGCTGCGGGGGATGCCGGTCGCGGGGCGGCCGTTGGTGTTCGGGACCTGGCGGCCGCCGCTGATGCCCTCACGGGTACCGCCGAGCGGGCCGGGGAGGCCGGGCCTCGGGCCCCCGGGGCCGCCGCCGGTCGCCGGGGTGCGGGGGTAGCCGGTGCCACCGGTGACGGGCGAGGTCGGGCCGAGCGGGCCGGGGCCGCCCTTCGGGGTGAGCGGAGGGATGCCCGTGGTGATGAACGGCGGAGTGCCGGCGTCCGGCTTGGTGAGCGGCGGCGTCGGGCCGGTGGGCTGCGTCGGGCCGGTCGTGGTCGGGTTCTTCGGGAGGGTCTCGACGCTGTCGATGCCCAGGTCGGCGGGAACGTCGGGCCGGACCTCGGGCCTGATCACGTGCACCGGCCCGGTCGGGTCGCCCGTCGGCGGGACCGTGGTGGTGTCGGGCGTGTTCCGGGTGTCCGGCGGGGTGTGCGTGGTCTGCGTCCCCGTGCCCGTGTCCGTGGACCCGGAGTACCGCTCGCCCTGCGAGTAGCCGCTGGAGCGGGAACCGGTGCCGCGGTCGCCCGCCTGCGCCGGCACGAAGTCGCCGGGCGGCGGCGGGAACGTCGGCGGATTGAGGCTCGCCATGTGCAGGCTCGACCACTGGTACGAGCCGGAGAGCTTCTCCATCTCGGCCGCGGCGGCCTGCTGGTTCTCGCGCTCCTTGGCCTCGATGGCCTTGAGGTCCTCGCTCGCGGTCATGGACTTCTGGGCGTTGCGCGCGATGGTCGCCGAGTCGGGGTCGTTGCGGTAGGTCTGGGCGGCCCTCAGGTTCTCCTTGGCCGCCTCGTTGGAGGTGTAGCGGGGAATGGCGCTCTTGGCGGTGGCCATGGCTTCCGCGGCGCTGTTCATCCACTTGGCCGCTTCGGCGCTGTACTCGCCGAGCGAGTGCGTCGAGAGCACGACGCTCTCCGCCCACTCCGTGAACGCCTTCTCGGCGTCGCCCTTCCAGTCCACCCCGCCGGTGCGCTGCTTGAGCTCGGTGGCGATGCTGTGCATCTCCGCGGCTGCCTTCTTCAAGCGCTCGGCAGCGTTGCTGACGGGGTAGATCTCCGCCTCGTCCAGCCAGTCCAGCATCTTCTGGTGGGGCATCGAGCGGAAATCGGTTCCGCCGCCTCCGCCGCCCTCTGCAGGCCTCATCTCTCGCCTCTTCCCCGTGTCCCCGATAAGTCTGTCCGTGCCGCCCTACTTGAAGGGGCTGTCCGTCGTCGTGCCCTGGCTGGTGCCGTGGTTCGCCGGGTCCTGACCGCCCGCGTTCCGGTCCGCGTTCTGGTCCGCCTTCTCCTTGGCTTCCCAGGTGCGGTCATGGATGTTGATCATCTTCTGCTTGATGTCGTCGTCCATCTGCGAGAAACCGTCCTTGGACGCCACCACGGCGATGCCGAGGCCTTCCAGGCAGTCCTGCAGCAGCCCGGAGAGCTCCACCAGCTGCCTGAGGACGTTGTTGTACGCGTCGTAGACACCGCTCGCCTCGGACCAGGCGGCACCGCCGCCGCCGAACTGGCCGCGCACCACCGGGTCCGACTCCATCTTGCCCTTGTCGGCCTCGGATGAAGTGAGCGTCTTGATCAGACCGTCGATGCTCTTCTTGAACTCGGACATCGACTCGGTGTTGTAGCGCACGGCGTCCATGCTCATGCCGCGCATACCGAGCGAGCCGCCCCCGTCCACGTAGGCTTCCATGCCCCGCGCTCCTCCCCCGTGTGAACACCCGTGCCGTTACTGCCAAGTCTAGAAGTTCACTGTAGTCAGGAACGACGACACTGCGCACCTCTGGGTTGCACAAGCAACGGACATCGATCGGTTACGAATTGGGCACGGCCACCGCTGCCTGGGGGCGGATGGGGAGGCGGTTGATCGGGCGGCCGGTGGCGGCGCGTACGGCTGAGGCTACGGCGGCGGGGGAGGTGACGACGGGGACGGCGCTGGCGGGTTTGGCGCCGAAGGGGGCGACGACGTCGCGTTCTTCGACGAGTTTCACGATGCGAATGTCCGGGGCATCCAGGGATGTCGGGAGTGCGTAGCCGGTGAGGTCGGGGTGGCGGACGAGGCCGCGGGCGGTGCGGAGGTTCTCGGTGAGGGCGGCGCCGACGCCCTGGGTGACGCCGGCTTCGATGCGGACGGCGAGCTGGGCGGGGTTGAGGACGCGGCCGACGTCCTGGGCGACGGCCATCTCCACGACGCGTACGGCGCCGAGTTCGATGTCGACGTCGACGACCGCGCGGATGGCGCAGAAGGCGAGGCCGACGAAGGCGTCGCCCTGGCCGGCGTCGTCGAGGGGCTCGGTGGGGTGGGGGCGGCACTGGGCGGTGGCCCAGAGTTCCTTGCCGTCCATGGCCTCGGTGACGGTGGTGGAGAGGACGCCGTCGTAGGAGGTGATCTTGCCGTCGGTGATCTGGAGGAGCTCGGTCGACATGCCGAACTTGTGGGCCAGCGGCTGGAGGAGCTGCGTGCGGACCATCTTGGCGGCGCGTTCGACCGCGCCGCCGGAGACCCAGGTGTGGCGGCCGTGGGCGGCCGGTCCGGCCGGCGGCTGGTCGGTGTCGACGGGGGCGACGTGGACCTCGTCGATGCCGAGGGTCTCCTGGACGATCTGGCGGGCGAGGGTGGAGAAGCCGGAGCCGGTGTCCACGGCCGAGCAGATGACCGTCGCCACGCCGTCCATGACGCGGACGGTGGCGGTGGAGACCTCGTCGGTGCCCTCCGCGCCGAGCATGTGCACCATGCCGAGGGCGTAGCCCACGCCTCGGCGTACGGCGCCGGGTTCGCCCGCGCCCTCGGGGCCGCCGGGCAGCAGCCAGTCGTCCTCGGGGGTGTCCTTGGGGAGGGCGGGGAGCGGGAAGTCGCGGACGGCGGCGAGGAGTTCGGCCACCGGGGCCGGGCAGGTGACGGTCTGGCCGGTGGGCAGGATGTCGCCGGTCGCCAGGACGTTCCGCATGCGCAACTCGGCCGGGTCCACGCCCAGTTTGGCCGCGAGTTTGTCCATCTGGGCCTCGTAGGCGGCGCAGACCTGCATCGCGCCCTCGCCCCGGACGTGGCCGGACGGCGGGTTGTTGGTGCGGACGGCCCAGCCTTCGACGAAGGCGTGCGGGACGACGTACGGGCCGCAGGCGAAGGCGACGGCCGCGGCGAGGGACTCGGACGACGAGTCGGCGTACGCGCCCGCGTCGAGCAGGATCTGCGCCTCCACCTTCACCAGCCGCCCCTCCGCGTCCGCGTGGTGGCGGTAGCGCAGCAGGGTGGGGTGGCGGTGGGCGTGGCCGAGGAAGGACTCCTCGCGCGTAGCGGTGAGTTTGACGGGGCAGCCGGTACGCAGGGCGAGCAGGCCCAGCGGGATCTGGAAGCCCGGGTCCTCGCGGTCGCCGGTGGCGCCGGGCACGCCGGTGACGACCAGCTTGACCTGCTCGGGGGGCAGGCCGAAGCAGGCGGCGGCCAGGTCGCGGTCGGTGTGCGGGTCGGTCGATGCGGTGTAGAGCTCGACGCCTCCGTCGGGGCGGGGCACGGCGAGCCCGGCCTCCGCGCCGATCGGCGCCGGGTCCTGGCGGCCGATCCGGTAGAGGCCCTCGACGACGACCTCGCCGGTCGCCTCCGGGTCGCCGAAGCGGAGCGGGATGTGCCGGATGAGGTTCCCGTCGGGGTGCAGCGCCTCGGCGGCGAACGCCTTCTCGGGGTCGGTCACCGGGTCGAGGGGCTCGTACTCGACGCTGATCGCGGCGGCCGCGAGCCGGGCCGTGTCGGGGTGGTCGGCGGCGACGGCGGCGATCGCCTCGCCGTGGTGCCGGACCAGGTCGGCGGCGAAGACGGGCCGGTCGGCGACCTGGCGGCCGTACGTCGACGCGCCCGGCACGTCGACGGCCGTCACCACGGCCCGTACGCCCGGCATGGCGGTCGCGGCCGTCGTGTCGACGGAGACGATCCGCGCGTGCGGGTGCGGGGACCGCAGGATCGCCGCCCACAGCAGGCCCTCGGCCCACAGGTCGGAGGCGTAGGGGAACGTGCCCTCGGTCTTCGCCCGCGCCTCGGCCTGCGGGAGCGAGGTGCCGAGGCCGTGCGCGGCCGGCTCCTGGCCCAGGGCCCCGGGGGCCTCCGGGACCGGGAGCGTGGGAACGGCGGTGGTCGCGTCGCTGCTCACGCCATGCCTCCGTCGTGCGAGTGGGGGATCTGGTGCGGGACACGGATCTCGTCGGACGCCTCGGAGGCGGTCGCCGCGGCGCTCGCCTCACGCTCGGCGACGACGTCCCGTACGGCTTCGAGGACGCCCCGGTAGCCGGAGCAGCGGCAGAGGTTGCCGGCCAGCGCGTGGCGCGTCTCGAGCTCGGTGGGGGCGTGGTTGCCCTCCAGGAGGTCATGCACGGTCATGCACATGCCCGGGATGCAGAAGCCGCACTGGACCGTGCCGCACTTCGACATCGCCCGCTGCACGTCGGACGGCTCGCCGTCCACCGCGAGGCCCTCCACGGTCCGCACCTCGCTCCCCGCGGCGGTCGCCGCCGGGACCAGGCACGAGGCCACGAGCCTGCCGTCGACCTGCACGTTGCACGCGCCGCACTCGCCCTGCGAGCAGCCGTCCTTCGCCCCCGCGAGGCCGAGCCGCTCGCGCAGCACGTACAGCAGCGACTCCCCGATCCACGAACCGGTGACCGGCCTGTCCACCCCGTTCACCCGCAGCGTGTACGAGGTGTGCGGGTGCTCGTCGCTGTCCGTGGAGGCGTAGCTGCCCGGATCGGCGGCGGGGGTGACCGGGGCGGCCACCTCGTCGGCGTCCGGCACCTGGTCGTCCGCGCCGACCTCGTCGCGTACGACGTGCCCGTCAGCCCCGTCGACCCCGTCGGCCCCGTCAGCCTCGCCTGCCTGGTGCGCCTCGTCGGTCTCGTCCGCCGCGAGCGGCTCGTCCAGTGCCCCCTCGGCGACGGAATCGCCCTCGGGAGCGGTCGCCTCCGGGACGGCGGTCTCCGCGACGGCCGGCTCCGGGGCGACGGTCTCCGGCGCGGCGGTCTCCACCAGCGCGGCCCACGGCGCCGGGGCGCCGCCCGGCAGGGTGGCGGGGGCCTCGGCGTACGGGGAGGGGGAGAGCGTCAGGGAGGACTCGAAGGCGCCGGAGTCGGACGCCGAGCCCGTCACCTCGCCGAAGTGCCACTCGGCCGTCGCGTTCGGGTCCTGCTCGGGGACGTACTCGGCGTGCCCGGGCCCGCCGTCGTACTCCACCGGCCACTGGGCGGGCTGGACGGGCTGGACGGACTGGGCGGACTGGGCGGACTGGTCGAAGTACTGGGTCTGCTCGGCCTCGGTGGGGAGGTGGACCGTCCAGGCGCCGGTGGCGGCGGGGTCGGTCGCGGCGGCGGGGGTGAGCGGCTGGAGGGGGGTGATCATCGGCGGGACGTAGCCGTGACCGGGGGCTTCGAGGGGAACGCCGTCCAGCATGAAGTCGCGGGGCAGCTGGACGAACGCGGTCGCGTCGCCGTCGTACCCCTCGCTCTGCGGGATCGGCTCCCAGCCGCCGGGGTATCCCCCCTGGCCCGTGGTGCGGTCGTCGGTGCTCACGCGAGTGCCCTCCCCAGTGCCCGTCGGGCGAGTGCGGCGACGGTGCGCCGCAGGTGCAGTACGCCGGGGGACAAGGGTTCGTCACCCGGCGGGTCAGGGATGCAGGCGGCGGCGACGTACTCGCCGAAGGCCGCGAGCGCTTCGGGGGCGAGGCCCCGGTCGTTGTCCCAGTCGACGAGGGAGGCGATCCAGCGCTCGGCCTCCAGCGGGCGCAGCGGCATCGGCGCGACGGCGCCGACCGCGCAGCGCACGCCGCGGCGGGCCGGGTCGAGGACGACGGCGACGGAGGCGGTGGCGCGGGCGGGACCGGTGCGGCCGGTGGCCTTGAGGAAGACCTGCGGGGCGTGGAGCAGGGGGACGCGGACGAAGGCGACGAGTTCGCCGGGGGCGAGCAGGTCGCGTCCGGCGAGGAGGTGGGAGACGGGGATCTCGCGGCTGCCGAGCGGCCCGAGGACGACGAGGTCGGCCTCCAGGGCGGCGAGGACGGGCAGCGAGTCGCCGGTGGGCGCGGCGGTGACGACGTTGCCGCCGAGGGTGCCGGCGTTGCGGATCTGGGGCGGTCCCGCGGCGCGGGAGGCGGCGGCGAGGGCCGGGATGAGGGCGGCGAAGTCGGGGCGGCCCATCCGGGCGTGGGTGAGGCCGGCGCCGAGGAGGGCGTGGCCGTCCTGGTACTGCCAGCCGCGGATCTCGTTGATGCGGCTGAGGCCGACGAGGCCGGCGGGGCGGAGCTGGCCTCTGTTGACGGCGGCCATGAGGTCGGTGCCACCGGCGACGGGCACGGCGGCCGGCATGGCCGTGAGCGCTGCCACGGCCTCGTCGAGCGAGGCGGGCAGCGTCACGGACTGCGCCGTCTGTGGTGCGTGCGTGGTCAACCCGCTGCCCCTTCCCGGTGTCCCGGTGGTCCCCGACTGTGCCCGGCCGCGCGCCTGCTGTCACGTCTGCTGTCGCGCCTGCGTGTGGGCGTACCGTACGTGCTCACACGCCGGACGTGGCAACTCTGGCACATCTTCCGAGCCGTCCGGCGCGAGGGTCCGCGAAGGACTGTTCCGTCCGGGACGCCCCGTGAGCGACGGTAACTTCCCTTTCGCCGTTCTTGGGTGACACGGGAACGTCGGGTCTCTCACACGTACGGTGCCGGGACTCCCCGGGGTCGGCTCCGGGCCTCTCACACGTACGGTGCCGGGGCTCTCCCGGGTCGGCTCCGGGGCTCTCACACGTTCGGGGGCGCCCCCTCGATCGGGCGGCCGGCGACGCCGGGGCGGCGCTGCCAGGGGTGGGGTCCGGCGGGCGGGCGGTAGTCGACTCCGAGGGCGTCGAGGCGGCGGTAGTGGGCGCTCATCCGGCGCTCGAAGCCGGCGTAGTCGCGCGCGTCCGGCGCGGGCAGCGCGGACCAGGCGACCTCGGCGAAGGCGGCGAGGCGGGGGAAGACCTGGTAGTCGACGCGGGAGCGGTTCTCCATGACCTCGGTCCAGACGTTGGCCTGGGTGCCCAGGATGCGGGCGGCGGCTTCGGGCGCGAGGCCGGGCGGTACGGGT
This sequence comes from Streptomyces sp. NPDC037273, assembly GCF_055603625.1. Taxonomy (NCBI): domain Bacteria; kingdom Bacillati; phylum Actinomycetota; class Actinomycetes; order Kitasatosporales; family Streptomycetaceae; genus Streptomyces; species Streptomyces sp. NPDC037273. The sequence continues at coordinate 181,278 of NZ_JBVJVO010000017.1, forward strand.
TCGAAGCGGTAGACGTCCTCCAGGGTGCGGACGAAGCCGATGGGCATCGGCTCGTCCTCGCCGGGGGCCTGACGGTGGTCCAGGTAGACCTGCTGCTCGGGGCACATGACGACGTCGTGGCCGGCTTCGGCGGCGGCGATCCCGCCGCCGTAGCCGCGCCAGGAGGACACGGCGGCGCCGTCGGCGAGGCCGCCCTCCAGGATCTCGTCCCAGCCGATGAGCCGCCGTCCGCGGTCGGCGAGCCAGCGGTCGAAGTGGCGGATGAACCAGGACTGGAGCTCGTCCTCGTCGGCGAGTCCGAGTTCCTTGATGCGGGCCTGGGCGGCCGGGGAGGCCTTCCACTGGTCCTTGGGGCACTCGTCGCCGCCGACGTGGACGAAGGTGGACGGGAAGAGGTCGAGGACCTCCTCGAAGACGCCTTCGTAGAAGCGCAGGACGTCCTCGGTCGGCGCGAGGATGTTGGGGTTGACGCCCCAGGTGTCCCAGACGGTGAGGGCGGTGGTGTCGACGACGTCGGTGTTGCCGAGTTCGGGGTAGGCGGCGATCGCGGCCTGGGAGTGGCCGGGGAAGTCGATCTCGGGGACGACGGTGATGTGCCGCTCGGCGGCGTAGGCGACGATCTCGCGGATGTCGTCCTGGGTGTAGAAGCCGCCGTACGGGGTCTCCGTCCACAGCGGCGAGGCCCGGTGCCCCCACTTGGTGCGGGCCCGCCAGGAGCCGACCTCGGTGAGCTTGGGGTGGCGCTTGATCTCGATGCGCCAGCCCTGGTCGTCGGTGAGGTGGAAGTGGAAGACGTTGAGCTTGTGGGCGGCGAGCAGGTCGAGGTGGCGCAGGACGTCGTCCTTGGGCGTGAAGTGCCGGGAGACGTCGAGGAGGAGGCCGCGCCAGCCGAAGCGGGGGGCGTCCTCGATCGTCGTGTACGGGAGGTCCCAGTCCGCGCCCTCGCGCACGGGCGCCCTGCGGTACGCGTCGGGGCCGAGCAGCTGACGGAGGGTCTGGGCGCCCCAGAACACCCCGGCGGGGCCGCCTCCTTCGATGAGGACGGCGCAGGCGGGGTTCTCCGTGGTGAGGCGGTAGCCCTCGGGGCCGTGCTCCCGCTCCACCTCCTCGCTGATCCGCACTCGGACGGCGGACGGCCCGGAGCCTTCGGCGAACGGCAGGCCGGTGGCGGCGCCGAGGACGGTGCGGAGCCAGCGAGCGGTGGACTCCGTGCCGGGTCCGGTGTCGAGGGTGGTCCGTTCGTCGAGCGTGAAAGAACCCGGGGAGTCCCCGCGCACCTCGTGCTGGAGGGGTGCCGGAATCAGGTCCGTGGAGTGGGTCATCGCGTCAGTCCTTCACCGCCCCGCCCAGTCCGGAGACCAGACGGCGCTGTACGAGTACGAAGAAGACGAGCACCGGGATCGTCATCACGGTCGACCCGGCCATGATGCCTCCCCAGTCGTTCTCGTCGGGTTTGAAGAAGACGAGCAGGGCCATGGGGAGGGTCGACTGCGAGGTGTCGCTGATGAGGAAGGACTTCGCGAAGAGGAAGTCGTTCCAGGTCGAGATGAACGAGAAGACGCTGGTGGCCACGAGGCCCGGGAGGACCAGCGGGAAGAGGATCTGCCAGAGGAAGCGGGTGGGGCTCGCGCCGTCGATCCGGGCCTGTTCCTCCAGGGCTTCGGGTACGGCCGTGACGAAGCCGCGCAGCATCCAGATCGCGAACGGCAGGGAGAACGCGAGGTGCGGCAGGATCAGCGAGCCGAGGGTGTTGAGCTGTCCGAAGTCCCGCATGAGGAAGAAGAGCGGGATGGCGAGCGCCTCCACCGGCACCATCTGGGCGATCAGGAACATGACGAGGAGCGTGGTCCGGAACCGGAAGCGGAACCGGGTGACGGCCGTCGCGGCGAGGAACGCGATCAGCGCGGAGGCGAGCACGACCGTGCCCGCCACGATCAGCGAGTTGACGAAGTACCGGCCGAACTCCTGCTGTTCGAAGACCCGCCGGAAGGAGTCGAGCGACGGGGAGAGCGTCCACGGCCTGGGGTCCGTCGACTGGATCTCGCCCGCCGGCTTGAAGGCCGAGAGGACCATCCAGTACAGCGGGAAGGCGACGGCGGCGGCGACCAGGAGGGTGACGGCCTCGGCGGCGAGCCGCCAGGGACGGCGTATCCGGAGGATGCTCGGGGGCCTCACAGTTCTTCTCCCTGGCGTCGGAGCAGCCGCAGGTAGACCAGCGTCACGGCGAGCAGGATGAGCAGCATGACGACGCCGATCGCCGAGCCCAGGCTGTACTGGGAGGAGGCGAAGGCCTGCTGGTAGGCGTAGACGTTGAGGACGAGGTTCTGGCCGGCGATGCCGCCGCCGTTGGTCATCACGTAGATCTGGGTGAAGAGTTTGAAGTCCCAGATGATCGACTGGATCGTGACGACGACCAGGATCGGCCGCAGCATCGGGGCGGTGACAGAGCGCCAGGTCCGCCATTGCGAGGCGCCGTCGAGGGCGGCGGCTTCCAGGACCTCGGACGGGACGGATCTGATGCCGGCGTAGACCGTCACCATCACGAACGGGAACGAGCACCAGACGACTTCGAGGAGGACGAGGGCGAAGGCGCTGTACCGCCCGTACGTCCAGGAGTGGTCGCCGAGTCCGAGGAGCCGGTTGACGGGGCCGAAGTCGGGGTCGAAGAGGAAGACCCAGACGGTGGAGCCGGTGATCGCCGGGGTCGCCCAGGCGCCGAGCGCGGCCAGCGTGAGGACCAGCCGGGGCAGGGCACGCACGCGCGTGAGGAGGACCGCGAGGGCGCAGCCGACGGCGAGGGTGGCGACGACGCAGACGGCGGCGAAGACGACGGTGGTGACGAGGACCTGGCGGAACCGCGGGTCCTCGAAGAGGGCCGTGTAGTTGGCGAAGCCCTTGAAGGAGGTGGGTTCGCCGCCGCTGACCTGGGCCTGGGTGTATTCGAGGAAGGAGATCAGGCCGAGTTGGTAGACGGGGTAGACGAGGAGTCCGCCGATGACGGTGAGGGCGGGCAGGAGGTAGAGCCAGGGGGTCCAGGGGCGGGTGCGCCGGGGGCGGCGGGCGGGGGCGGGCGGCGCGGAGGTCTTCGCCGGCTCGGCGGCCCGGATGAGCTGGATCGTCATGCGGCTCAGCCCGCCGCCGCGAACGCCGCGTCCATCTTATTCGCGGCGTCGTCGGCGGCCGCCTTGACGTCCTTGCGGCCGCTGACGACCTCCTGGAAGAGGGTGGGGAGGACGAGGGAGGCGTCGATCTGTCCCCAGCCGGGGGACGCGGGGACGAACTTGGCGCCGGCGCCGAGGGTGTCGATGAAGGGCTTCACGAAGGGCTGCCGCCGGGCGGCGGCGGTGCGGACGTCGGTGTAGGTGGGCAGGAAGCCCATCGCGTCGAAGAGCTTGCCCTGGGTGTCCTTGCCGGTGAGGGACTTGAGCAGGTCGACGGCGAGGGTGCGGTGCGCGGTGCTCTTGAGGACGCCGATGTTGTTGCCGCCGGCGAAGGCGGGGGCGATGGAGCCGGGCGTGGTGCCGGGCAGCGGGACGACGGCGTACTTGCCCTTCACGGCGCCGGCTTCGACGGCGGCGTGGCTGAAGTCGCCGCCGATGGCCATGCCGGCCTTCCCGGAGGCGAAGGCGGTGACGGTGGCGTTGCCGCCCATCTGGGCGCACTTGGCGGCGGGGCAGTTGTCGTCGCCGAAGAGCGAGGTGTAGGTGCCGATGCCCTTGAGCGCGGCCTCGCTGTTGACGGCCGCCTTGTACGAGTCGCCGTCGGCGGTGGCGAGTTCGCCGCCGGCGGACCAGACGAAGGGCAGGGCGCCGTAGGTGTAGGCGCCGCCGACGGCGATGCCGTAGAGCTCGGGCTTCGCCTTGCGGATCTTCTTCGCGGTGGTGACGAGTTCGGCCTGGCTCTTGGGGGCGGTGAGGCCGAGTTCCCGGAAGACGTCGGTGCGGTAGTAGAGGGCGCGGACGCCGACGAAGAGCGGGGCGCCGTAGACCTTGCCGCCGACGGTGACGGACTGGCGGGCGGTGGGGTCGGTGTCCTTGGCCTCGTCCCAGGCGGCGAACTCGGCGCTGATGTCGGCGAGTCCGCCGTCCTTGACGTATCCGGCGGTGTCGGTGTTGCCGTACTCGATGAGGTCGGGGGCGGACTTCGGGTCGTTGAAGGCGGCTTTGACGCGCTGGGCGCGGGTCTCGACGGGGATGTACTCGATCTCGGCCTCGGCGCCGGGGTGGCGCTGTTCGAAGGCGGCGACGGCCTGTGCGACGACCTGTTCCTTGGGCTTGTTGTTGACCTCCTGGAAGAGCCAGACGCGCAGGGTGCCGGTCTTCTCGTCGGCGGTGGCCTTTCCGTCGGAGGTCTGGGGTGCGCAGGCGGTGGCTCCGGCGAGCAGGAGCGCGGTGGCGGTGAGGGCAGGAAGTGTCAGGGCGGACTTCATGGCGGATCCCCTCCGGATGCGTGCGTTGCATCATGTGCAATGGGTGTTTCGTGCTGCACAACACGCGTGAGGTTAGGCGCGGCTCAGGCGGCCCGACAAGAGGTCTCGACCATTTCCACCACTCCGTGACCGGCGAAAGCACCCCGTGCAACGCGAAACGGCCCCCGTCGTACGCACCGAAGTACGTACGACGGGGGCCGTCCCCGACGTCAGGACCCGCTTACTTGTCCTTGCCGCCCTTGTCCTTGTCGCCGCCGCCGGCGCCCATGGAGTCGTAGATCTCCTTGCACATGGGGCAGACCGGGTACTTCTTGGGGTCGCGCCCCGGTACCCAGACCTTCCCGCACAGCGCGACGACGGGGGTGCCGTCGAGGGCGCTCGCCATGATCTTGTCCTTCTGGACGTAATGGGCGTAGCGCTCGTGGTCGCCGTCACCGTGGGACACCTGCGGCGTCGGCTCGACGAGGGTCCCCGTACCTGCCCCGCGCTCGGGCTCGAGAGTGCTCATAACCGCCAAGGGTACTGAAAGCCGGGGGTTCAGTTGAGGGACGGGTCGTCCGGGTAGGTCGCGATCATGGCGAGCTCGCCGCGCTGGCGGCGGAGCACCTGGCGCCAGAGGCTCTCGGGGTGCGGCGAGGAGACGTCGCCGGGCTCGGACTCGACCACGTACCAGGCGCCGTCGCCGAGCTCGGACTCCAGCTGGCCGGGGCCCCAGCCCGCGTACCCGGCGAAGATCCGGAGCGAGCCGAGGGCCGGGCCGAGCAGTTCGGGCGGGGTCTCCAGGTCGACGAGGCCGATCGCCCCGTACACCCGCCGCCAGCCGAGGGGGCCCTCGTCGCCGGGGATGACGGCGACGCCGAGGGCCGCGTCGAGGGAGACGGGTCCGCCCTGGAAGACGACGCCGGGTTCGCCGGCGAGTCCGGCCCAGGGGGCGAGGATGTCGGAGACGGTGACGGGCGTGGGCCGGTTGAGGACGACGCCGAGCGAGCCCTCGTCGTCGTGGTCGAGCAGCAGGACGACCGCGCGGTCGAAGTTCGGGTCCGCCAGCGCGGGGGTGGCGACGAGCAGTCGGCCTGTGAGCGAGGACACCTCGGTCATGCGACACATGATCCCGCATGTTCGGCGTTCGCGGGGGTTGTCGGAGGGGATACGGGGAAGGCGGCGAGCGTCGCGGTCCTGAGCCGCAGGTCGGAAGGGAGGGTACGGGGGCTGCCGGCCGCCCCGCGGAAGCAAGCGGACGGTGACACTCCGCAAGATCACGGGAACAGAGGGTGTTGTGCCGAATTCATTACATCTGACAGACCCCCTGACGCACCCGAACGGGGTCTCATGGCCCCTTACCCTTTTCACTGGCCACCCGACCGACCCCACTCCGGAACGCGAGATTCATGACCGGCACAGACGATGTCCTGCTTGTCCACGGCGGAACCCCGCTGGAGGGCGAGATCCGCGTCCGCGGCGCGAAGAACCTCGTGCCCAAGGCGATGGTCGCCGCACTGCTCGGCAGCGGCCCCAGCCGGCTGCGCAATGTGCCCGACATCCGTGACGTCCGCGTCGTCCGCGGGCTGCTCCAGCTGCACGGAGTGACGGTCCGCCCGGGCGAGGAGCCCGGCGAGCTCGTCCTCGACCCGACGCACGTCGAGTCCGCGAACGTCGCCGACATCGACGCCCACGCCGGTTCGTCCCGCATCCCGATCCTCTTCTGCGGCCCGCTGCTGCACCGCCTCGGCCACGCCTTCATCCCGGGCCTGGGCGGCTGCGACATCGGCGGCCGGCCGATCGACTTCCACTTCGACGTGCTGCGCAAGTTCGGCGCCACCATCGAGAAGCGCGAGGGCGGGCAGTACCTGGAGGCGCCGCAGCGTCTTCGCGGTTGCAAGATCCGGCTGCCGTACCCCTCGGTCGGCTCGACCGAGCAGGTGCTGCTCACGGCGGTGCTCGCCGAGGGCGTCACCGAGCTGTCGAACGCGGCCGTGGAGCCCGAGATCGAGGACCTGATCTGCGTCCTGCAGAAAATGGGCGCGATCATCTCCATGGACACCGACCGGACCATCCGGATCACCGGTGTCGACCGCCTCGACGGTTACACCCACCGGGCGCTCTCGGACCGCCTGGAGGCGGCCTCCTGGGCGTCGGCGGCGCTGGCGACCGAGGGCAACATCTACGTGCGCGGCGCCCAGCAGCGCTCGATGATGACCTTCCTCAACACGTACCGGAAGGTCGGCGGCGCCTTCGAGATCGACGACGAGGGCATCCGCTTCTGGCACCCGGGCGGCTCGCTCAACGCGATCCACCTGGAGACGGACGTGCACCCCGGCTTCCAGACGGACTGGCAGCAGCCGCTGGTCGTGGCGCTGACCCAGGCCTCGGGCCTCTCCATCGTGCACGAGACGGTGTACGAGTCCCGGCTCGGCTTCACCTCCGCGCTGAACCAGATGGGCGCGCACATCCAGCTGTACCGCGAGTGCCTCGGCGGCTCCGACTGCCGCTTCGGCCAGCGGAACTTCCTGCACTCGGCGGTCGTGTCGGGCCCGACCAAGCTCCAGGGCTCCGACCTGGTCATCCCCGACCTCCGCGGCGGCTTCTCGTACCTGATCGCGGCGCTCGCGGCCCAGGGCACGTCCCGGGTCCACGGCATCGACCTGATCAACCGCGGCTACGAGAACTTCATGGAGAAGCTCGTCGAGCTGGGCGCCAAGGTCGAGCTCCCGGGCAGCGCGCTGGTCTGATCCGCTCCAGGCCCCGCACCGACGGAGGGCCCCGTACGCCGTGGAACCGGCGTACGGGGCCCTTCGCGTCGCGGGGCGCCGGGGGGGGGGGGGGGGGGGGGGGGGGGGGGGGGGGAGGAAGGGGGGGGGGGGGGGGGAAACAAGAAGAGGGGGGAGAAACCCGCTGGCGGTGATACTCGTTCCC
>NZ_JBVJVO010000018.1:0-86569 GCF_055603625.1 Streptomyces sp. NPDC037273
AGAGAAAAAAGGGGGGCGTTTGGAATGAGGAAAGAACCCCCCCCGTGCCCGGCAACCCCTCCCCCCCCCCCCCCCCCCCCCCCCAACCCCCCCCCCCCCCCCCCCCCCCAACAACCCCCCCCCCCCCCCCCCCCCCCCCCCCCCCCCCCCCCCCCCCCCCCACCCGGAGCCGGACCCGGTGTCGCTGGAGCGGCAGGCATGTGGAGACCGCCTGCCGTCTGATCTTCCGGGTCGAGGGGTGGCGCGCCCGGCCGGGAGCCGGGCCGCCACCAGGTTTCGTACGGCCGTCAGGCCAGGCCCGCCACCAGGTCGGCGACGCTCTTGCGGCGACCGGTGTAGAAGGGGACCTCTTCGCGGACGTGCATCCGGGCCTCGGAGGCGCGCAGGTGGCGCATGAGGTCGACGATGCGGTGCAGCTCGTCGGCCTCGAAGGCGAGGAGCCACTCGTAGTCGCCGAGCGAGAAGGAGGCGACCGTGTTCGCGCGGACGTCCGGGAAGCCGCGGGCCATCTTGCCGTGGTCGGCGAGCATGCGGCGGCGGTCCTCGTCCGGCAGCAGGTACCAGTCGTAGGAGCGCACGAACGGGTACACCGAGACGTAGTCGCGCGGGTTCTCGTCGGCCAGGAAGGCCGGGATGTGCGACTTGTTGAACTCGGCGGGGCGGTGCAGCGCCATGTTCGACCAGACCGGCTCCAGAGCGCGGCCCAGCCTGGTGCGGCGGAAGAGGTTGTACGCCTCCTGGAGCTCGTCGCTCGTCTCCGCGTGCCACCAGATCATGACGTCGGCGTCGGCGCGCAGACCGGACAGGTCGTACGTGCCGCGGACCGTGATGTCCTTGGCGGCGAGCTGGTCGAACAGCTCCTGGACCTCGTCGGCGTAGCCGGCGCGGTCCTCGGGCAGAACGTCGCGCAGCTTGAAGACAGACCACAGGGTGTAGCGGATGACCTCGTTGAGGTCCTTCGCCTTCTTACCGGCGTTCGGGATCTTTTCGGGCGCACTCATACGCCTATTCTCGCCCGTCACAGGGAGTGCCCCGCACCGGGGTCGGTCCTTTTCGACGTGGCGATGATCTCCTCCCCGATCTCGTCCGCCGCCCGGTGGGCCGAGGCGATCGTGGCCGGGATGCCGACGCCGTCGTACGCGGCGCCCGCGAGCCGCAGCCCGGGCAGCGCCGCCACGGCCTCGCGGACCCGGGCGACCCGGTCGAGATGGCCGACGGGGTACTGGGGGAGGCCGCCGATCCAGCGGGTGACCGTGCCGGCGACGGGCCGGGCGGCGAGCCCGGTGGCGGCGGCGAGGTCCTTCAGCGAGGCGGCCACGAGATCGCCGTCCTCGCGGTGCACCTGCTGCTCCTCGCCGTGACGGCCGACGGAGGTGCGCAGCACGAACAGGTCGGGCGCCGAGTCCGAGACCCAGGTCCACTTCCGGCTGGAGAAGGTCGAGGCCTTGATCGTGTGGCCGTCGACGGGCGGCACGAGGAAGCCGGAGCCCGTCAGGGCGGGCATCTCGGAGCGGCGGAACGCGAGGGTGACCAGGGCCATGGAGGCGTACTCGATCCCGCCGAGCTCGGCGGCGGCCTCGGGGGCGTGCCCGCCGAGCAGGCCGGCCGCGACGCCGGCGGGGGTGGCGAGGACCACGGCGTCGGCGTCGAAGCTCCGGTCCCTGGTCGCGACCCGCCAGCCGGTGGCGCCGGCGCGGTGCAGCGCGGTCACGGGCGCGCCGGTGAGGATCTCGCCGCCGGCGGCGCGGATCGCGTCCGCGACGGCGCCGGGGAGGGTGCCGATGCCTCCGTCGAGCCCGAGGAACACGGATCCGCCGAGGCCGGTGGCGGCGCCCGCCACGTCGGCGGGGACGGCCGCGCCGGCCCGCTGGACGGCCTGGACGGCGGCGGTGAGGGTCGGGTGGACGCGGGCGGCCTCGAAGAGGGCGGGCACGGCGGCCTTCATCGAGATGAGGTGGGCGTCACCGGCGTACACCCCGCCGAGGAGGGGTTCGACGAGCCGGTCGACGACCTCGGGGCCCATGCGCTCGGCGACGTACGCGCCGATGGCGATGTCCTCGCCGATCTCGGTCGGCGGCAGCTCCAGGTCACGGCCGATCAGGCGCAGGCCCTCCTGGGACACCAGCCCCTCGACCGCGCGGGCGTCGCCGGGGACGCCCATCACGTGGCCCTTCGGCATGGGGATCAGCTCGCCGCGGGACCAGACGGACGCGGTGGTGGTGCCGGGTGCCTGGAGCCGGTCGCCGAGGCCGACGGCGCGGGCCAGGGCGACCGCCTCGGGGCGGCGGGCGAGCAGCGACTCGGCGCCGAGGTCGACGGGCGCGCCCGCGATCTCCCCCGCGAGGAGCTTGCCGCCGAGCCGGTCGTCCGCTTCCAGGAGCGTCACCCGGTGGCCGGCGAGGGCCAGCCGGTGGGCGGCCGCGAGTCCGGCGATACCGCCTCCGGCGACGACGACGTGGGCTTCGGCGTGGTGTCCCGTGCTGTCCGCGTTCATGGGACCACTCTCTCAAATCGCCCGTCTCCGGCGGACCGCCGTCCGCCCGTCGGCGGCCGCGCCCGTTCCGAGGCCGGACCGTGACCGCATCGCTACCGCCGGAGGGGACCCGTACCTCGGGCGCGTACGTCCAAGCGCCGACACTCACCGATCACCCCAGGGGGGGCCATGCGGAGCGTACGGACGACGGCGGGAACGACGGCGAGAGCGCGGACGGCGGCACGGGCGGGGAGGGTGGCGGCGGCGCTCCTCACGGCCTCGCTCGTCCTCACCGGCTGCGGCGCCGGGTCGAGCCTGGACTCGGGTGGGGACGCGAAGTCGGACGTAGGCGTGGAGCGGCCCGCCGACGCGGCGGCGGCCGATGGCAAGGAAGCGGGCAAGGGGGCCGTCGACGGCTCGCCGGGAGCGGAGGAGACCGGGGGGAAGCCCGCCGCGGGAACGCCCGCGCGGCCGCAGCACGTCATCCGTACCGCCGTGCTCGCCGTGGAGGTGCCCGACGCGACGAAGGCGCTCGCCACGGTCCGGCGGGTGACGGCGGGCGCGGGCGGCCGGATCGAGAACGAGTCGACGGAACGGGTCGACGACACGTACACCACCTCGCGGGTGGTGCTGCGGGTGCCGCAGGAGCGGTACGACTCCGTGCTCGGCGAGCTGGCGGGCACCGGCAAGCTGCTGTCCCGCAAGGCCGACGCCAAGGACGTCACCGAGCAGGTGGTGGACGTGGAGAGCCGGATCGCCACCCAGCGGGCGAGCGTGGCGCGGGTGCGGGCGCTGATGCAGCGGGCCGAGAAGCTGGCCGACGTCGTGACCCTGGAGGGCGAGCTCAGCCGCCGCCAGGCCGACCTCGAATCGCTCCTCGCCCAGCAGGCCTCTCTGAAGGACCGCACGACGCTCGCGACGATCACCCTCGAACTCATGGAGAAGGCCGAGCCCTCCGACGGGTCCGATGAGGGCCGCCCCGGCTTCGGGGACGCCCTCAGCGGCGGCTGGAACGCCCTGGTCGGCGCGGTGACCTGGATCGGCATCATCCTGGCCGCGCTCGCCCCCTGGCTCGCGGTGGCCCTGATCGCCTTCGTCGTCTGGCGCCGTCTCGTCCGCCCCCGCCGCGCCGCCCGGCCCGCGCCCGCGCCGGTCCCGGAGCCCCGCACGGGGCAGGCCGGTGCCGGGCGCAACGCGGCCGGGGTCGTGGCGGAGGCCCCGGTCGTGTCGGAGGCGCCGGTCGTGGCGGAGGCGGGGCATCCGGAGGCTCCCGAGAAGTAGCGTCTGTTCCATGAGCGAACGACTGGTGGTCATCGGTGGCGACGCGGCGGGCATGTCCGCCGCGTCGCAGGCGCGCAGGCTCAGGCCCGCCGGGGAGATGGAGATCGTCGCCTTCGAGCGCGGTCACTTCTCCTCGTACTCGGCCTGTGGCATCCCGTACTGGGTCGGCGGTGACGTCGACACCTCGGAGGAGCTGATCGCCCGCTCCCCCGATGAGCACCGGGACCGGGACATCGACCTGCGGATGCGGACCGAGGTGACGGCCGTCGACGTGCCCGGGCAGCGGGTCCGCCACCGGGACCTGGAGACCGGCACCGAGGCCTGGACGGGCTTCGACAAGCTGGTGATCGCGACCGGCGCCCGCCCGCTGCGCCCGCCGCTGCCCGGGATCGACGCCCCCGGGGTGCACGGGGTGCAGACCCTCGACGACGGCCGCGCCCTGCTCGACTCGCTCCGGCGGACGCCCGGGCGGCGCGCGGTCGTCGTCGGCGCCGGGTACATCGGGGTCGAGATGGCCGAGGCGCTCCTCGCCCGCGGCTACGAGGTGACGGTGCTGACCCGGGGCGAGCAGCCGATGGCGACCCTCGACCCCGACATGGGCCGGCTCGTGCACCGGGCGATGGACGGGCTCGGCATCACGACGGTCACCTCCGCCCCCGTCACGAAGATCCTCACCGGCGACGACGGACGGGTGCGGGCGGTGGCGACGGACGCCGGCGAGTACCCGGCCGACGTCGTCGTCCTGGGCATGGGCGTGGTGCCCGAGACCTCCCTGGCACGGGCGGCCGGCCTGCCGCTCGGCACCTCCGGCGGGCTGCTCACCGACCTCGCCATGCGCGTGCGCGGTCACGACAACATCTGGGCGGGCGGCGACTGCGTGGAGGTCCTCGACCTCGTCTCGGGCCGGGAGCGGTACGTCCCCCTGGGTACCCACGCGAACAAGCACGGCCAGGTCATCGGGGCGAACGTCGGCGGCGACTACGCGACCTTCCCCGGCGTCGTCGGCACCGCCGTCTCGAAGGTCTGCGACCTGGAGATCGCCCGCACCGGCCTGCGCGAGAAGGACGCCCGCGAGGTGGGGCTGCGGTACGTGACGGTGACGATCGAGTCGACCAGCCGCGCCGGCTACTACCCGGGGGCCGCCCCGATGACAGTGAAGATGCTGGCCGAGCGGCGCTCGGGCCGGCTGCTCGGGGTCCAGATCGTCGGCCGGGAGGGCGCGGCGAAGCGGGTGGACATCGCGGCGGTGGCGCTCACGGCGCGGATGACCGTGGAGGAGATGACGGCGCTCGACCTGGGGTACGCGCCGCCGTTCTCGCCCGTCTGGGACCCGGTCCTGATCGCGGCCCGCAAGGCGACGGCGGCTGTTCGGGCGGCGGAATGACCCGAGCGACCGGTGACCGGCCGTGACGATTTGCGACCATGTCGTGACCATGGGTCACTGATCGCATGATCAGACACACGATGCGCGCGCTCTGCGCCGCGACTCTCGTCATAGCCCCGGTCGCCCTGACGGCGACGCCCGCGCACGCGGTGACCTCGTGCCACCTGTGGTTCGGTCGCGAGCGGTGACACGGTGAACGGCCAGGGCGGTGCCGACTACATCGTCGGCACGCACACGGCGACGGCCGCCCGGGGAGCTTCCCGGGCGGCCGTCGCCGTCGTGTGCGTGCCGGACCCGGGTCAGACGGCCGTCCGCGTGTGGACGTACTCGACGAGGCGGGTCAGGGCGTCCGGGTCCATCGACGGCATGACGCCGTGGCCCAGGTTGAAGACGTGGCCCTCCAGGTCCTTCGCGGCGGCGAGGACCTCGTCCGTCTTGGCCTCCACGACCTCGGTCGAGGCGAAGAGCACGGCCGGGTCGAGGTTGCCCTGGAGCGCCTTGCCGGGGCCGACGCGGCGGGCGGCCTCGTCGAGCGGGACCCGCCAGTCGACGCCGACGACGTCCGCGCCCGCCTCGCCCATGAGGCCGAGCAGCTCGCCCGTACCCACGCCGAAGTGGATGCGCGGGACGCCGTACCCGGCGACCGCGTCGAAGACCTTCACGGAGGCCGGCATCACCGAGCGGCGGTAGTCGGCGGGGGCGAGGGCGCCGACCCAGGAGTCGAAGAGCTGCACGGCGGAGGCGCCGGCCTCGATCTGGACCTTGAGGAAGGTCCCGGTGATCTCGGCGAGCCGGTCCAGCAGGTCGGCCCAGAGCTGCGGGTCGCCGTACATCATCGCCTTGGTGCGCTCGTGGCTGCGCGACGGGCCGCCCTCGACGAGGTAGCTCGCGAGGGTGAAAGGCGCGCCGGCGAAGCCGATGAGCGGGGTGTCGCCCAGCTCGCCGGTGAGCATCCCGATGGCCTCGGTGACGTAGTGGACGTCCTCGGGCGTGAGGTCGCGCAGCCGGTCGAGGTCGGCTCGGGTGCGGATCGGGTCGGCGACGACGGGGCCGACGCCGGGCTTGATGTCGAGGTCGATCCCGATGGCCTTGAGCGGGACGACGATGTCGCTGAAGTAGATCGCGGCGTCGACCTTGTGGCGGCGCACCGGCTGGAGCGTGATCTCGGTGACCAGCTCGGGCCGCATGCACGACTCGAGCATCGGGATGCCCTCGCGGACCTTCAGGTACTCGGGGAGGGAACGCCCGGCCTGCCGCATGAACCAGACGGGCGTGTGCGGCACGGGCTCGCGCCGGCATGCCTTGAGGAACGCGGAGTCGTACGTCCGCGACTGCTGCTTCGTCTGCTGGCCCTGCGGGCTGTCCATGGCACTCACGCCCAGAATCTTCGCATGTGACGGGAAGCCGCTCGCCCGGGCCGGGTGTCCCTCCCCGCACAGAGCCCCCGTTCCGCCTACTCTTCCCCGCATGGCTGCGGCTCAGGGACATTTTTCCGATCATTCCGACGGCAAAAGAGGGACGGACGAAACGGGGGACAGTACGGAGACGAACCCGGTGCCACCCGCCTTCCGGCGGGCGGTCGAGGCGCTGCGAACGGCGCGACTGCGGTCCGAGATCGAGATCGACCCGACCAGGCCGCCGCAGCGCCTGGCCCCTTACGCGTACGCACTCGAGGCGGCCGTCGTGGACGGCGAGGACGACCTGGCGGACGGGCGGCTGGTGCTGCTGCACGATCCGGACGGCCACGAGGCCTGGAAGGGCACCTTCCGGCTGGTGACGCTGGTACGGGCGGAGCTGGAGCCGGAGATGGCGGCGGACCCGCTGCTGCCCGAGGTGTGCTGGTCCTGGCTGACCGGGGCCCTGGAGGCGCGGGGGCTCGCGTACGGAGAGGCGAGCGGGACCGTGACCATGGCGGGCTCGCACTATTTCGGGGGTCTCGCCGACCGCAGGCCGGCGACCCAGATCGAGATCAGGGCGTCCTGGACGCCCCGCGAGGGTCTCGCCGGGGTGCCGGACACGGCCTCCCACCTGGCGGCCTGGTGCGATCTGCTCTGCCAGATCGCGGGACTGCCACCGGCTCCGGCCGATCCGGGGGCGGGGACGGTGACGGGCGCGGGGGTCGTCTCGCTGCCCCAGCGGCGCGGGCCACAGCAGGCCTGAGAGGCCTCCACGGAGCACCCGGCGCCCTCCTCGCGAGGGCGTCGGCGCTCCCCCTTGGGGGTGACGGGGTGGGGGCCGCTCGTAGGATGATCGATCACGCGTCCGAATTGCCCTAATTGTTACTCACCAAATCGTGATCTTTCCCTAAAGGCGGGCGCCCATCCTGCCGAAGGAGTCAGTGACCCCTTCACAGCACGGGTTCGCCCCCGGCTTCTTCCCCGAGCCGGCTCCGTCCCGCACCCTTCCCCCCAGGAGGCCTGGTGTCCGTTCTCCTCGAGCAGCCCGCAAGCCTGGTCGCCTACCGCCCGAACAAGCCGACGGCCATGGTCGTCGTGGCCGACCCGCGCGTCCGCTCCACCGTGACCCGCCACCTGTGGGCCCTCGGAGTACGTGACGTGATCGAGGCTTCGTCCATCGCGGAGGCGCGTCCCCGCGTCGGCAACCCACGCGACATCTGCGTTGCCGACGTCCATCTGCCCGACGGCAGCGGCCTCACGCTGCTGTCCGAGACCCGTGCCGCGGGCTGGCCCAACGGCCTCGCCCTCTCGGCCGCCGACGACATCGGAGCCGTACGCAACGCCCTCGCGGGCGGCGTGAAGGGCTATGTCGTCACCGGCACCCGGACCAACATCGGCCACCCGACCCGGCCCGGCGCCGCTCCCATCGGTGCCAACGCCGCGCGGCTCGGCCACCGCCGCCCCCCGGGTGCCCCGAGCCACCCGGGCGGCTACCGCGAGCTCTCCGGCCGTGAGGTCGAGGTGCTCAGGCTCGTCGCGGAGGGCCAGTCGAACAAGGCGATCGGCGTCTCCATGGGCCTCTCGGCCCTCACCGTGAAGAGCCACCTCGCCCGCATCGCCCGCAAGCTGGGCACCGGCGACCGGGCCGGCATGGTCGCGGTGGCCCTGCGGACCGGGATCATCCACTGACACGGTCGACGAGAAGCCGGCGCCTGTCGACGGAACGTTCCGTCGACAGGCGCTTGCCGTTCACCGATACCCTTGACAGGTGACCGACGCCCAAGAGACCGCAGCAGACACAGCACTGCGCACCACCGGGGGCGGCCCCCCGGACGACGATGTCCCTGCGAATGGGCTTCCGATCCCGTTGCTGGAGCCCCGCGAGGGGATTCCGCCCGTCGTCGAGACGGAGGAAGCCCTCGCCGAGGTGATCGCCGCCTTCGCCGCCGGAACCGGCCCCGTGGCGGTGGACGCCGAGCGCGCCTCCGGCTACCGCTACGGGCAGCGCGCCTATCTCGTCCAGCTCCGCCGCGAGGGCGCGGGCACCGCGCTCATCGACCCCGTCGGCTGCCCCGACCTCTCGGGGCTCGGCGAGGCGCTCTCCGGCACCGAGTGGATCCTGCACGCCGCCACCCAGGACCTCCCGTGCCTGCGTGACATAGGCATGCTCCCCACCTCGCTCTTCGACACCGAGCTGGCCGGACGGCTCGCGGGCTTCCCGCGCGTCGGCCTCGGCGCCATGGTCGAGTCCGTCCTCGGCTACGCCCTGGAGAAGGGCCACTCCGCCGTGGACTGGTCCACCCGCCCGCTGCCCGAGCCCTGGCTGCGGTACGCGGCGCTCGACGTCGAGCTCCTCGTCGACCTGCGCGACGCGCTGGAGAAGGAGCTCGACCGGCAGGGCAAGCTGGAATGGGCCCTCCAGGAGTTCGACGCCATCGCCTCCGCCCCGCCCGCCCCGCCGCGCAAGGACCCCTGGCGGCGGACCTCCGGCATGCACAAGGTGCGCCGGCGCCGCCAGATGGCGGTCGTACGGGAGCTGTGGACGGCCCGTGACAAGGTCGCCCAGCGCCGTGACGTCTCCCCCGGCAAGGTGCTCAGCGACGCCGCCATCGTCGAGGCCGCCCTCGCCGTCCCGGTGAACATCGGCGCGCTCACCGCCCTGCCCGGCTTCGGCAACCGCATGGGCCGCCGCCAGCTGGAGCAGTGGCAGGCCGCCGTCGACCGCGCCCGCGCCCTCCCGGAGAACGAGCTCCCCCAGCCCGGCCAGCAGATCGCCGGCCCGCCGCCCCCGCGCGCCTGGGCCGACAAGGACCCGGCCGCCGCTGCCCGCCTCTCCGCCGCCCGCACCGCGGTCTCCGCCCTCGCCGAGGAACTCAACCTCCCCCAGGAGAACCTCATCACCCCCGACACGGTCCGCCGCGTCTGCTGGGAACCCCCGACCCCCGCCACCCCCGAGGCGATCTCCACCGCCCTCACCGGCCACGGCGCCCGCCCCTGGCAGGTCGAACTCGTCACCCCCCTCCTGGTCCAGGCCCTCACGGCGACGGCCTGACCGCGTCCGCGCGGCGAAGCCCCCGGCCCCGCGCCGGGGGCTTCGCGCGTCTCCGGGGAGTGTGACCTTCGCCGCTCCCGCCCCAGGGACTGGGC
Source organism: Streptomyces sp. NPDC037273 (assembly GCF_055603625.1). Taxonomy (NCBI): domain Bacteria; kingdom Bacillati; phylum Actinomycetota; class Actinomycetes; order Kitasatosporales; family Streptomycetaceae; genus Streptomyces; species Streptomyces sp. NPDC037273. Next base: position 9,683 of record NZ_JBVJVO010000018.1, read on the forward strand.
AGCTTGGTTACCCACAAGTAGCATGGGTGGAGCAAGCGCACGCTTAGGCGTGTGCCGCAGCAGTGCCATCCCGCACCCTGGAGGAGAGCCATCGTGCCTCGTACCGTCAGGGACGTCGTCTTCGTCGACGGCGTCCGCACCCCGTTCGGCAAGGCGGGCCCGAAGGGCATCTACCACGAGACCCGCGCCGACGACCTCGTCGTCAAGGCCATCCGGGAGCTGCTGCGCCGCAACCCCGGCCTCGACCCCGCGAAGATCGACGAGGTCGCCATCGCCGCGACCACGCAGATCGGCGACCAGGGCCTGACCCTGGGCCGCACGGCGGGCATCCTCGCCGGGCTGCCGCAGTCGGTGCCGGGCTACTCCATCGACCGCATGTGCGCCGGCGCGCTGACCGCCGTCACCTCGGTCGCCGGTTCGATCGCCTTCGGCGCGTACGACGCCGTCATCGCCGGTGGTGTCGAGCACATGGGCCGTCACCCCATGGGCGAGGGCGTCGACCCGAACCCGCGTTTCGTGTCGGAGAAGCTCGTCGACGAGTCCGCCCTGTTCATGGGCATGACCGCCGAGAACCTGCACGACCGCTACCCGAGCATCACCAAGCAGCGCGCCGACGAGTACGCCGTGCGCTCGCAGGAGAAGGCCGCCAAGGCGTACGCCGACGGCAAGATCCAGCAGGACCTGGTGCCGATCTCGGTCCGCCGCACCGACGCCTCCACCGGTGAGACCGGCTGGGGCCTGGTCACCGCCGACGAGCCGATGCGCCCGGGCACCACCCTGGAGTCGCTGGCCAACCTGAAGACGCCGTTCCGCGTCCACGGCAACGTCACCGCGGGCAACGCGGCCGGCCTCAACGACGGCGCCACCGCCTCGATCATCGCCTCCGAGGACTTCGCGCGGGAGCACGACCTCCCCGTCAAGATGCGTCTCGTCTCGTACGCCTTCGCCGGCGTCGAGCCCGAGGTCATGGGCTACGGCCCGATCCCGGCGACCGAGAAGGCCCTCGCCAAGGCCGGCCTCTCGATCGAGGACATCGGCCTCTTCGAGATCAACGAGGCCTTCGCCGTCCAGGTCCTCGCCTTCCTGGAGCACTACGGCATCGCCGACGACGACGCCCGCGTCAACCAGTACGGCGGCGCCATCGCCTACGGTCACCCGCTGGCCTCCTCCGGCGTCCGTCTGATGACGCAGCTGGCCCGCCAGTTCGAGGAGAACCCGCAGGTCCGCTACGGCCTCAACACCATGTGCGTCGGCTTCGGCATGGGCGCGACGGTCATCTGGGAGAACCCCCACTGGGAGGGCAAGTGAGCACCACCGCCGAGCTTCTGAAGGGCGCCGCCGAGCTCTTCCCGGACGAGGTCGTCACCAGCGCCCACGTACGGCACTTCGAACTGCCCGCGGGCGCGGGCCGGTTCGCGCTGATCACGCTGGACAACGGCTTCGACCACACCAAGCCGACCACCTTCGGCCCGCAGTCCCTCGCCAACCTGAACGCGGCGATCGACCAGGTCGAGGCCGAGGCCGCCAACGGTGAGATCGTCGCCGTCGGCCTCACCGGCAAGCCGTTCATCTTCGCCGTCGGCGCCGACCTCAAGGGCGTCGAGCTCCTGAAGAAGCACGACGAGGCGCTCGCCATCGGCAAGGGCGGCCACGACGTCTTCAAGCGTCTGTCCGCGCTCGCCGTGCCGACCTTCGCGTACTACAACGGCGCGGCCATGGGCGGCGGCGTCGAGGTCGGTCTGCACTGCACCTACCGCACCGTGTCGAAGGCCCTGCCGGCCTTCTCGCTGCCCGAGGTCTTCCTCGGCCTGGTGCCCGGCTGGGGCGGCTGCGCGATCCTGCCGAACCTGATCGGCGCCGAGAAGGCCGTCTCGGTCATCATCGAGAACTCGCTGAACCAGAACCGTCAGCTCAAGGGCAAGCAGGTCTTCGAGCTCGGCATCGCCGACGCGCTGTTCGAGGGCGCGGACTTCCTGGAGCAGTCGCTCGTCTGGACCGCCGGCGTCCTCAACGGCTCCGTGACCGTGGAGCGTCCCGAGGTCGACCGCGGCGAGGCCTGGGACCAGGCCGTCGCCAAGGGCCGTACGATCGCCGACTCCAAGGTGCACGGCGCCGCCCCGGCCGCCTACCGCGCCCTCGACATCATCGAGGCCGCCAAGGACGGGGACCTGCAGAAGGGCTTCGACGCCGAGGACCAGGCCCTCGCGGACCTGATCATGGGCGGCGAGCTGCGTTCCGGCATCTACGCCTTCAACCTGGTGCAGAAGCGCGGCAAGCGCCCCGCCGGTGCCCCGGACAAGTCGCTGGCCCGCCCGGTCACCAAGGTCGGCGTCGTCGGCGCCGGTCTGATGGCCTCCCAGCTCGCCCTGCTCTTCCTGCGCCGCCTCGAGGTGCCGGTCGTCCTGACCGACATCGACCAGGAGCGCGTCGACAAGGGTGTGGGCTACGTCCACGCCGAGATCGAGAAGCTGCTCGGCAAGGGCCGGATCAACCAGGACAAGGCCAACCGTCTCAAGGGCCTGGTCTCCGGTGTCCTGGACAAGGCCGAGGGCTTCGCGGACGCGGACTTCATCATCGAGGCCGTGTTCGAGGAGATGTCCGTCAAGCAGAAGGTGTTCGCGGAGGTCGAGGCGGTCGCCCCGGCGCACGCGATCCTCGCCACCAACACCTCCTCGCTTTCGGTCTCCGAGATGGCGTCGAAGCTCCAGCACCCGGAGCGCGTGGTCGGCTTCCACTTCTTCAACCCGGTCGCGATCCTCCCGCTCCTGGAGATCGTCCGCGGCGAGAAGACCGACGACGCCTCGCTGGCCACCGCCTTCGGCGTCGCCAAGAAGCTGAAGAAGACCGCGGTCCTCACCAAGGACGCCCCGGCGTTCGTCGTGAACCGCATCCTGACCCGCTTCATGGGCGAGATCCAGAACGTCATCGACGAGGGCACCTCGGTCGAGACGGCCGAGAAGGCCATCGAGCCGCTCGGTCTGCCGATGTCCCCGCTGGTGCTCCTGGAGCTCGTGGGCCCGGCCATCGGTCTGCACGTCTCCGAGACCCTGAACCGTTCCTTCCCGGAGCGCTTCACCGTCTCGCCGAACCTCAAGCGCGTCGTCGAGGCCGGCAAGCGCGGCTTCTACGTCTACAAGCCGGAGAACGGCTTCAAGCCGGAGCTCGACCCCGAGGTCGCCGCGCTGCTCGTCCAGGGCGACTCCGTCCTGACCGAGGAGCAGGTCCGCGACCGCGTCCTGGACGCGGTGGCGCAGGAGATCGGCCTGATGCTGGAGGAGGGTGTCGTCGCCGAGGCGCAGGACATCGACCTCTGCCTGATCACCGGTGCGGGCTGGCCCTTCCACCTGGGCGGCATCACGCCGTACCTGGACCGTGAGGGCGTCTCCGAGCGCGTCAACGGCAAGCGTTTCCTGGCGCAGGGCGTGGCGAGCGTCCCGGCGTAACACCTCAGGGCGTACGCGTACGGCCCCGGCACCTTCTCCAGGTGCCGGGGCCGTTCTCGTACGCGGGCGTCACCCTATGGAGCGCCAGCCCTCCAGGTGCAGCCCCGCGCCCGGCTTCTGGCGGGTCGTGAGGAGGGAGCCGCCGGCCAGCGCCATGACGGTCAGACGGCCGTCGAGGCCGCGCGCGAGGACGATGTCGAGCTGCCCCTTGGGCTCCCCGTGCCCGGACCAGGTGAGGCCCTCGGCCCCGGACTCGCGCCCGGACTCGGACTCGCTCGGGTAGGCGGCGAGGAGGAGACGGCCGTGGTCGTCCTGGCGGGCGAGGACGGTCGTCTCGACGCCGTCGACGAGACAGGTGGCGGCGGCGAGCCGGCCGGTGCCGGTGGCCTCGCCGAGGACGGTCGGCTCCAGGTCGCGCCCGGCGGACCAGGCGCGGACCTGCCCGGCCTTGTCGACGTAGAACAGGGTCGCGTGCCCGGAGGGGCCCGTGGTGGCCGCGAGGGTGCCGAAGGTGACCTCGGCGGGCAGGACGTCCTTGCGGACCGGGCGGCCGCCCGGCTCCTCCTGGACGTAGCGGAGCAGGCCCTTGTCGGTGGCGGTGAGGAGCTCGACGCGCCCGTCGCCGTTGCAGACCGCGACCGGGGAGGGGTCGGTGCCCCAGCCGTGCAGGTCCCACCAGGGGTGCCAGCCGCCGGCGTCCTTCTGCGCCCGCACGCTGAGTCCGCCGCCGCCGTTGCGGACGAAGGCGTACGCGCGGCCCTCGGCGTCCACCGCGACGGCCGGGTTGCCCGTCCACGGCCCCTTGCCGTTGGAGTGCCCGATGGGGCGCCAGGGGGCGGCGGGGCGGCCCGTCTGGAACTGGACGCAGTGCATCAGCTCGACGTGCCCCTCACCGCCGGTGGTGGGCCGCAGGCCGATCAGGTGGACGTAGCGGTCCTTGCCCTGCCCGACGGCGAGGAAGGGCGTGAGACCGTCGCCGCCGAGGGAGACGGGGCCGCTCCAGCGGCCGCCGGGCTCCTCGGTCCAGCGCACCACTTCCCCGTCCCTGGGCAGGTAGGCGCTGAACCGGCCCTCCTCCCCTCTGGTCAGCCACGCACCCTGGAGCAGGGGGGCGGCGGAGGAGCCGTGGGCGGGGGCGGCGGGGGCCTGGGATCGATTCGCCATGGGGGGATCCAGCACTCCGGTCGTCGGAAGGAGTTCGGGTACGAGCCGACTGTAGTCGCCCTCCCGAACGCTCCCTTCCGCGCCTTCGGTATCGCCCCCTCAGTACTTGGCGTCCTGGCCCTCGCGCCCGAGCCGGCTGTGACCGCGCCCGTACAGGAAGTACACGACGAAGCCGATGACCATCCAGACGGCGAAGCGGAACCAGGTCTCGCCGGGCAGGTTGAGCATCAGCCAGACCGAGGCGGCGATGGAGAGGATCGGCAGCACCGGCACCCAGGGGGTGCGGAAGGCGCGGGGCAGGTCGGGGCGGGTGCGGCGGAGCACCATGACGCCGACGGCGACGACGACGAAGGCGAAGAGGGTGCCGATGTTCACCAGGGTCGCGAGCTCGTTGATGCTGGTGAAGCCGGCGACGACGGCGATGACCACACCGAGCAGGATGGTGGGCCGGTAAGGGGTCTTGAAGCGCGGGTGGGTGACGGAGAAGAAGCGGGGCAGCAGGCCGTCACGGCTCATCGCGAAGAAGACGCGGGTCTGGCCGAGGAGCAGGATCAGACAGACGGTGGTGAGGCCGACAGCGGCGCCGAAGCTGATCACGCCCGCGTAGAAGGGGTGTCCGGCGGCCTTGAAGGCGTCGGCGAGCGGGGCGCTGACGGAGAGCTCGGTGTAGTGCTGCATGCCGGTGACGACGAGGGCCACGGCGACGTAGAGCACGGTGCAGATGAGGAGGGAGCCGAGGATGCCGCGGGGCATGTCGCGCTGCGGCAGCTTGGTCTCCTCGGCGGCGGTGGCGACGACGTCGAAGCCGATGAAGGCGAAGAAGACGACCGAGGCGGCGGTGAAGATGCCCATGACGCCGAAGTTCGTCGGCTCGTACCCGAAGATCAGCTGGACCAGCGGGGAGTCCCAGTTCGAGCCGCCGCCCTCCGGGGTGACGGCCGGCGGGATGAACGGCTTGTAGTTGTCGCCGACGATGAAGAACAGACCGGCGATGATCACGATCATGACGACGGTGACCTTGATCGCCACGACGACCGCGGTGATCCGGGCGGAGAGCTTCATGCCCAGGACGAGAACCACGGTCAGCACGAGGACGAGCAGGAAGGCGAGGATGTCGAAGGTGCCGCCCGCCACGTCGGGGCCTTCGAGCGAGGCGGGTAGGTGCCAGTCGATGTTGTCCATCAGCGAGCGGACGTAGCCGGACCAGCCGACGGCGACCACCGCCGTGCCGAGGGCGAACTCCAGGACGAGGTCCCAGCCGATGATCCAGGCCGGCAGCTCGCCGATCGAGGCGTACGCGAAGGTGTACGCCGATCCCGCCACCGGCACCGTCGAGGCGAACTCGGCGTAGCAGAGGGCGGCGAGGGCGCAGACGATGCCGGCGGCGACGAAGGCGAGCGCCGTGGCCGGTCCCGCGTTCTCCTTGGCGACCTTGCCCGTCAGGACGAAGATGCCGGTGCCGATGATGACGCCGACGCCGAAGACGGTCAGGTCCCAGGCGGAGAGGGATTTCCGGAGCGCGTGCTCCGGTTCCTCGGTGTCGCGGATCGACTGCTCGACCGACTTGGTCCGGAACATGCCGGAGTTCGCGCGTGGCTGCTGGTCCGTACTCACGGTCGTACCTCCTGCCATGGGGCTGCCCGCCCTGTGGTCAGAATGCACGCGAATGGGCCGGTCGGCACTCCGAAGAGTGATCCGACCGGCCCAAAGGTGACGCGGGGTGACGGCGGGCGTCAGTCGCGGGCGGGCTCCACGGCCTGCGCGCTGGTCTCGAACCTGCCGTCGAGCCGGGAGACCAGACCGGTGACCTGACGCGCGATGTCCGGGGCGGTCAGCCCGATCTCGGCCATGACCTCGCCGCGCGAGGCGTGGTCGAGGAAGCGCGGCGGGATGCCGAAGTCACGCAGCGGCACGTCGACGCCGGCGTCGCGCAGCGCCTGGGCGACGGCCGAGCCGACGCCGCCGACGCGGCTGTTGTCCTCGACGGTGACGACGACCCGGTGGCGCTCGGCCAGCGGGGCGAGGGCCTCGTCGACGGGCTTGACCCAGCGGGGGTCGACGACCGTGGTGGAGATCCCCTGCTTGTCGAGCAGGTCGGCGATCTCCAGGCACATGGGGGCCAGGGCGCCGACCGAGACCAGGAGGACGTCCGGCTTGTCGCTGCCCGGCTCGCGGAGCACGTCCATGCCGCCGACCCGGCGCAGGGCCGGTACGGCGGGGCCGACGGCGCCCTTGGAGAAGCGGACGACGGTCGGGGCGTCGGTGACCTCGACGGCCTCGCGGAGCTGGGCGCGGACCTGGTCGGCGTCGCGCGGGGCGGCGAGCCGCAGGCCGGGCACGACCTGGAGGATCGACATGTCCCACATGCCGTTGTGGGAGGCGCCGTCGGTGCCGGTGACGCCGGCCCGGTCCAGGACGAAGGTGACGCCGCACTTGTGCAGGGCCACGTCCATCAGGACCTGGTCGAAGGCGCGGTTGAGGAAGGTCGCGTAGACCGCGAAGACCGGGTGGAGGCCGCCGGTGGCGAGGCCGGCCGCGGAGACGGCGGCGTGCTGCTCGGCGATGCCGACGTCGAAGACGCGGTCGGGGTAGGCCTTGGCGAACTTGTCGAGGCCGACGGGCTGGAGCATGGCCGCGGTGATGGCGACGATGTCCGCGCGCTCCTTGCCGAGCGCGACCATCTCCTCGGCGAAGACGCCGGTCCAGTCGGCGCCGGAGGACGCGATGGGCAGGCCGGTGTCGGGGTGGATCTTGCCGACGGCGTGGAAGCGGTCGGCCTCGTCCTGGAGGGCAGGCTGGTAGCCGCGGCCCTTCTCGGTGAGGCAGTGCACGATGACCGGGCCGCCGAAGCGCTTGGCGCGGGTCAGCGCGGACTCCAGGGCCTCGATGTCGTGGCCGTCGATGGGGCCGACGTACTTGAGGCCGAGGTCCTCGAACATGCCCTGCGGGGCGATGAAGTCCTTGAGGCCCTTCTTGGCGCCGTGCAGGGTCTCGTAGAGCGGCTTCCCGACGACCGGGGTGCGCTCCAGGATGTCCTTGCCGCGGGCGAGGAAGCGCTCGTAGCCGTCGGTGGTGCGCAGGGTGGCCAGGTGGTTGGCGAGGCCGCCGATGGTGGGCGCGTAGGAGCGCTCGTTGTCGTTGACGACGATGACGAGCGGGCGGTCCTTGGCGGCGGCGATGTTGTTCAGCGCCTCCCAGGCCATGCCGCCGGTCAGGGCGCCGTCGCCGATGACGGCGACGACGTGGTCGTCCTTCTTCAGGACCTCGTTGGCCTTGGCGAGGCCGTCGGCCCAGCCCAGGACGGTGGAGGCGTGCGAGTTCTCGATGACGTCGTGCTCGGACTCGGCCTGCGAGGGGTAGCCGGAGAGGCCGCCCTTCATCTTCAGCTTCGAGAAGTCCTGGCGTCCGGTGAGGAGCTTGTGGACGTAGCTCTGGTGGCCGGTGTCCCAGAGGACCCGGTCCTTCGGGGAGTCGAACACCCGGTGCAGGGCGATGGTCAGCTCGACCACACCGAGGTTGGGGCCGAGGTGCCCGCCGGTCTTGGAGACGGCGTCCACGAGGAACGTCCTGATCTCGTCGGCCAGCTGGTCCAGCTGTTCCGGGGAGAGCCGGTCCAGATCTCGCGGTCCCCTGATACGGGTCAGCAGAGCCACCCGTGCCTCCTTGCGTTTGAGCTGGTCGAGCTTGCCGATTTGTCGAGTCTAATGTTCCGTCCTGGATCGCGGGCATCGGGCCGGGGGGTGTGGCATCACCCTCACGGCCGACATGCCGCTGATCTGTACGGCTCTGTACACGCGCGTGCACTGCTCCGGACGCGCGGCGGCCCGGCACCGGTTTCCCGGTGCCGGGCGGGTGTGGCGAGCGTTACGCGCGCGCGTGGACCGCTAGGCGCGGCCCGCGGTCTTCTGCGTCTTGCGGGAGACCGAGTCGATGATGACGGCGATGAGCAGGACCGCGCCGGTGATCATGTACTGGATCGCGTTCGAGGACAGGTTCATCTGGTTGAGGCCCTGGACGATCGACTGGATGACCAGGATGCCGAGGAGCGCCGACCAGACCTTGCCGCGTCCGCCGAACAGGGACGTACCGCCGATGACCGCGGCGGCGATGCACATCATGAGCTGGTTGCCGCCGCCGAGGGAGCGGTCGGCGCCGCCGGTCGCGGAGGCGAGGAACAGGCCGCCGATGGCGCCCATGGTGCCGGAGATCATGAAGACCGAGATCCGGATCCACGACACGTTGATGCCGGCGCGGCGGGCGGCCTCGATGCCGCCGCCGACGGCGAAGACCTGCCGGCCGTAGGTGGTGCGGCGGAGCACGAAGTCGGTGACGAGCAGGATCACCAGGAAGATCACCAGGGAGAGCGGGAGGCCCTGCTCCTGGTTGAAGCCGTAGGCGGCGACGAGGACCAGGACCGCGAGGACCGCGGTGCGCAGGATGATCTCGCTCTGCGGGCGGTGCGGCAGCTCGGCGTTCTTGCGGCGGCGGGAGTCGCGCAGCTGGGCCAGGTAGAAGGCGGCGACGACGGCGACGGCGAGGCCGTAGGCGGCGGCGACGTCGGAGAAGTAGTACTTCGTGAGGTCGCCGACGAAGCTGCCGATCGGGGTGGGGATGGTCGACTTGTCGCCCATCACCCAGGTCTGCAGACCGGCCCAGCCGAGGAAGCCGGCCAGGGTGACCACGAAGGCGGGCACGCCGATCTTGGCGAAGACCAGGCCGTGGAAGGCGCCGAGCAGGGTGCCGGAGAGGATGCCGAGGAGGATCGCGAGGCCGTCCGGCATGTCGGTGCCGAGGACGCCCCAGACGGAGCCGGCCAGGCCCGCCACCGAGCCGACGGCGAGGTCGATCTCGCCGAGCAGCAGGACGAAGACGATGCCGACCGCCATGATGCCGGGGCCGACCGCGTACAGCGTGATCTGGTCGAGGTTGTACGAGGTGATGAAGTTGCCGGTCAGCGCCTGGAAGACGACGCCGATGACGATGAGGCCGATGACGACGGGCAGCGAGCCGATCTCGCCGGAGCGGATCTTGCGCTTGAACTCGTCGACGTACCCCTTGAAGCCCTGCTCGCGGACGAGGAGGCGGGGGTCGACGGCGGGGATCGCGGCGGCGGCGGGCTGCTCGGTGCGCGGCTCGGGCACGGTGTCCTCGGAGGTGCTGGGGGTGGTGCTCACTTGGCTACCTCCGCGTTGCGGGCCTGGCGGCGGGTCACGGCGTTGTCCGTGGCACCGGTGATCGCGGCGATGATCTCTTCGTGCGTGGTGGTGGCGACGGGGAAGGTGCCGTTGTTGCGGCCCAGGCGCAGCACCGCGACGGTGTCGGCGACGGCCTTCACATCGGCCATGTTGTGGCTGATGAGGATGACGCCGAGGCCCTGCTCGCGCAGCCGCTCGACCAGGTCGAGGACCTGGGCGGTCTGCTCGACGCCGAGGGCGGCGGTCGGCTCGTCCAGGATCACGATCTTGGGGTCGCCGACCAGGGCGCGGGCGATGGCGACGACCTGCCGCTGGCCGCCGGAGAGGGCGGCGACGGGGATGCGGACGCTGGGGATGCGGATGGAGAGGGTGGAGAGCAGGTCCTTGGCCCGCTTCTCCATGGCGACCTCGTCGAGGACGCCGCCCTTCTTGATCTCGCGGCCGAGGAACAGGTTGGCGACGACGTCGAGGTTGTCGCAGAGCGCGAGGTCCTGGTAGACGGTCGCGACACCGAGGTGCTGGGAGTCCTGCGGGCGGTTGATCTCGACCCGCTCGCCCTCCCACTCGATGACGCCCTCGTCGATGGGGTGCACGCCGGCGATCGTCTTGACCAGCGTGGACTTACCCGCTCCGTTGTCGCCGACGAGCGCGACGACCTCTCCTGCGTGGACTTCGAGATCGACACCGGAGAGGACCTGAACCGCTCCGAACCGCTTGAAGATCCCGCGCAACGCCAGCACGGGCGTCTGGGACACGTGAACCAACTCCTTCGCCGCCCGCGCGGGGGCGGCGGCATGTCGCGCCGCCGGTGCAGCGCCGAAGTTTCGAGGGGGGCTGGGCTCGTCCGGCCCCCGGACCGACAGCGGGGTCTGGGTCGGCCGGGGGCCGGACGGGCTTGGGGGCGGATCCGGTCGCCGTGCGCCGGCCGGTCGCGTACGGGGTGATCACGGGGTGTTCACCCTGTGTACGCGGCCGGGCGGGGGCGACTCGCCTTCGAGAGCGCTCTCCGCGCACCCGTGGACGGGATCCGGGGTGCCGGGCTTCGGGGCCCGGCGGGGTGCCGGGCTTCGGGGCCCGGCGGGGTGCCGGGCTTCGGGGGCCCGGCGGGTGGGGCAGGGGCTTACTTGATGCCCAGCTCGGTGCACTTGGCGGCGAGGTCCGCGGTGCAGAGGTCGGCGGCCTTGTAGATGCCGTCCTGGACGACCGTGGACTGGATGTTGGTCTTGTCGACCACGACCGGGGCGAAGAGCGTCGACGGCACGCCGTCGGTGGCGCCCTGGGCGCCGAGGTCCTTGCCCTGGAGCAGGTTCACCGCGAACTTGGCGGCCTCGGGGGCCAGCTGGAGCGGCGACTTGTAGATGGTGAAGGTCTGCGTGCCGGCGATGATCCGCTGGACGCCCGCGACCTCGGCGTCCTGGCCACCCACCGGGATGCCCTTGATGCCGGCGTTCTCCAGGGAGGTGATGATGCCGCCGGCCATGCCGTCGTTGGCGGAGTAGACCGCGCCGATCTTGTCCTTGCCGAGCGAGGAGATCGCGGCGGCCATCTTCTCGCCGGCGACCTTCGGGTCCCACTCGCCGGACGCCTCGTAGGCGATCTCGCCGACCTTGCCGTCGAGCGCGGTGTGGGCGCCCTTCTTGAAGAGACCGGCGTTCGGGTCCTTCTCGTCGCCGTTGATCATGACGACCTTGGCGGTGGCGGCCTTGGCGCCGAGGGCGGTCAGCAGGGCCTGGCCCTGGAGCTCGCCGACCTTGTTGTTGTCGTGGCTGACGTAGGCGTCGGCGCCGGCGACGGCACGGTCGTACGCGACGACCTTCACGCCCTTGGCCTTCGCGTCCTTGACCCAGCCCGCGGCCTTCTCGGCGTCCACCGGGTCGAGGGCGATGACCTTGACGCCGTCGGCGATCAGCTGGTCGAACTGCTGCTTCTGCTTCACGACGTCGGAGACCGCGTTGTTGTACACGACCTCGCAGTCGGAGCAGGCGGCCTTGACGGCCTTCTCGAACTGGGGCTTGTCCAGCGCCTCGTAGCGCGAGGTCTTGTTCTCGGGCAGGAGCAGACCGATCTTGGTCGAGCTGCCCTTGTCCTCGCTGTCTCCGCCGCCGGCCTTTCCGCAGGCGGCGAGCGAGAGGGCCATCGAGACCGCGGCCGTGGCTATGACGGCACGACGCGTCACTGCGTTCATGTGGGGTTGCCTCCCTGACGAGGCCGCGACGTTGCGGCCGAGGTGTCCCGAAGTCAACTCGGCCGCAACGTTGCCGTCAAGAAGTAAATTCTTAACGAGATGACAACGGTGGTGTTCGTTATCTAAGTGAAGGCAAGCCGGGAGACCGGCGCGGCGGCCGGCGGCGCGCTCGCAGAACTCTGCAAAAGTGTCGAATCGCCCATCTCGCTGAGGACGAGGGCGAGCGCGCCGAGCACCTCGGCGCGGCCCCCCAAGGCCCCCTGGACCAGCGAGAGCTGACGGGCGGCACTGGGGATCGCGTACCGCGAGACGGAGTCCCTGATGGGCGCCAGGACCAGCTCTCCGGCCTCCGCCAGATCGCCGCCGAGCACCACCCGGCTCGGGTTCAGGAGATTGCAGAGGTTGGCGATGCCGCTGCCGATGTGCCGGCCGACGTCCGCGATCACCCGACGGCAGCCGGGGTCGCCCTCCCTGGCCAGCTGGACCACCCGCTCCATGGTCAGATCGGGGCCGTGGCCGGGCTGGAGCAGCGGCAGCACGTAACGGGCGGCCGTGAAGGTCTCCAGGCAGCCCCGGTTGCCGCAGCGGCAGACCGGACCGGACTCGTCCAGGGTGATGTGCCCGATCTCGCCCGCGGTTCCGCCCGGGCCGCGGTAGACCCGGCCGTCGATGACCAGGCCGGCGCCGACGCCGCTGGCCACCTTGATGTACGCCAGGTCCTTGACGCCCCGCCCGCTCCCCCAGACCAGCTCGCCCAGCGCGCCGAGGTTGGCGTCGTTGTCGACGTGCACCGGGACGCCGAGCCGGCCGCTCAGCTCCTCGGCCGGGTTGATGCCGCTCCAGCCCGGCAGGATCGACGTCGAGCCGAGGGTCCCGGAGGAGACGTCGATGGGGCCCGGCACGCCGAGCCCGACGCCGATGACCTTGTCCCGGCCGATGCCGGTGGCCAGGATCAGCCGGTTGACCAGCTGTTCCGCCCGGTCGAAGCCCTCGGCGGCGGAGGCGTCGACGTCCAGCGGCTCGGCCTCCTCGGCGAGGACCTGGTGGGCGAGGTTGCCCACCGCGACCCGCAGGTGGGTGTGCCCGAAGTCGACGCCGATCACGATGCCGGCGTCGCCGGAGAGCGAGACGCTCCGGGCCCGGCGGCCGCCCGCGGAGGTGGGCGTGACCTCGACGGTCCCGCCGTCCTTCAGCTCCCGCACGATGTTGGAGACCGTGGCGGCCGAGAGGCCCGTCGCCCTGGCGATCTCCGCCTGGGTGAGCGATCCGGCCATCCGTACCGCCCGGACGACCCGTTCGAGATTGGCCCTGTGCAGAGACGTCTGCGACCCCGGAGTCTCCATCGACTCACTCACTCCCACCGTTTTCTCCAACATGTGAACTCTAAGGGGACTCTTTCGGCTTGCTCCCCGTCAAGACCTTGAGTGGTCGGCGGTACGGGTCACACGACGCGAAGGGCCCCCGGCGCGCACTGCGCCGGGGGCCCTTCGGACCGCGGTGGGGGTTACTTCACGGCACCGGCGGTCAGGCCGGCCACCACCTGCCGCTGGAAGATGACGTACGCCGCGAGGACCGGCAGCATGGCCATCACCAGGCCGGCGAAGAGGCCGGACCAGTCGCCCTTGTAGCCCTGGCTGACGGCGAGCTGGACGAGGCCCTGGGAGAGCACCTTCTTCTCCGGCTCGGTGTTGAGCACCGTCGGCAGCAGGTACTGGTTCCACTGGCCGAGGAAGTTGAAGATGCCGACGCTGATGAGGCCGGGCTTGGCCATCGGCAGCATCACCTGGAAGAACGTCCGGGTGTGCGAGGCGCCGTCCACGAAGGCCGCCTCCGCCACCGAGGTCGGCAGCGTGCGGAAGAAGGCCGTCAGGAAGAAGACGGTGAAGGGCAGCGAGTACGCGATGTAGACGAGGATCAGGCCGTGCAGCGTGTTGAGCAGGGCCATGTTCTGCATCACGTAGAACAGCGGCACGAGCGCCAGGATGATCGGGAAGCTCATCCCTCCGATGAAGAGGAAGTAGATGAAGCGGTTGCCCGGAAAGTCGAAGCGGGCCAGGACGTAGGCCGCCATCGAGCCGAACAGGAGCGTGCCGATGAGCGATCCGGCGACCACCAGGACGGTGTTCAGGAAGTAGTCGCCCATGTGCGCCTCGGTCCAGGCGCGCGACCAGTTCTCGAAGTGCAGCTTGTCCGGCAGCGACCACGGCGAGGTGAAGATCGCCCGGTCGGTCTTGAACGAGGTCATGACCGCCCAGAGCAGCGGCATGACGACCATGATCGCCCAGAGGATCAGCATGCCGTGCGAGAAGACGTTCAGGGTCGCGCCGTCACCCTTGGAGCTCTTGGCGCCCTTCGCCGGGGCGGAGCCCGCGGTCTTGCCGAGCGCCGGACCCGGGCCCGCCGGGGAGCCGGGGGTGTCCTCGACGCCGGTGGAGGCAGTGTCGGTCGTCTTCATCAGAACTCCAGCCGCTCGCGCCGGCCCAGCTTCATCACGACGGCCGCGAAGGCGAGCGTGACGAGGAGGAGCGCGACACCGATGGTCGTTGCGTAGGCGGCCTGACCGTCCCGGAATGCCTTCTGGTACACGTACAGCGGCATGACGATGGTGGAGTAGTCGGGCCCGCCGCCGTTGGGGCCGACGGTCATGATCTGGACGACCGCGAAGGACTCCGCGCCGAGCGCGAGGATGCCCATGTAGATCCAGCCGGACTGCACGGTGTCCCAGAGCAGCGGCAGGGTGATCTTGAAGAACGTGGTGAAGCGGTTCGCGCCGTCGAGCAGGGCCGCCTCGTAGAAATCCCTCGGAATGGACGCCATGCCGGCCGAGAAGAGGACCACGAAGAATCCGACCGTGGACCAGACGAGGACCACCATCACGCAGATCAGGGCGAGATCCGGATCGCCGAGCCAGTCCGGCTGGATGCTGCCGAGACCGACCCCCTTCAGTACGGAATTGATGGCTCCGCTATTGGGGTTGTACGCGAACTGGAAGAGCAGCGCCACGATCGCGATCGACAGCACCTGCGGGAAGAAGTACACGATTTTGTAGAACGAAGAACCCCGCACACCCGCGATCGCCGCCCCCCTGCGGCGCCGACCGCCGACATTGAGCATGAAGGCGAAGAACAGCGCGAGACCGACGGTCACCAGCGGCAGCACCACCGCGAAGGTCAGACTGTGCTGGAGAGATTTCCAGAAGATCTCGTCGTCCAGCATTCTGCTGTAGTTGTCGAATCCGACCATCCCGAATTCGGGACTCAGCCCGGTCCAGTCCGTGAACGAGTAGTAGATGGACTGGATGAACGGCCAGATGACGAACAGCGTGTAGAGCGCGAGGGGGGCCGCCAGGAACCCCACGATGAAACGGTACTTGCCGTGTTGCATTACTACCGACCCCGATCTTCCCGCGGAGGCGCGCCGCCGGTGCTGCGCGCGAAGGGCCCGGGGCCCGCTCCCGGTCGGCGGGAAGGGGCCCCGGCACTGCTCACTGGTGCTTGTAGTGCTTGATCGACTGGTCCTTGGCCGCCTCGTCGGCGTACTTCTGGATCTTCTTGATCGTCTCGGCCGGGGTCGCGCGGCCGGCCATCATCTCGCCGATGCCGGCGACGCCGATCTTCTCCTTCTGGAGGGCGACGTACCAGTCCTGGAGGCGCGGGTTGACCACGTTCTGGCCGGCCTTCTCCAGGGCGGCGACACCGGACTTGAGGCCCGGGGAGAGCTCGATGCCGTCGGTGCCGCCGTTGAGGGCGGTCAGCGACTTCACCGACTGGGTGAAGTTCTTGGAGGAGGCCTCGCTGAGCATGATGCGCAGCTGCTCCATGCCGCCCTCGGGGTTCGCCGCCTTGGCCGGGACGATGAAGGGCTCGCCGCCGGCGGCCCAGATGGTGCCGAACGGCATCTTGTCGGAGGAGTCGATGCCGGTCGGGGCGGAGACGGCCAGGTTGAAGTCGGCCGGCATGGTCTTCGCGGCCTCGTTCTCGACCCAGGAGCCGTTCGGGATGAACAGCGCCTTGCCCTCGGTCCAGGCGGTCTGCGACTGGATGTGGTCGAGGCCCGGGGTGCCCTGGAGGATGTAGCCCTTCTTGAAGAGCTCGTAGTAGGCCTCGAAACACGCCTTGACCGCGGGGTGCTCCCAGGCCTTCGGCTCCAGGTTGTCGATCGCGTCCAGGACCTCGCGGCCACCGACCTTGGCGATCATCGGGTACAGCGAGAAGGGGATGTAGTACGGGTGCTTGCCGGCGTACGTCCAGCCCGCGATGCCCTTCTTCTTGGCCTTCTCGCAGACGGCCAGCATCTCGTCCCAGGTCTCGGGGTACTTCGCGTCGAGCGAGTCGAGGAGCTTCTGCGAGTACCAGACGCCGTAGACCGTGTAGGCGTAGTTGAGGATCCAGCACGGCTTGCCGTCGAACTGGCCCATCTCGACGATGCCCGGCCGCAGGGTGTCGCGGACCGTCTTCTTCGGGTCGTCGATGGAGGGCGCGTCGAGCAGCGGGGTGAGGTCCGCCAGCTGCTTCTGCCCGACGAGGACGCCCATGTCCATCTGCTCGGCGCCGGAGTTGTCGATGAGGTCCGGCGGGTTTCCGCCGTTGAAGCGCGGCTGGAGCGTGGTGGTGATCTTCTGGGTGGGGGTGAACTTGACCTTGGCCTTGGGGAAATTCTTCTCGTAGACCTTGACCGCGTCCTTGGCGTACTCCTGTCCGAATCCACCGTCGAAGAGGACGAAATCGAGCGGGGCCCCCTCGTTCACCGCGAGCGGGTTCTTTTCGGACTTCGTGCCCTTCTCGACCTTCCCGTTGCCACCGCTGTCGCTGCTCGCACAGGCGGACAGGAAGCTCATCGTCGGCACCGAGATCAGACCGATAGCGGCGGAACGCTTGATCAGATCGCGACGGCCGAGGCCGCCCTCATTGGTCTGTGCGGAGGTGGATCCCATGCTCAAGTCCTCGCCTTCATTCAGGACTCAGGCGGTGTACCGGTCGCCCGTACTACTCGCTCGCCACAGGCGAAGGGCCCCGCCACCGCGGTCATTTGCAGCCGGGTCGTGCAGGCGTCGGGCCGTCGTCCGATGGAAACGACTGGCTGGACGCCGACAGGTATAGTCCACTTCCCTTCGCCGGAGCAAGATCGAAAGCAGGTTTTCACGGCCATCTTTCCCGAGTTGAGACCTGCCGGATAAGCACGCTGGATCTGCGGCGTTTCGTCCAACCATTCGTCGGACAACACCCTTGACACGCAACCCGAGTTACCCGTACGGGGCCCTCCCGAGGCACCCCCAAGGCGGACCGGTCGGACGCGAACCGACAAAATGGACATACGGTCTTGGATCGAAACAGTTGTGTCACAAACCAGTTGCCCGGTGAAGATCCCGTAAGAAGGATCCTGGATCATAGAGGTTCCGCCGCCCCTGCCCCCTTCGGGCACGCGTGGCGGCACCTGCCTTATTCCACTCGGAACTGGAGTACTACGTGGCCAAGTCTTCTGGCCTGAACCGCACGGGCGTCCTCTCCCGTATCACGGTCGCCGCGATAACCGCGGCCCTCGTGGGCACCACCACGGCCGCGGTCGCGGCCGACGCTCCCCAGCCCGCCCGTTCGGCCTCGGCCGTCCAGAAGGCGGCGCCGAAGGCGAGCACCTTCTCCGCGTCCGCCGCCTCCGCCGTCGCCGATGGCGAGCTGCGTGGCGTGGACAGCAACGGCTGGCAGTGGGCGTACGTGCCGAACGGCACGGGCGGCTTCGAGGCCCGCCAGTACGGCGGCAGCGGTTGGAAGTACACCAACCAGCTCACCATGGCCGACCAGAACGGCGACGGTCACAGCGACGGCATCTGGAACGTCACCGGCGGCAACCTGGGGTGGCTGCCCTGGGACTCGTCCGAGGTCAAGCTCGGCTCCGGCTGGGGTGTCTTCAACAAGGTCGTCTCGACCGGCAACCTGGGCGGCGCCGCCGCTCCGGACCTGCTGGCGCGCGACTCCTCGGGCAAGCTGTACCTGTACCTCGGGTACGGCAACGGCAAGCTCGCCCCGCGCACCCAGATCGGTACCGGTTGGAACATCTTCAACCAGATCACCGGCAAGGGCGACCAGAACGGCGACGGCAAGGACGACGTCATCGCCCGCGACAAGGACGGCTACCTCTGGCTGTACCCGGGCACGGGCAACTACCTCAAGCCGCTCGGCCCCCGCGTCAAGGCGGGCAACGGCTGGAACGGCCTGACCTTCGTCTCCCCCGGTGACGTCGACTTCGACGGCATCCCCGACGTGGTCGCCCGCGACTCGTCCGGCAAGCTGTACCTGTACCCGGGCTCGGGTGTCGCGTACCCCGCGTTCAAGCCGCGCAAGCAGATCGGCACCGGCTTCGGCGCGTACCGCCTGCTCTTCACCTGACGCGACGCGCCCAGGCGGCGCGGTCAGTGAAAAACCGAACGGGCCCCGCTCCTCTTCCGAGGAGCGGGGCCCGCTTCGTGCTACCGGATCCTGTGGCGTCAGCCGCGGATCAGGTTGCGGAGCACGTACTGCATGATGCCGCCGTTGCGGTAGTAGTCCGCCTCGCCGGGGGTGTCGATGCGGACGACCGCGTCGAACTCGACACCGGTGTCGGTGGTGACCTTGACCGTCGACGGGGTGGTGCCGTCGTTCAGCTCCGTGACGCCCTCGATCGAGAAGGTCTCCTCGCCCGTCAGGCCGAGGGAGTCGGCCGTCTGGCCGGCCGGGAACTGGAGCGGGAGGACGCCCATGCCGATGAGGTTCGAGCGGTGGATGCGCTCGTACGACTCGGTGATGACGGCCTTGACGCCGAGGAGCGCGGTGCCCTTGGCGGCCCAGTCGCGGGACGAACCGGAGCCGTACTCCTTGCCGCCCAGGATGACCAGCGGGGTGCCGGCGGCCTGGTAGTTCTGCGAGGCGTCGTAGATGAAGGAGACCGGGGCACCCTCGACGGTGAAGTCGCGGGTGTAGCCGCCCTCGGTGCCCGGCGCGATCTGGTTGCGCAGGCGGATGTTGGCGAAGGTGCCGCGGATCATGACCTCGTGGTTACCACGGCGCGAGCCGTAGGAGTTGAAGTCACGACGCTCCACACCGTGCTCGGTGAGGTACTTGCCGGCCGGGGTGTCGGCCTTGATGGCACCGGCCGGGGAGATGTGGTCGGTGGTGACCGAGTCGCCCAGCTTGGCCAGGACGCGCGCGCCGACGATGTCGGTGACCGGGGTGGTCTCCATCGTCATGCCCTCGAAGTAAGGGGGCTTGCGGACGTAGGTGGACTCGGCGTCCCACTCGAAGGTGGAGCCGGTCGGGATCGACAGGGCCTGCCACTGGGCGTCGCCCGCGAAGACGTCCTGGTAGGACTTGTTGAACATGTCCTCGCCGATCGCGTTCGCGACGACGTCGTTGACCTCGGCCTCGGAGGGCCAGATGTCGGCCAGGTAGACGGGCTTGCCGTCCTGGTCGACGCCGAGCGCGTCCTTGGTGATGTCCACCTTCATGGAGCCCGCGATGGCGTACGCGACGACCAGCGGCGGGGAGGCCAGGTAGTTCATCTTGACGTCGGGGTTGATGCGGCCCTCGAAGTTGCGGTTGCCCGAGAGGACCGAGGTCACGGCGAGGTCGTGCTCGTTGACCGCCTTGGAGACCTCCTCCGGCAGCGGGCCGGAGTTGCCGATGCAGGTGGTGCAGCCGTAGCCGACGAGGTTGAAGCCGACCTTGTCGAGGTACGGGGTGAGGCCCGCCTTGTCGAAGTAGTCGGTGACGACCTTCGAGCCCGGGGCGAGGGTGGTCTTGACCCACGGCTTGCGGGTCAGGCCCTTCTCGGTGGCCTTCTTGGCGACGAGGGCGGCGGCGACCATCACGTACGGGTTCGACGTGTTGGTGCAGGAGGTGATCGCGGCGACGGTGACGGCGCCGTGGTCGATCGTGTAGGTCGTGCCGTCGGGGGCGGTCACCTCGACCGGGTTCGACGGGACGCCGTTGGAGACGGCCGGGGCGTCGGAGGCCGGGAAGGACTCCTCGCCGGCCTCGTCGGCGGTGGCGACGTAGTTGCGGACGTCCTGGGCGAACTGCGCGGCGGCGTTCGCGAGGACGATGCGGTCCTGCGGGCGCTTCGGGCCGGCGATGGAGGGGACGACCGTGGAGAGGTCGAGCTCCAGCTTCTCGGAGAAGTCGGGCTCGGCGGCCGGGTCGAGCCAGAGGCCCTGCTCCTTGGCGTACGCCTCGACGAGCGCGACCTGCTGCTCGGAGCGGCCGGTGAGCTTGAGGTAGTTCAGGGTCTCGCCGTCGATCGGGAAGACCGCGGCGGTGGAGCCGAACTCCGGCGACATGTTGCCGATGGTGGCGCGGTTCGCGAGGGAGGTGGCGGCGACGCCCTCACCGTAGAACTCGACGAACTTGCCGACGACGCCGTGCTTGCGCAGCATCTCGGTGATCGTGAGGACCAGGTCGGTGGCGGTGGTGCCGGCCGGCAGCTCGCCGGTCAGCTTGAAGCCGACGACGCGCGGGATGAGCATGGAGACCGGCTGGCCGAGCATCGCGGCCTCGGCCTCGATGCCGCCGACGCCCCAGCCGAGCACACCGAGGCCGTTGACCATGGTGGTGTGGGAGTCGGTGCCGACGAGGGTGTCGGGGTACGCCTGGCCGTTGCGGACCATGACCGTACGGGCCAGGTGCTCGATGTTCACCTGGTGGACGATGCCGGTGCCCGGCGGGACGACCTTGAAGTCGTCGAAGGCGGTCTGGCCCCAGCGCAGGAACTGGTAGCGCTCCTTGTTGCGGCCGTACTCCAGCTCCACGTTCTCCGCGAAGGCGGAGTTCGTGCCGAACTTGTCGGCGATGACGGAGTGGTCGATGACCATCTCGGCCGGGGAGAGCGGGTTGATCTTCGCCGGGTCGCCGCCGAGCGCCGCGACGGCCTCACGCATGGTGGCGAGGTCGACGACACAGGGCACACCGGTGAAGTCCTGCATGATCACGCGCGCCGGCGTGAACTGGATCTCCTGGCTGGGCTGCGCCTGCGAGTCCCAGTTGCCGAGGGCCCGGATGTGGTCGGCGGTGATGTTCGCGCCGTCCTCGGTGCGGAGCAGGTTCTCCAGGAGGACCTTCAGGCTGTAAGGGAGGCGCGCGGAGCCCTCGACCTTGTCCAGCTTGAAGATCTCGTACGACTCGTCGCCCACGCGCAGCGTGCTGCGGGCGTCGAAGCTGTTCGCCGACACGACAGTCTCCTTCATATATGTGCGCGTTCCACCACATCCTGCCGCCACGTACACGTCGTCGATCCGCTAAGGTAAGGCTAAGTTAGGTAACCCTTACCAGCATGGTGGCGGCGGTGCGCCTCGGCAGATATCTCGATGTCGAGATAACTCTAGTACATCACCGCCGCACGGTCATGCCTGGCATGCGGCGGATCCATGCGAGATCCGGGCCCATCCCGTACGCATACGGCGCACACCACGTCCGGACGCGCCCCGATTGCCCCGGCCCGCCCCCCGGCCGACGATCGAGCCATGTTCAGCGGCGCGCATGTGATTCTCTACACCCGGGACGCGGAGGCGGACCGCGCCTTCCTCAAGGACGTCGTCGGCTTCGAGCACGTGGACGCGGGGGGCGGCTGGCTCATCTTCAAATTGCCACCGGCCGAAATCGCCGTACACCCCACCGAAGCGGACGAACCGACGACCGAGATGTACCTCATGTGCGACGACCTCACGCACACGCTCATGACGCTGGAGAGCCGGGGCGCGCACATCTCACAGACCATCACCCCGCGACGCTGGGGCCTGGTCGCGGCGGTACGGCTGCCGAGCGGCACCGAACTCCCCCTGTACGAACCGCGGCACCCGACGGCCAAGGACGCCTCACCCTGACGGCCTACCCCAATGACGGGGTCCATCTCATATCTGAGATAACGTGACGCCATGGCAGACGACTACCTCGTACGCATCGGCAAGCTCATCCGTGACGCCCGGCAGCACCGCGGCTGGACGCAGACGCAGCTCGCCGACGCGCTGGCCACAAGCCAGAGCGCCGTCAACCGGATCGAGCGCGGCAACCAGAACATCAGCCTTGAGATGATCGCCCGGATCGGCGAGGCCCTCGACAGCGAGATCGTGTCCCTGGGCTACGCGGGCCCCATGCACCTGCGAGTGGTCGGCCGCCGCCGCCTCTCCGGCTCGATCGACGTCAAGACCAGCAAGAACGCCTGCGTCGCGCTGCTCTGCGCCTCGCTCCTCAACAAGGGCCGCACCGTCCTGCGCCGCGTCGCCCGCATCGAGGAGGTCTTCCGGCTCCTCGAAGTCCTCAACTCCATCGGCGTCCGCACCCGCTGGATCAACGACGGCGTCGACCTCGAGATCGTGCCGCCCGCCGAGCTGGACATGGAGTCCATCGACGCCGAGGCCGCGATCCGCACCCGCTCGATCATCATGTTCCTCGGCCCGCTGCTGCACCGCATGGACCGCTTCAAGCTGCCGTACGCCGGCGGCTGCGACCTCGGTACGCGCACGATCGAGCCGCACATGATCGCCCTGCGCCGCTTCGGCCTGGAAGTCACCGCGACCGACAACCTCTACCACGCCCAGGTCGAGCGCTCCGTCTCCCCCGACCGCCCGATCGTCCTGACCGAACGCGGCGACACCGTCACCGAGAACGCGCTCCTCGCCGCCGCCCGCCACGACGGCGTCACCGTCATCCGCAACGCCTCCTCCAACTACATGGTCCAGGACCTCTGCTTCTTCCTGGAGGCCCTCGGCGTCCGGGTCGACGGCATCGGCACCACCACCCTGACCGTGCACGGCGTCCCCCAGATCGACGTCGACGTCGACTACTCCCCCTCCGAGGACCCGGTCGAGGCGATGAGCCTGCTGGCCGCGGCGGTCGTCACGGAATCGGAACTGACCATCCGCCGCGTCCCCATCGAGTTCATGGAGATCGAACTCGCCGTCCTCGAGGAAATGGGCCTCGACCACGACCGCTCCCCCGAGTACCCGGCCGACAACGGCCGCACCCGCCTCGTCGACCTCACGGTCCGCCCCTCCAAACTGGAGGCGCCGATCGACAAGATCCACCCGATGCCCTTCCCGGGCCTCAACATCGACAACGTCCCCTTCTTCGCCGCCATCGCCGCGACCGCCCAGGGCAAGACCCTCATCCACGACTGGGTCTACGACAACCGCGCCATCTACCTCACCGACCTCAACCGGCTCGGCGGCCGCCTCCAACTCCTCGACCCCCACCGCGTCCTCGTCGAAGGCCCCACCCGCTGGCGCGCCGCCGAAATGATGTGCCCCCCGGCCCTCCGCCCCGCCGTCGTCGTCCTCCTCGCCATGATGGCGGCCGAAGGCACGTCGGTCCTCCGCAACGTGTACGTCATCAACCGGGGTTACGAAGACCTCGCGGAGCGCCTGAACTCGATCGGCGCGCAGATCGAGATCTTCCGGGATATCTAGCGAGCCCGCACCGACAAACGGGGTAGTGGCGGCTGGAGCGCCTTCCAGGACCTCAGTTGACGACAGCGTTGAAGGCGCGGCCCCCGGCGGGATTGGTTTCCTGCCGGGGGCCGCGTCGCGTGCTTGGTGGGGTCAGCCTGGGAGCATGGGGGTGCCGCCCTTGAGGCGTTCGAGGTCGGAGGGGCGGACTTGGATGACGAAGAGGGCGAAGAGGGCGGCGATGATGGCGAAGGCGGCGGCGGTGATGAAGCCGGCGGTGACGCCGGAGGTGAGGACTTGGTCGGCGTAGGGAGGGGGGAGTTGGCCGGTTTCGGAGAAGCGGGCTTTTTCGAGGGGGCCGGCTTGGGAGAGGAAGGCGGGGACTTGTTTGTCGGCTTCGTTGCGGCTGGCGGTGCCGAAGACGGTGACGAGGATGGAGAGGCCGAGTGAACCGCCGACTTGTTGCATGGCGTTGAGGAGGCCGGAGGCGGCGCCGGATTCCTGGGGCTCGACGTTGGAGAGGGCCATGATGGTGAGGGAGACGAACATCAGGCCCATGCCGAGGCCGAAGACGAGGATCGGGCCGAGGATGCTGCCGGCGTAGGTGGAGTGGACGTCGGTGAGGGTCAGCCAGGAGAGGCCGGCGGCGGCGAGGACCGAGCCCGTCACCATGAAGGGCTTGGGACCGTATCTCGGCAGGAGGTTGGAGGTGAGGCCGGCGCCGACGCCGATGATGGCGCTGACCGGGAGGAAGGCGACGCCGGTCGCCAGCGGGCTGAAGCCCAGGACCTGTTGGACGAACAGGGTGAGGAAGAAGAACATGCCGAAGATCGCGGCCGCGAGCAGCAGCATGATGATGTAGGTGCCGGAGCGGTTGCGGTCGGCGAACATGTGGAGCGGTGTGATGGGCTGCTGGGAGCGGCGTTCGATGAAGATGAACGCGGCCAGGAGGACGACCGCGGCGCCGAACGAGCCGATCGTGTAGGGGTCGGTCCAGCCTTCCTGTGCGGCCCGGATGAAGCCGTACACGAGGGCCACCATGCCGAGCGTGGAGGTGAGGGCGCCGGCGAGGTCGAAGTGGCCGGGGTGCCGCTCGGACTCCTTGACGTGGCGGGGTGTGAGGAGCGCGATGACGAGGGCGATCGGGACGTTCACGAAGAAGATCCAGCGCCAGTCGAGCCATTGGACGAGCATGCCGCCGGCGACCAGGCCGATCGCGCCGCCGCCGGCCGAGACGCCCGCGAAGACGCCGAAGGCCCGGTTGCGTTCCGGGCCTTCGTCGAACGTGGTGGTGATCAGGGAGAGCGAGGTCGGTGAGGCTATCGCGCCGCCGACGCCCTGGAGGGAACGGGCGGCGAGGAGTTGCCACTCGCTCTGGGCGAGGCCGCAGAAGAGGGAGGCGAGGCCGAAGAGCAGCACGCCGAAGATGAAGACGCGGCGGCGTCCGAGGATGTCGCCCGCGCGCCCGCCGAGGAGCAGCAGGCCGCCGAAGGTGAGGGTGTAGGCGTTGACGACCCAGGACAGGCTGGTCGTGGAGAAGTCCAGGGCGCTCTGGATGTGCGGGAGCGCGATGTTCACGATCGTGATGTCGAGGACGACCATCAACTGGCAGGACGCGATCACGAACAGGGCGATGCCCTTGCCGTCACCGCCCTTGTCCGTGGTGGCGGCAGGTGCCGGGGTCGTCGGCTTGGGTGTACTCATTGGGGCGCCTCGGGTACTCGCCTGGTGAGTGTGCCGTGGGCCGGTCAGTCCACCTTTCGACCCTAAGCCGTCCCCGTACGGGTGACCAGTTGATCAAGCGGGCGCCGGCTCGTCGAGGACCGCGAAGCCGTCCAGCTCCACGCGCGCCTGCTCGTCCCAGAGGCGTACGACTCCGATGACCGCCATCGCGGGATAGTCACGTCCCGCCAACCGGCGCCAGATCCTGCCCAGTTCGCCCGCGTGGGCGCGGTAGTCGTCCACGTCGGTGGTGTAGACGGTGACGCGGGCGAGGTCGGCCGGGGTGCCGCCGGCGTGGCGCAGGGCGGTGAGGAGGTTGCCGAGGGCGGTGGTGAACTGCTCGGGGAGGGTGTCGCCGACGACCTTGCCGGCCGTGTCGAGGGCGGTCTGCCCGGCGAGGAAGACGAGGCGGGTGCCGGTGGCGGTGACGGCGTGCGTGAAGCCGGTGGGCGGGGCGAGTTCGGCGGGGTTGTGCCGGTGCAGGCTCATGCGGTCGGCTCCTTCGGGCGGTAAGGCTCCGGCGGGCGGTGTGCGGCCTTCGGGCCTTGCGCGGCCGCCGCGCCCGGCGGCTCCTCCGTGTCCCGTCGCAGTTCTGCGTAGAGCTCCTTGGCGATGATCGTGCGTTGGACTTCGGTGGCGCCTTCGTAGATGCGGGGGGCGCGGACTTCGCGGTAGAGGTGTTCGAGGAGGTGGCCGCGTTGGAGGGCGGTGGCGCCGTGGAGCTGGACGGCGGCGTCGACGACGTATTGGGCGGTCTCGGTGGCGAGGAGTTTGGCCATGGCGGCGCGGCGGGGGACGTCGGGGGCGCCGGTGTCGTAGGCGGTGGCGGCGGCGTAGACGAGGAGGCGGGCGGCCTCGGTGCGGGTGGCCATGTCGGCGATGCGGTGGGAGACGGCCTGGAGGTCGGCGAGGACGCCGCCGAAGGCGGGGCGGGCGGCGGTGTGGGCGAGGGCGGCGTCGAGGGCGGCCTGGGCCATGCCGACGGCGAAGGCGCCGACGCTGGGGCGGAAGAGGTTGAGGGTGTTCATGGCGACCCGGAAGCCCTGGTCGGGTGCGCCGAGGAGGTCGTCGGGGGTGACGGGGACGCCGTCGAAGGTGAGGGTGCCGAGAGCGTGCGGGGCGAGCATGTCGAGGGGTTCGCCGCCGAGTCCGGGGCGGTCGGCGGGGACGAGGAAGGCGGTGACGCCGCGGGCGCCGGCGCCGGGGGTGGTGCGGGCGAAGACGGTGGCGAAGTCGGCTTCGGGGGCGTTGGAGATCCAGCGTTTCTCGCCGTGCAGGTGCCAGCCGCCGTGGCCGTCGGGGACAGCGTCGAGGGCGAGGGCGGCGGCGTCGGAGCCGGCGCCCGGTTCGGAGAGGGCGAAGGCGGCGACGGCCCGTCCGGCGGTGACCTCGGGGAGCCAGCGGGCGCGCTGGGCGGGGGTGCCGAAGGCGGCGACGGGGTGGCCGCCGAGGCCCTGGAGGGCGAGGGCGGTCTCGGCCTCGGTGCAGGTGTGGGCGAGGGATTCGCGCAGGAGGCAGAGTTCGAGGGCGCCGGCGTCGAAGAGGCGGGCGAGGAGGCCCAGCTCGCCGAGGGCGGCGACGAGGGGGCGGTTGACCCGGCCGGGTTCGCCCTTCTCGGCGAGGGGCACCAGGCGTTCGGCGGCGAGGGTGCGGAGCTCCGCACAGCGGGTGATCTGTTCCGGATCGAGCGAGAATGCGGGCATGTGGGCCCTCTCTGACGCCCTGGGGCGTCTTCGTCCCTGTGCCGTCCGGCGGGTGCGGTCCCGCGCCTTCCGGCGGCCTTGTCGCGAACCGTTGACTGCCGTCACCAACACGATACGCTCGTGTGGCGCTGAGCGACCCCACCACGACAGGGGGACGGACTCATGGAGCTGACACCCTCGGCCCACCTCGACACCTTCGCCCGGGACCGGCTGCCGCCGCCGGACCGGTGGCCGCGACTCCTCTTCGACCTGCCGGAGCTCGCCTACCCCGAGCGGCTCAACTGCGGGACGGAGCTGCTCGACCGTACGGTGGAACGATTCGGCCCGGACCGGCCCGCCTTCCACGACGGCGAGGGCGGGATCTGGAGCTACGGGGAGCTGAAGGACCGGGTCGACCGGATCGCCCATGTGCTCACCTCTGACCTGCGGGTCAGACCCGGCAACCGGGTCCTGCTGCGCGGCCCCACCACCCCGTGGCTGGCCGCCTGCTGGCTGGCCGTGATGAAGGCGGGCGCGGTGGCCGTCACCGTCCTGGCCCAGCAGCGGGCGCCCGAACTGGCGGTCATGGCGGACACGGCCCGCTGCACCCACGCCCTCTGCGACGCGCACGTCCTCGACGAACTCCTCCAGGCCCGGATCCCCGGGCTCCGCGTCACGCCCTTCGGCGGCGACGGACCGGACGACCTGCTGGCCCTCGCGGACCGCCGCCCGGGCCCGTACGAGGCGGTGGCGACGGCCGCCGACGACGTCGCCCTCATCGCCTTCACCTCCGGCACCACCGGACGCCCCAAGGGCTGCGTCCACTTCCACCGGGACGTCCTCGCCGTCGCCGACACCTTCTCCGCGCACGTCCTGCGCCCGCTGCCCGACGACGTCTTCGCCGGTTCGCCGCCGCTCGCCTTCACCTTCGGGCTCGGCGGGCTCGTGGTCTTCCCGCTGCGCGCCGGCGCGAGCGCGGTCCTGCTGCCCCAGGCGGGACCGAAGCAGCTGCTCGCGGCGATCGAGAGGCACCGGGTCTCGGTGCTCTTCACGGCCCCGACGGCCTACCGTGTGATGCTCGGCGAGCTGGCCGACGGCACCGCGCGCGACGTGAGCTCGCTGCGCCGCTGCGTCTCGGCCGGCGAGAACCTGCCGGAGGCGACCTGGAAGGCCTGGTACGCCCGCACGGGCCTGCGCCTGATCAACGGGATCGGCGCGACCGAGCTGCTGCACATCTTCATCGCCGCCGCCGACGGCGACATCCGCCCCGGCACCACCGGCCGCCCGGTCCCCGGCTGGCAGGCCAGGGTCGTGGACCGGGACGGCCGGGGCGTCCCGGACGGCACGGAGGGGCTGCTCGCGGTGCGCGGCCCGGTCGGCTGCCGCTATCTGGCCGACCCGCGCCAGGCCGAGTACGTACGGGACGGCTGGAACGTCACGGGCGACACGTACGTCCGCGAGCCCGACGGCTACTTCCGCTACGTCTCGCGCGCCGACGACATGATCATCTCGGCCGGGTACAACATCGCGGGGCCGCAGATCGAGGAGGTGCTCCTCGACCACCCTGACGTGGTGGAGACGGCGGTGGTGGGCCGCCCCGACGAGCTGCGCGGCCAGGTCGTGGTCGCGTACACGGTGGTACGGGACGGGGTGCCGCGCGACGCGGGCACCGCGGCCGCGCTGCGGGCCTTCGTGCGCGCCCGGCTCGCCC
The DNA here is from genome assembly GCF_055603625.1 of Streptomyces sp. NPDC037273. Classification (NCBI taxonomy): domain Bacteria; kingdom Bacillati; phylum Actinomycetota; class Actinomycetes; order Kitasatosporales; family Streptomycetaceae; genus Streptomyces; species Streptomyces sp. NPDC037273. The sequence goes on from NZ_JBVJVO010000018.1 coordinate 38,192, forward strand.
CGTACAAATCGCCCCGGGAGATCGTCTTCCTGGACGCGCTCCCCCGCACGGCGACGGGCAAGCTCCAGCGGTTCCGGCTGCGCGAGGAGGCGTGAGAGCAGGTGCGAGAGCAGGTGCGAGAGGGGGTGTGGGAGGGGGTGTGAAGCGGGCGGGGTCGGGGCCGGCCGGCGGGACACCCCCTAGAGTGATCACGTGGCCGAGCAGCACACTCCCCGTTCCCTGATCGTCTCCCTCTACGGCGCCTACGGCCGTGCGCCCGACGGTGCGCCGGTGCCGGTGGCCGGGCTCATCCGGCTGCTCGCGGCGGTGGGGGTGGACGCGCCGTCGGTACGGTCGTCGGTGTCGCGGCTGAAGCGTCGGGAGCTGCTGCTGCCGGCCCGGACGGCGGAGGGGGCGGCGGGTTACGCCCTGTCGGAGGACGCCCGGCGGCTCTTGGACGACGGGGACCGCCGGATCTACGCCCGTACCGAACCGAAGCTGTCCGAGGGCTGGGTCCTGGCGGTCTTCTCGGTGCCCGAGGCCGAGCGGCACAAGCGGCACCTGTTGCGCTCCCGGCTCGCCCGGCTCGGGTTCGGGACGGCGGCGCCGGGTGTCTGGATCGCGCCGGCGCGGCTGTACGACGAGACCCGCAACACCCTGGAGCGGCTCGGGCTCTCGCCGTACGTGGACCTCTTCCGCGGCGACCACCTGGGGTACGCGGCGACGGCCGACGCGGTGGCCCGCTGGTGGGACCTGCCGGCCATCGCCGCTCTCCACGAGGAGTTCCTGGCCGCCCACGAGCCGGTGCTGCGGGCCTGGCGGACGGAGCCCGGCGGCGCCGAGGACGCCTACCGGGCCTATCTGCTCGCCCTGGACTCCTGGCGCCGTCTGCCGTACGCCGACCCCGTCCTGCCGGCGGAGCTGCTGCCCGACGACTGGCCCGGCCGCCGCTCGGCGGAGGTCTTCGCGGCCCTGCACGAGCTGCTGCGCGACCGGGGCGCGGACTTCGTGCGGTCGCTCCTGTCCGGCGACACCCCCTAGCCCCGGTTCCGTGCGGTCAGGGAGCGCAGGAGGCAGGCGAAGGCGGCGGTGGTGAGGACCGCGCGGACGGTGTTCCAGGTGACCCAGGGGCCTTCGAAGTCGGCGCGGGCGGCGACGGGGTCGGTGGCGGAGGCGAGGGCGTCGTTGAGGGGGACGTTGACGGCGGAGGTGACGAGGAAGACGGCGACGGCGAGGAGGAGTCCGGCGAGCGTCCACACGCGGGCGCGGGTGGCGCGGTGCTGCCAGGCGGCGACGGCCGCGAGGAGCGGGGCGCCGAAGAACACCGCGAAGAACAGCGGGTTCTGGATGACGTCGTTGATGTCGCGCATCACCTGGACGTAGACCCGGTCGTCGCTGCGGGCCAGCGCCGGCATGACCGAGCAGACGTACGCGAACCACACCCCCGCGAGGATTCCGTTCGCCGCCGTCGCCGTGCCGAGGACCGCTCCGGCACCCTTCCCGCCCCTGTTTTCTGTCATGCCCTCATTCAAGAGGTCCGGCGGCGCCCGCACCATGCTCTCGCGTCGCACGGGCATACGCGGTCGTCCACCGCGCCTCAGTCGCGGCGACCGGTGGGCGGCCTGCGGCTGCCGGCGCGGTAGGGGGCGGGCCAGGGTGCGGCGGGTCCCTCGTAGCCCTGTTCGGCGGCGGCGTGCAGGGTCCAGTGCGGGTCGTAGAGGTGGGGGCGGGCGAGGGCGCAGAGGTCGGCTCGGCCCGCCAGGAGGAGTGAATTGACGTCGTCCCAGGAGGAGATGGCGCCGACCGCGATGACGGGGACGCCGGTCGCGGCGCGGATGCGGTCGGCGTACGGGGTCTGGTAGGAGCGGCCGTAGGCGGGTGCTTCGTCGGGGACGACCTGGCCGGTGGAGACGTCGATGGCGTCGGCGCCGTGGGCGGCGAAGGCGCGGGCGATGGCGACGGAGTCCGCGTCGGTGGTGCCGCCGTCCGCCCAGTCGGTGGCCGAGACGCGGACGGTCATCGGGCGGTCGTCGGGCCACATCTCCCTTACCGCGTCGAAGACTTCGAGCGGGAAGCGCAGCCGGGCTTCGAGGGTTCCGCCGTAGGCGTCGGTGCGGTGGTTGGTGAGCGGGGAGAGGAAGCCGGAGAGCAGGTAGCCGTGCGCGCAGTGGAGTTCGAGGAGGTCGAAGTCGCAGCGGGCGGCCCGGCGGGCGGCTGCGGCGAACTCCTCGCGGACGGCGGCGAGTCCGGCGCGGTCGAGGGCGCGCGGGGTGGGGTTGACGCCGGTCCGGTACGGGATCGGGGAGGCGGCGACGAGCGGCCAGTTGCCTTCGGGGAGCGGCTGGTCGATGCCCTCCCACATGCGGCGGGTCGAGCCCTTGCGGCCGGAGTGGCCGAGCTGGACGCCGAGCGCGGTGCCGGGCGCCTGGGCGTGGACGAAGCCGGTGATACGGGCCCAGGCGTCGGCCTGTTCGTCGGTCCAGAGGCCGGCGCAGCCGGGGGTGATGCGGCCTTCGGGGCTCACGCAGACCATCTCGGTCATGACGAGTCCGGCGCCGCCGAGGGCCCTCGCGCCCAGGTGGACGAGGTGGAAGTCGCCGGGGACGCCGTCCTCGGAGACGTACAGGTCCATGGGTGAGACGACGACGCGGTTGCGGAGGGTGAGTCCGCGCAGCCGGAAGGGGGTGAACATGGGCGGGGTGCCGGGCGGGCAGCCGAAGTCGCGTTCGACCGTGTCGGTGAAGGCCGGGTCGCGCAGCCGCAGGTTGGCGTGGGTGACGCGGCGGCTTCGGGTGAGGAGGTCGAAGGCGAAGCGGCGGGGCGGCCGGTCGACGTGCTCGGCGAGCTCCTCGAACCAGCGGAGGCTTGCGGCGGCCGCGCGCTGGGTGGACTCGACGACGGGCCGGCGCTCGGTCTCGTAGGCCGCCAACGCGTCGGCGAGAGTGGGGTGTTCGCCTTCCAGGGCGGCGGCGAGGGCGAGGGCGTCCTCGACGGCCAGTTTGGTGCCGGAGCCGATGGAGAAGTGCGCGGTGTGGGCGGCGTCGCCGATGAGGACGGTGTTGCCGTGCGACCAGCGTGCGTTGACGACGGTGCGGAAGGCGGTCCAGGCGGAGTTGTTGGAGCGGAGTTCCCGGCCGCCGAGCGCCTCGGCGAAGATCTTGGCGCAGCGGGCGGTGGATTCGGCCTCGTCGAGCTCGTGGAATCCGGCGGCCCGCCACACCTCTTCGCGCATCTCGACGATGACCGTCGAGCTGTCGTCGGAGAAGGGGTAGGCGTGGAGCTGCATCACGCCGTGCTCGGTCTCGGCGATCTCGAAGCGGAAGGCCTCGAAGGGGAAGTCGGCGGCGAGCCAGATGTAGCGGCAGCGGTGGGTGGTGATCGCCGGCCTGAAGTGGGCGGCGTGCGTCTCGCGGGTCCGGCTGTGGACGCCGTCGGCGGCGATGACCAGGTCGTGGGTGCTCGCGAGCTCGGCGGCGGGCGGGGCCTCGGTGTGGAAGCGGAGCCGTACGCCGAGCTCGGCGCAGCGGGCGTGCAGGAGTTCGAGGAGGCGGCGGCGGCCGAGGGCGGCGAAGCCGTGGCCGGTGGAGGTGGTGCGGTGGCCCCGGTGGACGACGTCGATGTCGTCCCAGCGGACCAGCTCGCGGCGCAGGGCCTCGTACACGGCGGGGTCGGCGTCCCTGATGCCGCCGAGGGTCTCGTCGGAGAGGACGACGCCGAAGCCGAAGGTGTCGGAGGGCGCGTTCCGCTCCCAGACCGTGACCTCGCGGCCGGGGTCGAGCCGTTTGAGGAGGGCGGCGGCGTACAGCCCGCCGGGCCCGCCGCCTATGACGGCGATCCGGTGCGGCCGGCCGGCGGGCCGGGGCCCGGCCATGGCTAGCGGCCCTGCCATTTCGGGGGCCGCTTGGCGGTGAAGGCGGCGTGGAACTCGGCGTAGTCCTCGCCGTGCATGAGGAGGGCCTGGGTGGCCGCGTCGAGTTCGACGGATGCGGCGAGGGGCATGTCGAGTTCGGCGGTGAGCAGGGCCTTGGTCTGGGCGAGGGCGAGCGCGGGGCCGTCGGCGAGACGGCGGGCGAGCTCGGCGGCGCGGGTGTCGGCGGCGCCCTCCTCGGTCAGTTCGCTGAGCAGTCCGATGCGCTCGGCCTCGGCGGCGTGGACGGGTTCGCCGAGCATGAGGAGCCGGGTGGCGTGGCCGAGGCCGACGACCCGGGGCAGCAGATAGGCCGCGCCCATGTCGCCGCCGGAGAGTCCGACGCGGGTGAAGAGGAACGCGAAGCGGGTGGTGGGGTCGGCGATGCGGAAGTCGGCGGCGAGGGCGAGGACCGCGCCGGCGCCGGCGGCGACGCCGTGCAGGGCGGCGACGACCGGGAAGGGGCATTCGCGCAGGGCCCGTACGACCTGGCCGGTCATCCGGTTGAAGTCGAGGAGCGCGGCGGTGTCGAGGGCGAGGGTGGCGCCGATGATCTCGTCGACGTCGCCGCCCGAGCAGAAGCCCCGCCCCTCGCCGCCGAGGACGAGGGCGCGGACGGTCCGCTCGCGGGAGAGCTCGGAGAGCAGGTCGCGCAGGTCGGCGTAGGCGCCGAAGGTGAGGGCGTTGAGTTTCGCCGGGCGGGCGAGGGTCACGGTGGCGACGCCCCGGTCGACCTCCAGGCGCAGGTGCTGCCAGTGGGACGTGCGGGGCGCGGAGCCGGTAAAGGGGCTCATACGGAACGGCCTCCTTCCTCCGTCCGGAGGGTATCACCCTACTGTGACTATCGTCACGAGTGCGCGATAAAGGAGGTGTGAGCCCGGCCCCGACAAGGTCCCCCCGCAGTCGTGACCGAAGTCCCTGGCGGCAAGGGAGGGGTGCCCTGGGAGGCCGATCTTGTGCCTCGTAAGGTTGAAACCAGGACGTCTCGGGACACCTCCACCCCACTCGCCCACCCCGCCTTCTCGGTGAAGGGAGCCTGCCCATGCCCGAAGCCACCGGACCCGCCGACCCCGCCACCCCCCTGCCCGCGCCCCCCGGAGCCGCGCCCGCGACCGCCGGAGCCGTACCCGCGCCCCTCGAAGCCGCGCACCCCGGAGCCGTACCCGCGCCCGCCTCCTCCTGGCGGATACGGCTGCCGCACACGACCGCCGCCGTGCCGATCGCCCGCGCCCTGATCCGTACCGCGCTCAATGACCTGGACCCGGACGCGGCCGATCTGCCGGACAGTGACACGGCCGAACTGCTGACGGCGGAGCTGGTGGCGAACGCCGTCGAGCACACCGCCGGGCAGGGGCCGATCGAGCTGGTCGTCGAGCTGCTCACGACGCCCGGCGGCTGTCAGATCGAGGTCCACGACTCCGAGCCCGCGCGGCCCGGCCGGCTCGTCTGCCCGGAGCCGGGCGAGGTCGACCCCTGGCAGGAGCACGGCCGGGGCCTCCTCCTGATCCGGGCGCTCAGCAGCGACTGCGGCCACCGCCCCACCGCGGAGGGCAAGGCGGTGTGGTTCACGCTCCCCGGGATACCGGCGCAGGGCCGGCATCGGGAGCCGTGACGAGCCGCGAGTGGCGGCGCCCGTAGAAGGCGTACACCAGCGCGCCGACGACCAGGAAGCCCGCGAACTGCAGCCACGTCCGCCAGCCCGTGCCCCAGATCAGGTACGCGCAGAAGCCGATGCCGAGCAGCGGGCTCAGCGGGAAGAGCGGCACCCGGAACGAGCGGGGCAGCTCGGGGTCGCGGCGGCGCAGCACCATCACCGCGAGGTTGACGACCGCCATGATGGCGAGCGTGCCGATGGTGGTCAGGTTGACGACCACGTCGAGCGAGGCGAAGGCGGCCGGCACGGCGAAGACGGCGGCGACGATCCAGGTGTTGGCCACCGGGGTCGCGGACTTCGGCGAGACCCGCTCGAAGACGCGGGGCACCAGGCCGTCCCGGGACATCGACAGCAGGATGCGGGTCTGCCCGTACATCACCGCGAGGACGACGGACGCGATGGCGACGACCGCGCCGAAGGCGATGATCCCGCCGCCCACCGAGGATCCGGTGACCTGGTCGACGACGAGCGAGAGCGCGGCCGGCTGGTCCGCGACCGCCTCGGCGCCGAGCGCACCGATCGCGGAGAGCGCGACGGCGCAGTAGAGCAGGGTGACGATCCCGATGCAGACGAGGATGGCGATCGGGATGTTCCGGCGCGGGTTCTTCACCTCTTCGCCGGCCGTGGTGATGGCGTCGAAGCCGATGTACGAGAAGAAGGCCACCGAGGCGCCCGCGGTGATGCCGCCGAGGCCGCTGTCGGCGAACGGCGAGAGGTGCCCGTCCTGGAAGGCGGAGAAGCCGATCGCGCAGAAGACGATCAGGATCCCGATCTTCAGGACGGCCATGGCGGCCGTGGCGCGGGCGCTCTCGCGGACCCCGCGCACCAGGAGGGTCGCGGCGAGCAGGATGACGACGACGGCGGGCAGGTTGACCACCCCGCCGTCGCCCGGTCCGGCCGAGAGCGCGGCGGGCAGCTGCCGGCCGGTGAGGCTGTCGAGGAGCTCGTTGAGGTACTGGCTCCAGCCGACCGCGACCGCCGAGACGGAGACGCCGTACTCCAGGAGCAGGCACCAGCCGACCAGGAAGGCCGTCCGCTCGCCGAGACTCGCGTACGCGAAGGAGTACGAGGAGCCCGAGACCGGGATGGCGCCGCCCAGCTCCGCGAAGGAGAAGGCGGTGAAGATGCAGGTGATCGCCGCGAGGACGAAGGAGATCACGACCGCGGGGCCGGCCTTCGCCACGCTGTCGGAGAGCCCGACGAAGATGCCGGTCCCGACGATCGCGCCGACGCCGAAGCAGACGAGCTGGAAGAGGCCCATGGTGCGCTTGAGTCCGTGGCCTTCGAGGTCGGCTCCGGACTCGGCGATGAGCTGCTGCGGCGGTTTGATCCGCGAGGTCATGCGGTGTTCTCGTCTCTGGTCGTGCATGCGTGAGGGGGGTCCGAGCATGTGCGCCCGGACCCCCCTGAATCGTGCGATCGTAAACCGCACAACGCATATTCACCCAATCGGGCGTAAAGCTATTCTCCCGCCGAGACCGCCGAGCCGGCCTGGCCCACCGTTCCCGCCGGTCCCGCCATCGTCGCGACGAGGACGGCCTTGATCGTGTGCATCCGGTTCTCGGCCTCGTCGAAGACGACCGAGTGCGCCGACTCGAAGACCTCGTCGGAGACCTCGAGCTCGGTCAGGCCGTGCCGGGCGTGGATGTCCCGGCCGACGGCCGTGCCCAGGTCGTGGAAGGCCGGCAGGCAGTGCAGGAACTTGACGTCCGGGTTCCCGGTGGCGCGCAGCACGTCCATGGTCACGGCGTACGGGGAGAGGGCGGCGATCCGCTCGTCCCAGACCTCCTTGGGCTCACCCATGGAGACCCAGACGTCGGTGGCGATGAAGTCCGCGCCGCGCACGCCCTCCGTCACGTCCTCGGTCAGGGTGATCGTGGCGCCACTGGCCTCGGCGAGCTCGCGGGCGGCGGTGACGATCTCCTCGGCCGGCCAGTAGGCCTTCGGGGCCACGATCCGTACGTCCATGCCGAGCAGGGCGCCGGTGACCAGGTAGGAATTGCCCATGTTGAAGCGGGCGTCGCCGAGGTAGGCGAAGGCGATCCCGTCCAGCGGCTTGTCCGTGTGCTCGGTCATGGTGAGCACGTCGGCGAGCATCTGGGTGGGGTGCCAGTCGTCGGTGAGCCCGTTGAAGACGGGGACGCCCGCGTAGGCCGCGAGCTCCTCGACCGCTGCCTGGCTGTCGCCCCGGTACTCGATGCCGTCGAACATCCGGCCGAGCACCCGGGCCGTGTCCCTGACCGACTCCTTGTGGCCGATCTGGGAGCCGGAGGGGTCCAGGTACGTGGTGGAGGCGCCCTGGTCGGCGGCGGCCACCTCGAAGGCGCAGCGGGTGCGGGTGGAGGTCTTCTCGAAGATCAGCGCGATGTTCCTGCCGCGCAGCCGCTGCACCTCGGTGCCGGCCTTCTTGGCGGCCTTGAGCTCGGCGGAGAGCGCGATCAGGGCGCGGAACTCCTCGGCGGTGAAGTCCAGCTCCTTAAGGAAGTGGCGGCCGATGAGGTCTGTGGCCATGGGACGCGCTCCTGGGGGTACGGGTCGGGGACGACGGGGGACGACGGTCGGAGACTTGGAAGTCTATACGACCTTAGGCATTTATATACAGGCCCCTCCCTTGGCCCCCCGCGGGCCCCCACGGCCCCCGCTCCGAACGCCTCAGGCCGCGTCCCTCTCCACCGGGCAGCTCATACAGCGCGGGCCGCCGCGCCCGCGGCCCAGCTCGCTGCCGGGGATCTCGATCACCTCGATGCCCTGCTTGCGCAGATGCGTGTTGGTCGTGACGTTCCGCTCGTACGCCACGACCACTCCCGGCTCGACCGCGAGCACGTTGCACCCGTCGTCCCACTGCTCGCGCTCCGCCGCGTGCACGTCCTGGGTCGCGGTGAGGACCCGGATGTCCTGGAGGCCCAGGGCCGCCGCGATGGCGCTGTGCATCTGCTCCGGCGGATGGTCCGTCACCCGCAGGGACTGCCCCGCGTCGCCGGGCTCGATCGTGTACGAGCGCAGCATGCCGAGCCCCGCGTACTGGGTGAACGTGTCCTGGTCGACCATCGTCATCACCGTGTCCAGATGCATGAACGCCCGCCGCTTCGGCATGTCGAGCGCGACGATCGTCCGTGCCGAACCGGCCGCGAACATGCCCCTGGCCAGCATCTCCACCGCCTGCGGCGTGGTCCGCTCGCTCATCCCGATGAGGACGGCACCGTTGCCGATGACGAGGACGTCGCCGCCCTCGATCGTCGACGGATAGTCGGACTGACCCTCCGACCAGTGGTGGAACGACCCCGCCTCCTCGCCCGTGAACAGCGGATGGTGCTTGTAGATCGCCTCGAAGTGCACCGTCTCGCGCTGCCGGGCCGGCCACCGCATCGCGTTGATGGACACGCCGTCGTAGATCCAGGCCGAGGTGTCCCGGGTGAAGAGGTGGTTCGGCAGCGGGCCGAGGACGAAGTCGTCCAGGTCGAGGGCATGGAAGCGGACCGAGGTCGGCTCCCGGTGCGCCGCCAGGAACTCCCGCTTCGTCATCCCCCCGACGAGGGCCTCGCCGAGCGCGACGGCGTCCAGCGAGTCGAAGGCCGCCCTCAGGTGATCGGCGGCCAGCGGCCCGTACTCCTTCTCGTCGAAGACCCGGTCGAGCACCAGCGCGCGGGCCTCCGGCACCTCCAGGGCCTCGCTCAGGAGCTCCCCGAAGAGGTGCACGACCACGCCCCGGTCGCGCAGCACGTCCGCGAAACCGTCGTGCTCCTGCCGCGCCCGCCGCACCCAGAGCACGTCGTCGAAGAGGAGGGCGTCCTTGTTCGACGGGGTCAGCCGCTTCAGTTCCAGATCGGGCCGGTGGAGGATGACGCGGCGCAGCCGCCCGGTCTCGGAGTCGACATGGAATCCCATGCGCCCATCCTGACGGAGCCGGGCGGTCACGGCCTGCCTTTCGGATCAGGCGGGCGTTGGGCCGTCCCCCCGCGACGGCCCAACGCCGGTCGGTGAACCCCCGGCGCGCCCGCCCCACGCATCGACCAGCGGCGGTGCGGTCCTGCGCGGTACGTGGAACCAGGCGGCCTCGTCGGCCGCGGACGCCCGGCCGGCCGGGCCGGTGCTGTCCGCCGGGCCGGTGCCGTCGGCGGGGCCGGTGCCGTCGGCCGGGCCGGTGACGTCGGCCGGGCCGGTGACGTCGGGTTCCTGGGCGCGGACGCGGACCCGCCGGTAGTGGTGCGGCTCGACGTAGCGGCCGCCGAAGGCGACGACGTTCTCGTACAGCCAGTCGGAGGCGACGACGAGGAGGTCGACGTCGGGGGCCTCGGCCATGAGCCGCGTGGCCTGCGGGTCGGCGCAGAGCCGGGTGGCGAGGTCCACCGCACGGCCGGCGAGCCGGTGCCGGTCCTGGACCACGGGCCCCGCGTTCATGCCGATCCGCAGCCGCAGGCGCCGGCTCCGGCCCGTGTTGAGCGCGCGCAGGCTCTCGTAGAGGGTGTCGATCCACCGCCCGACCATGAGGACCGGCGGCACGTCGGGGCGCGGGGCGGCGAGGACGCCGTCGTCCCGGTCCTCCTGGTGGAAGGTGCCGGGCTCGACGCCGACGGAGCTGTACGCCTCGTCGAAGGCGGCGTACAGCGCGGCGCGGTGCAGCCCCTTCTCCGCCGCGCTCATGGACCCGGCGCCCACGATGTCGCCGAAGACGACGAACCGGTGGACACCGCCCACGACCCCGCTCACCCCTCGCCCCACACGACCTCCCCAGACCCGGAGTTGACGCTCTGTCACGCCACGGGGTGAAGAACGCTAGAGGCTGCGGCGGAGACGCGGCAACGAGCACGAGGGGCGCAGGGGAGCGCCGTGACCGGCACCCCTGCGCCCCGTCCGGGGCCGACCGGGTCAGAGCCTCGGGTCGACCGGCTCCGATTCCAGGGCGAGGACCGCGAAGACGGCCTCGTGGACCCGCCAGAGCGGCTCGCCGTCGGCGAGGCGGTCGAGCGCCTCGAGACCGAGGGCGTACTCGCGCAGCGCCAGCGACCGCTTGTGGCCGAGGAACCGCTGCCGCAGCCGCTCCAGGTTCTCCGGCCGGGTGTACTCGGGGCCGTAGATGATCCGCAGGTACTCGCGGCCGCGGACCTTGACGCCGGGCTGGCCGAGCCGGCCCTTGGCGTCGCGGACGAGCGCCGCGAGCGGCTTCACGACCATGCCCTCGCCGCCGGCGGCGGTCATGTCCAGCCACCAGTCGGTGCCGGCCCTGACCGAGGCCTCGTCGCCGGTGTCGACGACGAGCCGGCGGGTCACCTGGAGCAGCCCGGTCGGATCGTGCTCGACGAGCCGGTCGAGCCAGGCCAGCTGCTCGTCGTGCGGCACGGCCGCGAGCGAGCGACCGCGCGCCGCGAGCAGCTGGAAGGGCGCGAACCGTACGCCTTCGAGCCCCTCGGTCGGCCAGCAGTACCTGCGGTACGCCTCCGTGAACGCCTCGGCGTCCACGACCCGTTCCCGCTGCCGGGCGAGCAGCCCGTCGAGCCCCTCGACGCCGCGCCCCACCGCCCGCTCCAGGGCTCCGACGGCCCCGGGGAGGACGGCGCCGGAGGCCGCGCCGACCGCCGCGTACTGCGCGCGCAGCAGGCCGGCCGACTTCAGCGACCACGGCATCAGTTCGCCGTCGAGCAGCAGCCAGTCCGTGTCGAGCTCCTCCCAGAGCCCGGCGGCGCCGATCGCGGTCCGCAGCCGGCCGAGCACCTCCTCGGTGACGCTCTCGTCGTCGAAGAAGGGCCGTCCGGTGCGGGTGTGCAGCGCGCCGGTGACCCCGGTGACGCCGAAGCGCTCGCCGGCCGTCTCCTCGTCGCGGCAGACCAGGGCCACGGCGCGGGAGCCCATGTGCTTCTCCTCGCACACGACCCGCTCGACGCCGTCCGCCCGGTACTGGGCGAAGGCCTCGGCCGGGTGCTCCAGGTATCCCTCGGTGCGCGAGGTGGCGGTGGGCGCCATCGTCGGCGGCAGGTAGGCGAGCAGCCGGGGGTCGACCGCGAAGCGGCTCATGACCTCCAGGGCCGCCGCCGCGTTCTCCTCCCGCACGGCGACGTTGCCGAGGTGGCGCGTCTCCACGATGCGGCGTCCGTGCACGTCGGCCAGGTCCAGGGGGCGTCCCTGGTGGCCGCCGGGCGCGTCGGTGGCGAGCGGCCGGGCCGGCTCGTACCAGACCCGCTCGGCCGGTACGTCGACGAGCTCGCGCTCCGGCCAGCGCAGCGCGGTCATCTTCCCGCCGAAGACGGCTCCGGTGTCGAGGCAGATGGTGTTGTTGACCCAGGAGGTGTTCGGCACGGGCGTGTGTCCGTACACGACGGCGGCGCGGCCCCGGTACTCCTCGGCCCACGGGTAGCGCACCGGCAGCCCGAACTCGTCGGTCTCGCCGGTGGTGTCGCCGTACAGCGCGTGCGAACGGACCCGGCCCGAGGTGCGGCCGTGGTACTTCTCCGGCAGGCCGGCGTGGCAGACGACGAGGTTCCCGCCGTCCAGGACGTAGTGGCTGACGAGTCCGTCGATGAACTCGGCGACCTCGGCCCGGAACTCCTCGCTCTCCCGCCCCAGCTGCTCGATCGTCTCGGCGAGGCCGTGCGTCTCCTGGACCTTCCGGCCCTTGAGCCAGCGGCCCAGCTTGTTCTCGTGGTTCCCGGGCACGCACAGGGCGTCCCCGGCGGCGACCATGCCCATGACCCGGCGCAGGACGCCCGGCGAGTCGGGTCCCCGGTCGACGAGGTCGCCGACGAAGACCGCCGTGCGTCCCTCGGGGTGCCGGCCGTCGGCGTAGCCGAGCTTCGCGAGCAGGGTGTCCAGCTCGGAGCGGCAGCCGTGGATGTCCCCGATGATGTCGAAGGGTCCGGTGAGGTGGCGCAGGTCGTTGAACCGGCGCTCCAGGACGACCTCGGCCGTCTCGACCTCCTCGACGGACCGCAGGACGTGCACCTTGCGGAAGCCCTCGCGCTCCAGACCGCGCAGCGAGCGGCGCAGTTCGCGGCGGTGCCGCTGGATGACGTGCGCGGGCATGTCGGCGCGGTCGGGCCGTGCGGCGTTCCGCTCCCGGCACACCTCCTCGGGCAGGTCGAGGACGATCGCGATCGGCAGCACGTCGTGGGACCTGGCCAGCTGGACCAGCTGACGCCGGGCCTCCTGCTGCACGTTGGTCGCGTCGACGACGGCGAGCCGCCCGGCGGCCAGCCGCTTGCCCACGATGTAGTGGAGGACGTCGAAGGCGTCCTTGCTCGCCGACTGGTCGTTCTCGTCGTCGGCGACGAGCCCCCGGCAGAAGTCAGAGGACACGACCTCGGTCGCCTTGAAGTGCCGCCGGGCGAAGGTGGACTTGCCGGACCCCGTCGCGCCGACCAGCACGACGAGGGACAGATCGGTGACGGGCAGCGCGCGCGTCATGCGGTGACCTCCTTCAAGGTCTCGTCGGCCGTGGTGTCGTGGGCCCGGGTGCGGCCGGGCGGGGTGCGGTCGGGCGCGGGTTCGTCGGTGCGGGTGAAGACGGCCATCTGGGTGGGCGGGCCGACCTCGGGGTCGTCGGGGCCGACGGGGGTGAAGGTCACCTCGTACCCGTACCGTCCGGCGACCGTGGCCGCCCAGGCGCGGAACTCCGCGCGGGTCCATTCGAAGCGGTGGTCGCCGTGCCGGACGTGCCCGGCCGGGAGGGATTCCCAGCGGACGTTGTACTCGACGTTCGGCGTGGTCACCAGGACCGTGCGCGGCCGTGCCGAGCCGAACACCGCGTACTCAAGGGCCGGCAGCCTCGGCAGATCGAGGTGCTCGATCACCTCGCTGAGCACGGCCGCGTCGTAGCCGGTCAGCCGCTTGTCGGTGTACGCGAGCGAGCCCTGGAGCAGCGTGACCCGGGCGGCCTGCCGCTCCCCCATCCGGTCGAGCCGCAGCCGGCGCGCGGCGACGGTCAGCGCCCGGACGGACACGTCGACACCGACGATCTCGGTGTAGCGGACGTCCTTGAGCAGGGCCTGCACCAACTGGCCCTGTCCGCAGCCGAGATCGAGCACGCGGGCCGCTCCGGCGGCGTCGAGCGCGGCGAGGATCGCCTCGCGGCGCCGCTCGGCGAGCGGCACGGGCCGCTCCTCCGTGTCGGTGGTCTCGTCGACGGCGTTGTCGACGTCCTCGACGTCGATGCCCTCGGCCTCGGCGAGCCGGACCAGTTCGAGCCGCTCCGTCGCCTCGCGGGCCAGGCCCCAGCGGCGGGAGAGGTAGCGGGCGGTGATCAGCCGGCGCTCGGGGTGTCCGGCCAGCCAGCCGTCACCGGCGCGCAGCAGCTTGTCGACCTCGTCGGGCGCGACCCAGTAGTGCTTGGCGTCGTCCAGGACGGGCAGCAGCACGTACAGGTGGTTGAGGGCGTCCGCGAGCCGCAGCTCGCCCTCCAGGACGAGCCGCACGTACCGGGAGTCGCCCCACTCGGGGAACTCCGTGTCCAGGGCGACCGGCTCGGCCTCCACCGTCGTCCAGCCCAGCGGCTCGAACAGCGCCCGGACGAGACCGGCACCGCCCCGCGCGGGGAGCGCGGGCACCTCGATGCGCAGCGGCAGCGGCTCGGCGGCCCGCTCGGGCATCGCCGTGCAGACGCCGTGCAGCGCCGTCTTGAAGACCTTGGCGAGCGCGACGGCCAGCAGGGAGGACGCCGCGTAGGGCCGGTCGTTCACGTACTGGGCGAGCGCGGCGTCCGGGGCGCCGCCCCGGCCCTTGCCCTTGCCGCGGCGCACCAGCGCCACGGGGTCCACCTCCAGGAGGAGTGCTGCCGTGCACCGCTCGGGGCTCGCCTCGGGGTAGAGGACGTGCGCGGTGCCGTGCGAGGTCGAGAACGCCTGCGCCCGCTCGGGATGCTTGTGCAGCAGAAAGCCGAGATCGGTCGCGGGTCGCTCCGGGTTGCCGGTCGTACTGATCGTCAGGAACACACTTCCGAGTATGTTCGCCCGCCCCCGCGCCGACCAGGCATTTTCCGCACCCCCCTTCAGCCCGTCCCGCCCCCGTCGTCCCCGGACAGGTGCGCCGCGAGCGCCGCGATCGTGGCCGGGCCGACCCGGCAGCAGCCGCCGAGCAGCCGGGCGCCGGCCTCGGCCCAGGGCCGTGCGGCGGCCGGGTCGAAGGCGAGGTCGCCGCGCCAGCCGCGCGCGTGGGCGTCCCAGAGCTCGCCGCTGTTCGGGTAGACCACGGCGGGCTTCCCGGTCACGGCCACGGCGAGCTCCACGGCGTCCGCCACATCGGCCGGGTCGCAGCAGTTGACCCCGACGGCGACGACCCGGTCGCTGCCCGCGGCGACCGCGAAGGCCTCCGCCAGGTCCTGCCCGGCCCGGGTCCGGCCGCGCTCGACCGTGTACGAGAGCCACACGGGCAGCCCGCTCCCCTCGGCCGCCCGGAGCAGCGCCTCGGCTTCGTCCGTGTCGGGGACGGTCTCCAAAGCGAGGACGTCCGGGCCGGCCGCGGCGAGCGCCTCGATCCGCGGCCGGTGGAAGGCCTCCAGCTCCCGCACGGACAGCCCGTACCGTCCCCGGTACTCGCTTCCGTCCGCGAGCATCGCGCCGTAGGGCCCGACGGACGCGGCGACCCAGACCTCGTCCCCGACCCGCTCCGCCGCCGCCCGGGCGAGCTCGACGCTGCGGGCCATCAGGCCGGCCGCCGCGCCGCGGTCCACGCCCCGACGGGCGAAGCCCTCGAAGGTGGCCTGGTAGCTGGAGGTGATGAGCACCCGGGCGCCCGCCCGTACGTAGGCCGCGTGGGCCGCCTCGATCTGCTCGGGCCCGTCGGCGAGGAGCCGCGCGGACCAGAGCGCGTCCGAGAGGTCGCAGCCCTGCGCCTCCAGTTGGTTGGAGAGGCCGCCGTCGAGGACGACCACTCCCGTGCCGAGTGCCTCGGCGAGCGTGCGGACCGGCTTCATGGGATCGCCCGCCTCCTCAGGCCAGCTGGGTCTGGACCTGCGCGGAGATCAGCTCCAGGTGGTCCAGGTCGTCCAGGTCGAGGACCTGGAGGTAGACCCGGGAGGAGCCGATCGCCGCGTACCGCCCGAGCTTGTCGACGACCTCGGCGGGCGAGCCCGCGAGGCCGTTCGCCCTGAGCTCGTCGACGTCCCGCCCGATGGCCGCGGCGCGCCGGGCCACCTCGGCATCGTCCTTGCCGACGCAGACGACCAGCGCGTTGGAGTACACCAGGTCGTCCGCCGCCCGCCCGGCCGCCTCCGCGGCGGCCCTGACCCGGCCGAACTGCAACTCGCTCTCCTCAAGCGAGGCGAACGGGATGTTGAACTCGTCCGCGTACCGCGCGGCGAGCCGCGGCGTGCGGCTGGCCCCGTGCCCGCCGATCAGCACCGGAATCCGGTGCTGCGCAGGCTTGGGCAGCGCCGGAGAGTCGACGAGCCGGTAGAACTCCCCCTCGTGGCTGAAGGTCTTCCCGACCTCGGTCGCCCACAGCCCGGTGACGATCGCCAGCTGCTCTTCGAGACGGCCGAACTTCTCCTTCGGGAACGGGATCCCGTACGCCGTGTGCTCCTCCTCGAACCAGCCCGCGCCGAGGCCCAGTTCGATCCTTCCGCCGGACATCCGGTCGACCTGGGCGACCTGGATGGCGAGGACGCCGGGGAGCCGGAAGGTGCCGGCCGTCATCAGGGTGCCGAGCCGGATCCGCTTCGTCTCCCGGGCCAGGCCGACCAGGGTGATCCAGGCGTCCGTAGGACCGGGCAGGCCGTCGCCCGACCCCATGCTGAGGTAGTGGTCGGAGCGGAAGAAGGCGTCGAAGCCGAGGTCCTCGGTGGCCCGGGCCACCCGGAGGAGCGTGTCGTAGTCGGCGCCCTGCTGGGGTTCCGTGAAGATGCGAAGATCCATACCTCCATCCTGCACCGTCCGGTGCGTGTCAACCTGTCCGTCAGCCCGCCGTACGCACCGGCACGGTCGGGTGAATATCCGGCCCCCAGGCGGGCGCCGTCGGCCCTGCCCAGTGACCGTGGCCGGGCGCTCGTCGTTGGCTCGGGCGGAGCCGGACCGCCCGGCCCTCGTGCCGGCGGCCGCTGCCGGTGCGTCGCTCTCTCTCGTGGCCCCGTCCTCGGCGGTGGGGTCCCGGTCGAGGAGGCCGCCATGTCCCAGGAAGCCGCGCCGGAGCGGGCCGTACCCGAGCAGCCGGTATCGCAGTCCGTGCCCGAGCAGCAGACCGCCGGCGCCCCGAAGGGCCTGCTCCAGCAGATGGAGGAGCTGATGGCGGCCCTCTCCGCCGATCTCTCCCAGCTGGACGCGGACCTCCAGTCCTCGGCCGACCGGCACGAAGCCGAGCCTGAGCTCTAGCCCTGGCTCTGGCCCTGGACCTGGACCTGGACCTGGCCCTGGCTGTGGCTCTGGCTCTGGCTTTGGCCCTGCCTCCAGCTCCAGCTCTGGGCCCCGCTCTTGCTGTAGCTGTAGCTCAGCTCTGACCGCCCGCCGCGCTCCCGGACGTGCGCCGGGTGCCGTTCATGTCGGGCCCCGCCCGGGGCCCGCGCGACCGCGGGCGGGGTCGGGCGGGCGGGCCCGCTCCCCGTCCCGTACGGCGAGGCGCCGGAGCATCCCGCGCACCCGGTCGCTCGACTCGTCGGCGGCGTCGATGGCCTCGATGCACTGCCAGTAGAGCCCCTCCTCGTCGGTGGCGCAGGCGACGCCGACGAGCGCGATGCCCACTTCGCCGAGCAGCGCCCCCAGCGCGGTCAACGCCCCGCGCGGATCGCCGACTTCGGTCAGCTGGGCCGCCCGCGGCCCGCCGGCGCCCCATACCGGGTACTCCCCGATCTCGCTCAGTCCCCGCGCGTCGCCGCGCAGTTCCTGTGGGCCGCAGAGCGCCAGATGACTCCCTATGGCCTGGGCGAGGGCCTGGGCCTGCCAGGCCTCCGCCACGATGTGCTGTGCCGTCCCGCTCTCCGCCAGCGCGCGCCGGCCGAGTGTGATCAGTCGCTCCGCGTCCATCAACGCAGCCCCCGTTCGTACGACTTACTGCCCACTCATTCCACTACCCAGAGTGAGGCCGCCTGAGCCCCCGCACCAGAGGAATTCGGAAATCTGTGGACAGGAAGCTCGACGGGGAAAACTCGATCACTCCGAAGAGTGACGATCCGTGTCCGTATCACCCTCCGTATCCCCGTCCTTGGCGCCGCCGCGGCGCCGGATCGGGAAGCGCACCTCGTTGCGGTCGATCTTGGCGGCGAGGGCGGCGAGGGGGTCGACGCCGAGCACCTCGCAGAACTGGAGGAGGTAGGCGAGCACGTCCGCGACCTCGTCGGCGACGCGGTGCGCGGAATCGGGCTCGTCCATCACCCGCTCGGCCTGCTCGGGCGTCAACCACTGGAAGATCTCCAGGAGTTCGGCCGCCTCCACGCTGAGGGCGGCCGCCAGGTTCTTGGGCGTGTGGTACGGCTGCCAGTCGCGGGCGGCCGCGAATGCGGCGAGCCGGTGCTGGAGTGCCGCCACGTCAGGATCGTTCGTCATCCGGTCAGGTCTACCACTGTCACCCCGGGCGTCCGCCGGGCCTCCCCCGCGGCCCGCTCCCCGACCGAGCCGGCGACGCGGATGTGTCCGTCGGCGGCGATGCCGACGGCGAGCCGGAGCAGCTCGTCCAGCTGGCGGGCGTCGAGGCCGCGGTCGATGCCGTCGGCGAGCAGGGTGAGGCTCTGCATGGCCTCCGGTACCTCGGCGAGCCGGTCCATGGCGAGCACTCCCGGCCCGGTGAGCAGGGTGAGGGCGAGGGCCAGATAGCGCAGTTCGCCCTCGCCGAGCCGGCCGAGCGGGGTCGGGGGCCGGCCGCCGCGTTCGAGGAACGCCCGTACCGTGCCCTCCGGGAGCTCCTGGACGCCGAGGCCGGTGACGGGCCCCGAGCAGCCCGCTCCCGCGACGGCGGCGAGGCGGAGGTGGCGGCGCGGGCAGTCGGTGTGGGTGCGGTGCAGGACCTCGGCGAGGTTGCCGCAGCCGCGCCGGAGCCGGCCCTCGCCCGGGGGCACGGGTGCCCGCATCCGCTCGGGCCGTGGGTCGCAGGCGAAGGCGGACCTCAGACCGATGACGACCTGCTCGGCGGCGGCCAGGACGTCCAGCTGCCCGGCGGTCTTGCCCGCCACGCGCAGCGGCAGCAGGGCCGTGCCGAGGAGGTCGTCGGGCAGCGGGGCGCGGGTGACGGGGGTGGCGCCCGCCGTGTGCCATTCGGCGTGGACGGTGCTGCGGCCCGGGTCGCGCAGGGCGGTGGCGAGGAGGGTGCGGCCCTGGCCGGTGAGGCGTTCGCCGACGATCCGCAGCCGGGGTTCGGCCTGGACGGCGAGGTCCAGGTGGACGGGCCCGGCCGGTCCGTCGACCGTGCACCCGATCCGGAAGCCCCTCCTGCCCTGGGCGTCGGGCCTGGCCCGCTCGGGCACGCAGTCGGCGGCGTCCGGGAACACCTCGTCGAGGGTGTCGCCCGCCCCGAGCCTGGCCAGTGCCTCGTACGCCCGCAGGAGGGTGGACTTCCCACTGCCGCTGGGCCCCGCGAAGAGGGTGACGGGACCGAGCGCGTGGACGGCCCGGCGGTGACCCGCGAACGCCGAGAGCCTCAGCTCGGTGACGGCGGGCCGGGCGGCGGGCCGCCCGGCCCCGTCCCCTCCCCCGGCCCCGGCCCCGGCCTGGCCCCGGGCCCCGGCCGCCCCGCCCGACGGCCCCCTCGCCTCGGGGACCGAGACACGCGGTCCCGCGGTACGGCCTCCCGAGGCCCGGGGCCCGGGAGCACGGCCCCCGGCAGCCCGCTGCTCAGGGGCGCGAGCCCCAGCAGGCCGCGGCTCAGGAGCGCGAGCCCCAGTAGCCCGCGGCTCAGGAGCGCGAGCCCCGGCAGCGCGCGGCTCGGCAGCACTGCCCCCAGCCGCACGCGGCTCGGCAGCGCGCCCCCCAGCGGCCCGCTGCTCGGGAGCGGGGCTCCCGGGAGCGCGTGGGTCAGGGGTGTGCGCCCCCGGAGTGCGGGTGGGGGGAGGGGGGTCGGTGGGGGTGACGGCGGAGGGGTGGGCGTGTGACGTGGGGGCGAAGGTGGGGCCGTCGGTGAGGTCCATGCCCGGACCGTACGCAGGACGTCGCCTGACGAACCGTTACGGCGAGATGACCTTCCTACGATCGGGGGACGCCGGCGGTGCGGCCGCCCACCATGTCGCCCGCGCCTTCGTCCTCGTCGTCGCCTTCCGCGCCCTCGACCTCCGTGCCTGCCGGGGCGAGAAGGAAAACGTTCCGGTCGACGCGGTGCATGCCGCTGCCGAGGCCGAAGACGACACCGCTGCTGAAGTCGAGGATGCGCTTCGCGACCTCGGTGTCGGCGCTCGTGAGATCGAGGAGCACCGGGATCTGGGCGATGAGGTACTCGGCGACCTCGCGGGCGTCGGCGAAGACCTGCACCCGGAGCACCACCATGCGGCGCTGCTCGGCGGACTCGTACTGCTCGGGGATCGTGTGGTGATCGACCCTGGACGGCCATTCGTCACGTCCGCGCAGGGGCACGACCTGCGCCAGGCCCTCCCACTGCTCGTCGGTGACGTCGTACCTCTCGTACCTACTCATGGCCCCATCCTCCCGCCCCTCACCCGTTCGGCCCAACAACGACACGAGGTCGTGACCGGGCCGTGGCCTGCGTGGACCGGAAGTCACCCGGTCGGCCCACGCCGTACGGGGGCGGAACGGGAGCGCCCCGGGGGGGCGGCCCGGGGCCTCGACGGCCGGATCCGGCGGTCAGGCGAAGCTCTTGGCCAGTCGGTGGAGGCCGTCCCTGATCTCGTCCGCCGAGTGGGTCGTGAACGTCAGCCGCAGCGCGCCCGGGTCGGGTTCGCCGCTGAAGAAGGGGGCGCCCGGCACGTACGCCACCTCGTGGCCGATCGCGGTCTTCAGGAGGGCGGTGGCGTCGTACCCCTCGGGCAGGTTCACCCAGACGAACATGCCGCCTTCGGGACGGTTCCAGCGGGCGCCCTCGGGCAGCGCGGCGGGGAGGCCTTCGAGCATGGCGTCGCGGCGCTCGCGGTAGGCGGCGCGCATGACGTCGACGTGCGCGTCGAGGTCGCTGTCGCGGAGGTAGCGGGCGACGGCGGCCTGGTCGACGGTCGAGGTGTGGAGGTCGGCGGCCTGCTTGGCGATGACGCAGGCGCGGCGCAGTCCGGCGGGGGCGCGGAGGAAGCCGAGCCGGAGGCCGGGGGCCATGACCTTGGAGAAGGAGCCGAGGAGGACGGTGCGGTCGGCGGCGGCGGGGACGGCGGCGATGCCGGGGACGCGTTCGCCGTCGTAGCGCAGTTCGCCGTACGGGTCGTCCTCGACGATCCAGAAGCCGTGCCGTGCCGCCGCCTCGGCGACGGCGGTGCGTCGCTCGGCGGGCAGGGTGCGGCCGGTGGGGTTCTGGAAGTTGGGGACGAGGTAGAGGAGCGTGGGCTTCTCGCGGGCCGCGATCTCGTCGAGCGCGGCGGGCAGGACGCCCTGGTCGTCGGTGGGTACGGGGACGACCCGGGCGCCGGCGAAGGCGAAGGTCTGCAGGGCCGCGAGGTAGCAGGGGTCCTCGACGAGCACGACGGCGCCGGGTTCGACGAGCGCCGTGGTGAGGAGCGTGAGGGCCTGCTGCGAGCCGGTGGTGACGATCAGGTCGTCGGCGTCCGTGGCCAGTTCGCGGGCGGTGAGCCGGGCGGCGACGGCGGTGCGCAGTTCGGGGTCGCCCTCGGTCGTCGAGTACTGGAGGGCGTACTCCGGGTTCTCCGTCAGGACCCTGTCGTACGCCGCCCTGATCCCCTCGACGTCGAAGAGTTCGGGGGCGGGCAGGCCGCCGGCGAAGGAGATGACCTCGGGCCGCGCGGTGAGCGCCAGGATCTCGCGTACCGGCGAGGACGCGACCCCGGCCAGTCGGCCCGCGACCGCGGGAGGGGGCACGGCGGCACCGGTGGCGTCCGCGGGTATCGGGGCAGCGGAATACATGGCCACAGCATATAGATGCGGGCTCCGCTGTCCAGATGTCTCGATTCGGCTTGTACGAAGCCGAGTTGGCGTCGAGTCGGCGCCGAGGTGACGCCGGGCCGGTCGTCAGGTTCAGGCCAATCCCGGTGCCTTCGGCGCGCTAGCCGGCCGCCCTCCGCCCGGCCGCGTCGTCGCGGGCGGCACCGGGCTTTTCGTCGTGGGCGGCACCTGCCTGTTCGTCGTGGGCGGCACCTGCCTGTTCGTCGTGGGCGGCACCTGCCTGTTCGTCGCGGGCGTCGGCCCACTGCGAGCGGACGTGGCCGAGGTGGCGGTGCATGCAGGCTTCGGTGCCGGGGACGTCGCCGGCGATCATCAGGTCGAGGAGTTCGAGGTGTTCCTCGGCGGAGGAGACGAGCCGGCCCGCCTCGTCCAGACTCGTCAGACCGTAGAGGCGGGAGCGTTTGCGCAGGTCGCCCACGGTCTCCACGAGGCGCTCGTTGCCGGAGAGGGCGAGCAGGGCGAGGTGGAAGCGGCGGTCCGCTTCCAGGTAGCCGATGAGGTCGTGCTGCCGGGCGCGGGAGACGATCTCCTCGGCGATCGGCCGCAGCGCCTCCAGCTGGTCGCGGTCGGCGGTCCGCGCGATGCGGCCGACCGTGGGGACCTCGATGAGGGTGCGCAGTTCGGTGTACTGGTCGAGGTCCCGCTCGCTGACCTCGGTGATGCGGAAGCCCTTGTTGCGCACGGGCTCGACCAGGCCCTCCCGGGCGAGGTCGAGCATCGCCTCGCGGACCGGGGTCGCGGAGACGCCGAGGTCGGCCGCGAGCCCGGGGGCCGAATAGACCTGGCCGGGGCGCAGTTCGCCGGCGATCAGGGCGGCGCGGAGGGCGTGCCCGACCTGGTCGCGGAGCCGTTCCTGCGCCCTGACGAGACCGTACTGTTTCAGGTCACCCATCGTGCGTCCTCCGAGAAGTCACGGAGGAGCATCGTACAATGTCACGTTTCCCCGGCCTCGGTCAGAGCAGGAACCCCGCCGGGAAGGGGTCCTCCGGATCCAGGAAGTACTGTGCGGTGCCGGTGATCCAGGCGCGGCCGGTGACGGTGGGGATGACGGCGGGCAGGCCGCCGACTTCGGTCTCGGCGGTGAGGCGGCCGGTGAACTCGGTGCCGATGAAGGACTCGTTGACGAAGTCGCGTTCCAGTGGGAGGTGTCCTCGGGCGTGGAGCTGGGCCATGCGGGCGGAGGTGCCGGTGCCGCAGGGCGAGCGGTCGAACCAGCCGGGGTGGATGGCCATCGCGTGGCGCGAGCGGGTCGCGTCGGAGCCGGGGGCGGCCAGGTAGACGTGTTTGAGGCCGGCGATCTCGGGGTGGGTGGGGTGGACGGGCCGGTCCGGTGAGGCGTTGACCGCGTCCATGACGGCCAGGCCCGCGGCGAGCAGGTCGTCCTTGCGGGCCCGGTCGAAGGGCAGGCCCAGGGCGTCGAGGTCGACGAAGGCGTAGAAGTTGCCGCCGTAGGCCAGGTCGTAGGTGACCGTGCCGTAGCCGGGGACCTCGGCCTTCAGGTCCAGGCCGACGCTGAAGGCGGGCACGTTGGTGAAGGTGACCGCCTTCGCCGCCCCGTCCTCGACGCGTACGTCGACGCTGACCAGGCCGGCCGGGGTGTCGAGGCGGACGGTGGTGACGGGCTCGACGACCGGGACCATGCCCGTCTCCACCAGTACCGTCGCCACCCCGATGGTGCCGTGGCCGCACATCGGAAGGAGTCCCGAGACCTCGATGTACAGCACGCCGTAGTCGGCGTCGGGGCGGGTGGGCGGCTGCAGGATCGCCCCGCTCATCGCCGCGTGCCCCCGCGGCTCGTACATCAGCAGGGTCCGCAGGTGGTCCATGTGCTCGATGAAGTGCACCCGGCGTTCGGCCATGGTGGCCCCGGGGATCACCCCGACACCCCCGGTGATCACACGGGTGGGCATGCCCTCGGTGTGCGAGTCGACGGCGTGGAAGACATGACGCGTACGCACGGGAATCCTCTCGGTGGACAGGGAGAGTGGAGGCTGGACGGTGGGACGGTGGAGGCGGGACGGCGGGACGACGGGACGACGGGACGACGGGACGGTGGACGCTGGACAGGCGTTACGCGTGACCCTCGGCGAGCGCCTTCTCCGTGGCGGCGCGGACGACGGCCTCCTGTGCGGGCGTGAGCGGGTGGCGGGGCGGGCGGGTGGCGCCGCCGGGGCGTCCCGCGAGGTCCATGGAGAGCTTGATGGCCTGGACGAACTCGGTCTTGGAGTCCCAGCGCAGCAGCGGGTGCAGGGACCTGTAGAGGGGAAGCGCGGTGGCGAGGTCTCCGGCGACGGCGGCCCGGTAGAGGGCGGCGCAGCTGCGCGGGAGGGCGTTGGGGTAGCCGGCGATCCAGCCGACGGCCCCGGCGAGGGCGAGTTCCAGGAGGACGTCGTCGGCGCCGATCAGGAGGTCGAGCCCGGGGGCGAGTTCGGCGATCTCGTACGCCCTGCGGACGTCGCCGCTGAACTCCTTGACGGCGACGATGCTGCCGTCGGCGTACAGGTTCGCGAGCAGCGCAGGGGTCAGGTCGACCTTGGTGTCGATCGGGTTGTTGTAGGCGACGACGGGCAGGCCGGCCTTGGCGACCTCGGCGTAGTGGGCGCGTACGGCGGGTTCGTCGGCGCGGTAGGCGTTGGGCGGCAGGAGGAGGACCGATCCGGCACCCGCCTCGGCGGCCTGCTCGGCCCAGCGCCGCGACTCGGCACTGCCGTACGCGGCGACGCCCGGCATGACCCGCGCCCCGTCACCGGCCGCCGCGACGGCGGTACGGACGACCTGGGCGCGCTCCGCGTCGGTGAGGGTCTGGTACTCGCCGAGGGAACCGTTCGGCACGACACCGTCACAGCCGTTCGCGATCAGCCAGGACACGTGCTCGGCGTAGGCGTCGTGGTCGACGGAGCCGTCGCCGCGCAGCGGGAGAGCGGTGGCGATCATGATCCCGTGCCAGGGGTGGGCGCGGGGCACGGGGGCTTGCTCGTGGGCCATGAATGATCTCCCTTGTATGGTGTGTGACATTTTATTGATGAATGCGATGGCCACAAGGCTTCCGGACGCACTCCCTTCTGACGCGCAGTCAGCCGCGGAGTCGGTCGCGACGGCGGCACCCCGCCGGATCCGCCCCCGCGACCGACCCGCATCATCGAACACATGCTCGTCACGTCCGTATCCGTACTCGCCCTGGCCGTGGTGCTGATCTGCGCCGTCGTCCGCCCCTTCCGCCTGCCCGAGGCCGCGTTCGCGGTGCCCGCCGCCGGGGCGGTCCTGGCCGTGGGCGCGGTGACGCCCGCGGCCGTACGCGAGGAGGCGGAGCGGCTGGGATCCGTCATCGGATTCCTGGCGGCGGTGCTCGTCCTCGCCAAGCTCTGCGACGACGAGGGACTCTTCCGCGCCTGCGGCGACTGGATGGCCCGCCGGTCGGGCGGCCGTCCACGGCGGCTGCTCGGGGCCGTGTTCGCGCTCGCCTCGCTGATCACCGCCGTGCTGAGCCTGGACGCGACGGTGGTGCTCCTGACGCCGGTGGTCTTCGCCACGACCGCCCGCATGGGCGCCCGCCCCGGGCCCCACGTCTACGCGACCGCCCACCTGTCGAACACGGCCTCCCTGCTGCTGCCCGTGTCGAACCTGACCAACCTGCTCGCCTTCACGGCCGCCGGCGTCGGCTTCACCCGGTTCGCGCTCCTCATGCTGCTCCCCTGGCTCGCCGCCATCGCCGTCGAGTACGCGGTCTTCCGGCGCTTCTTCGCCCGTGACCTCGCCGCCCCCGCCGAGCCCGCCGACGCGCCGGAACCCACGCCGTTCCCGCTCTTCGCGCTCTGCACCGTGGCCGCCACGCTCGCCGGATTCGGCGTCGCCTCGGCCACCGGGCTCGACCCGGCGTGGGCGGCTGCTGCGGGCGCGGCCACCCTCGCCGTACACGCCCTCGCCCATCGCCGTACGACTCCGCGCGCCCTCGTCCGGTCGGCCGCCGTGCCGTTCCTCGCGTTCGTCCTCGCGCTCGGCGTCGTCGTCCGGGCGGTCGTCGACAACGGCCTCGGGTCCGTCCTCGCCCACGTCCTCCCGGACGGCACCTCCCTGCCGGCGCTGCTCGGCACCGCCGCGCTCGCCGCCCTCCTCGCCAACCTCATCAACAACCTCCCCGCCACCCTGGCCCTGGTCCCGCTGGCCGCCGCCTCCGGCCCCGGCTCGGTGCTCGCGGTCCTGCTCGGCGTCAACATCGGCCCCAACCTCACCTACGCCGGCTCCCTCGCCACCCTCCTCTGGCGCCGCGTCGCCCAGGACCACGGACACCCGGTGGCCCTCGGCGAGTTCACCCGGCTCGGGCTGCTGACCGTCCCCGCCACCCTGGTCGCCTCGACGGTGGCGCTGTGGGCGTCGCTGCTGCTGACGGGGATGTGACGGAGCGCCTTTCCCTCCGTCTCCCTCCGTCTCCCTCCGTCTCCCTCCGTCTCCCTCCGCCCCCTTCCGTCTCCCTCCGTCTCCCTCCGTCTCCCTCCGTCTCCCTCCGTCGGGAACCTCACGCCTCTTCGCCACGTTCTACACGTTCGTAGAAGTAATCGAAGAGACAACCGACATCGGGAGTACTCCATGGCCCTGTGGGACCGCATCAAGGAATCCGCATCGACGATGCAGACCCAGCTGGTGGCGAAGAAGAACGACCTCAAGAGCGGCGCCTTCCGCGACGCCAGCATGGCCATGTGCGCCCTGGTCGCCGCCGCGGACGGCACCGTCGACCCCGCCGAGCGCCGCCGGGTCGCCCAGCTCATCGCCTCCAACGAAGTCCTGCAGAACTTCGACGCCCTCGACCTCCAGCGCCGCTTCGACGCCAACCTCGACAAGCTCACCGCCGACTTCGACTTCGGCAAGGTCAGCGTCCTCCAGGAGATCGCCAAGGCGAAGAAGAAGCCCGCCGAGGCCCGTGCCGTCATCCAGATCGGCATCGTCATCGGCGGCGCCGACGGCGACTTCGACAAGACCGAACAGGCCGTGGTCCGCGAGGCATGCTTCACCCTGGACCTCCCGCCCCACGAGTTCGACCTCTGACCGACCGAGGCCTGTCACGCCCGCACGTCCCGCGACCGCCGCGCCGATCACATCGGCGCGGCGGTCGCGTGCAGGACGAGGAAGAGGGTCACGGCGGAGTTCGCCGAGGCCAGTGCCGATACGGCGACACCGAAGGCCGCGCCCCACGCCGCGAGGCCGACCGCCGTGGACACCGGCGGCCACGCGCCGCCCACCGGGGCAGGCCGCAGCAGGGCCGCCACGCGGCGCGGCACCGGTCCCGGCCGCTCCCCCGCCGCCCGGTGCGGCCCCGGACCCGCCACGCGACGCGGTGTCGCCGCCTGACCCGCCGCCGCGAGCAGCGTCACGGCCGGCGCGCGCGGGGCGAGCAGGGCCGCCCTGCCGATCGCCCGCGCCACCGCCCGTCTGCTCCCCACGGCGGCGGCCGCCTCCTCGTCCGCCCAGCGTTCGGCCGTGTAGGACACGGCGGTACGGAGCGGGCGCAGGAACGGGTTGGCTCGGGCCGCCAGATGGACCGCGAGCAGGTAGCGGTGGTGGCGGTCGGTCAGGTGAGCCCGCTCGTGGGCGAAGAGCGCGCGGCGTTCGGGCGCGGAGAGCCCGGCGAGCATGGCCGTGCTGACGATGATCCGGCCTCGGGGGCGGTGGTGACGGGCGCGGATTCGGCGGGGGCCGGGGAGCGCGTACGCGTACGGCGTGGGGTCCGGGAGTACGGCGACGGGCGTCGGGCGGAGACCGGCGAGCGCGGTGGCGGCGCGGCGGCGGGCCCTCACCTGACGGCCGGCGGCGAGGCCGCAGGAGAGGAGGACCGCGAGGAGGGCCGGGATGGCGGCCGGGCCGGCGATCTCGTCGTAGGGGACGGCCGCGCGGACGTCGGGGTCGGACCAGCCGTCCGGGAGCGGGTTGCCCGGCAGTTGGGCGGTGCCGACGATCATCAGGAGGACGAGGCAGAGCGTGCTGCACACGGCGGAGACGCCGGCGACGGCGGCCAGCAGGCGGGTCGCGGTGCGCGGATGGAGCCGCTGCTCGGCGAGACGGGCGACCGGCCACGCGGTGAGCGGGAGGACGAGGGGAAGGAAGACGAAGACGCCCATGACGGCTAGCCCTTCTCCTCCTCCGCATGAACGTCCTTCTCCGCATGAACGTCCTTCTCCGCGTGGCCGTCCGTCTCCTCGGCCCGGGCGAGGAGTTCGCGGAGGAGACGCTCGTCGTTCGGCGGGAGCGCGGTGACGAAGCTGGCCAGGACCGCCTGCCGGTCCGCCTCCGCGTCCAGCATCCTCCGCATCCGCAAGGCGGCGAGACCCGCCTCGTCGGCGACGGCCGTCCACCGGAACGACCGGCCGGAACGCTCGCGCTCCACCGCGCCCTTCGCCCTCAGCCGGGTCAGGATCGTGATCACCGTCGTGTACGCGAGTCCCCCGCCGAGGCGCTCGCGCACCCACGCGACCGGCACCGGTTCCGCCGCCTCGCGGAGCACGGCGAGCACCTGGGCCTCCAGCTCGCCCTGGGCGCGCCGGCGCGGCGAGGTCGCGGAAACGTCGTCCGCCGTGCGGTCCGGGTCCGCCGTACCCTCCGCCGTGCGGTCCGGCCCGCCGGTCGCCCGGCCGTCCGCGCCGTCCTCGGTCCTGTCCGTCATGGTGTCGCCCTCCCGCCGGATGTCGCCGCTCGCCGGTGCGGTGTCCGTGCTTCCTCTGCCGTGAGCGCGCTGTTCGTGCGCGCGCGGTGCGCCCCGGGGGGCGGCAGGCCATCGTACTGAGCGGCGGTTCGCGTCCCTCCGGGTGCGTGGCTCAGCCGTTGCGGGCTCCGGCCGGGCCGGGGCGGGCCGTGCGGCCTTCGGGCCCGGCGGCCTGCGGCCGTCCGTTCCGGTCGACGTCGTTCGCGCCCGGTGAGGAAGGGCCCCGGCCGTCGCCGTCCGCGGGGCGGCCCTTGGCCTCCGGGCCTCTGCCGGGGCGGGGGTCCTGGCCGCAGTAGCCGGGTACGCGCTCCTCACCGCCGGCCGCCGCCACCAGTCGCTGCCACGCGTTCGACGCGGAGGTGCGGCCGCCCTTGCCGGCCTGCTTCTCCTGGCCACCCCGCTCGGCGTCCTTCTCGAATGCCCGGCACAGACCCTGGCGGCGGCCTCCGGGCGGCTCGGTGCGGTGTCCCTCCGGGTAGATGGGCGTTCCGGTGTCCGGCGGTCGGGGCGGCGGCGTCCGGGGGGCGGCGGGAGCGGTGGTCGGGGCGGTCGCGACACGGGTGGGGCGCGGTGCGGGCCCCGGCACGGCGCTCCCCGAGGAGTCGCCGGGGAGCCCGCCGGTGGCCACGGCCACGCCTCCCAGCGTGGCCGTGACGAACAGCCCGGCCACGGCCGCCTTGAGCGAACGCCGTGCCCTGCGCCGCTCGACGCCGGGCGTCCAGTCGTCCCGGCGCCGCGTGACCCGCGACGCGTGCAGTCCGGCGTCGCGCGCGGCCCGGAACGCGGCGAGCGCGTCCGCCTCGCCCTTGGTCGCCGGCCGGCCCGGGAGGTTCGGGGTGCCCGGGATCCCCCCCGCCGTGGGCGGTGGTTCAGCCCTCGTGGGCTCGCCGTCGGACATACGTCACCTCCCCCTTCCCGTGAGTTGTCGCGCCAGTCGCCTCAATCCCCTGTGCGCGGCGGACCGTACCGCACCGGGGCGTTTGCCGAGGACCCGGGCGGCGGTCGGTCCGTCGAGGCCGACGACGACGCGGAGCAGTACGGCCTCGGCCTGGTCGCGCGGCAGGCCAGCGATCAGGGCCAGCGTGTGTTCCGTCGACAGGGCCTCCAGGGCCTCGCCGGCCGTGTCGTCCTGGGTCGGGAGATCGAGTACGTCCTGTTCGATGCCGGAGGGGCGGGGGCGTGACCGGAGGCGGCGGAGGTGGTCGAGGGCGCGGTGGCGGGCGATGGTCGCGGTCCAGCCGCGGAAGCCCGCGCTGTCGCCGCGGAAGCGGCCGAGGTCCCTGGCTATCTCCAGCCACGCGTCGGAGGCCACGTCCTCGGCGTCCTCGCCGACGATTCCCCTCAGGTATCCGAGGAGCCCCGGGTGCACGATCCGGTAGGCCGTCGCGAAGGCCTCCTCGTCGCCCTGGCGGGCCCGCTCGACGGCCGCGCCGAGCTCGGCGTCACGGTCCGGGCCGCGTGCCGCCCCGCGATCCGGGCAGGGAGCCGTGTCGCGATCCGGGTCGCACGTCACCCCCCGTCCCACCTCGACCTCCCGTGTGTGGGTCGCGGTGGGCACGGGCCCTGTCTCCTCGACCGCACGAACCTGTTGGACAGCTGTACGTGTTCGGTTCCGGGTCGCGCGGCGGACCTGGATGGCGTTCATCGTGTCAGACCGTCAGGCGGTGCGGCGGGGGCGGGGTGAGCGCCAGCCGTGGATGGTGAGGAAGTACGTCTGGAGGGATTCGGCGGGGCCCTGTTCGAAGCGGTTGACGGTGCGGCCGAGGGGGTTCCAGACGCGGCCGTCGGGCATGCGGAGGCCGACGGGGTGAGTGAAGACGGAGCGGAGCATGTGGCCGGGCGGGAGGTCGACCCAGACGGCGCCGGTCTCGCGGACGAGGACCTCGCCCACGTAGGCGCCGAGTCCGGTGAGGGGCCCTGTGACGTCCTCGCGGGAGGCGCCGCCGCGTCTGAGTCCGTCGATGAGACGGTCGACGAGGCGGAGGCTCGCCGCGGAGTAGTCGAGGGAGAGCCGGCCTCTCGCTTCGACGACGTCGACGAACTCGGACGCGCGCCGGCCCATGTCGGCCGCGCGCAGCGTGACGCTCTCGCGGTCCATCGCTGACCACCCTTCCCCATCGAAGTGGCGGGATTCGCCGGATGATCAAGCGGATCGGGGACGGCGGTCATCACGGGTGGGCGACGTGACGCTGGTCACACAGGGGCGGAGGGAGGGGGTCCGGGGCGAGTGGTACAGGCGTTCGCCGCGCACAGATACGAACACGGAAAGGGGGGTCGGGGCGGGCTTCGCGGGGCCTCGATCCGGCCAATGCGGAACGGGGCGCACGGCTCCCCGGCGAGGCGCGCGGGAGGGCCGTCGGCGGCTCGTCACAGCAGATGAGGGAGGGCGTACGCCGGTGCTCCGACCTCCGGAAACGAGGTCCGGACTTCGGCCAGCCACTCACCCAACTACGCGCGTGAACCGGGGAGTTCACAGGCGGACGCGGAACGTCCGGAGGCTGCGGTGAGGGCCTGGTGGATCAAGTCTCAAAGCTTACGCACAAATTACACACACCCCCTCTCCAACCCGGCCGCGATGGTCTAGATTGACCGTGCTTCAGCTGATCGGACACGAGGCGACCGACAATGATCTGTAGGTCCGGCGGTATGCAAGGCCAGCAGTCGCGTGCCCCGCGCACATCGTGGGGATGATCAATTCCTGGAGCCCGGGGGGGCCTTGGGTGCGGGGAGCGCCCTGGGATTCGACGGGTGACCGTGGATCAGGAGAGTCCGGCGGGACGGGCGTGAGCGTCCACTGCCGACGGGTTTCTCAGTTCAGGCAAGTCTGCGGTGGCCGGTGTTCCATGCGCGGGAGGCGGGGGCCTTCCGTCGGAGCGGCGGTGTGGGGCGAACACGTCGAACCACTGGGGACCTGGGGGGTTCTGTGCGGCAAGGGGGAGTAGTCAGCCCGCTTCCGTCGGCGCGCGGGCGTCTGGCGGATGGGGCGATCAGCCGGACCGCGAGCGACTGGGAGCAGCGCTATCGCCGGACCGTGATCGTCAGCGACACCGTCGCGACCGCGGTCGTGGTGACGTCGATAGGCGAGTTCTTCGGGGCGCGGGACGCCGCCAACTGGCATGAGAAATGGGGGATCCTCGCCTTCTTCACCGAGCTCCTCGTGCTGGGGACGCTGGCGGTGAGCAGGGCGTGGGCGCCGGCCGTACTCGGCCAGGGCGCCGAGGAGTTCCGCCGGCTGGGCCGCTCGCTGTTCATGGCGACGGTGTTCCTGGCGCTCGCCGGGATAGCGCTGACCTCGCGCAACGTCAAACTGTGGATCTTCGTCGCGATCCCCGCGATCGCGGTCGTCACCATGACCACCCGCTATCTGCTCCGCCTCTGGCTGCACAAGCAGCGGAAGGAGGGGCGCTGCCTGCGGCCGGTGCTCGCCGCCGGGAGCCCGGCGACCGTGCGCGACCTGATCACCCGGACGCGCAAGTTCCCGCACCTCGGGTGGCGGGTGGACGCGGTGTGCACGACGGACGGCCTGGGGCCCGAGGGCGACCAGCTGGACGGGGTGCCGGTGGTCGGGCGGCTGACGGACGTCGCCAACCACATACGCCGGGACGGCTACCGCGTCGTCGCGGTCACGCCCGATCCGCACTGGTCGCCGCACCGGCTCCAGCGGCTGGCCTGGAACCTGGAGGGCAGCGACACCGAGATGGTGGTGGCGCCCATGCTGATGGAGGTGGCCGGCCCGCGGCTGCACGTCGACGCGGTGCTCGGGATTCCGCTGCTGCGGGTCAGCATGCCGACGTTCACCGGGGGGCGCCGGGCGATCAAGGGGGTCGTGGACCGGTTGGGCGCGGCGGTCCTGCTGCTGCTGTTCGCGCCGCTGATGGTGCTGGTGGCGCTGCTCGTGATGGCGGAGAGCCGGGGCGGGGCGGTCTACCGCCAGCGCCGGGTCGGCAAGGACGGCCACGAGTTCACCATTCTGAAGTTCCGCACCATGGTCGCCGGAGCGGACCGGGCGCGGGCCGAACTGGCCGAACTCAACGAGGGCGCGGGGCTGTTGTTCAAGATGCGCCGGGATCCGCGGGTGACGCGGGTGGGCGCGGTGCTGCGCCGGTACTCGATCGACGAGCTGCCGCAGCTGTTCAACGTACTGACCGGATCGATGTCGCTGGTCGGTCCCCGGCCGCCGTTACCGGAGGAGTGTGCCGCGTACGGCCCCGACATCCGGCGGCGGCTGCTCGTGAAGCCCGGACTCACCGGTCTGTGGCAGATCAGCGGACGCAGTGATCTGCCGTGGGAGGAGGCGGTCCGCCTCGACCTGCGGTACGTGGAGGACTGGTCGCTCGCACTGGACACGGTGATCTTGTGGAAGACGCTGCGCGCGGTGCTGTACGGCCACGGGGCCTATTGATGCGCGGGGGGCGTCGTCCCGCCGGAACGACGCGGACCGCAGGCCGGGAAGGCCTGCCTGGGGGAGGAACGGGTCAATGAGGATCAGCGTTTTCGGGCTCGGCTACGTGGGCTGCGTGTCGGCCGCGTGCCTGGCCAGCATGGGTCACGAGGTCATCGGGGTGGACGTCAACCCGGTGAAGGTGGACCTGGTCAACGACGGCAAGGCTCCGGTGGTCGAGGAGGGCATCGGCGAGCTCGTCGCCGAGGTCGTGGGCAGCGGGGCGCTGCGCGCCACCGGCGACGTCCGCGCGGCGATCGAGGACAGCGAGGTGTCGCTGATCTGCGTGGGCACCCCGTCGGAGCCCAACGGCAGCCTGTGCACGACGTACTTGGAGCGGGTCACCGAGGAGATCGGGGCCGCGCTGGCCGAGCGGGGCGGGCGGCACACGGTCGTGTTCCGCAGCACGATGCTCCCGGGCACCTGCTTGAACCTGCTCGTGCCGATCCTGGAGAAGTACGTCGGCGGCACCGCGGGCGTGGACGTCGGAGTGGCGGTCAACCCGGAGTTCCTGCGCGAGGGCACCAGCGTGCGGGACTTCTTCGATCCGCCGAAGACCGTCATCGGCCAGCTCGACGCGGCCAGCGGCGACGTGGTGGCGGCGCTGTACGAGGGACTGCCCGGCGAGGTGTTCCGGGTGCCGGTGCCGACGGCCGAGGCCATCAAGTACGCGGACAACGCGTTCCACGGGCTGAAGATCGGCTTCGCGAACGAGCTGGGCGCCGTGTGCCAGGCGCTCGGGGTCGACTCGCACCAGGTCATGGACGTCTTCCTGGCCGACCGCAAGCTGAACATCAGCCCCGCCTATCTGCGCCCCGGTTTCGCCTTCGGCGGCTCCTGCCTGCCGAAGGACCTGCGCAGCCTGGTGCACGCGGCGCAGCGGGCGGACGTCTCGGTGCCGATCCTCTCCCATGTGCTGCCCTCCAACGCCGACCATCTGCAGCGCGCGGTGGAGCTGGTCGAGCGGACCGGCAAGCGCAAGGTGGGCCTGTTCGGTCTCTCCTTCAAGCCCGGCACCGACGACCTCCGCGAGAGCCCGCTCGTCGAGCTGGCGGAGCGGCTGTTCGGCAAGGGGTACGACCTGCGGATCCACGACGCGAACGTGAGCCTGTCCCGGCTCATCGGCGCGAACCGCGAGTACATCGAGACGCGGCTGCCGCATCTCGCGCAACTCCTCGCGGACTCCGTCGACGAGGTCCTGGAGCACGCCGAGGTGTGCCTGGTCGGGACCAGGGACCCGGACGTCCTCGCCGCGCTGCCGCATGGCGACGGCACGGTGATCGTCGACCTCATCCGCCTTCCCGACGCCGAGGAGCGCCGGGCCGAACCTGGGTACGTGGGCCTTGCTTGGTAATACGACCAGCGGCGACCGGACGAACCGGCGCGCGCTGATCCTGGTGGAGAACCTGTCGGTGCCGTTCGACCGGCGGGTGTGGCAGGAATGCACGACGCTGCGCGACGCGGGCTGGACGGTGCACGTCATCTGCCCGCAGGGCAGCAAGCGGGACACCGAGGCGGAGGTGGAGATCGACGGGGTGCGGATCCACCGCTACCCGCTCCAGGCCGCCACCGGCGGTCCGGCCGGCTACCTCAAGGAGTA
Source organism: Streptomyces sp. NPDC037273 (assembly GCF_055603625.1). Taxonomy (NCBI): domain Bacteria; kingdom Bacillati; phylum Actinomycetota; class Actinomycetes; order Kitasatosporales; family Streptomycetaceae; genus Streptomyces; species Streptomyces sp. NPDC037273. The sequence goes on from NZ_JBVJVO010000018.1 coordinate 72,423, forward strand.
CGGGACGGCGCTCTGGCACACCCTGCGGCTCGCCCGCAAGGTCGGCCCGGTCGACGTCGTCCACGCCTGCAACCCGCCGGACCTGCTGTTCCTGCCCGCGCTGTGGCTGAAGCGGCAGGGCGCGCGGTTCGTCTTCGACCAGCACGACCTGGTGCCCGAGCTGTACCTCTCCCGCTTCGACCGCGGCAAGGACCTGCTCTACCGGGGCGTGTGCGCGCTGGAGCGCCGGACCTACCGGGCCGCGGACGTCGTGCTCGCCACGAACGAGAGCTACCGGGACGTCGCGGTACGCCGGGGCGGCAAGCGGCCGGAGGACGTATTCGTGGTGCGCAGCGCGCCCGACATCGAGCGGTTCCGCCCGGTGCCGGCCGAGCCGGAGCTGAAGCGCGGCAAGCCCCATCTGCTGTGCTATCTCGGCGTCATGGGCCCGCAGGACGGTGTCGACTACGCGCTGCGCGCCCTCGCGAAGCTGCGCGACGAGGTGGGCCGTACGGACTGGCACGCGGTGTTCGTCGGCGGCGGCGACACCTTCGACGCGATGGTGGAGCTGTCCCGGCGGCTCGGCCTGTCCGACCAGGTGGAGTTCACCGGGCGCGTCCCCGACGCGGACCTGGTGCGCTACCTGTCCAGCGCGGACGTGTGCCTCTCCCCCGACCCGCACAACCCGCTCAACGACGTGTCGACCATGAACAAGGTCCTGGAGTACATGGTCATGGGCCGGCCGATCGTCTCGTTCGACCTGCGGGAGGCGCGGGTCTCCGCCGGCGACGCCGCCGTGTACGCCCCCGCCAACGACGAGTCCGAGTTCGCCAAGCTCGTCGCGATGCTCCTCGACGACCCCGAACAGCGGGCCCGCATGGGCGAGATCGGCCGGGAGCGGATCAGCGGACCGCTGTCCTGGCCGAACTCCCAGCGGTCGCTGCTCGACGCCTACTCCGCCGCCTGCCGCGACCAGGCGCCGGTGCCGCACCCGAACAAGGCAGGGACGAGGCCTCGTCGTTGAGCGAAGACACCATACGCCTGGTCACGATCGGGCGGATCCTCCGTCGGCGCGGACGGCTGCTCACCCTCCTCACCCTGGTGGGCGCGCTCGTCGGCTACGGCACCTCCGAGCTGGTCCCGGCGCGGTACACGACCTCGGCGCAGGTCCTGCTGCCCGGGGCGTGGGAGGAGCGCGAGCTGCTGACGCAGGCGGAGATCGCGACCAGTTCGGTGGTCGTCGACCGCGTCGCCGGCACCCTCGGCTGGCCCGGGACCACCGGCGTCGAGCTGCGGGAGCAGGTGAACGCCGAGGTCGCCGACGGGAACATCATCAGGATCTCGGGCACCGCCGACACCCCGGAGCGCGCCCAGCGGCTCTCCGACGAGGCGGCCCGTGAGTTCGTGGCCTTCGCCACCCGGATCGCGGGCGACAACACGGACCCCGAGGCCGAGGCGCGTCTCGAGGCGCTCCGCAAGAGCGTGGAGCAGACCAACGGCCGCATCACCAAGCTGGCCGAGGCGGCCGACCCCGGGCGGACCGTGGAGAGCGTGCAGACCCGCACCGAGCTGGAGAAGCTGCGCACCTCGCTGCGGGAGGCCATCGAGAAGCTGGACGCGGCCGACCCGGCGTCGGGCAAGGCCGACAAGGCCAACATGGTCGTGATGGGACCGGCGGCCCGGCCGGCCGGCGAGGCGCCGCCGACGCGGCCGCAACTCATCGCGGCCGGGGCGCTGTTGTTCCTGCTGCTGGCGATCCTCGGGCATGTGACGGCCGCCCGGATGAGCCGCAGGCTGCGGGGTGAGGCGGAGATCGCCGCCGCGCTCGGATCGGCGGTCCTCGGCACCGTCGACGTACCCGGGGACCGGTCGGCGCACCGGACGGGCGGCCGGGGTGCCGGGGGCTGGTTCCGGCGGCTCCTCGGTGTCGACACTCGGTGGGACCTGCCGGTGCCGCGGACGTCCGGTGACGAGGACAGCAGGCGGATCCGCTACCGGCGCCTTTCCGCCCGTCTCCGGGACCGGCTGCCCGCCCCGCGCCGGCTCCTGGTGGTCGTCCCGGACGGCGACGCGATCGCCTACCGGGCCGCGGGGCAGCTCGTCGCCGGCGCCCCGGCGCCGGGGTCCGCCGACGGCGGGCAGCCGATGCTGCGGGTGGTGGAGGTCTCGGTGTCCGAACCGTGGGTGCCGGACCGTGACGGCGACGAGGCCGGCGCGCTGGTCGTGCTGAGCGCGGGCAGCAGGACCGCGGCCGAGCTGGCCGGGATCGCCGAGGCCTGCGCGGACGCCGAGCACGAGATCGTCGGCGTCGTCCTCGCCGGCACGGTGGTGGACCGTCCCGCGCGGTCCGGTGACCGTACCCGGCACGCCGCCGCTCCGGCGCCCGCGGCGGACGAGGCCGTGACGGGAGGTTCCAGGTGACGACGCGTACGACTTCCGAGCCGTCGGGCGCCGCCCCGCTGCTCGATCTGCACGGCCTGGTGGTGGCGGTGCGCAGGCGGCGGCGCCTGTGGGGCACGATGGCGCTCCTCGGGCTGCTCGCCGGCGTGGCGCTCGCGGTCCTGCTGCCGCCGCCGCCGACCGCGATGACGAAGCTGCTCGTCGCGCACCAGGAGGACCAGCCGAACGACCCGGGGACGCTGATCCGGACCGACGTCTCGCTGCTGCAGACCACGCGGATCGCCGGCCAGGCCCTGCGCGCCCTCAAGTCCCCGGAGAAGCCCGAGGACTTCATGGAGGACTACGGGGGGATCGGGCTGACCAACAACCTGCTGCAGATCCAGGTGTCGGGCGACAGCGAGGCGGAGGCGGTGGCCCGCGCGCAGGCGCTGGCCGACGCGTTCATCGCGGACCACGTCCGGCGGATCAAGGAGGCCGCGGACTCCGAGGCCAAGGCCCTGCTCGGCCAGCGGGACCGGATGCGGGAGGAGCTCGCGCAGGTCAACACGACGATCGGCGGCGCCTCGGAGGACGAGGGCCCGAAGGTGTCGGCGGACCTGGAGTCGCTGTTCGCCCGCCGGGCCGAACTCACCTCGCGGATCGCGGACTTCGACCAGCGCGCCACCGAGGCGAGCATCGGCACGCCCCGGCTCCTCTCCGGTACGCAGATCGTGGACGCCCCGCGCCCGCTGAAGCACTCGCTGCCGAAGGCCCTGGTCACGAACGCCGGGATCGGCCTCGCCCTCGGCCTCGCCCTGGGGCTCGCGGTGGCGGCGGTGGGCACGGTCGTCGGGGACCGGCCGGTGCTGCGCCGGGACATCGCCGCGAACCTGGGCGCCTCGGTCCTCGCGGAGCTGCCGCGCACCGCGTCGGGGCCGTGGCGGCGCCGGCGGGTCCGGGCGGCCCGCGAGCGGCTCACCGTCTCCCTGGCCCGCACCCTGCGCGGCTCGGCGGAGCCGATGTCGCTGCTGGAACTGGGCTGTGAGCGCGATACGAGCGAGATCGCCCTCGACCTCGCGGCGGTGCTGCTGGCGGACGGCCCGATGGTCGTCGTCGACGGCCTGCCGGGCCAGCGGCTCGCCGGCCGTACCCCGCGCCCCGGGGACCCGACCGTGGTCGGCGGCAGGGACGCGGCCGGCCTGTCGCGCCAGGAGCGCCGGCTCGGCGTCGGCTCGGTGGCGCCCGGCGCGGCCTGGACCGACCTGCAGTACCTGGGCACGCGGACCGTGCTCGTGGTGCGGGCGGGGCACGGCAGCGCCGCGTGGCTGCACACGGTGGCCCGGCAGCTGGCGGACCAGCGCATCGCGGTGCTCGGGGTGGTGCTCGTCGACCCCGATCCGCGGGACCGGACCGACGGCACGCTGTGGGACGGGCAGCGGAACGCCCTGCGCGGCAACGGCGAACGACAGACCCGGCGGAACGGGGAAGCTCAGCGGCGGACCGAGCGGGTGCCGCTGTGGGCGCCGCGGGTCCCGGACAGTGATCAGGAGGTGCGGTAGCCGTGTGCGGCATCGCAGGCACGTACCGGTGGCCGGACGGCAAGTCCGTGACCGACCGGCTCACCGACACCCTCGCCCATCGCGGGCCCGACGCGGCCGGCCGCTACAGCCATCCCCTCGGTGACGGCGAGGTCCACCTCGGGCACCGCAGGCTGTCCATCGTCGACCTGTCCGAGACGGGCGCGCAGCCGATGGTCTCGGACGGCCTGGTCCTCACGTACAACGGCGAGCTGTACAACGCGCCCGAGCTGCGGGCCGAGCTCGCCGCGGCCGGGGTGCGCTTCCGCGGCACGTCCGACAGCGAGGTGCTCCTGGAGGCCTGGCGGCGCTGGGGCACCGACTGTCTGCCGCGCCTCCGCGGCATGTTCGCGTTCGGCGTCTTCGACGAGCGCACCGGTGAACTGGTGCTCGTCCGCGACCAGTTGGGCATCAAGCCGCTGTTCCTGCTGCGGCGCGGCGAGGGCCTGGTCTTCGCCTCCGAGCTGAAGGCGCTCGCCGCGGTGACCGGCGGGAAGCTGGAGGTGGACCACGGGGCCCTGGTGGCCTCGCTCCTCTACTACTGGGTGCCGGACTCGCGGTGCGCGTACCGCGAGGCGGAGAAGCTGCCGCCCGGCAGCTGGCTGCGCTTCCGGCCCGACGGCGGGGTCGAGCGGGGCCGGTTCTGGAACCTGCGGGACGTGGCCGCCGAGGGCCGCGACCGGGCGCTCGCCGGGGAGATCCCGGATCTCGCCGCGATCGTCGAGGAGTCCACCCGGAAGCACCTGCTGGCCGACGTGCCCGTGGCGACGTTCCTGTCGGGCGGTCTCGACTCCAGCTGGCTGACCGCGCTCGCGGCCCGCCACCAGCCGGGGATCTCCGCCTACACCATCGGGTTCCGCGCCGAGGACGCCCGGTTCGAGGCGATGCCCGACGACCTGCGGTACGCCCGCCAGGTCGCCGAGCGGTTCGGCGTGGACCTGCACGAGATCGAGATCGCCCCGGACGTCCTGGACCTGCTGCCCCGGATGACGTACCACCTGGACGAGCCGATCGGCGACCCGGCGGCGATCAACACCTTCCTGATCTGCCAGGCCGCCCGGGAGGCCGGGGTCAAGGTGATGCTCTCCGGGATGGGCGCCGACGAGCTGTTCGCGGGATACCGCAAACACCTGGCCAACGTCCTGGCGCTCCGCTACCAGCGCGTGCCCGGACCCCTGCGGCGCGGGGTGTCGGCGGCCGTGGACCGGCTGCCGGTCGCCTCGGCCCGCCGGGGCTACCGGTCGGTGCGGTTCGCGAAGCGGTTCCTCTCCTTCGCCGACCTGCCGGAGGAGACGGCGTTCCGGCGCAGCTACACCATGTACGACCAGGAGGAACTGCTCGCCCTGCTCGATCCGGACCTCGCCGGGACGGTCGACGACGTGCTGACCGAGCACGCGGACGTCTACGAGGACAACGACCTCGACGACTTCGTGAACCGCATGTGCCTGGGCGACGCCCGGATGTTCCTGCCGGGCCTGAACCTCGCCTACACGGACCGGTCGAGCATGGCCGCGTCGACCGAGGTGCGGGTGCCGTACGTGGACGTCGAGGTGGTGAAGGCGGCGTTCGCGGTGCCCGGCGACCGGAAGATCGTCAAGCGGCAGGGCAAGGCCGTCCTCAAGGAGGCGGCCACCTCGATCCTGCCCCGGGAGATCGTCTACCGGCCCAAGGGCCTGTTCAGCGCCCCGCTGCGGGCCTGGATGAGCCGGGACCTCGCCCCGCTGGTGCGCGAGGTGGTGCACGACGGCGTGCTCGTCGGTTCGGGGCTGCTGCGCCGCGACGCGCTGGCGCGGATGGTCGCCGAGGACGCCGCCGGGCACCGGGACTACTCCAAGCACCTGTGGCACGTGCTGACCCTCGAGTACTGGTATCGCGGCGCGACCTCCGGGTCAGGCCAGGACTCCCCCTCGGCTTCGTAGCGGACTCGACGGCACAGAGAACTCGACGGCACAGAGAACAAGAGGACTTCGGTGAAACAGGTCGTTCAGAACTACAAGAGCGGCGAGCTCGCGGTGCTCGACGTGCCGGTGCCCGGATGCAAGCCGGGCGGTGTGCTGGTGCGTACCGCCTACTCGCTGATCTCCACCGGGACCGAGCTCATGAAGGTGTCCGAGGCCGGCATGTCGATGCTGGGCAAGGCCCGTTCGCGTCCTGACCAGGTGGCCAAGGTCGTGCAGAGCGTCGCCACCAACGGGGTGCCCGCCACCTACCGCAAGGTGATGGGCAAGCTGGACTCCTACACGCCGCTCGGCTACTCGCTGTGCGGGGTCGTCGAGCAGGTCGGCGCCGGCGTCGACGACGTGGCCGTCGGTGACCTGGTGGCCTGCGCGGGCAACGAGCACGCGCTGCACGCCGAGCTGAACTGGGTGCCGAAGAACCTGTACGTCCCGGTGCCGGACGGCCTCGCCCCGGGCCACGCGGCCTTCGGCACCGTCGGCTCGATCGCGCTCCAGGGCGTCCGCCAGGGCGAGCCGCAGCTTGGCGAGGTCGCGCTCGTCATCGGCCTCGGCCTGATCGGCCAGCTGGTGGTGCAGCTCCTCGTCGCCTCGGGCGTCCGGGTCGTCGGCGTCGACCCCGACCCGGCGCGCTGTGAACTCGCCGCGCGGCTGGGCGCGGTGGCCTGCGGCGATCCCTCGTCCGCCGCCGTGGAAAGCGCGGTGGCCGAACTCACCGCCGGGCACGGCGTGGACCAGGTGTACCTGGCGGCCGGCGGCGGCAGCAACGAGCCCGTCGAGCTGGCCGCCCGGATGTGCCGTGACCGCGGCCGGGTCGTCGACATCGGCAAGTGCCGTCTGGACCTGCCGTGGAACGCGTACTACGAGAAGGAGCTGGACGTCCGGTTCTCCCGCTCGTACGGCCCCGGGCGCTACGACCCCGAGTACGAGCTCGAGGGGCGGGACTACCCGATCGGCTACGTGCGCTGGACCGAGCGCCGCAACCTGGCGTGCTTCCTCGATCTCGCCGCCCGCGGCCGGGTCGACGTGGAGCCGCTGATCTCGCACATCGCCGACTTCGACGATGCCGTGGAGACCTACCGGTCCCTGAAGGACGGCGAACTCAAGGCCGTGGCCGTGCTGTTCCGCTATCCCGCGCCGGAGACGGAGGGCGAGACCGAGGCCGTGGCGCCGTCGGTGGCCGTGCCCGCCGTGCAGCGCGCCGAGGCGCGCCCGGTGCGCGCCCGGGCCGCCGGGGCCCCGGTGCGGCTGGCGTTCGTCGGCGCGGGGAACTACGCGAGCTCGATGCTGCTGCCGCACCTGGCGCAGCGGGCCGGCGTCGAGCTGTCGACGGTCGTCACCACGACGGCGCTGTCCGGGGCCAACGCGCGGCGGAAGTTCGGCTTCGCCGAGGCGACCACCGATCTCGACGCCGTGCTCGACGACCCGTCCATCGACGCGGTGTTCGTGGTCACCCGGCACAGCTCGCACGCCGAGCTGACCCAGCGGGCGCTGCTCGCGGGCAAGGCGGTGTTCGTGGAGAAGCCGCTGGCGCTCACCGAGGACGAGCTCGCCGGGGTGCTCGCGGCGGTGGAGAAGTCCGGCAACGACCGGCTCCAGGTCGGCTTCAACCGCCGCTTCGCGCCGCTCCTCCAGGACGCCAAGCGGGAGTTCGGTGCCCGTTCGGGCCCGGCGAGCCTGCGCTACCTGGTCAACGCGGGCCGTCTCGACCACGGCAGCTGGTACCTGCGCCAGGACAGCGAGGGCACCCGGTTCGCCGGCGAGGGCGGGCACTTCATCGACACGGCGAGCTGGCTGCTGGGGGCCGACCCGGTCTCGGTGTACGCGCTCACCACGCCCGGCACCGGCGACCTCCAGGTCGTGCTGCGCTACCCGGACGGCTCGAACGCCACCATCAGCTACGTCACCACCGGCGCGCCCGGCTTCCCCAAGGAGACGCTGGACCTGGTCGCGGACGGCAAGGTCCTGAAGCTGGACGACTTCGTCCGCGCGTCGGTGTACGGCCGCAAGCGGTGGGTGAGCTCCCGGCTGCCCAAGGCCCGTGACAAGGGCCAGGCCGCCGAACTGGCCGCGTTCGTCAGGGCCGTGCGGTCCGGCGGGCCGATGCCGGTGCCGCTGGAGTCGCTCGTCGCCACCACGGCGGCCACCCTCGCCGTACAGACCGGTCTGGTCTCCGGTGTGCCCGTGACGCTTGCGGGGGCGCGATGACGATGAGTCCGAGCTGGTACCTGCGGCGGCTGTCCCGGATGGGCCCGCGGGAGATCGGCGGCCGGGTCGGCGACACCGTCCGCAGGCGGCGGTGGCGCGCTGCGCCGCCGGACGGCCCGCGGGTGACGGGCGTCCGTTTCACGGCGGTGCTGCCCGCCGGGGCGGTCGACCGGATCGCGCCGGACGCGGCGAAGCGGCTCGTCGAGGAGGCGGACCGGCTGATGGCCGGGCGCGCCGAGTTCTTCGGCGTGGAGCGGGACGACCTGGTCGACCCGGACTGGTGCCACGACCCGAAGACCGGGCGGAGCGCGCCGTGGGGTTACGCCTTCGACGTGCCGTACCGGGACGAGGAGACGGTCGGTGACATCAAGCAGATCTGGGAGCCGTCCCGGCACCAGTACCTGACGGTGCTCGCCGCCGCGTACGCGGTCACCGGGGACGAGCGGTACGCCGAGCGGGTCGCCGCGCACCTGCGGTCGTGGTGGGCGGTGAACACGCCGCTGCGCGGGGTGCACTGGACCAGCGGCATCGAGCTGGGCATCCGGCTGCTCTCCTGGGTGTGGGTCCGGCGGCTGCTCGACGGCTGGCCGGGGGCGGCCGGGCTCTTCGAGGAGAACCCGGTGGCGCTCCGGCAGATCTGGCACCACCAGCGCTGGCTGGCGGCCTTCCCGAGCCGGGGTTCGTCGGCGAACAACCACGTCATCGCGGAGACCGCGGGGCAGTTCGCGGCGGCCTGCGCGTTCGGCTGGTTCCCGGAGTCGGCGGGCTGGCGTGCCGCCGCGCTGCGGTCGCTCGACCGGCAGCTGCGGCACAACACCTTCGGTTCCGGCCTCAACCGCGAGCTGGCCACCGAGTACCACGGGCTCGTCCTCGAACTCGGCCTGGCCGCGGTGGCCGAGGCCGACGCCGCCGGCCTGCCGGTCCCCACGACGGTGCGGCTCGTGCTGCTGCGGATGACGGACGCGCTGGCGGCCGTCGTGGACGGCGGGCTGCGGCCGCCACGCCAGGGCGACGCGGACGACGGCCACGGGCTCGTCGTGGACGGCGCGGGCACCGACCGCTGGGGCTCGCTGCTCGCCACCGGGGACGCGGTGTTCGGCCGGCTCGCCTGGTGGCCCGAGGTGACCGGCACCGATGTGCGCACCCCGCTGCTCACCGCGCTCCTGCGGCCGTACCCGAGGGACGCGGCCACCGTGTCCCGTCCGGCGCGCAGGCCGGGTCACTTCGCCGACGCGGGCATGACCATCCTGCGGGGTCCCGGCGGGATCTGGTGCCGCTGTGACGCCGGTCCGCACGGCTTCCTCTCCATCGCCGCGCACGGGCACGCGGACGCGCTGTCCGTGGAGGTGCGGCACGACGGGGTGGACGTGCTCGCCGACCCGGGGACGTTCTGCTACCACGGGCAGCCCGAGTGGCGGCAGTACTTCCGGTCGACGCTCGGCCACAACACGCTGCGCCTTGACGGAGCCGACCAGTCGGTCTCCGGCGGCCCGTTCCTGTGGACCCGGCACGCGCGCAGCCGCGTCCTGGCGGCGGACACGCCGGACGTCTCAGGGGGCGGGACGGCGCGCTGGTACGCCGAGCACGACGGCTACCGGCCGTTCGCGCACCGGCGCCGGGTGGAGCTGACCGCCGAGAGCCGCGAGCTGAGGGTGACCGACGAGGTGCGCGGTCCGCGCCGGGCCGCCGTGGAGCTGGCGTTCCACCTCGGTCCCGAGGTCTCCGCGGAGCTGGTGGGCGACCGTGCGGTGCTGACCTGGACCCGGGACGGCGAGGACCGGTCCGCCGAGCTCGTCCTGCCCGGGCGGCTCTCCTGGCGGGCGCACCGCGGCGAGAGCGAGCCGCCGCTCGGCTGGTACTCGGCGGGCTTCGGGCGCAAGGAGCCCGCGACGACGCTGGTCGGCTCGGGCTTCGCCGACGGTTCGGACGGTTTCGTGACCGTGCTCAGGTTCCAGGGCTAGTGGGGGAACGGTTGGGGATCGAGTGGCGGCGCCTGGCGTGGCCGGCGGCACCGCTGGCGCTGGCCCTGCTCGCGGTGGCCGGCTGCGACGGCGCGCCGGTCGCCTCGGGCAAGCCGGGCGACGGGACGCGGAGCACCGCGGCGCCGTCCGCCGGGGCGTCCAGGGCGTCCGGCGCGCCGTCCGCGGCGCCGGCCCGGGTGTGCGACAGGCCCGCGGCCGGTCCGGCGACCGCGCCGGCGGGCGCGGTGACGGTCGACCCCGCGGTCGCCGGTGATCTGATCACCAAGACCGAGGACAGTCCCCCGCACACCACGTTCTGGCTCCGTCCCGGCACCCACCGGTTCCCGCCCGGGGAGTACGACCAGGTCCTCGCGAAGGAGGGGAACGTCTATCTCGGCGCGCCCGGCGCGGTCCTCGACGGCGGGAAGACCAACCAGTACGCGTTCGGCGGCACCGCCCCCGACGTCACGCTCCGGTATCTCACCGTCCAGGGGTTCGCCGCGCCGCAGGACGAGGGCGTGGTCAACCACGACTCGGCCGACGGCTGGGTGATCGAGCACACCGTGATCCAGGACAACTCCGGCGGCGGACTGATGGCCGGTGCCCGCCAGCGGCTCCGCGCCAGCTGTCTGCGCCGCAACGGCCAGTACGGCATGAACGGTTACAAGGCCGGTGACTCGATCAAGGGCCTGGTGGTCGAGGGCAACGAGATCACCGGCAACAACACCGGCGACTGGGAGCGGAAGCAGCCGGGCTGCGGCTGCTCCGGCGGCATCAAGTTCTGGGCGGTGAACGGCGCCGACGTCCGCGGCAACTGGGTGCACGACAACCGGGGCGCCGGACTGTGGGCGGACAACAACAACAACGACTTCCGCTTCGAGGGCAACCTCATCGAGGCCAACGACGGCTCCGCGCTGATCTACGAGACCAGCTACAACGCGGTGATCAGGAACAACACGATCCGGCGAAACAACCTGGTCGAGGGCCGCACGCTCGCGGAGAGCGGCGACGACTTCCCGTACGCGACGCTGTACGTCTCCGAGGCGGGCGGCGAACCCCGTATCCCCGCCCGCACGGACAAGATCGAGATCGACGGGAACCTGTTCGAGGACAACTGGTCCGGGATCACCCTGTGGGAGAACGCCGACCGTTTCTGCAACAGCCCGGCCAACACCTCCACCGGCTACTGCACCCCGCTGGTGAAGGACACCGCCCGCTGCGCGCGCCCGGCCATCGCCGGCGCGCCGCTCTACTCCGACTGCCGGTGGAAGACCCGGCGGGTCGACATCCACGACAACCGCTTCGTCCTCGACAAGTCCGCCGTCGGCTGCGCGGATTTGTGCGACCGGATGGCGGTCCTCGCCAACCAGGGCACCTCGCCGGAGTGGTCCCCCTACCGGGGCGACCGGGTCGCCCGGGCGATCACCCACGAGCAGGACAACCGCTGGCACGACAACGACTACGTCGGGCCGTGGACGTTCGTCGCCCACGACACGGGCCGCGTGCTCACCGCCGGACAGTGGCGGGGCGCGCCCTACCAACAGGACGAGGGCAGCACCTTCCGTACCGGGGACGGTGGTTGAGATGGTCACCGCGCACACGTCGAAGATCGTCGCCACGGTCTGGGGACTGCTCGTCCTCAACACGCTCGGCTCCGCCGGGGCGAAGACCATCGTCACGATCCCCCGCTCCCTCATACAGATGGCCACCATGGGCGCGCTGGTCGCCGCGTTCGCGCTGGCGCTCCTGGTCAACCTCAGCCTGCGCGTCCGGGCCAGCGCGTTCGTCTTCCTGCTCACCCTCCTGGTGGTGGTGAGCGTGCTCGCCAGCGTGCACCTGGAGTCCGGCTTCGGCTCGCTGTTCCGCTGCGGCAGACTGGCCGTCTTCGTCGCCACCCTGTGGCTGCTCAGCCGCTGGTGGGACGGCGGCCTCACCTTCGTACGCCACCATGTCCGGCTGTACTTCGCGGTGCTCGTCCTGGTGGCCGCCGGACTGGCCGCCTCACCGGCGACGGCCATGCCCGAGTACTACGGCGGACGCCTGGTCGGCGCGCTGTGGCCGCTGACCCCGCCGCAGATCGGGCAGTACGCCGCCGTGGTCATCGGCCTGACCGTGCTGCTGCTCCTCGGCCGCCGGACCACCGGCACGAGCGCGGCCCTCATCATCGTGCCGGCGCTGGTCCTGCTCGCGCTCACCCACACCCGGACGGCCACGCTCGGGCTGCTCATCGGGCTCGTCCTCGCCATCGGCTCGCTGTTCCTGACCAGCGCCGCCGCCCGCCGCTTCTTCGCCTGGGCGGTGCTGTGCGCCACGGTCGCCGCCGTGGTGTTCAGCTCCGCGCTGCAGGCCTGGTTCCTGCGCGGCCAGAGCCAGGAGAACTTCGCCAACCTCACCGGCCGGGCCAAGGTCTGGGAGGCCCTGATGTCGGCGCCCAGGACCACCGGCGAGAAGGTCCTCGGCACCGGCCTCGGCGACAAGTCGTTCGGCGGGCTGCCGATCGACAACAGCTGGCTGGCCGTCTACCACGAGCAGGGCCTGGTCGGCATCGTCATCGTCGCGGCGATCGTCCTCGTCCTCGGCGCCGTCGCGCTGCTGCGGCCGCCGTCGCTCTCCCGGGCCTGCGCGATCTTCCTCATCAGCTACTGCGCGCTCTCCTCGTACACCGAGGTCGGCCTCGGCGACGCCTCCGCCTACCTGCTCCACCTGACCCTGGCCGCCTCGCTCCTCGTGCCGCCCGCCCCCGCGACGTCCCTCCCGGCGGCCGAAGTTCCCGAACAACGACGTATCCCGCGATGGGCCCAGAGGTGACCTGAGCAATGCATGTCCTGGTAGTGCACAACCGCTACTCGTCGGCGCAGCCGAGCGGGGAGAACAGGGTCGTCGACGAGGAGGTGGAGCTGCTGCGCGCGGCCGGCCACCGGGTCGAGACCTTCGAGCGCCGCAGCGACACCATCGCCGGCCGGTCGCTCCTCGGCAAGGTCGCGGTGCCCCTCCTCGTGCCGTGGAACCCGGCCGTCCGCACGGAGCTGGCCGCGCGCCTGCGCGCCGACCGGCCGGACGTCGTGCACGTCCACAACGTCTTCCCGCTGCTCTCGCCCGCGGTGCTCGCCGCCTGCGCCGACGTCGGCGTGCCCGTCGTCGCCACGCTGCACAACTACACCCAGATCTGCCCGCCGGGCACGCTGCACCGGGACGGCCGGCCGTGCACCGACTGCGTCGGGTCGCCGACCGCGCTGCCCGCCGTCCGGCACGGCTGCTACCGCGAATCCCGGCTCGCCACGGTCCCGCTCGCGGTCAGCCTGACGGTGAACCGGCGGCGCTGGTGGACCGGCGTCGACCGCTTCTTCTGCATCTCCGCGACCCAGCGCGGCATCCTGGTCCGCTCCGGCATGCCGCCCGAACGCCTCGCGGTGAAGCACAACTTCGTGCCCGACCCGGGCGCGACCCGCGAAGGCGCCGGCGAGCACCTGCTCTTCCTCGGCCGGCTCGCCGAGACCAAGGGCATACGGCTCCTGATGGCCGCGTGGGACGAGCTCGCGGCGGCCGGCGGGGTCGGCGTGCCGCTGGTGATCGCCGGCTCGGGGCCGCTGGAGCGCGAGGTGACCGACTGGGCCGCGGGCCGGGACGACGTGCGGTACGCCGGCCTGTACGACCCCGCCCAGTGCCGGGAGGCCGTCGCGCGCTCGGTCGCCGTCGTGGCTCCCTCGCAGTCCCTGGAGACCTTCGGCCTGGTCGTCGCGGAGGCGATGGCGGCCGGAGTGCCGGCCGTCGCCGCCGGTCACGGCGCGTTCGTCGAGCTCGTCGAGGACGGCGTGACCGGCCTGCTGCACCGGCCGGGAGACGCCTCCTCGCTCGCGTCCTGCCTGCGCCGGATCACGGCCGAGCCGGACCGCAACCAGGAGATGGGCCAGGAGGCCCGGAGCCGTTACGACCGGGACTTCAGCCCGGCCGTCGGGCTCCGGCGCCTGGTGGACGGGTATCGGGGGGGGGGGGGGGGGGGGGGGGGGGGGGGGGGGGGGGGAGGGGGGGGGGGGGGGGGGAGAAAAGGAGATCTCGGGGGGGGGTGGGGTGGAGGGGGGGGGGGGGGA
>NZ_JBVJVO010000018.1:86579-183402 GCF_055603625.1 Streptomyces sp. NPDC037273
AGCCCTCCACGACCGGTACTTCACCCTCTCCTTTCGTCCCCCCCCCGGGGCCGCCGCCCCCCCCCCCCCCCCCCCCCCCCGGTCCGGCGACGGGGAAGGACCGTCGCCGGTAGGGGAAGAAGACACTGGCTCGCTGCGGGGGCGCCCGCGCGAGCGGGATGGGGGAAACAGATGACACGATGCCGACTCTGCGGCTCGGCGGCGCTCGCGAGCGTCGTCGACCTGGGGGCGACACCGCCGTGCGAGAGCTTCCTCGCCGCGGAGGAGCTCGACCGGCCGGAACCCGCGTACCCGCTGCACCTGCGGGTCTGCACCGACTGCTGGCTGGCGCAGATCCCGCCGCTGATCACGCCGGAGGAGACGTTCACGCAGTACGCGTACTTCTCCTCGTACTCGACCTCCTGGGTGGAGCACGCGCGCGCCTTCGTGGCCGGCGCCGCCGAGCGCGTCGGGCTCACCGACGACGCCTTCGTGGTCGAGGTCGCGAGCAACGACGGGTACCTGCTCAAGCACGTCGTGGAGCGCGGCATCCGCTGCCTCGGCGTCGAGCCCTCGGTGAACGTCGGCGCCGCCGCCCGCGAGGCCGGTGTGCCCACGCTCACCGCGTTCCTCGACCCGGACACCGGCGCCCGCGTCCGCGCCGAGCACGGGCCGGCGAACCTGGTCGTCGCCAACAACGTGTACGCGCACATCCCCGACGTGGTCGGCTTCACCCAGGGCCTGCGCGCCCTGGTCGCCGACGACGGCTGGGTCTCCATCGAGGTGCAGCACCTGCTGACCCTCATCGAGGAGAACCAGTACGACACCATCTACCACGAGCACTTCCAGTACTACACGGTCGCGTCCGCGATCCGGGCGCTGGCCAGCGGCGGTCTGACCCTGGTGGACGTCGAGCTGCTGCCCACGCACGGCGGCTCCATCCGGCTGTGGGCCCGCCCCGCCGAGGTGGCCGGCGAGCCGAGCCGCGCGGTGGCCGACGTCCTGGACCGGGAGAAGGCCGCCGGGCTCCAGGAGCTGTCCGGGTACGCCGAGTTCTCCGCCCGGGTCGCCAAGGTGCGCCGGGACCTGCTGCGGTTCCTCATCGACGCGGCCGAGCGCGGCGAGACGGTCGTCGGCTACGGCGCCCCCGGCAAGGGCAACACCCTGCTCAACCACTGCGGCATCCGGCCCGACCTCCTCGCGTACACGGTCGACCGCAACCCGTACAAGCACGGCAGGTTCACCCCGGGCACCCGCATCCCGATCCTGGCACCCGAGCAGATCGCCGCCGACAAGCCGGACTACGTCCTCGTCCTGCCGTGGAACCTGCGGGCCGAACTGACCGAGCAGCTGTCCTTCGTCCACGAGTGGGGCGGCCGGCTCGTCTTCCCCATCCCGGAACTGAGCATTGTCGAGGTGCAGTCATGAAGGTCGTCCTGTTCTGCGGCGGTTACGGGATGCGGATGCGCAACGGAGCCTCCGACGACGTGCCCAAGCCGATGGCGATGGTCGGCCCGCGGCCGCTGATCTGGCACGTCATGCGCTACTACGCGCACTTCGGGCACAAGGAGTTCATCCTCTGCCTCGGCTACGGCGCGCACCACATCAAGAACTTCTTCCTCAACTACGAGGAGACGACGTCCAACGACTTCGTCCTGCGCGGCGGGCGGACCGAGCTGCTCTCCACCGACATCGCCGACTGGACGATCACCTTCGCGCAGACCGGCATCGAGTCGCCCATCGGGGAGCGGCTGCGCCGGGTCCGGCACCACCTGGACGGCGACGAGATGTTCCTCGCCAACTACGCCGACGTGCTCACCGACGCCCCGCTGCCGGAGATGATCGAGAAGTTCGCCCGGCGCGACGCCGGCGCGTCGATGATGGTCGTCCCGCCGCAGTCCTCCTTCCACTGCGTGGAGCTGGGCGAGGACGGCCTGGTCGGCGGCATCACCGCGGTGAGCGACATGCCGCTGTGGGAGAACGGCGGCTACTTCGTCCTCCGCCAGGAGGTCTTCGACCACATACCCGAGAACGGCGACCTCGTCGCCGACGGCTGTGGCCGACTGGCCAAGCAGGGACGTCTCGTGGCGCACCAGCACCGCGGCTTCTGGAAGCCCACCGACACCGTCAAGGAACGGGCCGCGCTCGACGAGGCCTACGCCCGCGGCGACCGCCCGTGGGCCGTGTGGGAGCGGGACCGCGCGGGGGTGAGCCCGTGATCCGGCTCGGCACCGGGCCCCTCGACCGGGTCGTCGCGGTGGGCGCGCACTGCGACGACATCGCCATCGGCGCCGGCGGCACGCTCCTGACCCTGTGCCGGGCGCGGCCCGGCATCCGGGTGGACGCGCTGGTGCTCTCCGGCGGTGGCGGCGAGCGGGAGGAGGAGGAGCGGGCCGCGCTCGCCGCCTTCTGCCCCGGCGCCGACCTGCGTCTCACCGTGCTCAAGCTGCCCGACGGCCGGCTGCCCTCGCACTGGGACGAGGCCAAGGCGGCGGTCGAGGAGCTGCGCGCCGAGACCGATCCGGACCTCGTCCTGGCGCCCCGCACCGACGACGCGCACCAGGACCACCGGGGCCTGGCCCGCCTGATACCCACCGCGTTCCGCGACCATCTGGTCCTCGGCTACGAGATCGTCAAATGGGACGGCGACCTCGGCCGCATGTCGGCGTACCAGCCGCTGTCACCGGAGACCGCCGAACGGAAGGTGGAGCTGCTGCAGGAGCACTACGCCTCGCAGCGGCACCGTCCCTGGTACGACCGGGAGGCCTTCCTCGGGCTCGCCCGCATCCGGGGCATCGAATGCCACGCCCGCTATGCCGAGGCGTTCGCCGTCACCAAACTCACGCTCGATCTGGGGGATTGAACCTTGCGCGTACTGCTCACCGGACACCAGGGCTACCTGGGCACCGTGATGGCCCCGGTCCTCGCCGCCGCCGGGCACGAGGTCGTCGGCCTCGACTCCGGACTGTTCGCCGACTCCGTCCTCGGCCCGGTCCCCGACGACCCGCGCGGCTTCCGGGTCGACCTGCGGGACGTCACGGCGGACCACGTCGCCGGGGTGGACGCCGTGATCCACCTGGCCGCGCTCTCCAACGACCCGCTGGGTTCGCTGGCGCCCGAGCTCACCTACGACATCAACCACCACGCGTCCGTACGCCTCGCCCGCCTCGCCCGCGAGGCCGGTGTACGCCGCTTCCTGTACGCGTCGACCTGCTCCGTGTACGGCGCGGCGGGCGGCGACGAGCTGGTCGCCGAGGACGCCCCGCTGCGCCCGGTGACCCCGTACGCCGAGTCCAAGGTGCGCGTCGAGGACGATCTGCACGCGCTCGCCGACGGCGACTTCACCCCGGTGTACATGCGCAACGCCACCGCCTTCGGCTACTCGCCCCGGCTGCGCGCCGACATCGTCCTGAACAACCTGGTGGGCCACGCCCTTCTGTCGGGCGAGGTCCTGGTCCTCTCCGACGGCACGCCCTGGCGGCCGCTGGTGCACGCCGCGGACATCGCGCGCGCCTTCACGGCCGCGCTGGAGGCGCCGCGCGAGGCGGTGCACGACCGGGCGTTCAACATCGGCAGCGAGACCAACAACGTCACGGTCGCGGAGATCGCCGGCCAGGTCGCCGAGGCGGTGGAGGGCGCCAAGGTGAACATCACGGGCGAGAACGGCGCCGACCCGCGCTCCTACCGGGTGGACTTCTCCCGGTTCCGGGAGGCGATCCCCGGCTTCGACTGCGAGTGGACGGTCAAGCGGGGCGCCCTCGAACTCGCCCAGGCCTACCGGGAGTTCGGCCTCACCAAGGAGGCCTTCGAGCAGAGCTTCACCCGGCTCGCGGTGCTCCGCGCGGCGTCCGAGGCCGGCACCGTCGACGAGACCCTGCGGCGGCGCGGGTGACCCTGCACGGCAAGGAGATGCACGCCCTGGTGGAGCGGCTCTACCCGCTCTGCCGGAGCATCACCGGCGACGGGGTGCGCGCCACCCTGGCCATCGTCGACGAGTACATCCCGCTCCAGGTGCACGAGGTGCCGACCGGGACGCAGGTGCTGGACTGGACGGTGCCGCAGGAGTGGAACATCAGGGACGCGTACGTCGCCGACGCCACCGGCCGCAGGGTCGTCGACTTCGCCGCGTCCAGCCTGCACGTGCTCGGCTACAGCGTGCCGGTGGCCCGCACCATGCCGCTGTCCGAGCTGCGCGAGCACCTGTACACCCTTCCGGACCAGCCGAGTTGGGTGCCGTACCGGACCAGCTACTACAAGCCGGAGTGGGGCTTCTGCCTGTCCCAGGACACCCTGGACGCGCTGCCGGAGGGCGACTACGAGGTCCGGATCGACTCCACGCTCGCCGACGGGCACCTCACCTACGCCGAGCACGTGGTCCCCGGGCAGGTCCCCGACGAGGTGATCGTCTCCTGCCACGTCTGCCATCCGTCGCTGGCCAACGACAACATGGCCGGCGTCGCGGTGGCGGTCCACCTCGCCCGGTGGCTCGCCGAGCAGTCGCCGTACTACACCTACCGGTTCGTCTTCGCGCCCGGCACCATCGGGGCGATCACCTGGCTCGCCCGCAACGCCGAGCGGATCGACCAGGTCAAGCACGGGCTCGTGCTCGCCTGCGCGGGCGACCCGGGCCGGCTGACGTACAAGCGGAGCAGGCGCGGGGACGCGGAGATCGACCGGGTCCTCCGGCACGTCCTGAGGACGTCCGAACGCCCGCACGCGATCAACGAGTTCACCCCGTACGGCTATGACGAGCGGCAGTACTGCTCGCCCGGCTTCGACCTCGGCGTCGGCTCGCTCAGCCGGACCCCGTACGCCGGCTATCCGGAGTACCACACCTCGGCGGACAACCCGGACTTCGTCTCCCCCGAGGCCCTCGCGGACACCCTCGCCGTCTGCCGCGAGGCGTTCGCCGTCCTCGACCGGAACCGGCGGTACGTCAACCTCAGCCCGTACGGCGAACCGCAGCTGGGACGGCGGGGGTTGTATGACTCCCTCGGCGGCCGCAGCGACGCCAAGGAGGCGCAGATGGCGATGCTCTGGGTGCTGAGCCTCGCCGACGGCGAGCACGGGCTGCTCGACGTCGCCGAGCGTTCCGGGCTGCCGTTCGACACCGTCGTCGCCGCCGCCGACGCCCTGCACGGCGCCGGGCTGATCAAGGCATGACGCCGGTGACCACCGAGGAGGAGACGACCGAGGGCGGGACGGCCGCGCCGGCGGAGCGGCGGACCGCCAAGCGGGCCATCGCGGGCCGGCTGTCCTGGGGGCTCGCCGACCAGGCGGCCTCCAGCCTGTCCAACTTCGCGGTGGGGATCTATGTGGCCCGCTCCCTGGGGCTGACCGCGTTCGGGGTGTTCAGCCTGGCCTGGGTGACGTACGGCGTCGTGCTCAACGTCTCCCGCGGCCTGGCCACCGACCCGCTCGTGGTCCGCTTCAGCGGCGGGCCGGCCGCCGCCTGGCGCGGGGCCGTGGCCCGTTCGTCGGGTACGGCACTGGGCGTCGGGACCGCCCTCGGCGGGGTGTCCCTGGCGTTCGGCCTCGCGCTCGGCGGCCAGGTCGGCACCGCGTTCGCCTGCCTCGGCGTCGTCCTGCCGGGACTGCTGCTCCAGGACGCGTGGCGGTTCGCGTTCTTCGCCGCAGGCGCGGGGCGGAAGGCCTTCGTCAACGACATGGTGTGGGGCGTCGCGCTCGTCCCCGCCATGGTGGTGGCGGCCCGGGTCGGCAGCGTGGCCGCCTTCGTGCTCGCCTGGGGCGCGTCCGCCGCCGTGGCCGGGGCGTACGGCCTGCTCCAGTCCGGCATCAGGCCCCGGCCCGCCGGAGCGCGCGCCTGGCTGCGCGAGCACCGCGACCTCGGCACCCGGTACCTCGTCGAGAACGTCACCAACAGCGGCGCGAGCCAACTGCGGGCCTACGGGCTCGGCGCGATCGTCGGGGTCGGCGCGGTCGGCGTCGTCCGCGGCGCCGAACTGCTCCTCGGCCCGTTCCTCGCCGTCCTCATGGGCCTGTCCCTCGTCACCGTCGCGGAAGCGGCCCGGGTGCTGCGGCGGGCCCCGCACCGCCTCGGCGCCTTCTGCCTGCTCCTCGGCGGCGGACAGGCCGTCGCCGCGCTGCTCTGGGGCGGGGCCCTGCTCCTCGTCCCGGACAAGGCGGGCGCGCTCGTGCTCGGCGACGTGTGGAGCGGCGCCGCCGAACTCATCGTGCCGGTCACGGTCGGCGTCGCGGGCGCCGGCCTCGGCACCGGAGCCGCGGCCGGGCTGCGCGCGCTCGGCGCGGCCCGGCGCAGTCTGCGCAGCCAGCTGATCGCCTCCGCCTGCTACGTCGCCGGCGGGCTCGGCGGCGCCGTCGCGGCCGGCACGGTCGGCTCGGCCTGGGGCGTCGCCGCCGCGACCGTCTGCGGCTCGGCCGTGTGGTGGCTGCAGCTGCGGGCCGCCCTGCGCGAGCACCACCAGAACCCGATTCCCGAAGTGAGGACCACATGACCGCCCGCCCCAGGCTGAGCATCGGCCTGCCCGTGTACAACGGCGAGGAGTACCTCGCCGAATCGCTCGACGCCCTCCTCGGCCAGACCTACGAGGACTTCGAGCTGGTCATCTCCGACAACGCCTCCACCGACGGAACCCAGGACATCTGCCGCCGGTACGCCGAGAAGGACTCCCGCATCCGGTACATCCGGCTCCCCCGGAACATCGGCGCCGCCCCGAACCACAACTACGTGTTCACCGAGTGCCGCGGCGAGCTCTTCAAGTGGGCCTCGCACGACGACCTGTACGCCCGCGACCTGCTCCGCCGCTGCGTGGAGGCGCTCGACGAGCGCCCCGAGGTGATCCTCGCCCACGCCGACCAGGCCGTCATCGACGGCGACGGCCAGGTGAAGGTGCCCTACGACTACGGCCTCGCGACCGCCTCCCCGCACGCGCCCGTACGGTTCCGCAGCATGCTGTTCGAGCCCGGCGGCGACGACTTCTACGGCGTGATCCGCGCCGACGTGCTGCGCCGGGTGAAGCCGCACGACAGCTACCACCACGCGGACCGCACCTTCGTCACCGAGATCGGCCTCCACGGGCCCTTCCACCAGGTGCCGGAGCTCCTCTACTTCCGCCGCGACCACCCCACCCGCGCCGAACGGGCCAACCCCTCCAAGCGCTCCCGGTGCGTCAACCTCGACCCGCGCCGGGCCGGGCCGCTGCACCCGACGCCCCGGCTGCTCGCCGAGTACGTGTGGGGCTTCGTCTCGGCGATCCAGCGGGCGCCGCTGTCCGCCGCCGACCGCCGCGCCTGCTACCGCCACCTGGTCGAATGGGCCGCGAGCCGGGCCCGCCCCGGCGCCGGCGAGCGGGTCGAGGACCGCACCCCGGTCGACCCGGCCCGGCTGACCGTCTCCGTCGACGCACTGGTGGCCGGCCGCGAGGGGCGGAAGCAGGCATGACGTCCGCCGGCCTGACCCCGGTGCGCGTCGGGGTGTTCGGGCTGCTCGGCTCCGGCAACCTCGGCAACGACGGCTCCCTCGAAGCCGTCCTCGGCCACCTCCGCTCCCGCCACCCGGAGGCGGTCGTCGACGCCCTGTGCGGCGGACCCGAGGCCGTGACGGCGCGGTACGGGATCCCCGCGACGCGGCTGCACTGGAACCGCGGGGAGTACCGGACCGCGTCGAGGGCGAGCGCGATCGCGACGAAGGGCCTCGGGAAGCTCGTCGACGCCTTCCGCACCGCCGCCTGGGTGCGCCGGCACGACGTCGTCATCGTCCCGGGCATGGGCGTCCTGGAGGCCACGCTGCCCCTGCGGCCCTGGGGATTCCCGTACTCCCTGTTCCTGCTCTGCGCGAGCGGCCGGCTGACCGGCACCCGGGTCGCGCTGGTCGGCGTCGGGGCCGCCGCGATCGGCAGCCGTCCGACCCGCGCCCTGGTGCGCTGGTCGGCCCGGCTCGCCGCCCACCGCTCCTACCGCGACGAGCCGTCCCGCGACGCGATGCGGGCGATGGGCGTGGACACCTCGCGCGACGAGGTCCACCCGGACCTCGCGTTCGCCCTGCCGACTCCGCCGGCGGGCCCGCCCTCCGGCACACCGGGCCCGGTCTGCGTCGGCGTCATGGACTTCCACGGCGGCGACGACGACCGGGCACGCGCCGAGGAGATCCACCGCCGCTACCTCGACGGCACCACCCGCTTCGTCCGCGCCCTCGCCGAGGACGGCAGGCCCGTCCGGCTGCTCACCGGCGACGAGGCCGACGCGACCGTGGTCGCGGCGATCCTCGACGCGGTGGACTCGCCGCTGGTCACCGCGGCCGAAACGGCCTCCCTTGCCGACCTCATGCAGGAGATGGCGGCCGCCGACACCGTCGTCGCCACCCGCTACCACAACCTGATCTGCGCCCTGAAGGTCGGCACACCGACCCTCGCCCTCAGCTACGCGGCGAAGAGCGACACGCTCATGGCCCGGATGGGCCTCGGCGCGTACTGCCATCCGGCGCGCGAGGTCGACGCCGACCGGCTGCTCGCCCAGTTCCGCTCCCTCGAACAGGACGCGGCCGGGCTGCGGCGGACCCTCGCCGAGCGGAACCGGGACGCCGTCCGGGACCTCGACCACCACCTCGGCACCCTGACGGCCGCGCTGTTCCCGGCGGCCCGCCCCACCCGCGTACCCACCTCACGGAAGGCCCCATGAAAGCGACCGAAGTCCCGGCGATCGCCGGCGCGTACCTCTTCGAGCCGACGCCGTACGCCGACGAACGCGGCTTCTTCTCCCGCACCTTCGACGCCGACGTCTTCCGCTCCGTGGGCCTCGACCCCGACGCCTTCGTCCAGGACAGCGTCTCCCGCTCCCTCGGCGGCGTCCTGCGCGGTCTCCACCTGCGCTCCGGCGCCGGCGAGGCGAAGCTGGTGCGCTGCTCGTACGGCCGGATCTTCGACGTCGTCGTGGACCTGCGCGCCGACTCGCCCACGTACCGCAACCAGGCGCACTTCGAGCTGTCCGACGAGACGCAGGCCGCCCTCTACATCCCGGCGGGCTGCGCCCACGGCTTCCAGGCCCTCACCGCGACCACCGACGTGTCGTACCGCATCGACCGCCCGCACGACCCGTCCGAGGACGTGACCATCGCCTTCGACGACCCCGAACTCGCCATCCCCTGGCCGCTGCCGGTCACCTCGATGTCCCCGCGCGACCGGCAGGCCCCCCGCCTCGCCGAGGCCCTGAAGCAGAAGGCGAGCTGAGACAGGCGTGAACACCGCACCCACCGAAGAGAACACCGGAGAAGGCACCGGGCTCCCGGTCTCCCTCCCCCGGTCCCGCGCGGCCAACGAGCGCCTGCACGCCCTGATCCCCGGCGGCGCGCACACCTACGCCAAGGGCGACGACCAGTACCCCGAGCACCTGGCCCCGGTCATCAGCCACGGCCAGGGCGCCCACGTCTGGGACGTCGACGGCAACCGCTACATCGAGTACGGCTCCGGCCTGCGTTCGGTCAGCCTCGGCCACGCCCACCCCCGGGTGATCGAGGCGGTGCGCCGGGAGCTCGACCGGGGCAGCAACTTCGTCCGGCCGTCCGTCGTCGAGGTCGAGGCCGCCGAGCGCTTCCTCGCCACGGTGCCGACCGCCGACATGGTGAAGTTCGCCAAGAACGGCTCCGACGCCACCACCGCCGCCGTCCGCCTCGCCCGCGCCGCCACCGGCCGCTCCCGCGTGGCCCTCTGCGCCGACCACCCCTTCTTCTCCACCGACGACTGGTTCATCGGCACCACCCCGATGTCCGCCGGCATCCCCGAGGAGACCGACGGCCTCACGCTGACCTTCCCGTACGGAGACCTCGCCGCCACCGAGGAACTCCTCACCCGGTACGCGGACGAGGTCGCCTGTCTCATCCTCGAACCCGCCACCCACACCGAGCCCCCGGCCGGCTACCTCGCCGGCCTGCGCGCGCTCGCCGACAAGCACGGCTGCGTCCTGGTCTTCGACGAGATGATCACCGGCTTCCGCTGGTCCGAGGCGGGCGCCCAGGGCCTGTACGGCGTCGTCCCCGACCTCTCGACCTTCGGCAAGGCCCTCGGCAACGGCTTCGCCGTCTCCGCCCTCGCCGGCCGCCGCGAGCTCATGGAACTCGGCGGCCTGCGCCACTCCGCCGACCGGGTCTTCCTGCTCTCCACCACCCACGGCGCGGAGACCCACTCCCTCGCCGCCGCGATGGCCGTCCAGACCGTCTACACCGAGGAAGGCGTCACCGCCCGCCTCCACGCCCTCGGCGACCGGCTCGCCGCCGGCGTCCGCGAGGCCGCCGCCTCCCTGGGCGTCGCCGACCACCTCGTCGTCCGCGGCCGGGCCAGCAACCTGGTCTTCGCGACCCTCGACGAGCACGGGCAGCCCTCGCAGGAGTACCGCACCCTGTTCCTCCGCCACCTCCTCGCCGGCGGCGTCCTCGCCCCCTCCTTCGTCGTCAGCGCGGCCCTCACCGAAGCCGACATCGACCACACCGTCGACGTCGTCGCCCAGGCCTGCGCCGTCTACCGCAAGGCCCTCGACGCCGCCGACCCCACCCCCTGGTTCACCGGCCGCCCGGTGAAACCGGTGTTCCGCCGCCGGTCCTGACGCCGGGTCAACTCCGGGCGCCGGACGCCCTGTCGAGCACCCATCCGACCGCCGGCACCACCGCCATCGCGGTGCACCAGCCGCCCACCACATCGGTCGGATAGTGCGCGCTCAGGGTGACCTGCGCCCACCCCATCACCGCACCACCGACCAGACCCGCGAGGACCACGAGTGAGGTGCCGGCCGTCCTCCCCAGGCCGAGCCGGCCGCTCACGACCAGCGCCACCACCAGCGCGAACGCGGTCATGAACGCGGTGTGCCCACTGGGGAACGACAGGTTCTCCGCCCCGTGGATCGTCCGCCCCACCACGACCTTCAGCCCCCGCGCCGCCGCCACGCTCGCCCCCACGGCCAGCACGACGAACACCGCCGCCCGGGGCCGCCGCAGCAGCAGACACCCCGCGACCGCAGCCGCCACGAGGACCGTCGCCCCGACCGGCTCCCCCAGGAAGTCCACGGCGTGCGCCACGTCCCACCACGGCTCCCCCGTCGCGCCCAGCGCCGCCCAGACCCGCGCGTCCACCGCCCTCGGCCCGCTCTCCCCCGCGAACGCCACCCCGAGCAGCGCGAGCCCCGTCGCCGCGAGGCCCGCCAGCACGCCGAGCCATCCCCGTACCGCCACACCCGCCGACCGGCCGGTCATCCGCCACGCCCCCTCTTCGACACCCGGCCACAGTCGCAGACCCACCGTCAGTTCCACGTGAACGACGCGGAGTCGGCCCCCCGGGGCTCAAACGACCGATCGCCCCGCCCACTTGTGGTGGACGAGGCGATCCCGTGTCGGCCGCTCTTCTCAGGGTGCTTCGATGACCAGCTCGACGGTGTCCCGGACGCGGGCGAGCAGGTCCACCACGCCCGCGTAGTCCGGAGCGGACACCCAGACTCCGATCGGAATGTTGAGGGTGTTGTCGGTGACCGGTACGTGGTCGCCCGGCTCGTAGATCGACAGCACCTTGTCGACACCCGGCATCTTCCGGAGCTCGTCGAGGCCACGGATCTCCCGGAGGGTGCCGGCCGGACCGTCGTTGCGGATGGCGCTGGCACCGCAGGACTGCCGGAAGTGCACGGGCGCCTCAAGGCAGGCGGGCCGGACACCGAGGTAGCAGTCGAGTGCCTGCTCGAAGGGGTTCAGGTCGGTGTGGGCGAGCCACTGGTCCGTCATCGGGCCGCCGGGAAGCCGCGCGCCGACCTCCATGAGGTGCACGCCGTCGGGGCCGACCTTCACCTCGGTGTGGCTGGGGCCGAGCCGCACGTCGAACGCCGTGAGGGCCGCGCGTACGTAGTCGGCGGCCGCCTGGTAGTCCGGATCGTCCTCGGGCAGCTTGGCCGATTCCCAGTACGGGAAGTCGTAGTCGCTGTCGTCGGGCTGCCGGTACTCCCAGATGTCGACGATGCGGTGCTCACCGTCGTGGCTGAAGCAGTTCACCGCCAGCTCGCGGCCGCGGATGTACTGCTCGACGAGCCACTCGTCGACCTGCCAGCCGAACTGGTTCTTCGCGTGCATCGTGGACGTCCGGGCCGCGTCCTCGGGGTTGCTCAGCAGGTAGGTGCCGTACGAGCCGGCTCCCGTGGTGTGCTTGGCGATGGCCGGGAAGCCGATCTCCTCGGCGGCCGCGGCGATCTTGGCGGTGCCGTCCACGAGGACGAACCGCGGGATGCGCAGACCCGCTTCGGCCGCGACCCGGCGCATGTCCGCCTTGTTCCGGCGCGCGGCCGCCTTGGCGAGGCCGTTGCCGGGCAGCGACAGCCGGTCCGCCAGCGTGTCGGCCAGGTGCACCGCCGAGTCCATGGCCGGGACCACACCGATGAGCCGCACCCCGAGCGAGTCGATCCGGGCGAGGATCTCGTCGGCGTCGGCGGAGTAGACCGTGAAGTCGTCGCCGTCCGCGTGATCAGGCCAGTTCTCCGCGATCACCTCCTGGGCGACCGTGTACACGGAGATCGTCTTAAAGCCGCGACGGCGTGCCTCGGTCTTGTAGTGGGCACCGGTACGGACCGGATCCAGAAGCAGAACGGCCGGCGATTCGTTGACAGACATGAGTGGGGCGAACTCCTGTGAGGCAGGGGAAGGCGCGGCGGGTGGGCACCCGCCCGCGGTGGTGGAGGGGCGGTGGGTCAGAAAATGCCCTGGATGTCCCCCGTCGCGGGCAGGACCCGCTCGCTCGGCATCATCAAGCGCGCCCAGCCCGGCACCGCGCGGTGCGAGTAGAAGCGGCGCAGCCACCGGTCGCGCCCGTCGTAGCGGGGGGTGAAGGCGGACCGTCCGTGGGCCGCGATGTGGTTGTTGACGATCAGCAGGTCGCCGGGCTCCAGGACGACCTCGACGCAGACGGCCTCCAGGGCCTCGGCCAGGGCCTCCAGGGCCTGCTCCGCCCCCACGCCGGCCGGCTTGGTGTTGAACGAGTCGAAACGGAGGAACTCGTAGCCGGGATCGCCGAAGAGGACCCGGTGCTCCGCCGTCGCGGGCCGCTCACCGGACCGGCCCCGGGTGAACGAGGTCGGGAACAGGCTGCGGAACCGCAGCCGTCGCAGCACGTCGATCTCGGCCTCGGACAGGTGGGCGACGGCGTGCCTGACCGAGGCGACGCGGGTCGCCGTGTCCTCGTACCCCTGCCGCAGGCTCAGCAGCCCGAGGAAATCCGGCCGCAGGGGGTGGTGGACGTTCTCGGTGTGGAAGTCGAAGGCGACGGAGCCGCTGTTCTCCATCCGGTGCTCCTCCCCGCGCACCGGATGCACGTCGTGGAGGAGGTCGCCGTTCTTCTCGTCGGCGTAGCCGATGAGACTGCCCAGTACGTCCCCCACCAGGGCGAGCGTGCCGTTGCTGGCATGCCCGACGAGCGCCCGCGTCCCGTAGGCGAGGGGCGTGTCGGGGAGGTCGCCCGTCGTCACCCCCTTGACGAGCAGGTATCCGCTGCTCGACGTACCCTCACGGAAGTCCACCAGCGCGTCCCGCAGTTGAACGGGGAAGTCGGGGAGGAACTCCGACAGTTCGCGGGGGCGCGAGGGGTCGAGAAGTCCGACCGCTCTCTTCGACAGCTCCCACAGGGCCCCCGCCTCGTCCTGCGTGAGCCGGAGCGCGGGCTGTGCCACGTGCTTTTCCCGTACGGCGAGTGCCACGTCTACTCCTTGGCTCACAGAGAACTCTTGATCTTGCGGGGCGGGGGCGGTGACGTGGGCTCGCGCGGCGTGGCGGCTTCGCGGGCCGGTCCGCCCGGAGACAGGTCTCCGGGCGATGTCAGGACCCTGTCCCGTGTTCTGATCCGCCGGGCGAACTCCTCGTCCTCGGACAGCAGGAGGTGGTGGATGCGGGACAATGCGTGGTGCGGGATGCCCGGCCACATGTGGTGAACGGTGTGATAGCCGTCCGCGTGCGGGTGGAACAGCCAGCGCTGGAGACGCCCGGTGTTCGACACGGTCGCGTCGAACACCGTGCGGGCGTCGGAGTACACGTGCTCGTCCGCCTCCGCGACCAGTCGCAGGGGCGGCAGCAGCACGAAGTGCGCGAAGAGCCAGACCGCGGACGCGACGGCGCCGGTGCGCGGGTCGATCAGCAGGGCGGTGGGTGCCCCCACGCACACGACGCTCCACAGCAGTGTCACCAGCGGAGCGAGCGCGTTGGTACGCAACTCCCGCAGCCAGCCCCACTGGTAGCGCAGCAGCCGAGTGCACACGCCGGCGGCGAAGGCCCTCACCGAGGTGCGGGGCAGTGCCTCCAGGTCGAGTTCGGCGTACCGGTATCTGTCGGGGTCCTCAGCCGTACCGAACCGGCCGTGGTGGAGCAGGTGGCTGGTCCGGTACGCGCTGATCCGGCTCCCGGTGGGGGCGGCGGCGAGCAGATAGCCCAGGACGTCGTTCAGACGCCGCCGGTGCCTGCTCCAGTTGTAGTGGGAGGCCTCATGGACGAGGTTCTCCAGAGCCCGCAGCTGGCGGGCGATGACCACCCCGGCGAGCAGCGCCGGGACGATCGAGGCGAGCGGGTGGTTCACGATGAGCCAGGCCGCGCCGGCTGCCAGCAGGCCGGCGACGAGGTGGTCTGACAGTGCGCAGGAAGCAGTGACCCAAAGACGCGTTCGGTGCGCGTCCTTGATGTCCGGGCGAAGCCGCGAAGGGGCGGTGTACCCCTTCGCATAGGGCCTGCCCGTGAGTTGGTCCTTCTCGGACACAGGCATCAGCGCCTCTCCGACAACGATGAACGGCCACAGGGCAGGTCGTCAGCGGTGCACGACTCAGGAGCCGTTCATCAGGCTGAGCAGCTCGGTCCGCTCGAAGCTGTTCTCGCGGAAGACGCCCTGGAAGACGGCGGAGGTCATCTGCGCCCCCGTCTTGATGCCGCGCATCGTCATGCACAGGTGCTCTCCGCGGCCGATGACGGCCACGTCGGGCGACTTGGTGATCTCTTCGATCTCGGCCGCGATGTCGGCGACGAGACGTTCCTGCACCTGGAGCTTGTGCGCGTGCTTGTGGGCGATCCGGGCGAACTTCGACAGCCCGAGGAGGCTGTCGTGGGCCCGGTAGGCCACCGTCAGGTCGCAGTTGAAGGGCAGGAGGTGGTGCTCGCAGAGGGACCACACGCGCATGCCGGAGACCATGACGGTCTGGTTGCTGGCGACACTGCTGAAGACGGTTTCGAGGTTTCCGGCGTCGTAGTCGGTGAACTCGCGCCACCAACGCGCGTAGCGTCGAGGGGTGTCGAGCAGGCCCTCGCGGTCCGGGTCCTCCCCGATCTCGATCAGGAGACGCCGGGCTATGGACTCGAGCGGGTCGCCTCCCTGCGCCTCGTCCTGCTCCAGGATGGTGATGGCGGCGGCGTCCATGTCGATGCTCATTCAGATTCCTCTCTTGTCGCCCCAGGCCAGGACGTGCAGGCGGGTGGAGAGATTCCAGCCACGCCGCACGACCTCGTCCGCGAGGGAACTCAAGTGCTGGCTGATGTGTGCCACGTTCTTGCCCTCAGGCATGATCCAGATCGGAGCGATGCCGAAGTCCGCCTGCAGAGCACTGACCTCTTCCAGGTCGTCCGTGGTGCGGCAGACGAACTTGAACGCCACGTCGGGGGTCTGCGCCAGCTTGCGCAGGGCAGCGGGCACGATCCGCTTGGACGCGGGGTCCCCGGCGTGGGAAAGCTTCGGGGAGACGTTGAAACGCACTCCCGGTGTGATGATCTCGTCGTCCGGGACGACGGTCCCGTTCGTCTCGAACTCCACGGTGACGCCCGCGTCGAGCAGCCCCTTCAGGACGGGGCGCAGCCGGCGCTGCTGGCTCAGCGGCTCGCCGCCGCTGATGACGACGAGTTCGGTGCCGAGCGCGAGGAGTTCCTTGACTACCTCGTCGGCGTCCCTGTTGTGCAGTTCCTTGCGGGGGTCGAACGCGGTCTTCTCGTCGCTCGTCCCCTTCCAGTCCCAGGTGTACGGGGTGTCGCACCAGTGGCAGGACAGGTTGCACCCGCCCAGCCGCAGGAAGGCGCACTGACGGCCGGCGGACGGCCCTTCGCCCTGGACCGTGGGGCCGAAGATCTCATTGACGACGATGCTCACGGCCGGTACTCGGCCCAGGTCTTGTCGGTCTCCGAGACGCGGACGGCGGTGAGCTCGGGATAGCGCTCCGTCCACTGCTCGTGGATCCACATGGCCATGTTCTCGGCGGACGGGTTCCGGTCCTCGATGATGTCGTTGAGGTGCCGGTGGTCCAGCGTGTGGTCGAGCCACTTCTTGAAGTCGGCCAGGTCGCCGTAGTCCCGCACGAAGCCGGGCTCGGTCAGCCGGTCCGGGGCCGCGGAGAGCCGCAGCTCGATGATGTAGTTGTGCCCGTGCAGCCGGGCGCACTGGTGGTCCGAAGGCAGGTGATCCAGCCGATGACTCGCGGAGAAGTGGAATTCCTTCGTGATGTGCAGCATCAACCTACTCCTTGAAGTAAACCGTGGGGTCAGTCGTCTCGGCGCGCTCGAACGCCTGGATCCGGTCGACGCACGCGGCGCAAGTTCCGCAGTGCACCTCGGTGCCCTTGAAGCAGCTCCAGGTCTCGGTCCAGTCGACACCGAGCTTTTCGCCGAGACGAATGACGTCGTGCTTGTGGAGATCGATGAAGGGGGCCACGACCTCCAGGTGCGCCGGCGCGTATCCGGCACACGCCACCTTCTCCATCGCGTTGAAAGTGGCGATGAATTCAGCCGAACAGTCGGGTGCGGTCGACGCGTCGCCCGCCAGAGCCCCGATGGCGACCTGATCCGCCTTGACGGCGGCGGCCTTTCCATAGGCTACGGACAACAGAATCACATTGCGATTCGGAACGACGTTAACACTTCCGGGCGCCGTGTAGTGCTGATCCGGAACATCGACTTGGGAATCCGTCAGAGAGTATCCGGGAAGCATGGAAGCGACGTTCGACAGATCGACGATCTCATGCTCGGCGCCGATGCGGTCGGCCGCTATCCGGGCGTAGTCGTGTTCCTTGCGGTGCCGCTGACCGTAGTCGATGGAGAGCAGATGTACTTCATGCCCTTCGGCGTGGAGATGATGGGCGAGCACGACGGAGTCGAGCCCGCCGGAAACGATCGCGATCACACGTGACACGGTGACGCCTTCCTGCAAAACGGAATGGTGGTGGGGCCGGACGCGGGCGCACGGCAATGCTCCTCGGCCACCGGCGTACGGTCTGCGCACGTCAGGGTGACGGGCGGTCGGGGACAGCCGGGTGAGGAAAGGGCGAGAGAGAGGAATGGGGGCGGAGCGGGCCGGGCGGCCTACTCCACCGGGGTGCCGGTCAGATGGACGAGGGGCGTCGCGGCACGCAGCGCCTCGGCGCACTCCTCCGGAGAGGCACCCGTCGTGACCACGTACGCGTACCGTCCACCCACATGGTCGCGGGGCGGCAGCCGAAGACGGCGGCCCGTCTCCACCATGGGCACCACCTCGTGGACGCCCGCCGGCAGCTCTTCCTCGACCGTCAGGGAGGTGACGTCGAGATCGTGCTCGGGGTACAGGAACTGGACGTGGGCCGATCCGGTGCGCACCGGTCTCACGTCGGGCTCGGCGCCCGTGGCGAGGGCGGCGGCCACCGTGCCGTAGTCGACACCCGTGGCCAGGCGGGCCACGTACGGGATGAGGTCGCCGCCGAGGCGGGCGTTCACCTCCACCAGGCGCGGGCCGGTCCGGGTCAGCCGCAGCTCGGTGTGGGTCACCAGCGTGTCGAGGCCGAGCGCCGTGTGCGCTTCCTGGAGGACGCGGCGCACCTGCGGGTCGTGCAGCAGCGGGTCGTCCGCGCTGACCGTGTGGCCGACCTCTTCGAAGTGCGGGGCGAAGCCGAGGGCCTTGCGGGCCACGAACATCGGGGTCACGACGCCGTCGCGGCACACGCTCTCGACGCTGACCTCGGGCCCGTCCAGGTATTCCTCCACGAGGACCCACGCCCGGTCGCGCGGAATCTCGTCGAAGAAGGAGCCGGCCGCCTCGGAGTAGGCGGATTCCAGGGCCTCGGGCCCGTCCGCCCGCACGACCCCGACGCTGGCCGCGAGAGCTCGCGGCTTCAGCACGACCGGGTATCCGGTCGTCTTCGCCACCTCGCGCGCCTCCTCCAGCGAGGCGACGGCGTGGGAGGCGGGTTGAGCCACACCCGCGGCCGCCAGGGCCTGGCGTCCGA
Source organism: Streptomyces sp. NPDC037273 (assembly GCF_055603625.1). Lineage (NCBI taxonomy): Bacteria > Bacillati > Actinomycetota > Actinomycetes > Kitasatosporales > Streptomycetaceae > Streptomyces > Streptomyces sp. NPDC037273. The sequence goes on from NZ_JBVJVO010000018.1 coordinate 104,769, forward strand.
GGTACTTGTCCCGGCAGGCACGCACGCCTTCGACGTTCGCGCCCGGCAGCTTCAGTTCGTCGGCCATCATGGCCGCGATCGGGACCCGGATCTCGTCGTAGCAGAGAACGCCGGCTATCCGTACGTCCTGGGCGAGCCGGACGGCAGATTCCACCGCCTCGGTCGCGTCGAGCGTGTCGACGATGGTGTGCCCCCGGAGATACCGGGATTCCCAAGTGGGTTCCTTGGGCGCGAACAGCCAGAGATCGTAGGAGTCGGCGACCGACTTCAGAATGTACTCACGCCATAATTGTCCGCCGCTGCCCACCAGAAGAAGACACGGGCGTGTTAATCGGTCACTCGATCCGGCTTCCGCTGCTTCCCCCTGCGGCTCGCCAAGTCGTGGCATTGCAGAATCCCCGTTCAACGTTCTCGCAATAAGCCTTGGTCCAAGTTCGATCAAGCTCTCCTCACTCTCACCCGGTGGTCGCGCCACGTCTACAGCGATCAAGGATCGAAAACGTGTCGGCAGGAAAACGAGGGGGGGAGAAATTGGACATTAGCCAGATAGCCGATGATTCACGTGAGGTCGTCGGTGTCGCCCTTCACCAGCTGTTCATGCAGCAGATACCCGGCGTGGAGCCGGTTACGTGCTCCGATTTCCTGCATCAGGTCGGCGATGTGCCGTTGGCAGGTCCTCAGGGAGAGCCCCACTCGCGCCGCGATCTTCTTGTCGCTCTCCCCGGCCACCAGGAGGCGCATGATGGCGTCCTTGACCTCGGAGGAGACGTGCACGATCTGGCCCTTGCTGTAGCTCAGGGGGAAGGGGCGGGCTCCGACCCAGGTCCGCTCGAAGGTGTCCACCAGCACGTCGATGACGTTCTCGTTGCGCAGGACGAGGGCCCCCTGGGCATGCCCCTTCAGCGTGAGGACGGCGACCCGCCGGTCGAAGACGAGCATGCGGGGGAAGCCGTTGGCCGTGGTGCGGACCTCCCCGCCGAGCGGCGCCACATGCTCGACGTAGGCGGCCGTGCCCGGGTGGAACTGCGCGGTGTGCTGGTACAGGGTGCGCATGCGCACCCCGCGCTCCAGCAGCTCCTGGGCGAACGCCAGGGCGTTCTCCAACTGGTCCACCGGCCGGCCGCCGCCCGGCTGGGAGGTGAGCACCTCCGTCGTGGCCCGTGCGCTGAACTCCTCGATGAGGGTCAGCACCACGTCCAGCTCGCGGACCACCTCGATCTGCCCGGCAGCCGACTCCGCCTCCTCCCAGTAGACCGGCAGCAGTGAACCGAGATCGGCTCGTATACGGTCCGCCTTCTCCTGCATGACGGAGATCTCGCGCACCAGCGGCCCGAGGAGGCGCAACTGGGCCGAGTCGGGCGCCACGGCGGCGAACAGGCCGCCTTCCGATTCCTGTTGGAGCAGCCGCAGCTCCACCAGGCCCGCGATCACCCGGTCCGCTTCCTCCTCGTCGAGACCGAGTTCCTCCCCCACGCCCTCCGCAGTCACCGCGCGACGACGCACGGCCAGGGCGTACGCACGTCGCATGTCCGTGGACAGATGCATCTCCATATCGACCCAAGCGCCCCTCGTGGTGCTTCGCGTCCCCCCTGCGCGCCATGCACAACCCCTTGTCACATGAGCAAACCTACGCTGGTCAGCGGGGGGTCTGGACCGGCGACTATCGAACTTCGCATGCGCGTGTGAGCTTGTCAAAGGCCATTTCCTCCGGCCCGCGGCGGCCCGGAACGGTTCGGCTTCCGGGGCGTTGCTGCTGTAAGCGGTCCAGGGGTGGGGGACGCGCTCCGCCGGTCGCCCCTGGTACGGGGAGAGCCCTGGCGTTTCGGGCGGCGGCAACGCCGGTGACGGGGCCGGCCTCCCCGCCACCAGAGTCCCCATTTGCACCTCTTGTGCCCCTACCAGGTTCCCGCCAACGGAGATCCGCCGGGGCCTGCTATGGACACGCCCCTTCGCGATCAGAAAGGTGGTCAATGAACATGCGCACAGAAGCGCGGGCACGCACGGGGGAACAACCGAGCATGAAACTTGTCAACGGGATCCTGAAGAGCTCCTTAGTGGCGGCGACGCTGCTCTGCCTGGCAGGGCCGACCGCCGAAGCCACCGACCGGTGGACGCAGGCCGACACGCGGGCCAGACCAGCCTCGTGCGGCACCGTCTGCCCGAACAACGTGCCGGAGCCGGATCTCGGCTGGGGCTGATCCGCGTCGTCACCGCACCCTTCCCCGCACGGCGGCACCTGCCGCCGTGCGGGCGGAACCGCGGGCGGTGATCTCGCACGCCCACGCCGCTCGTCCTTCGCACCCTGTGAGGTGGCTCCTTGCTCTACACCCGCCGTCGTCCGGTCGGCTCCGTCCTCCTCCTCGGCGGAACCCGCCCCGAACCGGTCAGAGCCGCCAAGGCGGCCGGACTCTCGCTCACTTACCTCGGAGCCGCCGCGGGGGCGCCGCGCGCCGTCCTCGACAGCGCCGACGCGTGCCTGCTGCTCGACGACCCCACACCGGAGAACATGGCCGAGGCCGCCCGGGAGCTGCACGGCAAGGAGCCGTTCGGTGCGGTCGTCGCCATGGTCGACCGGTACCTGGAGGCCGCCGCGCTCCTCAACGCGGAATTCGGGCTGCCGGCCAATACCGTCGACACCGTACGGACGATGAACGACAAGCACCGGATGCGTACGGCCGCCCTGCACTCCGCCTGCGTCCCGGTGGCCCACGGTGCCGTCCACGACGCCGAGGACCTGCGGTCCTTCGCGGGCCGGCACGGCTACCCCTTCATCCTGAAGCCGGTCGACGGCTCGGCGAGCCGCGGCGTCGTCCTCGTGTCCGACGCCGGCGCGCTCGAGGCCGCGGCCCGGTCCGTGACGACGTCGGCCGCGCCGGGGTCCCGCTGGATCGCCGAGGAGTACCTCTCGGGCCCCGAGTTCAGCGTGGAGACCTTCAGCACGGACGGCAGCCACCACGTGGTCGCCGTCACCGAGAAGTTCAAGGGCGACAACTTCGTCGAGATCGGCCATCTGGTACCGGCCCGGGTCGGCGCGGCGGACCACGCCGCCATGGCCGCCGAGGTCGGTGCCCTGCTCGACGCCGTCGGTCTGAACGAGGGCGTCGCCCACACCGAGGTCGTCCTCACGGACGCCGGACCGAAGGTCATCGAGACCCACAGTCGCCCGGGCGGCGACGGCATCGTCGAACTCGTACGGCTGGCCACGGGTGTCGACCTCCAGCAGCTGACCTTCGACTGGCTCGCGGGCAAGGCCGTCGACCCACGCCCCGCACCAGGGACGAGGGCCTCGGCCACCTGGTTCCTCACCCCGCCCGAGGGCACGGTCACCGCCGTCTCCGGTCTCGACGAGGCGCTGCGCCACGAAGGGGTGACGGAGGGGTACACGGTCCTCGAACCGGGCTCCACGATCCGCCCGCTGCGCAGCTCCGACGACCGCAGCGGGGCGGTCATCACCGTCGCCCCCGGCCCCGACGCCGCGCTCGCGCGGGCACGGGCGGCCGTGGGCCTCATCGACGTGACCGTCACCCCGGCCGGCGCCGACCGCGGGGGGCCGGTCCCCCGATGAGCGGGGCACGCTCCTACGGATACCGCGCGCTCTTCTCCGAGCCGGGAATCCTCGTCTACGCGCTCGCCGCCGCCTTCGGCAAGCTCCAGGCCGGCATGTTCGCCCTGGGCACCCTGTACGCGGTCGCCGACCAGCGCTCGTACAGCGCGGGCGCGTTCGTCGTGGCCGTGTCGGCCCTCGGAGGGCTGTCCACCCCGCTGCGGGGGCGCCTCCTCGACCGCTACCCCTACGGCCCGGTGCTGTGGACGATCATGGCCGTGCACACGGTCCTGGTGGGGGGACTGCTGGTCAACGAACACCTGCGGGGACCGTTCTGGGTCACGGTCGCCGCGGCCCTCCTCGGCAACCTCGCCGCTCCCCCCGTCGGAGTGGTCACCCGGGTGATGTGGCGGTCGGTCACCACGGAGGCGAGCCGCCCCACGGCCCTGGCCTTCGACTCGGTCCTGGCCGACGCCGGCTTCATCCTCGGCCCGACGCTGGCCGCGCTCGCCTGCGCCACCCTCGCCCCCTGGGCCGGTCTGGCGGCCGTCCTGTTCTTCACCGCGGTGGCCATGCTGCTGCTGCCGAAGGACATCGGCGACGACAAGTCCTCGGCACGGCAGGGCGACCGCCACTGGGCCGGGCCGCTCGCCAGCCCGCGCCTGGTCCTCCTGCTCGGCGCGGCCCTGTGTTTCGCCACGTCCGTGAGCGTCCTTGAGATCGCGCTCGCGACGCCCGACGGCGGCGAGGACTCGCAGGTGCTGAGCGGACTGCTCCTGAGCGTGCTGGCCGCCGGCAGCATCGTGGGCGGGCTGCTGATCGGCGCGATGACTCCGGCACTGGCCGAGCGGGCGACCCGGCTGCCCGTGCTGCTGATGGTCCTGGCCTTCTTCTCCACCGCGCTCGTCTTCGGCAGCAAGGCGGGCTGGCTGGTCGCCGGCCCGCTCTGCCTGCTGACCGGCTTCTCCTTCGGCCCGTCCTTCGTCGCCGTGTACGGCCGGTCGGGCGACCTCGCGCCCGCGGGTACGGCCGCCGAGACCCAGGCGTGGGCCGGCACCGCCCTCCAGCTCGGCTCCGCCGCCGGTGCCGGTGCCGGAGGCCTGCTGCTGGACCTCTGGGGCCCCACCGGGGCGCTGGCTCTCGCTCCGGTGGCCGCCGTGGTCGGCGCGGCGAGCGCCTTCGCGGGCGACCGCCTGCGGACGCCGGTGGCCGAGCCCCGGAAGGAAACGATTCCGAGGAGCCCGTAATGAGGATTCCCTGCCTGACGCATCGTCAAGATCCGTCGTTTCTGTACCCGTTGGAGCAACTCGGCTACGATCGCATGCCGATGGTCACGCCTAGGGCGGGGGAGACGGAGTGACGGTTCAGTCGTCGGCGCCGATGCCGGTCATCGGAGGGTCGACCCGGCTCTACGCTGTCCTCGGTCACCCGGTGTCCCAGGTGCGGGCCCCCGGGATGCTGAATCCGCTCTTCGCCGAACTCGGCTCGGACGCCGTGCTGTTCCCCGTCCAGGTCCCGCCGCGGGATCTCGGCGATGTGGTCCGCGGCTTACAGCGGATCGGCAATCTCGACGGTCTGCTCGTCACCATTCCGCACAAGGTGGACGTGTGCCGCTACGCGGACGCGGTGAGCGAGGCGGTCACCCTGGCGGGCAGCGCCAACGCGCTGCGCCGCGAGCCCGACGGGAGCTGGTTCGCCGAGAACTTCGACGGCACCGGCTTCGTCCAGGGCCTGCGCGCCGCGGGGATCGATCCCGCGGGCAGGAGGGTCGTGCTCGTCGGGGCCGGCGGTGCGGGCAGCGCGGTGGCCGCCGCACTGCTCACCGCGGACGTCGCCCACCTGGAGCTGTGCGACCGCGACGAGGGCCGGGTGGCCGCCGTGGTCGACCGACTGGCGCGGCACTTCCCGGGCCGGGTGTCCGGGAGCACGGCCGCACCCCGGCTTGAAGCCGCGGACCTGGCGGTCAACGCGACACCGCTCGGCCTGAGCCCGGCCGACCCGCTCCCCTTCGACGTGACCCGGCTACCGCCCGGAGCCGTCGTGGCCGACATCATCATGCGGCCGAAGGAGACGGCACTGCTCCGTGCGGCCGCGGAGCGGGGCCACCGCACGCATCCCGGCTCCCCCATGCTGACCCATCAACTCGGGCTCTACCGCGCGTTCTTCCGGCTCGACGACGCGCGATGTCGCGGCGCACAGGATCACCCTTCCCACTGACGGCACCTCGCCGGCTCCAGGGAAACGGTGCCGCCGCCCCGCGCCCTCAGCGCGTCCACGTTCCGCTCCCCCACTCCCGACCGACACACAGAACGGATACCCATGTCGACCGACACCGTCGCCCCCAGTCTCCCTTCCCCTTACGCCCTCTCCCCCGAGGCCCGGGAGCTGCTCTTCACCGAGGCCCGCACCGCTTCCAAGTTCACGGACGAACCGGTCGACGACGACCGGCTGCGTGCGATCTGGGAGCTCTTCAAGTGGGCACCGACGGCCAGCAACGTCAACCCGCTGCGCATCCTGTACATCCGCACCCCGGAGGCGAAGGACCGGCTGGTGCCCCTGCTCGCGCCGCCGAACCAGCCGAAGAGCGCCTCGGCCCCGGTCGTCGCCGTGCTGGCCCTTGACACCCGGTTCACCGAGCACCTGCCGACGCTGTACCCGGCCATTCCGCAGCTGAAGGACGCCTTCGAGGCCAATCCCGAACTGCGTGAGGACAACGCGTCGTTCAACTCGGCGCTGCAGGCCGCCTACTTCCTCCTTGCGGTGCGGTCCGTCGGACTGGCCGCAGGCCCGATGAAGGGCTTCGACGCCAAGGCCGTGGACGAGGAGTTCTTCCCCGACGGCCGCTGGCGTTCCATCCTCGTGGTCAACATCGGCAAGCCCGCCCCGGACGCCTGGTCGACGCGGCTGCCGCGCCTCGACTACGAGCAGACCGTCCAGCTCGTCTGACCCGCCCGGCGCTGTCCCGGCCGGCCGCACGACCGGCCGGGACAGCGACTGGTTCCCGCCGCCTACCGCCGCCCTACGCGGACGCCGGGGCGTGCACCTCGATGCGGGCGCCAGGGCTGAACTTCGCCAGCGCTTCGGCCAGTTCGGCGGCGGCCGTCTCCAGCTCGGCCACCGGCATCGGGGCCAGGCTCTCCAGCAGGAAGAGACCGGACGTCGTCTCCTCGGTGAGGCGCGTGCGCGGACCCTGACGCCAGTTCCAGCGGCGGCAGGTGACGCCGACGTCGTCGCGCCACACCACCTCTCCCGCGTCGGGGTGTTCGACCGCCTCCTCGCCACCGGCCACGGTGGCGAAGTCCTCGTCTCCCGCGGCGCGCACCAGCCGCATGTCACCCTCGATGCGGTCGAGGTCCTCGCCGCCCACCGGGATCAAGTAGGCGACGCTGATGGCGTTGTAGAGGTCCACCAGCAGGTTGATCCGGGGCAGGCCGGCATCGGACAGCGCTCGCTTGGCCAGTGCCTCCGCCGAGTTGCGGGTGCGCGAGGGCTTGGAACCGAAGGCGGTGTACGTGTCCCGCCAGGAGGCCATGTGCGGGTCCTCGTGCGGAGCACGTCCGTCCAGGCGTACGGCCAGGCGGCGAGCGGCCTCGTCGAGGAAGGCCGAACTCTCCTCGGAACTAGGGCCGTTGACAAGGCCGTACGCCTCGATCGCGACATGCGTGAACGTGGGCGCGAGGGTGTGAACCTCTTCGGCCACGGTGAGCTTGAACGTCATCTGCCTCGCCTCAGGGGCTGGAAGGTCACTGGTGCGACCGGGCCTGGGACGACTGTCACGGCGCCGAGAACGGCCGCGTGTGGCAACCCTACAGGACCGGCCGGTTCCCCTGTGGGCGGCCTCGCGCGGCCCGCTCCCCTCGGTGGTACGGCTCACGCGGACTGGCTCAACTCCTGGCGGCGCTGCACGTTGAGCTTGCGGAACACCCGGGTGAGGTGCTGCTCCACCGTGCTCTTCGTGACGAAGAGCTGATCGGCGATCTCCTGGTTGGTGTAGCCCTCCGAGGCCAGCATGGCCACGCGCCGCTCCTGCTTGGAGAGGGCGGACAGCGCCTTCGTGTTCTTCTTCGGCACGGCCGCGGGGTGCTTCTCCCGGTACTCGGGGGCGACCCGCGCGCAGAGCGACTCCGCGCCGATGGCCTTCGCCGCGTGCCACGCCCTGCGCGCCAGACGCCGGGCGCCCCGCAGGTCACCGGCCTTCTGGAAGGCGTGGCTCAGATCGATCAGGGCGAGGGCCAGCTCGAACTTGTCCCCGCAGTCGTGGAGCAGGTCCACCGCCTCTTCGAGGAGCTGCGGGCGCTGCTGTGTGCTGCTGGCGGCCGCCAGCAGCCGCAGGGAGCGCCCGCGGACGCGGGCACTGCCCGGCGAGAGCCTGCTGAGCTGGTCCCGCACCAGGTGCTTCGCCTGGTCCCGGTCGCCGAGCTTGATCCAGGCCTCGGCGGCACTCGTCCGCCACGCCACGGGCCCGGTCCCGTAGATCTCCCAGCAGTCCATCAGCTCGCCGCAGGCCAGGAAGTCCGCCAGCGCCGACTGGGCATGGCCGCTCGCCAGCCGGTAGTGCCCACGGGCGTAGAGGTAGTGCAGCCCGTAGCGGCTCTGCAGCATGGTGCTCGGGAAGCCCTGTGCGACGTACTTCGCGGCCACGTCGAGCCGGCCCATGCGCACGTGCGCGAGGATCAGACAGCCGAGCGGAAGTCCCAGCGCGACGCCCCATCCCTGGGCCGGGACGATGTCGAGGGCGGCCTGGGCATCGCGGGCGGCTTGCTTCAGGTTCCCCTGGCGCAGGGCCGTCTCGGCCCGCACCGCGGTGAACACCGCCTGCCAGGCCGGCGCGTGGCGCACGCCGGCTTCCGCCAGCAGACGGTCGCAGTGGCCGGCCGCGGCATCGAGCCGGTCGGTGTACACCAGGACGAGGAGGGCGAGCAGGGCCACCTCTCCGCTCCACAAGGAGTCGTTCTCGAGTATCAGGTTCTCCAGGGCCTGCTCGGCCTGGGCGGCGACGTCCTCGGACCGGCCCCGGAGGAAACCGCCGGCCAGCGAGCCCGCCGTCAGCCACGGGGCCAGCCGGCACGCTCCGCCGCTCTCACCGGGTCCGGTGGCCACGGGCCTGCGCGCGGAGGCGTACGACGGGTAGAGACAGGCCAGCCAGGAGAGGACTCCCTGCGCGTCCTCCGCGCCGACGCCCTGCGGTTCCTGCCCTCGGCAGCGCAGTCCGTCCAGCGCGTCCGCCACCGCGCCGACCTCGCCGTACCAGGAGAGCTCCCAGATCAGCTCCAGCACGTCGCACGGTGCCAGGCGTCCCGCCGAGGCGTCCGCGGTCACCGCGGGGAGGCTCCGGGACGCCGAGGCCGGATCCACCTGCCAGCCGATCCGGCTGAGCTGCACCCGGATCGCGGCCACGGCCGGGGAGCCGGCGGCGGTCCGCTCGGCGAGGCGCAGATAGCCGGCCGCGGTCTGGACCCGGTTGGCCGTCAGCGACTCGCGTGCGGCGGCCACCAGCACGTCCACGGCCCAGGGCTGGGCGGCGGAATCGGCGTTGCCGAGTTGTTCGGCGATGGCGACCGTCGGCGCGCCCATGCCGTGCAGAAGATCGGCCGCCCGCGTATGGAGCTCGGAGCGCTCGGTCACCGACATGGTGTCCAGCACGTCGACCGCCGCCGCCGGATGCCTGAACGCGGTGCCGTCGAGCAGTCTCGCGTCGTTCAGCGAGCGGAGCGCGCGGTTGACTTCCCACTCATCGGCGTCGGCCAGCCGCGCCAGCTCGGCCGGCGAAGCGCCGCTGCCGAGCACCGCGAGGGCACGCACGACCGCGAGCGCCACCGGGGCGCAGTGGTTCAGGCAGCTGCGCAGGGCGGCGCTGTACCCCTGGCCGTACTCCTCGCCCCCGGTGCGGGCGTCCCGGATCAGGTGCCTCAGCACCAGCAGGTTGCCGCCGCTCACCGCCGCGAACTCGTCGCCGAGCCGGGACGCCGCCCCATCGCCGAGGTCCCTGGCTATCAGGCGCGTCACGCCCTCCGGTGTCAGCGGGCCCACCGGGATCCGGTGGACGTTCGGCTGCTGGAGCAGTTCGGACCGCAGGAAGGAGTCGGCCGGGCCGCGCGCGTCGTCGTCGGTCAGGACCACCAGCGCGCGGGTGAAGCGCAGCCGGGGCAGGACGTAGGCGAGCCAGCGCAGGGACGGCCCGTCGATGTAGTGCAGGTTGTCGATGCCGATCACCAGCGGAGTGCGCTCCGCCAGATCGGTCAGGACCAGCAGGGTCTTGTGGAGATCCGCGAACATGTCGACCGGGAAGAGGTCGGCCGACTCCGGATCCAGGCTCTGCTCCCGCTCTGTCAGGGCGATGAACATCCGGTTCAGATCGGCCCGGACGGAGTGCGGTATCCGGCTGTTCTGGAAGAGCTGGGAGAGCACTCCGAAAGGCAGCGTGCTCTCCCAGCGGGATGCCGTGGCACTGAGCACGAGCGCCGGGCACTCCTCGACGGCTTCCAGGAAGCCGCACATCAGCTCGCTCTTTCCACTTCCCAGCGGGCCGTGGACGATGGCCAGTTGACCTTTGCCACCCCGAGAATCGGCAAAGAGTCCCTTTAACGTCGAAAGGGCCGCATCCCGTTCGATCATCCCCCGTTGTTCCCCCATGGTCGTGCTCTCCGTTCCGTTTATCCGTTATTCCGGGTTCACCCGGTACAGCGGGAAATATGAACCGATCCTGCCCTGTGCGTAGTCGTCGGCGAGCTGCGGAATCCGGTCGAAGTCGTAGACGACGGTGGATTCGGCGGGCCCGATCCACCCGCTGGACTCCTGGAAATCGCGGATCGTGGGCGAGTCCTGGAGGCGCCAGACGTGCGTGTGCACATGGATGTGCCGGTTGATGCATTCCGCGCCGCGCAGATTCGTCAGCCGCATGCCCGCCTTCCAGCCACAGGTGGTGATCACTCCCTGCCTGGCCAGCGCGGGCACGGTCGTGCCGTAGAGCGGTTCACCGATGTTGTCCACGAAGATCGCGACGCCCTTGCCCCCGCTGAGCTCGTCGACCAGCTCCAGGAAGGCGGCCCGCGACGTGCGATGCCGACGGTGCGCCTCAGGGTCCGGCGCGCCGCGCCTGGACGGCAGCGAGAGATCGGGGAACTTCCTCCGGTCGACCGGGATGATGCCGTGGTCCCGCAGGAAGGCCAGGCGCTCGTCCGAGCCCGCGGTCATCGCCACCCGGAATCCGGCGCGCCGGGCGAGCAGCAGCTCCGCGAAGGCGACTCCGCCGCCCCAGCCGAACACCAGGTGGTTCCCCGGGTCGTCGTCGGGGATCTGGGTGCGCCAGCACGCCAGGGCCCGATGCCAGTTGTCCCAGGCGGTGAAGTACCGGCCGTAGGTCGCCCACTGTTCCAGGGAGTGGGTGGTGTCGGCGGGGATCGGCAGGAGCAGCCGCTCGTCGATCTTCGACAGGGTGGCCATGAGGCCTATGGTGTGCGGTGCGTCGTACCCGTATGCCAGCTCCGCGTAACCGTACGGGTCACACTTGCCGAACGGCAGGAGCAGGCACAGGTCACCCTCCCGGAGCTTCTTTCCCGAGCGGGCCGAATGGGTTTTGACCACCCGCACCACGCCCAGATTTCCGACGACCACCGCCTGCTCACCACGGCTTCGGCAGATGTCGATCGGCGAACGGGCGAGCGCGTGCTCGATGTTGGCTTCCCAGGAGCCGAGAATCGGCTCCACCAGAACCTCACCGGCTTCCAGCGGTCCGAACGGGAAGACCTCGCGGCGCAGCGCGCAGTCGTCCTTGTCGGCCGACAGCCCGGCGGTCTCCCCGGCCCGGAGCACCCAGGCGTCTGGCGAGTAGATAACGACCTCCAAAGAAATGACGGCACTGTCGGCTGTCAGCCGATGCCGTAACTCACCGAAACCCCGCCCCAGGCTTCGCCGGCCCCGTAGGCGACGGCACCCAGCCGTCCCCGCGAGGGCACCGAAGCGTCCTGGAGCGCGCCGCCGAACGCCAGTGGAATCGAGGCGGACGAGGTGTTGCCGTGTTTCTCGATCCTGTTGAGGAAAGGCACTCCCAGCGGCGCGGTGAAGGACCGGACCTGTTCCAGGATCCGGCCGTTCGCCTGGTGCCCGACCAGGACCGAGGGGCGCGGGTCGAACGAGCACAGCCGCTCCGCGGTCTCGGTCATGCGCTGTACCGCCCGGTCGTACACGGCGGCACCGTCCAGATGGATTCCGCCGTTCTCGGTCTGGCACATCAGGCCCGTCTGGGTACCGTCGCCCCCGGCCAGGTGCCTGAAGGGCGCGAACTCCTCGCGTGCCGACAGGAGGACGGCGGCGGCGCCGTCGGCGAAGATGCAGGCGGTCTGCCGGTCCGTCTTGTCCACCATGGTCGACATGGCCTCGACCGAGCACACCATGACCGACCGGGCCTGACCCGCGTCGCAGAGCGACAGACCGGTGGTCAGGGCGTAGACGAAGCCGCAGCAGGCCGCGTTCATGTCGAACGCCAGGACCGACGTGTCCAGTCCGGCCAGGGTGGCGACCTGCTGGGCGATGCCCGGCACCCGCTGACGGACCGATGTGCTGACGACGATCAGCGCGCCGATGGCGGAAGGGTCGCTCTGACGGCTCACGAGCGGCCGGCAGGCCTCGGCGGCGACTTCCGCCAGCGAGGTCTCCTCCGGCAGCCAGCGGCGCGTGGAGATGCCACTGCGCCGCTTGATCCATTCGTCGGTGAGCCCGATCGACTCGAAGTACGAGTTGTCGATCGGCGTGCCCACCTCCGGCACCGCGATGTCGACGATCCCCGCGGCCATCACCGGGTCGCGAGCAGGACGAAGTACGACCGGAACTCCTCGAGCAGCATGAGGCTCCCGATCTTCCTGCGATCGGCCTGGACCTTCAGCTCCCGCTCCAGGACCTGCGTGAGCTCGACGACGTCGAGCGAGTCGAGTTCGAGGTCGTAGATCGACTTGTCGAAGTCCGTCGGCTCAAGCGACGGCTCGCGGACCCGCAGCTTGGCCAGCATGATGTCCGATACCCGGCGTTCGATGTCACTCATCCTGTATGTCCTCCCCGGTCGGCCGATCCCCGGCCAGCCGATAAAGCAGTTCACCTGACTTGACGATCGATCCGGCGGTCACGCAGTGGTCGACGACCTGCCCGGACCGCTCCGCGACGATCTCCGTGGTCGCCTTGTCGGTCTCGACCTCCGCGATCACGTCCCCGCGCTCCACCCGGTCCCCGATCCCGGCGACCCATGCGACGAGCAGGGCTTCGGCGAGCCCGTGGCCGAAGCTCGGAACGCGTCCCTCGAAATCCGCCGAACTCACTTGACCATCCTCAGCACTTCTTCCTTGATCTGATCGACGCCGATCTGGTAGCCCGGCTCGAAGTCGGCCGGCGGATAGTCGCGGCGCTCCGGCGCCAGTCGCCTGATCGCGCACTTGAGTGATGCGAATCCGCTCTCGGAGACCGCCGCGGCCACCTCGGCACCGATACCGACGTCCTTGGTCGCCTCGTGCACGACCAGGAGCCGGCCCGTCCGGGCGACCGACTCCAGGACGGTCGTCATGTCGATCGGCGCCAGCCAGCGCAGGTCCACCACCTCGACATCGACCGACGGGCCGAGCGCCTCCGCCGCCGCCAGCACATCGTTCGTGATCGCCCCGAAGGTCACCACGGTCACATCCGTGCCGGGCCTGACGATCCGGGCCGAGGTCGGCGACACCGGCGGTCCGCCGACGCGGCCGGGCAGGTTGCGGCGCCAGTACAGCCTGATCGGTTCGTAGATCACCACCGGCGAGCCCATCCCCACCGCGTGCCGCAGGATCTGATCGGCGTCCTCACCGGTGGACGGGTACGCCACCGAGATGCCGGGGACGCGTGCGAAGAGGGCCTCGTTCGACTCGCTGTGGTGTTCCACGCCCCGGATGCCACCGCCCGAAGGGATGCGCACCACGAGGTTCAGCCGGATGTTCCCGTTCCATCGGTTGACGATCCGGCCGGCCTGGGTGACGAGCTGGTTGACCGCGGGGTAGGTGAAGCCGTCGAACTGGATCTCGCAGACCGGTGTCAGCCCGGACATCGCGAGACCGATGGCGTGGCCGACGATCGTCGACTCCGCGAGCAGCGCGTCACGCACCCGCTCCCGGCCGAACCTCTCCTGCAGGCCCCGGGTGACCCGGAACACCCCGCCCAGTCGGCCGATGTCCTCACCCACCAGGAGCACCTTCGGGTCGCGCTCCAGCAGATCGGCCAGGGTGGTGTTGATCGTCTCCGCCAGAGGCGTGGGTCGCCGCGAACTCATGACGCGTACCTCTTCATCAACTGCGCCCGGATGTCGCGTACTTCCGCGTCGACGTCCCGCAGCCACTCGGCGTCCACGACGTCCAGTTCGGTCAGCCGGCCCGCGTACGCCGCGACCGGGTCGGCGGCGGCCGCGCGTGCGATGTCGTCCTCGCCGCGGTAGACCTCCTGGGCATCGGAGGTCGAGTGACCGTGAATGCGCCCGACCCGCATCTCGATCAGGTAGGGCGACCGCCGGTTCCGGACGTGGTCGACGGCCCGCACGCACTCGCGGTGGACCAGCTCCGGATCGCCGCCCGGGATCAGCGAGGACTCGATCCCGAATCCGCGGGCTCGGTCCGCCACCGTGGTCAGCATTTGCTCGCCGGAGGGCTTGGAAATCGCCCAGCCATTGTTCTGGCAAATGAAGAGAACCGATGCCGACTCGACGGCGGCCAGATTCATGGCCTCCGACATGTCGCCCTCACTTGTCGCACCGTCACCCACATAAACGACGACGAAATCGTCCATTCCCTGCAAGCGCCGGCCGATCGAATATCCGACGCCGTGCAGCGTCTGCGCGGCAAGAACAAGGGTATAAGGGAAGAATCGCCGGTCCCGGGGGTCCCATCCGCATAGGGTGCGTCCGGCCCACTGGGCGAGGAGCTCGTCCGCCGGCACACCGCGGGTCAGGGCGACCGCATGCTCCCGATAGCTGGGAAATATGGTGGCCTCGGGTCCGACGGCGAGGGCGGAGCTCACCTGCGCAGCCTCTTGCCCCTGGCAGGAGAGCCAGAGGTCGAGTGCGCCCTGCTTCTGCAGCTGGCGCGCCTCTTCGTCCACCCCCCGCGCGATGAGCATGTGGCGCAGGATCGATCGCCTCAGGTCGTCGCCGAGCCCGCACAACGACTTGGTCTGCAAAGGACCACTCCCCTAGGTAACGCTCAATTGGGTGACCAAACGTCACCTTTCGGCAGAAGTGTCGCCAAGGTGAATAACCCTCATAACAATCACCCGACGGCCACTCGAAGCTCGATCACCTACCGTCCGAAATGGCTTACTCCGACCTATCGACATGCTAGTCACGAAGATCGACGATTGCCAGTGTGTGATCGAATCCGTCAACTCGAAGAGCTCAGTCCGGTCTCAGCTTCGCAGCGGCAATTGCTGCCGCTGTGTCATTCGATGACAACGGCCCGTCAGCTCCGGCCCGTTCGCGGTACGCCTCGGCCAGCGTGAAGACCAGATCGAGCGACTGGTCCCCGCTGAGCGGGCCGCCCGGCGCCTCGGCCCGGCCGGTGGCCGGGCCGGTCGCGCGTCGGCCGCCGGTGTCGAAGGACACACCGCCGGGGTGGGTACCGAGCGCCTGATGGACCTCCACGAACGCCCGCGCTTCGTCAAGTACGCGATCGAACCGGCGGGCCGACCAACCCTTCGCGGTGCGCTCGGCATTACCTCGCACCGGGTCACTCACCCAGCACACCAAGGCACCTTCCGCTGTCACCTTCTCGACCAACGTGGGAAGCACGTCGCGGATCCGCCCCGCCCCCGCCCGCAGCACGAACGTCAGACGGCCCGGTTCACGGCACGGATCGAGGCGGTCGAGCAGTCCGAGCACCTGGTCCGGCTCGGCGGTCGGCCCGAGGACGACGGCGATGGGATTGCGGATCCGCGCGAAGTGCTCGACGAGTGTGCCGTCGGCGCCACCGGCGGGATCGCCCATCCACAGCAGATGGCCGCTGGTGGCGTACGGGCGCCGATCGCCATCGCACCGGGTCAGTGCCACTTCGTACTCCGGCAGCAGACCTTCGTGCCCGACGAAGAACTCACCGCCGGCGAGCCTGTCCGGGTCGACGCCGCAGGCCCGGAGGAACGCCAGGCCACGGGCGGTCTCCTCCGCCCGGTCCCCGTGCCGCGCACCCCGCTCCGAGCCCGCAGCGAAGGCGCGGATCCGGTCGTGGGTCCGACGCCGGTCGGGCGACCACCCGGCGATGGCCGCCCGGATGAGGTTGAGGGCGCGCGCGGAGCCGTCGTACATCTCGCGCGCCGAGCGTGCCCCCGCACTCTGCCCGATCATCCAGCCGATCCTGATGACGGGCAGGGCGGTGGCGTAGGCCAGGACGTTCGCCAGCTGGAGCAGGATTCCCAGACGCTCGCCCAGTGAGCCCTCGCTCGGAGCGGGAGCCGGCAGGGTGCCCTGGCCGATGTGGAGCAGAACCGCCTCGCCACGCGCCACCGCCGCCATCCGTCGGCGCAGCAGCTCGCACTCGGCCACCTGGACCAACGGCGGCAGTTCCGCCAATCCGTCGGCGGCGGCACGGAGTTCCGCGCCGCCGAGAGGTGGCTGGTGGTCGCTCATCGCGGTCAGACCGGACGGGTGAGCCCTGCGAGCCGATCCGTGATCGCCCTGGTCACGGCCGCATGTTGGTCGGTGAGGTAGAAATGCCCGCCCGGCAGCGTGATCAGGTCGAACTCGGCGGACGTGTGCTCCCGCCAGGCCACCGCGTCCTGCGGCGACACCATCGGGTCGTCCTCTCCGGTCAGCATGGTCAGGGGGCAGCTCAACGGCGGACCCGGCCGATGCCGGTACGTCTCCGCCGCCGCGTAGTCCGCCCGGATCGCCGGCAGGGCGAGCCGCACGAGCTCCTTGTCCTCGAACACCATGGCAGGGGTGCCGCCCAGGGTCCGCAGGGTGCGCAGGAGAGTGTCGTCGTCCACGTCGCTGCCGAGTTCCGTCCGCTCGATCGACGGGGCGCGGCGTCCCGAGGCGAACAGCGCGACCGGCGCGTGCCCCTTGTCCCGCAGCAACCGCGCCACCTCGTACGCGACGATCGAGCCGAGGCTGTGGCCGAACAGGGCGAGTCCGCGGTCGGCCCACGGGAGCAGCGCGTCGGCCGCCGCCTCGGCCAGACCGGCGACGGTCTCGATCAGCGGCTCCTTCCTGCGGTCCTGGCGCCCGGGATACTGCACGGCCAGAACCTCGACGTCCGGGCCGAGGTCCTTGGCCAACTCCAGGAAGAAGGTGGCCGAACCACCCGCGTGGGGAAAACACACCAGCCTGACCGGTGCGTCGGGCGCCGGACGGAACCGTCGGATCCACAGCGCGCTCTGGGCATCGGTGACGGTCATGGTGCTCCTTGCCGGTTGTCCTGAGGCGGTTCGATCGACAAGGCGTGCCGGAACACCCCGCGCGGATCCCAACGCGCCTTGACCTGTTGCAGCTTCGGGTAGTTGTCGCCGTAGTAGATCGTGGACCAGGGAACACCGGAGGCGTTCCAATCGGGATCCAGCAGGTCGGTATCGGGCCAGTTGATGTAGGACCCGCCGGTCCGGTCGTCGTGCACCGGAACCCCGCCCGTCGCGGCGAAGAGATCGCGGTAGAAGCGCCGGATCCACGTCAGGTGCTTCTCGTCCGCGTCCTGGTCGTTCCACGAGTTGATCAGCGACAGCTGCATGATCGAGTCGCGTTGCGGGACGGCGGTGTCGGCGGGGGCGAGCACGTTCATCCGGCCGCCCCAGGCCGCGATCATCAGTCCGGCGGCCGGATAGCCGTAGTCCACGTCCGTCAGGTACCGGTAGACCGTCCGGACCTGCTCGGCTTCGAGCGGCTTGCGCAGGTACGCCGCCTTGATCTTGGAGCGCAGTCGGGACGCCTCAAGGCCGAACGCCTCACCCGCGTCCGGAACGTTGAGCACCTTGTACAGCCAGGGCTCGTCCTCGCTCGTGGTCGTGCTGGGCTCGGGCAGGCCGGCCGTCACCTCGGCGAGGTACCCGTCCAGGAGCTTCTCGGCCCCGGGAACCGACGGGTCCACACGGCCGGTCAGCATCAGCATGCCGGAGTCCCGGTGCAGCACCGCGACCTCCGCGTGCAGGGCCGCCGTCGAGGTGTCCGGTGCGCTGTTCCGAGCGCTCCACGCCATGAAGTTGTCCAGCAGCGTGGCGAACGAGTCCTCGTCGAAGTCGTCCCACTGCCACATCGCCGCGGCGGACACATGCCGGGCCGGCCGACGGGGCAGCAGCGCGGCCGGATCGGTGCCGTCCGCCCCCGGAGCGCGGAACCAGAAGCGGGTGACGACACCGAAGTTGCCGCCGCCGCCCCCGGTGTGGGCCCACCAGAGGTCGCGGTTCGGATCGTCCGGCTCCCGGGTCGCGACGACGGCCTTCGCCGTCCCGTCGTCATCGACCACCACGACTTCGATGCCGTAGAGGTGGTCGGAGACGTAACCGTGCAGACGGGACAGCACCCCGTGGCCGCCACCGGTCACATGACCGCCGACGCCGACCTCCGGGCAGGCGCCGCCCGGAAGGGTGACGCCCCAACCCAGGTCGAGCACACTGTAGAGCCGTCCCAGACGGACGCCGCCCTGTGCGGCGAAGGCCCGTCTGGCCGGGTCGTAGGAGACGGAGTCCATGAGAGAGAGGTCGATGACGACATCGACCTCCGGGTTGTCGACCAGACCCTCGGCACAGTGGCCGCCGCTTCGCACGGCGATCCGTCTTCCGTGCCGCACGGCGCTGTTCACGACATCGACCACCTCATCGGTGTCGCCGACCACATGCACGCTTCCGGGCGCACCGACGAAACGACGGTTATAGCCGCGCATCTGGAGATCGGCGTACCGGGGGTCGTCGGGATTTACCTGAACCATTTTCCTGAAGTCCCTGGTCTCGCAGTTCCGGCTCATTCACCCAGACGGCCGCGCCCCTCACAACCCCCTGCCGCACCCCCTAGCCGCCCCTATCGGTGAGGGGCGGCCAGGGGGCACCGGTGGGGCTTCCGGTCACCCGGAACCCGCCGCTCAGCCCCAGTACCGGCTGACGACCTTCTCCAGCTCGGCCGGGTCGCGGACCAGCCGGGAGGACTCCACACCGTCCTCGATCGAGACGATCAGGTTGGCGGTGAGCATGACCTGGCCGTTGTCGGTGACACAGCGGCGCCGGCGGACGAGCACGTCCTTGTGGATGGTGTTCAGCTCGGTGAGCACGTTCCACTCGTTCCGGTCCCGTGCCTCCGTCGTGACCCGGTACGCGATCCGCCAGTCCTTGCCGCGGGTGCGGTACCGCAGGACGTGGTGGTCGCCGTCGCGCAGCAGCTGGAACTCGGTACCGTCCTGGGAATCGGTCTCACCCGACATGCGCAGCGGTTCCACGATGGAGACCCCGCCGTAGCCGACGTCCGTCAGCCAGTCCTCACCGTCGAGGCGGACCACCATGACGGCGTGCTCGACGTCAGGTCCCCAGTGCCCGCCGGGGAAGAGGATGCCGGCGGCCACCAGCTTCACGTCGAACCCCAGCTCCTCGAGGAGGCGGGCGAACAGGAAGTTGAGGTCCGTGCAGATTCCGCCTCGGCCCTTCAGGACGGTGGTGACGAACATGTCGTCCAGGTCGAACCGGAGGAAGTCCGTGATCCCGACGTACGCGTTGTCGTAGTGGAACTTCGTCTGGTGCTTGCGGTGCAGCTCCCGAAGCGTCTCCAGCGTCGGCTCGGCCGAGCCCGAGTAGCCGATGCGCTCCAGGTACGTGTTCTTGTCGAACAAGGTCGATCTCCTTCTGATGGTCCGGCGGATCAGCTGGCGTCGTCGAGTCGTTCGAGCAGCTGCTCGGCGAGTTCCTTGATCGAGGGGTGCTCGAAGGCGAAGCCGGGCGGCAGCCGCAGCCCGGTGAGCTCGGACAACCGGTTCCTGAGTTCCACCGCCGTGAGCGAGTCGTAGCCGATGTCGAACAGTCCGGTCTCCGGCCCGAAGTCATCGGCCGACAGATAGCCGATGATCGCCACCGTCTCGCGCTGCACCATGCCGAGCACGATCTGCTCCCGCTCGGCCTTCGTGGCACCCGCCAGCTCCTCCGCCAGCTTGCCGACGCCGCTCGCCTCGTCCTGGGCGAACCGCCGGCCCGCCTTCAGGAGACCGCGGAACATCAGAGGCAGATGGCCGGGCTCCAGCTGGGCGTGCATGGCCGCGAAGTCGAACTTGGCCGGGACGAGTACCGCGTCCTGAGCCCACAGCGCCGTGTCGAAGAGCTCCATGCCCTCCTGGTCGGTGAAGGCGACGATCCCCATTCGGTTGATCCGCTTGAGGTCGACCTCGTCGAGATGGCCGGTGAGCTCGGAACTCTTGCCCCACCAACCCCAGGCGAGTGAGGTGGCCGGGAGTCCGGCGGCCCGGCGGCGCTCGGCGAGAGCGTCGAGGAAGGCGTTCGCCGCCGCGTAGTTGCCCTGCCCGGGATTGCCGATGGTGCCGGCCGCGGACGAGTAGAGCACGAAGGCCGCCAGGTCCAGGTCCCGGGTCAGCTCGTCCAGCACCAGCGCGGCGTCGACCTTCGGACGGAGCACGGTGTCCAGGCGCTCGGGGGTCAACGCGGTGATGACACCGTCGTCGGTCACACCGGCCGTGTGCACCACGGCCGTCAGCGGGGCGTCGGGCGCTATGGAGGCCAGGAGAGCGGCCGTCGCCTCCCGGTCCGCCACATCACACGCCTCCACCCGCACGTTCGCACCCAGAGCCGTCAGCTCCTCACGCAGCAGCCCAGCCCCAGGGGCCTGGTCGCCACGACGACTCACCAACAGCACGTTGCGCACACCATGCGTCTCGATCACATGCCGCGCCACCACGGCACCCAGCGCACCCGTACCGCCGGTGACCAGTACGGTGCCATCGCGGTCCAGCTCCCGGCCCGCGTGCGCACCGCCGACGTCCATGGCACGCACAAGCCGAGGTGCCAGCACGACCCCCTCCCGCAGTGCGACATACAGCTCGCGCGAGGCCAGTACGTCCGGCAGCACCCGCAGCGACGCCTCGCTGTCATCGGTGTCGATCAGAACGATCCGCGTCGGATTCTCGGCCTGTGCCGAACGCAGCAGACCACCGACCGCCGCGGCCGCCAGGTCCATCGGCGCTTCCTCGCCCCCCACCGCCACGGCACCGTGGGTCACGGCCAGCAGCCGGGAGTCCGCGAGAGCCGGCTCGACCGTCCAGGCCTGCACCACCTCCAGCACCTGGGCCGCCAGGTCCCGCACCTCCGCCGCGTCGGCCCGCTCGTCCCCGACGACATCCAGCAGCAGAACCCCGGGAACCTCGGCCTCCGCAGCCAGCGCCCTGACGTCATCGGCAGTCGCCACGGACACCGCGTTCAGCGAACCGCCCCGGTGCTTCACCGAAGTCGGCCCCCAGACCACGCGGAACAACTGGTCATTGATCACGCCGGACCCGGCACGGATCTGCTCGGAGCGCACCGGCCGGGAGACCAGAGACTCCACCGAGGCGACCGGCGCGCCAGTGCCGTCAGCCATGCGGACAGTGATCGTGTCCGGACCCTGGAACGACAGGTGCACACGCAGTGCGGCCGCACCCATCGCGAAGATCCGCACGTCATTCCAGGCGAACGGCAGGACGAGCTTCGGCTCCTGCCCAGCCGTGTCGGTACGGAAGCCCCCGGCATGGAAGCACGCATCGATCAGCGCCGGATGCACCCCGAAACCATCGACCTTGCCCGCCTCTTCCGGCAGCACCAGCTCGGCGAACACCTCCTCGCCGCGCGTCCAGACCCGGCTCAGACCACGGAAGGCCGGACCGTAGCCGTATCCCGTCTCCGCCATCTCCGCATACGCCCGCTCCGCCGCGCCCTCCACTTCAACCGCGCCGGCGGGCGGCCACTGCGTCAACTCAAAGTCAGGGTGCGCGACTTCGGGAGCCAGATGACCCGAGACGTGACGCGTCCACGCGCTTCCGAGGCCCGCGTCTTCTGCCCGGGAGTGGACCTGGACCGTGCGCTGCCCGGCCTCGTCCACCTCTCCCACGCTGACCCGGACCTGCACTCCGCCCCGCTCGGGCAGGACAAGCGGGGCTTCGATCACCAGCTCACTCAGCAGGCCGCAACCGACCTCGTCGCCCGCGCGTACCACCAGGTCCACGAACGCGGCGCCCGGCACGAGAACCGAGCCTGCCACGGCGTGATCAGCCAGCCAGGGATGCGAGCCAAGCGACCAGCGCGACACGAACAGGACGCCCCCCGAAGCGGGCGCCTCTACGACCGCACCCAGCATCGGGTGACCGACCTCAGCCAGCCCCAGCCCGGCCGGATCGCCTGATCCACTGCCTGAGGCCAGCCAGAAACGCTGGCGCTGGAAGGCGTACGTCGGCAGATCCAGCGGCCAACCCTCATCCCGGCCCACCAGCGCCGTCCAGTCGACCCCGATGCCACGCACGTGCAGCCGGGCCACTGCCTCCACCACAGAGGCGACCTCATCCCCGCCACGGCGCAGCACCGGTACGAACACTCCGGGCTCCTGCGGCATGCACTCCGCGCCCATACCCGACAACACCGCGTCCGGCCCGAGCTCCACCACCGTGGAGACTTCCGCCTCTCGCAGCGCCCTCACACCATCGGCGAACCGCACGGTCGAGCGCACATGCTCCGCCCAGTAATCCGGCGAGGTCACCACGTCCGGATCCGCCATCCGCCCGGTCACGTTCGACACCATCGCCAACTGCGGCGACTTGAACGCCAACCCCGAAACCACCGCACGGAAGTCATCGAGCATCGGGTCCATCAACCCGGAATGGAACGCGTGCGACACCGTCAGTCGACGTGTCCGCACCCCCCGCCCGGCCAACTCCTCAGCCACAGACATCACTTCACTGCGGTTACCGGAGATGACTACCGACTCCGGGCCGTTGACCGCCGCCACCGAAACACCCGCCGGCAGCAGAGGAACAACCTCCTCCTCCGCCGCGGCCACCGACACCATCGCGCCACCCTCAGGCAGCGCCTCCATCAAACGGCCACGCGCGGCCACCAACGTGCCCGCGTCCTCCAGCGACAGCACCCCCGCCACATGCGCCGCCACCACCTCACCGACCGAATGGCCACCCACCACATCCGGTCGCACACCCCACGACTCCACCAACCGGAACAACGCCGTCTCCACAGCGAACAGACCAGCCTGCGTATACACAGTCCGATCCAGCAGACCCGGCACATCCACCACACCGAACACCACATCCGCCACCGGATGCTCCACAAACCCCGCCAACCGCGCGTCCAACACCCCACACGCCGAATCGAACGCCTCGCGGAACACCCCGAAACGCCCATACAACTCCCGGCCCATCCCCACCCGCTGGGAACCCTGACCCGAGAACAACACCCCCAGCCGGCCGTCCTTCACGGCAGGACCGCCGGCGGTGATCACACCAGGCGCCGACTCCCCGCGAGCCAGCGCCTCCAGGGCAGTGACCGCCTCTTCGCGGTCTGTGGCGACGACCACGGCGCGGTCCACCAGGGCGCTACGGGTGCTCACCAAAGAGCGCGCCACAGAGGCGAGTTCGCCATCTCGGCGCTCCGAGAGGAACCCGGCCAGCCGCTCAGCCTGACCCGCCAGAGCAGCCTGGCCACGCCCCGAGACGAGGAGGGGAACAACCGGGTCCCCCTCCAGGGCTCCCTGCTCGCCTTCGGCCGGCGCCTGTTCCGGCGCCTGCTCCAGGACGACGTGCGCGTTGGTGCCACTGACACCGAAGCCGGACACGGCCGCACGGCGGGGATGTCCGGTCTCGGGCCACTGCCGAGTCTCGGTGAGGAGCTCCACCGCGCCCGCCGACCAGTCCACCTGCGGGGTCGGCTCATCCACGTGCAGCGTGCGTGGCAGAACACCGTGACGCATTGCCTGCACCATCTTGATGACGCCCGCCACACCCGCAGCCGCCTGGGTGTGACCGATGTTCGACTTCAGCGAGCCCAGCCACAACGGCTCCCCGGCATCACGGCCCTGACCATAGGTCGCGATGACGGCCTGCGCCTCGATCGGGTCGCCCAGCACCGTCCCGGTGCCGTGCGCCTCCACCGCGTCGACTTCACCGGCCGCGAGACCCGCGTCGGCCAGCGCGCGACGGATCACCCGCTGCTGCGACGGGCCGTTCGGCGCGGTCAAACCATTCGAGGCACCATCCTGATTCACCGCCGAACCCCGCACCACCGCCAGCACCTCATGCCCGTTGCGGACCGCGTCCGACAACCGCTCGAGCACCAGCACGCCGACACCCTCGGCCCAACCCGTACCGTCGGCGGAGGCCGCGAACGACTTGCACCGGCCGTCGACGGCCAGACCACGCTGCCGCGAGAACCCGATGAAGGCGTCCGGGCCGGCCATCACGGTCACACCGCCGGCCAGTGCCAGGGAGGACTCCCCCGACCGCAGCGACTGCACGCCCAGGTGCAGGGTCACCAGGGAGGAGGAGCAGGCGGTGTCCACCGTGACCGCCGGGCCCTCGACACCCAGCACGTACGACACGCGACCCGACAGCACGCTCCCCGCGCCGCCCAGCATCAGGTAGTCGGAGACGCCCTCCGGGACGCCGCTCGTCTGATCCGTGACCCCGTTCGCGTAGTCGTGGTACATCTCCCCGACGAACACGCCGACGGGCTTGCCGCGCAGGGTGGCCGGGTCGATGCCGGATCGTTCCAGCGCCTCCCACGAGGTCTCAAGGATCAGCCGCTGCTGCGGGTCCATCGCCAGCGCCTCACGCGGCGAGATCCCGAAGAACCCCGCGTCGAACTCCGCAGCGTCCTGCAGGAAACCACCCTCACGGCAGTAGCTCGTGCCCAGGTGCTCCGGATCGGGGTGGTAGAGGCTGGCGAGGTCCCAGCCACGGTCCTCCGGGAAGCCGGATATTCCGTCGACGCCGGAGGACACCAGCTCCCACAGGTCCTCGGGCGAGGAAACCCCGCCCGGGAATCGGCAGGCCATTCCCACGATCGCGATCGGTTCGTTCAACCGCTCGCGGATCCTCTTGTTCTCCTTCTCCAGCCGCTCGTTCTCGATCAGTGAAGCACGCAGCGCCGTGACGACCGCGTTGTCCGAACTTGTCATGCCGTTGCCTCTTTCGCGGTCTGCTACTGGTTCTTGGTTTCCTTCATCGCGCGTGCGATGAGGTCGTCGACGCCCATCTCCATGATCAGAGACGTGGAATCCTGTTGCTGCTCGGCTGCTGCCGCTGTCCCGGCTGATCCGGAATCCTGCTCATTCAGCAAAGTCATGAGCGCGTGCATAAGCCCGAGTTCTTCAAAGCGTGCCATCGGAGTGGTGGCCAGCATCCTGCGGAATTCGGCCTCCCGACTGGCGAGATCATGCGTGTCGTTCGCCTCGGGGCGGAGTTCCTCCAGCAGGAAGCGGGCGAGACTCCGCGGCGTGGGATGGTCGAAGACCAACGTGGCGGGCAGTCGCAGCGCGGTCAGCTCCGTGAGTTTGTTACGGAGTTCGACGGCGAGCAGGGAGTCGAACCCGATGTCACTGAACCCCTGGTCCGCATCCACCTGGCCGCCCGAGGCATGCCCGAGGGTCGCCGCGACCTCACGCCGGACCACGTCGAGCAGAACCCCCTCCTGCCGTGCCGGCGGAGTGGCGGCGAGCTGCTCCGCCAGGCCGGGTCCGGCCGGTCGCTGCGGCTGGGCCGCACTGCGACGAGCGGTGATCAGGCCGCGCAGCAGGCTGTGAACGGAGCCGGCCGCCGCTTGGGCCTGCAACGTCACGAAATCGAGCTTGGCCGCGACCAGGACCGGGTCCGGGGCGCGCCATGCCCGGTCGAACAGTTCCAGGCCCTCCTCGGTGGTCAGCTCGACGCCTCCACCCCGCGACAACCGCTGCAGGTCGCTTCGGCTGAGGTGGGCCGTCATCCCGCTGCTCTCCGCCCAGCCACCCCAGGCGAGCGAGGTGGCGGGGAGCCCGGCGGCCCGGCGACGCTCGGCGAGGGCGTCGAGGAAGGCGTTCGCCGCCGCGTAGTTCCCCTGCCCGGGGGTCCCGAAGGTGCCGGCCGCGGACGAGTAGAGCACGAAGGCGGCCAGATCCAGGTCCCGCGTCAGCTCGTCCAGCACCAGCGCGGCGTCGACCTTCGGACGGAACACGGTGTCCAGGCGCTCAGGGGTCAGCGCGGTGATGACACCGTCGTCGATCACACCCGCCGTATGCACCACAGCGGTCAGCGGGGCGTGCGCGGGAATCGAGGTGATGAGCGCCGCCACGGCGTCCCGATCGGCGACGTCACACGCCGCCACCCGTACGTCCGCACCCAGAGCCGTCAGCTCCTCACGCAGCCGCCCGGCCCCAGGGGCCTGGTCGCCACGACGGCTGACCAGCAGTACGTTGCGCACGCCGTGCGTCTCGATCATGTGCCGCGCCACCAGGGCACCCAGCGTGCCCGTACCACCGGTGACCAGTACCGTGCCCTCCCGGTCCAGCTCCCGGCCGCCGGTGTCCGCGTCGACGGCACCGACGGCACGTACCAGCCGAGGCGCCAGCACGACCCCCTCCCGCAAGGCGAGCTGAGGCTCTCCGGAAGCCAGCACTCCCGGCAGCGCCTGCCGCGTCGCGTCCGGGTCGTCGGTCGCCACGAGCACGAACCGACCCGGATGCTCCGCCTGCGCCGTACGCACCAGACCCCAGACGGCCGCCACCGCCGGATCAGCCGGCGACGGCGTGACCACCACCAACCGGCTCTCACCCAAGGCAGGCTCCGCCAGCCATGCCTGCGCCAGACCCAAGGCCCACGCGCTCAGCTCCTGGGCCGTTCCTCCCTCAGCGGCCGTCAGGTCCGCCACCGCGGCCCCACCCGTCGGACCGGAGACGGCCAGCGCAGCGATGTCCGCCGCCGACCGCACCTCAGGAATACCGGGAGCCGCCGGCGGCTGCGACAGCGCGACCTCGGTCCACTCCAACCCGAACAGGGCATCACGCGACCAGCCGGACCCCGCCCCGGCCCGCAGCTGTTCCGTCGCCACGGTCCTGGCGATCACCGCCCCGACCGAGGCAACGGGAGTGCCGGCGTCGTCGGCCACCCGAAGGCTGACGACATCCGGGCCATCGAACGACAGGTGCACGCGCAGTGCGGTCGCGCCGGTCACGAAGACCCGTACCTCGTTCCAGGCGAACGGCAGGACGAGCTTCTGCTCCTGCCCAGCCGTGTCAGTGCGGAAGACCCCGGCGTGGAAGCAGGCGTCGATCAGCGCGGGATGCACTCCGAATCCGTCGGCCTTACCCGCCTCGTCGGGCAGAACGACCTCGGCGAACACCTCCTCACCCCGGGTCCAGACCCGGCTCAGGCCGCGGAAGGCCGGCCCATAGCCGTAACCCGTCTCCTCCAGCTCCCGGTAAGCGCGCTCTGCGGCGCTCTGCGCGGCGCCTTCCGCCTCAATCGCGCCGGCGGGCGGCCACTGCGTCAACTCAAAGTCAGGGTGCGCGACTTCGGGAGCCAGACGGCCTGAGACGTGACGCGTCCACGCACTGCCGGGGCCTGCGTCTTCTGCCCGGGAGTGGACCTGGACCGTGCGCTGCCCGGTCTCGTCCACCTCTCCCACACTCACCCGGACCTGCACTCCGCCCCGCTCGGGCAGGACGAGCGGCGCTTCGATCACCAGCTCGCTCAGGAGACCGCAACCGACCTCGTCACCGGCGCGCACCACCAGGTCCACGAACGCGGCGCCCGGCACGAGAACCGATCCCGCCACGGCGTGATCAGCCAGCCAGGGATGCGAGCCAAGCGACCACCGCGACACGAAGAGGACACCACCCGAAGCGGGCGCCTCCACGACCGCACCCAGCATCGGGTGACCGACCTCAGCCAGACCCAGCCCGGCCGGATCGCCTGATCCACTGCCTGAGGCCAGCCAGAAACGCTGGCGCTGGAAGGCGTACGTCGGCAGATCCAGCGGCCAACCCTCATCCCGGCCCACCAGCGCCGTCCAGTCGACCCCGATACCCCGCACGTGCAGCCGGGCCACTGCCTCCACCACAGAGGCGACCTCATCCCCGCCGCGCCGCAAGACCGGTACGAACACTCCGGGCTCCTGCGGCATGCACTCCGCGCCCATACCCGACAACACCGCGTCCGGCCCGAGCTCCACCACCGTGGAGACTTCCGCCTCTCGCAGCGCCCTCACACCATCGGCGAACCGCACGGTCGAGCGCACATGCTCCGCCCAGTAATCCGGCGAGGTCACCGCATCGGGATCCGCCATCCGCCCGGTCACGTTCGACACCATCGCCAACTGCGGTGACTTGAACGCCAACCCCGCAACCACCGCACGGAAGTCATCGAGCATCGGCTCCATCAACGGGGAGTGGAAGGCATGACTCACCCGCAACTGCTTGACCCGAAAACCGCGCCCGGCCAACTCCTCTGACACCGCGAGCACTTCACTGCGATTACCGGAGATCACTACCGACTCCGGACCGTTCACCGCCGCGACCGAAACACCCGCCGGCAGCAGTCCAGCGACTTCCTCCTCCGCCGCGGCCACCGACACCATCGCGCCACCCTCAGGCAACGCCTCCATCAAACGGCCACGCGCGGCCACCAACGACCCCGCGTCCTCCAGCGACAGCACCCCCGCCACATGCGCCGCCACCACCTCACCAACCGAATGACCACCCACCACATCCGGCCGCACACCCCACGACTCCGCCAACCGGAACAACGCCGTCTCCACGGCAAACAGACCAGCCTGCGTATACACAGTCCGATCCAGCAGACCCGGCACATCCACCACACCGAACACCACATCCGCCACCGGATGCTCCACAAACCCCGCCAACCGCGCGTCCAACACCCCACACGCAGCATCGAACGCCTCACGGAACACCCCGAAACGCCCATACAACTCCCGGCCCATCCCCACCCGCTGGGAACCCTGACCCGAGAACAACACCCCCAACCGGCCGTCCTCCAACACCGAACGACCCGCAGTAACCACACCAGGCCCCGACTCACCCCGAGCCAAAGCCTCCAGACCAGCCACCGCCCCCTCACGATCCGCCGCCACCACCACAGCACGATCGTTCAAAGCACCACGAGTCGACACCAACGACCGCGCCACACCAGCGAGTTCGCCCCCACCACGCACCGAGAGGAACCCGGCCAACCGCTCAGCCTGACCCGCCAAAGCAGCCTGACCACGCCCCGACACCAACAGCGGCACGACACCGTCGAACACAGCCGAGGCCTCCCCCGCCGGGGGAACCTGCTCAGGCGCCTGCTCCAGGATGACGTGCGCGTTCGTACCTGATGCCCCGAAGCCGGACACGCCCGCACGGCGCGGATGTCCCGTCTCGGGCCACTGCCGAGTCTCGGTCAGTAGCTCCACCGCGCCCGCCGACCAGTCCACCTGCGGGGTCGGCTCATCGACATGCAAGGTGCGCGGCAGAACACCGTGCCCTATCGCCTGCACCATCTTGATCACACTCGCCACACCCGCGGCCGCCTGGGTGTGACCGATGTTCGACTTCAACGACCCCAGCCACAACGGCTGATCCGCCTCACGACCCTGCCCATAAGTCGCGATGACGGCCTGCGCCTCGATCGGATCACCCAGCACCGTCCCGGTGCCATGCGCCTCCACCACATCGACCTCGGTGGTGGACAGCCCCGCGTTCGCCAGCGCACGACGAATCACCCGCTGCTGCGACGGACCATTCGGCGCCGTCAAACCATTCGACGCACCATCCTGATTCACCGCCGAACCCCGCACCACCGCCAACACCCGATGCCCGTTACGCACCGCGTCCGACAACCGCTCAAGCACCAGCACACCCGCACCCTCCGCGAAGCCGGTGCCGTCGGCGGAGGCCGCGAACGACTTGCACCGGCCATCGGCGGCCAGACCACGCTGCCGCGAGAAGCCGATGAAGGCGTTCGGAGCGAGGACCGTGACACCGCCGGCCAGCGCCATCGAGCACTCGTCCGACCGCAGCGACTGGGCCGCCAGGTGCAGGGTCACCAGCGACGACGAGCAGGCGGTGTCCACCGTCACCGCCGGCCCCTCGAAGCCCAAGGTGTAGGACACGCGGCCGGACAGGATGCCGCCGAGGACCCCTGTCATCAGATAGGCCTCGACGCCGGCGGGGACGTCCTGGGATTCGGCCCTGTAATCGCCGCCTCCGGTGCCGGTGAAGACGCCGACGGGCTTGCCGCGCAGGGTGGCCGGGTCGATGCCGGATCGTTCCAGGGCCTCCCAGGAGATCTCCAGCATCAGCCGCTGCTGCGGGTCCATCGCCAGCGCCTCACGCGGCGAGATCCCGAAGAACCCCGCATCGAACTCGTCGGCGTCGTGCAGGAAGCCACCCTCCCGGGTGTAACTCGTGCCGGGGTGGTCCGGGTCCGGGTGATAGAGGTTCTCCAGGTCCCAACCCCGATTCACCGGAAAGCCCGAAATGGCGTCACCGCCGTCCATGAGCAGGTCCCACAGCTCTTCCGGCGACGTCACCCCACCCGGGAAACGGCACGCCATCCCCACAATGGCGATCGGCTCGGAATCGGCGCTCTCGAGTTCGGCAATGGTTTGTCGCGCCTGGTGCAGATCGGCTGTCATGCGCTTGAGGTACGTGACGAGCTTTTCGTTGTTGTCCACGTGGTTCTTCTCCATTGGGAACGACTCGAACTTTTCCGGCCACCGTGCAACTGCCCGAGCGTCAGGCCGTTCCGAATTCCTCGTCGATGAAAGCGAAGAGATCGTCGGCCGAAGCCGACTCCAGCTTCGCCATGACGTCGTTCTCCTGCGGCGAGCCCGGACCGGTGGCGGCCTGCAGCCGCGTGGCCAGTGCCTGGAGACGGGCGACGATCCGCGTGCTCTCGATCCGATCCGGCTTCAGCTCATCGGCCGTCTCCTCGAGACGACGGAGCTCGGCGAGGATCGGGTCCTCGGTGTCCGCCGTCGCGAAGAGCTCGTCCCGGAGGTGACGCATCAGATCCATGGGAGTCGGATAGTCGAAGATCAGGGTGCTGGGCAGCCGTAGCTTGGTGAGTTCCGAGAGTCTGTTGCGCAGTTCGATCGCCGTGAGCGAAGTGAAACCGACCTCGCCGAACGCCCGGTTCGGTGCGATCTCGGCAGTCGACGCACTGCCGAGCACCGCGGCCGCCGAGGTACGAACCAGACCCAGCAGCGTGTGCTCCCGGTCCTCGTCAGACGCCGACGCCAGCCGCTGAACCAGCCCCGCCTGCTCCGCCTGCTCCGCTGCGCCGACCGCCGAGGACATCGGCACCGCCGCCTTCACCGGCCTCGCACCGGACTCCAGCCAGAACTGCTCGCGTTGGAAGGCGTAAGTGGGCAGCCCCACGGTTCGGCCGCCCTCACCCTGACCCAGCACCGCGGACCAGTCGACGCGAACACCACGCACGTGCAACTCCGCCAGTCCCGCCAGGAACCGGCGCGGCCCGCTCTCTTTACGGCGCAGCGTCCCGCACACCACCACAGGGGCGGTGACACAGTCACTCAACACGTCCTGAATGCCGAGCACCAGAATCGGATCGGTACTGACCTCTATGAAGGCCCGATGGCCGGCTGCCGCCAGCGCCTGGGTGGCCTCCTCGAACCGGACGGTCTGGCGCAGGTTGCGATACCAGTAACCGGCATCCAACGTGCTCGTGTCCACCGGCTCACCGGTAACAGTGGAGTAGAACGGCACCGTACCGGCACGAGGCGTGATCCCGGCCAGAGCCGCCCGCAGTTCCTCCTCGATCTGCTCCACCTGCGCGGTGTGCCCGGCGACACCGTTGGCCAGCGTCAGTTCCCGCGTCTGAATGCCGGCTGCCCCGCATGCGGTGATCAGGTCAGTCAGAGCCTGCTGCTCCCCGGCGACGACCACGGACTGGGGACCGTTGACGGCCGCGATCTCCACGCCCTCAAACCCGGTCAGCAGAGCCCGGACCTGCTCCACACCGGCAGCGATCGAAGCCATCCCGCCACGACCGGACAGCCGAGCCGCGATCAGCCCACTACGCTGCACGACCACCGTGGCGGCGTCCTCCAACGACAACACCCCAGCCACCACAGCAGCAGCGATCTCACCCTGCGAATGGCCCACCACCGCATCCGGCCGCACACCGCAGGCCTCCCACACCGACGCCAGCGACACCATCAGCGCGAACGACACCGGCTGCACCACATCAACCGCGTCCAGCGACGGCCCACCCGTGCCCCGTACGACCTCCAGGAGCGACCAGCCCGTCAGTGGGTCCAGCACACGCGCGCACTCGTCCATCCGACGCGCGAACACCGCCGACGAATCCAGCAGATCCGCCCCCATCCCCGCCCACTGAGCACCCTGACCAGGAAAGACCAACGCCGTCCGGCCCTTCACCGCTCCACCGAAGGCAGTCACGACGCCCGGCGCCCATTCGTCGCGGGCCAGGGCTTCCAGACCGCTCACCGCCTCATCGCGGTCGGTGGCGACGACCACGGCTCGGTCGGTCAAGATGCCGCGATTCGTCACCAAAGCCCTCGCTACGTCGGCGAGTTCGCCCTCTGGGCGTTCCGATAGGAACCCCGCCAACCGGCCGGCCTGACCCGCCAAAGCAGCCTGACCACGCCCCGAGACCAGCAACGGAACATGCGGCCCGGCGAACACCCCTGGCTCGGGCGACTGTTCCAGGGCCTGCTCCGCCAGTGGCGCCTGCTCGATGATGACGTGTGCGTTGGTTCCACTGACACCGAAGCTGGACACGGCCGCACGGCGGGGATGTCCGGTCTCGGGCCACTGCCGGGCCTCGGTCAGCAACTCCACGGCACCCGCGGACCAGTCCACCTGAGGCGTCGGCTCATCGACATGCAGGGTGCGGGGCAGAACACCATGGCGCATCGCCTGCACCATCTTGATCACACCCGCCACACCCGCAGCCGCCTGCGTATGACCGATATTCGACTTCAACGAACCCAGCCACAACGGCTGATCCGCCTCACGGCCCTGCCCATAAGTCGCGATGACGGCCTGCGCCTCGATCGGATCACCCAGCACCGTCCCGGTGCCATGCGCCTCCACCACATCGACCTCGGTGGTGGACAGCCCCGCGTTCGCCAACGCCCGACGAATCACCCGCTGCTGCGAGGGACCATTAGGCGCCGTCAAACCATTCGACGCACCATCCTGATTCACCGCCGAACCCCGCACCACCGCCAACACCCGATGCCCGTTACGCACCGCGTCCGACAAGCGCTCAAGCACCAGCACACCGGCGCCCTCTCCGAGTCCGGTGCCGTCGGCGGAGGCCGCGAACGACTTGCACCGGCCATCGACGGCCAGACCACGCTGCTGCGAGGAGTCCACGATCGTGCGGGGCCCGGACATGACGGTCACCCCGCCGGCCAGCGCCAACGAGCAGTCGCCCGACCGCAGCGACTGCGCCGCCAGGTGCAGGGCCACCAGCGACGACGAGCACGCCGTGTCCAGCGTGACCGCAGGGCCCTCCATGCCCAGCACGTACGACACCCGACCTGAGACCACGCTTCCCAGGGAGCCCACCATCAGGTAGGCCTCGGCTCCGTCGGGAACCGCCTGGTCGTCCGACCGGTAGCCGCCACCTCCCGTGCCGGTGAAGACCCCGACCTCCTTGCCGCGCAGGGTGGCCGGATCGAGACCGGCCCGCTCCAGCGCCTCCCAGGAGATCTCCAGCATCAGCCGCTGCTCCGGGTCCATCGCCAGCGCCTCACTCGGCGAGACCCCGAAGAACCCGGCGTCGAACGCGGCCACGTCGTCGAGGAAGCCGCCCTCCCGCGTGTAACTCGTACCCGCGTGATCCGGGTCCGGGTGATACAGGTTCTCCAGGTCCCAGCCACGGCCCTCCGGGAAGCCCGAGATCGCGTCGGTCTCCTCGGCCACCAGGCGCCACAGCTCCTCCGGAGACGAGGCCCCACCCGGCAGGCGGCAGCCCATCCCCACGATCGCGATCGGCTCCGAGCTCGCGCTCTCCAACTCGCGAACCCGGTTCTGGGAACGGCGGGCGTCCGCCAGAACACGCTTCAGGTACTCGCGCAGCTGTTGCTCGTTCGTCATGAGTAGTGGTGCCTTTCCTGAAAAGAACCTGCCGGGCCGTCCGGGGCGGAAGTGTGGAGTCGGCTCACGCCGTCCCGAACTCGCTGTCGATGAGCTTGAACATCTCCTCATCCGTGGCGGATTCGAGATCGAACTCTTCGCCCTCGTCGCCCGCCCCGGACTCGTTCTGCCCTTGGGCGAACAGCGCCTGGAGCCGGGCGACGACCTGGGCGTACAGCGGGTCAGCGGGAGCGAGCGACGCGAAGGACGCTTCCAGGCTGTCGAGTTCCGCCAGCAGCGCGTGGCCCTGCTTGGTGTCCTGGCCGAGCTCCGCGGCCAAGTAGTGCGCCAGAGTCGCCGGCGTGGGGTGGTCGAAGATCAACGTCACCGGCAGGCGCAGTCCGGTCAGGCCGGACAGACGGTTGCGCAGTTCGACCGCGGTGAGGGAATCGAAGCCGATCTCGTTCAGGGCCCGTTCCGGCTCCAGCTGATCGGAGGAGGCGAAGCCCAGCACGGCCGCCGCCGTCTGCTGCACCGTCTCCAGCAGAATCCGTTCCCGCTCGTCCTGGGAGACTCCGGCCAGTCGCTGGAGCAGACCATCCGCGCCGGCCGCGGCACTCTGCGCGGAACGCCGACCGGCCGGAACCAACCCGCGCAACAGCGCCGGCAGCGTACCCATCCCGGCCTGGTTCCGCAGCTCGGCGAAGTCCAGCTTCACCAGGGCAAGGGCTGCTGTCGTCGATCGGACGGCGGCGTCGAACAGCCCCATGCCCTCCTCCAACGACGGCCCCACCAGTCCGACCCGCGCCAGCCGCTTCTGATCGGCATCGGAGAGGTTGCCGGTCATCTGCGACCACAGGCCCCAGGCGAGTGAGGTGGCGGCGAGACCAGCCGCCCGGCGACGCTGGGCGAGGGCGTCGAGGAAGGCGTTCGCCGCCGCGTAGTTGCCCTGCCCCGGCGCCTGGAACGTACCCGCCGCGGAGGAGTAGAGCACGAAGGCGGCCAGGTCCAGGTCCCGGGTCAGCTCGTCCAGCACCAGCGCGGCGTCGACCTTCGGACGGAACACGGTGTCAAGCCGCTCAGGGGTCAGCGCGGTGACCACACCGTCATCGATGACACCCGCCGTATGCACCACGGCGGTCAACGGCGCGGAAGCCGGTATCGACGCCAGCAGCGCGGCCACCGCCCCCCGGTCCGCCACATCGCAGGCCTCCACGCGCACGTTCGCACCCAGAGCCGTCAGCTCCTCACGCAGCAGCCCAGCCCCAGGTGCCTGGTCGCCACGACGACTGACCAACAGCACGTTGCGCACACCATGCGTCTCGATCACATGCCGCGCCACCAGCGCACCCAACGCACCCGTGCCACCGGTCACCAGCACCGTGCCCTCACGGTCCAGCTCCCGCCCGACAGCCTCCGACCCAGCCGGCACCCGCGCCAGACGCCGCACGAAACACACACCGTCACGAACAGCCACCTGCGGCTCGTCCAGAACGGACACCGCCGCCAGCAACTCCCGTGACTCCACCGCGTCATCGACATCCACCAGCACAACCCGGCCAGGATTCTCCACCTGCGCCGAACGCAGCAGACCACCGACCGCCGCAGCCGCCAGATCAACCGGCGACTCCTCACCCCCGACCGCCACCGCACCACGCGTGACCGCCACCAACCGGGACTCCGCCAGAGCCGGCTCGGCCAACCACGCCTGCACCACCTCCAACACCTCACCGGTCAATGCCCGCACCCCGGCTGCGTCCACCCCCTGACCACCGACGACATCCAGCACCAGCACCTCAGGAACCGCAGCCCCATCCACCAGCGCACGCACATCCCCGACCGAGGCCACCGGAACAAACCCCGGTCCCGCCTCCACCGGCCGCACCGACAACCGCTCCCACACCACCCGGAACATCCGACCACCAGAAGCATCGGAGCTGCTCCGGAGCTGTTCCGTGGCCACCGGTCGGGCCACCACGGAACCGACGGAGGCGACCGGGACACCGGCGGCGTCGGCCAGACGCAGGGCCACCGTGTCCGGGCCCTGGTATGCCAGGTGTACGCGCAGTGCGGTCGCACCGGTCGCGAAGATCCGTACGTCGTTCCAAGCGAACGGCATGACCAGCTGCCGTTCGGCATCGCTGCTGCGGAATACGCCGCCGTGGAAGCAGGCGTCGAGCAGTGCGGGATGCACCCCGAAACCGTCGGGCTTGCCCGCCTCCTCCGGCAGCGCCAGCTCGGCGAACACCTCATCGCCCCGCGTCCAGACCCGGCTCAGACCACGGAAGGCCGGGCCGTATCCGTAACCCGTCTCCGCCATCTCCGCATACGCCCGCTCCGCCGCGCCCTCGACCGCAACCGCACCGGCTGGCGGCCACTGCGTCAACTCGAAATCGGCGTGCGCGACTTCGGGAGCCAGTCGGCCCGAAACGTGACGCGTCCACTCAGTATCGGGGCCCGCGTCCTCCACCCGGGAGTGGACCTGGACCGTACGCTGCCCGGCCTCGTCCACCTCCCCCACGCTCACCCGGACCTGCACCCCACCCTGCTCGGGCACTCCCATCGGTGCCTCGATCACCAGCTCGCTCAGCAGACCGCAACCGATCTCATCACCCGCCCGCATCGCCAGATCCACGAACGCCGTCCCCGGTACCAGCGCCATGTCGGCCGCCGAGTGGTCAGCCAGCCACGGCTGCGACCACAGCGACCAGCGTGAGGTGAACAGCACGCCCCCGGTGGCGGGGATCTCCGCCCGAGCTCCCAGCAGCGGATGATCGACACCGGCCAGGCCGAGTACCGAAGGATCGCCCGCTCCGTGCCCGGACTCCAGCCAGAAACGCTGCCGCTGGAAGGCGTACGTCGGCAGATCCAGCGGCCAGCCGGGGCTCCCGCCCAGCAACGCCGCCCAGTCGACCCCGACGCCCTGGACGTGCAGCCGCGCCAATGCCTCCAGGAAGCGGGCGGGACCGCCCTCGTCGCGACGCAGGGTCCCGGTGACCAGGGACGCGCCGACGCCAGACGCCTCAATGGTTTCCTCGATGCCGGGGACGAGGACGGGGTGCGAGCTGACCTCGACGAACACCCGATGGCCGGCCGCCACCAGCACCTGGGTGGCCTCCTCGAACCGGACGGTCTGGCGCAGGTTGCGATACCAGTAGCCGGCGTCCAACGTGGTCGTGTCGACCGGCTCACCGGTGACGGTGGAGTAGAACGGCACCGTACCGGCACGAGGCGTGATCCCGGCCAGAGCCTCCCGCAGCTCCTCCTCGATCTCCTCCACCTGCGCGGAGTGCGAGCCATAGTCGACCGGGATCCGGCGGATCCGCACCCCGTCCTTCTCACACACGCCGATCAGGTCAGTCAGAGCCTGCTGCTCTCCGGCGACCACCACGGACTGCGGGCCATTGACGGCCGCAATCTCGACCCCCTCGTACCCGGTCAGCAGGGCCTGGACCTGCTCCACACCGGCCGCGATCGACGCCATCCCCCCACGACCGGACAAGCGAGCCGCGATCAAACGACCGCGCTGTACGACCACCCTGGCGGCGTCCTCCAACGACAAAGCCCCGGCGACCACAGCAGCAGCGATCTCACCCTGCGAATGGCCCACGACCGCATCCGGCCGCACACCGCAGGCCTCCCACACCGACGCCAGCGACACCATCACCGCGAACGACACCGGCTGCACCACATCAACCGCGTCCAACGACGGCCCACCCGTACCCCGGACAACGTCCAGGAGCGACCAGCCGGTCAGTGGGTCCAGCACTCGCGCGCACTCGTCCATCCGACGCGCGAACACCACCGACGAACCCAGCAGATCCGCCCCCATCCCCACCCACTGCGCACCCTGACCAGGAAAGACAAACGCCGTCCGGCCCTTCACCGCTCCACCGACAGCCGTCACCAGATCGGGGTTCGACTCACCGCGGGCCAGGGCCTCCAGCCCAGCCACCGCCCCCGCATGATCCGCCGCTACCACCACGGCACGGTCGTTCAAGGCGCCACGGGACGTCACCAAAGAGCGCGCCACATCGGTGAGTTCGCCCTCTGCGCGTTCCGAGAGGAACCCCGCCAGCCGGCCGGCCTGACCCGCCAGAGCAGCCTGCCCACGCCCCGACACCAGCAACGGCACGACACCGCCGAACACAGCCGAGCCCTCCCCCGACGGGGGAACCTGCTCAGGCGCCTGCTCCAAAATGACGTGCGCATTCGTGCCACTGACGCCGAAGCTGGACACAGCCGCACGACGCGGATGCCCCGTCTCAGGCCACTGTCGAGCCTCGGTCAGCAGCTCCACCGCACCCGCCGACCAATCCACCTCAGGGGTCGGCTCATCCACGTGCAGCGTGCGCGGCAGAACGCCGTGACGCATCGCCTGCACCATCTTGATCACACCCGCCACACCGGCAGCAGCCTGGGTGTGACCGATGTTCGACTTCAACGAACCGAGCCACAAAGGCTGATCCGCCTCACGACCCTGCCCATAAGTCGCCAACAGCGCCTGCGCTTCGATCGGGTCACCCAGAGGCGTCCCGGTCCCGTGCGCCTCGACCACATCGACCTCGGTGGCGGACAGGCCCGCGTTCGCCAGCGCACGACGGATCACCCGCCGCTGCGACGGACCGTTCGGCGCGGTCAAACCATTCGACGCACCGTCCTGATTCACCGCCGAACCCCGCACCACCGCCAGGACCCGGTGACCGTTGCGGACAGCGTCCGACAACCGCTCAAGGACCAGGACACCCGCGCCCTCGGCCCAGCCGGTGCCGTCGGCAGAGGCCGAGAACGCCTTGCACCGGCCATCGGGGGCCAGCGCACGCTGGCGCGAGAAATCGACGAACACGTCGGGGGCGGCCATCACCGTGACACCGCCGGCCAGCGCCAGCGAGGACTCCCCGGAGCGCAGCGACTGCGCCGCCAGGTGCAGGGTCACCAGGGAGGAGGAGCAGGCGGTGTCCAGGGTCACCGCCGGGCCTTCGAGGCCCAGCACGTACGACACGCGGCCCGACAGCACACTGCCCGCGCCACCCGTGGCCAGGTAGCCCTCGACACCCTCGGGAGCACCGCCGACTTCGTCCGTGTTGCCGACCGCGTAGTCGTGGTACATGTACCCGGTGAAGACGCCGACGGGCTTGCCGCGCAGGGTGGCCGGGGCGAGGCCGGCCCGCTCCAGGGCCTCCCAGGAGATCTCCAGCATCAGCCGCTGCTGCGGGTCCATCGCCAGCGCCTCACGCGGCGAGATCCCGAAGAACCCCGCATCGAACTCCGCGGCGTCGTGCAGGAACCCGCTCTCGCGGCAGTAGCTCGTACCCATGTGCTCCGGGTCCGGGTGGTACAGAGCCTCCAGGTCCCAACCACGCTCCTCCGGGAAGCCGGTAATCGCGTCGGTCTCCTCGTCCACCAGACGCCACAGCTCCTCCGGAGAGGACACACCGCCCGGGAAGCGGCAGGCCATGCCGACAATCGCAATCGGCTCGGAACTGGCGGCGACCGCCTCGTCGTACTGCCGCTGAAGGCGGGTGTTCTCCTTCAACGAAGCGCGCAGTGCGTCGACAATCTGCCCGCTCTGGACATCCCGATCGTCCATGATTTCCTCGCCTCTCAAGTTTCCGATCACGACTGGGTGTTGCCCAGGGCTCGCTGTACGAGATCGCCGATGTTCATTCCGTCGATCAGGTCCAGTTCTTCGTCGACACTCGCCGCCGGCTCCGATTCCTGCCCGGCCGCTTCCGCTCGGGCTAGCGACAACAGGACGTTGAGCACCCCGGCCGCACGGAGTCGGTCGATGGGAACGGTGGCCAGGGCCCGGCGGATGTCCGCCTCGCTGCTCTCGACCTCGTCTTCGGCGCCGCCGTCCAACTCGTCCCGCAGGTAGGCCATCAGAGCCATCGGTGTGGGGTGGTCGAAGATCAACGTCGTGGGCAGGCGCAGTCCGGTCAGGCCGGACAGGCTGTTGCGCAGTTCGACCGCTGTGAGGGAATCGAAGCCGATCTCGTTCAGGGCCCGCTCCGGCTCCAGCTGATCAGCGGAGGCGAAGCCCAGCACCGCCGCCGCCGCCTGCTGCACCACATCCAGCAGAATCTGCTCCCGCTCGTCCTGCGAGACTCCGGCCAGTCGCTGGAGCAGACCATCCGCGCTGGCCGCAGCACTCTGCGCGGAACGCCGACCGGCCGGAACCAACCCGCGCAACAGCGCCGGCAGCCTTCCCATCCCGGCCTGGCTCCGCAGCTCGGCAAAGTCCAGCCCCACCAGCACCAGAGCGGGTGTCGGCGACTGAAGCGCCGCGTCGAACAGACCCATCCCCTCTTCGGCGGACAGTGCGATGATGCCACCCCGGGCCATGCGCTGCTGATCGACGTCGCTCAGGCTCGTGTTCATCTCCGTCGCCTGCGACCACAGGCCCCACGCGAGTGAGGTGGCGGCGAGACCAGCCGCCCGGCGACGCTGGGCGAGGGCGTCGAGGAAGGCGTTCGCCGCCGCGTAGTTGCCCTGCCCCGGCGCCTGGAACGTACCCGCCGCAGAGGAATAGAGCACGAAAGCGGACAGGTCCAGATCCCGGGTCAGCTCGTCCAGGACCAGCGCGGCGTCGACCTTCGGACGGAACACGGTGTCCAGGCGCTCGGGGGTCAGCGCGGTGATGACACCGTCATCGATGACGCCCGCGGTATGCACCACGGCGGTCAGCGGAGCGTGCGCGGGGATCGACGCCAGCAGTGCGGCCACGGCGTCCCGATCGGCGACGTCACACGCCTCCACGCGCACGTTCGCACCCAGAGCCGTCAGCTCCTCAGCCAGCAGCCCAGCCCCAGGGGCCTGGTCGCCACGACGACTGACCAACAGCACGTTGCGCACACCATGCGTCTCGATCACATGCCGCGCCACCAGCGCACCCAGCGTGCCCGTACCGCCAGTCACCAGCACCGTGCCCTCAGGGTCCAGCTCCCGCCCGACACCCTCCGACCCAGCCGGCACCCGCGCCAGACGCCGAACGAAACACACACCGTCACGAACCGCCACCTGCGGCTCGTTCAAAACGGACACCGCCGCCAGCAACTCCCGCGACTCCACCGCATCATCGACATCCACCAGCACAACCCGGCCAGGATTCTCCACCTGCGCCGAACGCAGCAGACCACCAACCGCCGCAGCCGCCAGATCAACCGGCGACTCCTCACCCCCGACCGCCACCGCACCACGCGTGACCGCCACCAACCGGGACTCCGCCAGAGCCGGCTCGGCCAACCACGCCTGCACCACCTCCAATACCCCACCGGTCAACGCCCGCACCCCGGCCGCGTCCACCCCCTGACCACCGACGACATCCAGCACCAGCACCTCAGGAACCGCAGCCCCACCCACCAGCGCACGCACATCCTCGACCGAGGCCACCGGAACAAACCCCGGTCCCGCCTCCACCGGCCGCACCGACAACCGCTCCCACACCACCCGGAACATCCGACCACCCGAGACATCCGAACGTGAGAACTCGGAGGTCACCGGCCGCGCGATCCACGATCCGACCGAGGCGACCGGTGCGCCGGTGCCGTCGGCCATGCGGACGGTGATCGTGTCCGAGCCCGGGAACGACAGCTGTACGCGCAGTGCGGTCGCACCGGTCGCGAAGATCCGTACGTCGTTCCAGGCGAACGGCAGGATGAGCTTCGGCTCCTGCCCGGCCGTGTCGGTGCGGAAGCCCCCGGCATGGAAACAGGCATCGATCAGAGCGGGATGCACCCCGAAACCATCGACCTTGCCCGCCTCGTCGGGCAGGACGACCTCGGCGAACACGTCCTCGCCCCGGGTCCAGATTCGGCTGAGGCCGCGGAAGGCCGGACCGTATCCGTATCCCGTCTCCGCCATCTCCGCATACGCCCGCTCCGCCGCGCCCTCCACTTCAACCGCGCCGGCGGGCGGCCACTGCGTCAACTCAAAGTCAGGGTGCGCGACTTCGGGAGCCAGATGACCCGAGACGTGACGCGTCCACGCGCTTCCGGGGCCTGCGTCTTCTGCCCGGGAGTGGACCTGGACCGTGCGCTGCCCGGTCTCGTCCACCTCTCCCACGCTGACTCGGACCTGCACTCCGCCCCTCTCGGGCAGGACGAGCGGGGCTTCGATCACCAGCTCGCTCAGCAGACCGCAACCGACCTCGTCACCGGCGCGCACCACCAGGTCCACGAACGCGGCACCCGGCACGAGAACCGAGCCTGCCACGGCGTGATCAGCCAGCCAGGGATGCGAGCCAAGCGACCAGCGTGAGACGAACAGGACGCCCCCCGAGGCAGGGGCCTCTACGACCGCACCCAGCATGGGGTGACCGACCTCGGCC
Organism: Streptomyces sp. NPDC037273; assembly: GCF_055603625.1. Lineage (NCBI taxonomy): Bacteria > Bacillati > Actinomycetota > Actinomycetes > Kitasatosporales > Streptomycetaceae > Streptomyces > Streptomyces sp. NPDC037273. The sequence continues at coordinate 146,694 of NZ_JBVJVO010000018.1, forward strand.
AGTCCCAGCCCGGCCGGATCCCCGGCGCCGCTGCCTGAAGCCAGCCAGAAACGCTGGCGCTGGAAGGCGTACGTCGGCAGATCCAGCGGCCAACCCTCATCCCGGCCCACCAGCGCCGTCCAGTCGACCCCGATACCCCGCACATGCAGTCGGGCCACCGCCTCCACCAGGGAACGAACCTCTTCCCCACCGCGCCGCAAGACCGGTACGAACACGCCAGGCTCCTGCGGCACACACTCCGCGCCCATACCCGACAACACCGCATCCGGCCCCAGCTCCACCACCGTGGAGACTTCCGCCTCCCGCAGCGCCCCCACACCATCAGCGAACCGCACCGTGGAGCGCACATGCTCCACCCAGTAATCCGGCGACGTCACGGCATCCGGCTCCGCGATCCGCCCGGTCACGTTCGACACCATCGCCAACTGCGGCGACTTGAACGCCAACCCCGCAACCACCGCACGGAAGTCATCGAGCATCGGCTCCATCAACGGGGAGTGGAAGGCATGACTCACCCGCAACTGCTTGACCCGAAAACCGCGCCCGGCCAACTCCTCTGACACCGCGAGCACTTCACTGCGATTACCGGAGATCACTACCGACTCCGGACCGTTCACCGCCGCGACCGAAACACCCGCCGGCAGCAGTCCAGCGACTTCCTCCTCCGCCGCGGCCACCGACACCATCGCGCCACCCTCAGGCAACGCCTCCATCAAACGGCCACGCGCGGCCACCAACGACCCCGCGTCCTCCAGCGACAGCACCCCCGCCACATGCGCCGCCACTACCTCACCGACCGAATGGCCACCCACCACATCCGGCCGCACACCCCACGACTCCACCAACCGGAACAGCGCCGTCTCGATAGCGAACAGACCAGCCTGCGCATACACAGTCCGATCCAGCAGACCCGGCACATCCACCACACCGAACACCACATCCGCCACCGGATGCTCCACAAACCCCGCCAACCGCGCGTCCAACACCCCACACGCAGCATCGAACGCCTCACGGAACACCCCGAAACGCCCATACAACTCCCGGCCCATCCCCACCCGCTGGGAACCCTGACCCGAGAACAACACCCCCAACCGGCCGTCCTCCAACACCGAACGACCCGCAGTAACCACACCAGGCCCCGACTCACCCCGAGCCAAAGCCTCCAGACCAGCCACCGCCCCCTCACGATCCGCCGCCACCACCACAGCACGATCGTTCAAAGCACCACGAGTCGACACCAACGACCGCGCCACACCAGCGAGTTCGTCCCCACCACGCACCGAGAGGAACCCGGCCAACCGCTCAGCCTGACCCGCCAAAGCAGCCTGACCACGCCCCGAGACCAGGAAGGGAAGAACCGGGCCCCCTTCAAGGGCTCCCTGCTCACCTTCAGCCGGCGCCTGCTCCGGCGCCTGCTCCAGAATCACGTGCGCGTTCGTGCCACTGACACCGAAGCCGGACACAGCCGCACGCCGGGGGCGACCGCTTTCAGGCCACTGCCGAGCCTCGGTCAGCAGTTCCACCGCACCCGCGGACCAGTCCACCTGAGGCGTCGGCTCATCCACATGCAGCGTGCGGGGCAGAACACCATGGCGCATCGCCTGCACCATCTTGATCACACCCGCCACACCCGCAGCAGCCTGGGTGTGACCGATGTTCGACTTCAACGACCCCAGCCACAACGGCTGATCCGCCTCACGACCCTGCCCATAAGTCGCCAACAGAGCCTGCGCCTCGATCGGATCCCCCAGCACCGTCCCGGTGCCATGGGCCTCCACCACATCGACCTCACCGGCCGTGAGCCCCGCATTCGCCAACGCACGACGAATCACCCGCTGCTGCGACGGACCATTCGGCGCCGTCAAACCATTCGACGCACCATCCTGATTCACCGCCGAACCCCGCACCACCGCCAGCACCCGGTGCCCATTGCGCACCGCATCCGACAACCGCTCAAGGACCAGCGCACCCGCCCCCTCCGCGAAGCCGGTGCCGTCGGCGGAGGCCGCGAACGACTTGCACCGGCCGTCGGCGGCCAGACCACGCTGCCGCGAGAACCTGACGAACGCGTCCGGTTCGGCCATCACCGTGACACCGCCGGCCAGCGCCAGCGAGGACTCCCCGGAGCGCAGTGACTGCGCCGCCAGGTGCAGGGCCACCAGCGACGACGAGCACGCCGTGTCCAGCGTCACCGCCGGGCCCTCAAGGCCGAGCACGTAGGACACGCGACCTGACAGCACACTCCCCGCACCGCCGGTGAGGAGAAAGCCTTCGAGTCCATCCGGGGCGTCCTGCGGGTCGGTGCCGTAGTCGTGGAAGGCGATGCCGGAGAAGACGCCGACGGGCTTGCCGCGCAGGGTGGTCGGGTCGATGCCGGCCCGTTCCAGCGCCTCCCACGAGGTCTCGAGCATCAGCCGCTGCTGCGGGTCCATGGCCAGCGCTTCACGCGGTGAGATCCCGAAGAACCCCGCGTCGAACTCGTCGGCGTCGTGCAGGAAGCCGCCGTCGCGGGAGTAGCTGGTGCCCGGGTGGTCCGGGTCCGGGTGGTAGAGGTTCTCCAGGTCCCAACCACGATTGGCCGGGAAGCCTGAGATGCCGTCACCGCCGTCCATGACCAGGTCCCAGAGCTCCTCAGGGCTGGAGATTCCGCCCGGAAGCCGGCATGCCATCCCGACGATCGCGATCGGCTCCGCGTTGGCGGCCACGACCCGGTCGTACTGCTGCTGAAGGCGGGCGTTCTCCTTCAGGGAAGCGCGTAGGGCGTTGACTATCTGTTCGCTCTGAGCAGCCATGATTTCCTCGTCCTTCACCTATTGATCACGGCTGAGTGCGGCCCAGGGCCCGCTGCACGAGATCGTCGACGTCCATCGCATCGATCAGGTCGATTTCCTCACTGCCGTCCGGCGCCGGGCCGGATTCCGAGGCGGTCGGTCCCGATCGCGCCATCGACCACAGCGCGTCGAGCAAGCCCGCCTCTTGGAAGCGGCTGAGCGGAACGTCGGCCAGCACCCGGCGGAGCTCCGCCTCGTCGACCTCGGCCTCGGCCTCGCCCGCCGGATCGGCGACCAGTTCTTCGCGGAGGTACTCCACGAGCGCCGCCGGTGTCGGATAGTCGAAGATCGCCGTGGCCGGGAGGCCGGCGCCGATGGCCGCTGCGAGTGCGTTGCGCAGGGTGACTGCGGCCAGTGAGTCGAAGCCCATCTCCTGGAAGGCCTGCCTCGGCTTGACCTGTTCCAGGTCCGTGTGGCCCAGCGCCGCAGCCGCTTGCTCGCGGACGAGCTTCAGCAGAATCCGGGTCTGCTCGGCTTCACTCGCCCCCGCAAGGAGCTCCGCGAGCCGCGAGTCGGCCTCCGTCTGGTCCGGGCCTGAGTCGGCGGCCTCGGTGACTCGCCGTACCTCGGGCAGATCACCGAGCAGCGGGCTGGGCCGCGAGGAGGTGAAGGCCAGCACGAACGTCGACCAGTCGATGTCCGCTACGGCGACCACACCGTCGTCGGACTGAATGGCGGCGGAGAGCGCCCCCACAGCCACCTCGGACGCCATGGGTGTCACGCCTCGGCGACGAAGCAGCTGTTGCACCTCGGGGTCTGCGGCCACGCCGATCCCGTCGATGACACCCCAGGCCAGCGAGGTCGACGACAGGCCGCGTGCCCGACGCTGCTCGACCAGTGCGTCCAGGTAGGCGTTGACGGCACCGGCGACGCCCTGACCGCCGCCGCCCCACACGCCCGCCGCCGAGGAGAAGACCACGAAACTGTCGAGGGGCCGGTCGCCCAGCATCTCGTCCAGGTACAGGGCCGAATCTGCCTTGACCGACAGCACCTCGCTCAGCGTGTCCGCGTCGATCTCCCCGACCGGCATGATCCTGGCCAGGTCGGCCGCGTGCACCACGGCGGTGAGTGCCGGGCGCGCGGCCGATTCCGCGAGCAGCTCGGCGACACCGGCGCGGCTGGACATGTCAGCGTCCGAGACCGTCACCCCGACGCCCAGCCCGGTCAGTTCATCCACGCAGTCGCGGACATGCGGTGCCTGCGGATCCCCCTCGACGGTGAGCAGGAGGTGTTCCGCACCGGCTTCCGCCAGCCACCGAGTCGCGTGCCGGCCGAGGCCCTCGGTACCGCCGGTCACCAGCACGGTGCCGCGGGGCCGCCAGTTACGCCGTGTCGGTTCGGTCCGCAGCGGACTCTCCGCGAGGCGGCGGCCGAACACGCCTGCCGATCGCACCGCGACCTGATCCTCACCATTCGTCCCGTTCAGCACACCGAGGAGGGCCGATCCCGTGCGCGCGTCGATCGTCTCGGGCAGGTCGACGAGACCGCCCCAGCGGTCCGGGTGTTCCAGCGCCGCCGCGTGGCCGAGGCCCCAGACCATCGCCTGTTCCGGTGCCCGCAGACGATCCGTGGGGCCGATGCTCACGGCGCCACTGGTCACGCACCAGAGCCGCGGCCCGGCGGCGACCTCGCCGTGGGCCCGTATCAGAGCCGGCGTGGCGGCGGTGCCCTCCGTCAGCACGGGAGATCCCGGGCGCTCGCGCGGGTCCAGGGCGAGCAGGGACAGGACTCCGGCCAGTTCCTCCTCGGCCATCGCCCGACGCATGACGTCGACGTAGCCGGTGCTGTCGGTCTCCGCGAACTCCACGACCCGCGTGCGCATGCCCAGGCCGTCCAGCGTCCGTACGATGCCGGCGATGCGGTCGTCATCGGCCACGGCAGGCGGCACGACCACCAGCCACGACCCGGTCGGCGCGCCGGCAGGGACCGGCGGCAGCGGCGTCCAGGCCACCCGGTAACGGAGCCGGTTGAGCAGGTGCTTCTCGGTCCGTCCGCGCCGCCACGTGGCGAGGGTGCCGAGGGCTGAGCCCATGGCCTTCAGGACCTCGTCGCCGCCGTCAGGGCCGAGCTCCAAGACCTTCGCCAGGGAACCGAGGTCTTCCCGTTCGACCGCGTCCCAGAACCGGGCGTCCACCTCGTCGCCACCGGCCGCCGGGGCTTCCGTACCCCGGCGGGCTTCCAGCCAGAAACGCTGCCGCTGGAAGGCGTACGTCGGCAGGTCCAGCGGCCAACCCGCATCCCGGCCCAGCAGCGCCGCCCAGTCGACCCCGATGCCCTGGACGTGCAACCGCGCCAATGCCTCCAGGAAGCGGGCGGGACCGTCCTCGTTGCGGCGGAGGGTTCCGGTGACGACAACAGGTCCGACGCCGCATGTCTGGACGGTTTCCTCGATGCCGGGGACGAGTACGGGGTGCGAGCTGACCTCGACGAACACCCGATGGCCGGCTGCCGCCAGCGCCTGGGTGGCTTCCTCGAACCGGACGGTCTGGCGCAGGTTGCGATACCAGTAGCCGGCGTCCAACGTGCTCGTGTCGACCGGCTCACCGGTGACGGTGGAGTAGAACGGCACCGTACCGGCGCGTGGCGTGATCCCGGCCAGGACCGCCCGCAGCTCGTCCTCGATCTCCTCCACCTGCGCGGAGTGCGAGCCATAGTCGACCGGGATCCGGCGGACCCGGACCCCGTCCTTCTCGCACACGCCGATCAGGTCAGTCAGAGCCTGCTGCTCACCGGCGACCACCACGGACTGCGGGCCGTTGACGGCCGCGATCCCCACACCCTCAATCCCGGCCAGCAGAGCCTTGACCTGCTCCACGCCGGCCGCGATCGACGCCATCCCGCCACGACCGGACAGCCGGGCCGCGATCAGCCCACTGCGCTGCACGACGACGGTGGCGGCGTCCTCCAGCGACAAAGCCCCGGCAACCACGGCAGCGGCGATCTCGCCCTGCGAGTGACCCACGACCGCATCCGGCCGCACACCACAGGCCTCCCACACCGACGCCAGCGACACCATCACCGCGAACGACACCGGCTGCACCACATCAACCGCGTCCAACGACGGCCCACCCGTACCCCGGACAACGTCCAGGAGCGACCAGCCCGTCAGTGGGTCCAGCACCCGCGCGCACTCGTCCATCCGACGCGCGAACACCACCGACGAATCCAGCAGATCCGCCCCCATCCCCACCCACTGAGCACCCTGACCAGGAAAAACAAACGCCGTCCCACCGGCCGCACTCTCACCCACGGCCGTCACGACACCCGGCGCCCACTCCCCACGGGACACAGCCTCCAGACCAGCCACAGCCCCCTCACGATCCGCCGCCACGACCACGGCACGGTCCACCAGGGCACTACGGGCACTCACCAAAGAGCGGGCCACACCCGGGAGTTCGATGTCTGAGCGTCCCGAGAGGAACCCGGCCAACCGGCCGGCCTGACCCGCCAGAGCGGCCTGGCCACGCCCCGAGAGGAGGAGGGGAACAACCGGGCCCTCCAGGGCTCCCCGCTCACCTTCAGCCGGTACCTGTTCCGGCGCCTGCTCCAGAATCACGTGTGCGTTCGTGCCACTGACGCCGAAGCCGGACACAGCCGCACGGCGGGGGCGACCGCTTTCAGGCCACTGCCGGGCCTCGGTGAGCAGCTCCACCGCACCCGCGGACCAGTCCACCTGAGGCGTCGGCTCATCCACATGCAGCGTGCGCGGCAGAACACCATGGCGCATCGCCTGCACCATCTTGATCACACCCGCCACACCCGCAGCAGCCTGCGTATGACCGATATTCGACTTCAACGAACCCAGCCACAACGGCTCCCCGGCATCCCGACCCTGCCCATAAGTCGCCAACAGCGCCTGCGCCTCGATCGGATCACCCAACGGCGTCCCCGTACCGTGGGCCTCCACCGCGTCGACCTCACCAGCCGCAAGACCCGCGTTCGCCAGCGCGCGACGAATCACCCGCTGCTGCGAGGGACCATTAGGCGCCGTCAAACCATTCGACGCACCATCCTGATTCACCGCCGAACCCCGCACCACCGCCAACACCCGATGCCCGTTACGCACCGCGTCCGACAACCGCTCAAGGACAAGGACACCCGCGCCCTCGGCCCAGCCGGTGCCGTCAGCGGACGCCGCGAACGACTTGCACCGGCCATCAACAGCCAAACCACGCTGCCGCGAGAACGCCACGAAGGCATCCGCCCCCGGCATCACCGTCACACCACCGGCCAACGCCAACGAGGACTCGCCCGACCGCAGCGACTGCGCCGCCATATGCAGAGCCACCAACGACGACGAACACGCCGTATCCACCGTCACCGCAGGACCCTCAAGCCCGAGCACGTACGACACCCGACCCGACAGCACACTTCCCGCGCCACCCGTCATCAGGTAGCCCTCAACACCTTCGGGAACCGTGTCGGCGCGCGTCGTGTACTCGTAATTGACCATTCCGGAGAACACGCCGACGGGGTTGCCGCGCAGGCTGGCCGGGTCGATCCCGGCCCGCTCCAGGGCCTCCCACGAGGTCTCAAGCATCAGCCGCTGCTGCGGGTCCATCGCCAGCGCCTCACGCGGCGAGATCCCGAAGAACCCCGCATCGAACTCCGCAGCGCCGTAAAGGAAACCACCCTCCTGCGTATATGTCGTACCCGCGTGATCCGGGTCCGGGTGGTACAGGTTCTCCAGATCCCAGCCACGGTCCTCCGGGAAGCCGGATATCCCGTCGCCACCGGACCGGAGGAGCTCCCACAGGTCGTCGGGCGAGGAAACTCCGCCTGGCAGGCGGCAGGCCATCCCGACGATGGCGATCGGCTCGCTCGGGTCATGGAGGGTGTGGGTCGCGTCGGTGACGTCGGTGTGCCGGCCGAACAGTTCGGCATGGAGGAACTCGGCGAGCTCGACCGGTGACGGGTAGTCGAAGACCAGGGTGGTCGGAAGGCTGACGCCCAAGGCGGCCTGGAGCCGCGTCTGCAGCCTGACCGCCGCCAGGGAGTCGAAACCGAGGCTCTGGAAGGCCCTGGTCGCCTCGATCCCGTCGACGCGGTCATGGCCCAGGACGGCGGCGGCGTGCTCGCTGACCAGCTGGAGCAGCTTCTGGCTCTGCTCGTTCCTCGGCAGCGTGGCGAGGTCTGCGGCCGGGCTACCGGCCTCGAACGCCTCGGCCGGCTGCGTCGCCCGGCCGTCGGAGAGGGTCGACGTGGCCGGGGCGTCGGATGGGGCCGACGTGGCCGGGGCGCTCGACCCGTCGTCGGAGGTTCGGACGTTCGTGTCCGGGGCCGGCGGGCCCGCCTTGGCCGGGGCGGTGTCCACCCAGAAGCGCCGGTGCTGGAACGCGTAGGTCGGCAGCTCGACACGGCGCGGCGAGGCGCCCTCGAACAGCGCGGTCCACGTGACGGGTACACCGCGAGCGTGCAGTCGGGCGAGTGCCGTGACGGCGGTGAGGGACTCGTGGCCGTCACGCTGGAGTACGGGGATGAACCCGCCGCCGACGGTCTGGTCGCCGACCGCGTCCTGCGCCAGCGCGCTGAGGACTCCATCGGGGCCCAGCTCCAGGAAAGTGGTGACGTCGTGCTCCCGCAGGGTCCGCAGCCCGTCGTGAAAACGCACGGCCTGGCGCACCTGCTGAACCCAGTAGTCCGCGGAACCCAGTTGGTCGGGCGTGGCCACGGTGCCCGTGAGGGTGGAGATGACCGGGATGGTGGGGGGCTGGTACGCCAGCCCGGATGCCAGCTCGCGGAATGCGTCGAGCATGCCGTCCATGTGCGCGGAGTGGAAGGCGTGGCTGACCCGCAGTCGCTTCGTTCGGTGGCCGCGGGCGGCCAGTTCGGCCGCTACGGCCGTGACCGCGTCCGTGTCGCCCGAGATGACCACGGAGGCCGGCCCGTTGACCGCGGCGATCGCGACCGCGTCGGGGTACGCGGCGACCAGGGGCAGGACCTCGGTCTCCGGTGCGTTGACGGCGATCATCGCCCCGCCACCGGGCAGCGCCTGCATCAGCCGTGCGCGTGCCGCGACCAGTGCGGCCGCGTCCTCGAGCGACAACACCCCGGCACAGTGCGCGGCGCTCAGCTCGCCGATGGAGTGGCCGGCGAGGAAGTCCGCACGGACGCCCCAGGACTCGTACAGACGATAGAGCGACGTCTCCAGCGCGAAGAGAGCACTCTGGGCGTAGACGGTGGAGTCGAGACGTGCGGCCTCGTCGGAGCCGGCCCGGGCGAACAGCACGTCGCGGAGCGGCAGCTCCACCGCGTCGGCGAGTTGCCGGTCGAGCTCCGCGCACAGGGCATCGAACGAGGCGCGATACACCGGGTGGCGCTCGTACAACTCCCGCCCCATGGCGGCACGTTGGCTGCCCTGGCCGGCGAAGAGGAAGGCGAGCCGTCCCGGGCGCCGCTCGTCCAGGGCAAGGCTCTCCGGGAGAGTGTCACCCGTGGCCAGCTTCTCCAGGTCGGCGAGGAGCCGGTCCCGGTCCGTGCCCACGATGGCTGCGCGATGGTCGAAGACCGCTCGGGTGGTGAGGAGCGAGTACGCGAGGTCGGTGCCGTTGACCGCGGGTGTCCGACGGATGTGCGCGGCCAGTTCGGCGGCCTGGCCGCGCAGGGCGTCGGAACTCTTCGCGGAGAGCAGCCAGGGAAGGACGGGAGTGGCATCGGGAGCGGTGCCCCCGTCGGCATCCGCCGGCTGCGCCAGTGGCGCCTGCTCCAGAATGACGTGCGCGTTGGTGCCACTGACACCGAAACTGGACACGGCCGCGCGGCGGGGGCGACCGCTTTCAGGCCACTGCCGGGCCTCGGTGAGCAGCTCCACCGCGCCCGCCGACCAGTCCACCTGCGGGGTCGGCTCATCGACATGCAGGGTGCGGGGCAGAACACCATGGCGCATCGCCTGCACCATCTTGATCACACCCGCCACACCCGCAGCAGCCTGGGTGTGACCGATGTTCGACTTCAACGAACCCAGCCACAAAGGCTGATCCACATCACGACCCTGCCCATAGGTCGCCAACAGCGCCTGCGCCTCGATCGGATCACCCAGCACCGTCCCGGTCCCGTGCGCCTCCACCGCGTCGACATCACCGACCACAAGACCCGCGTTCGCCAACGCACGACGAATCACCCGCTGCTGCGACGGACCATTCGGCGCCGTCAAACCATTCGACGCACCATCCTGATTCACCGCCGAACCCCGCACCACCGCCAGCACCCGATGCCCCTTGCGCACCGCATCCGACAACCGCTCAAGGAGCAGCACGCCGACGCCCTCGGACCAACCGGTGCCGTCGGCGGAGGCCGCGAACGACTTGCACCGGCCGTCGACGGCAAGACCACGCTGCCGCGAGAAGTCGACGAACGCGTCGGGCTCGGTCATCACGGTCACACCGCCGGCCAGCGCCATCGAGCACTCGCCGGACCGCAGCGACTGTGCCGCCAGGTGCAGGGCCACCAGCGACGACGAGCACGCCGTGTCGAGCGTCACCGCAGGGCCCTCAAGGCCCAGCACGTACGACACGCGGCCGGACAGGACGGCGTCGGAGACGCCGGTGATCCTGTGGCCCTCGACCAACTCGGGCCGCTGCTGCAGGCGGAGCGCGTATCCCTGGGTGTTCACGCCGGCGAAGACGCCGATCCCGCTGCCCCCGAGGGCGGTCGGGTCGATGCCCGCCCGTTCGAAGACCTCCCACGAGGTCTCCAGGAACAGCCGTTGCTGCGGGTCCATCGCCAGCGCCTCGCGCGGGGAGATCTCGAAGAAGTCGGCGTCGAACCCGGCCACGTCCGGCAGGAACGCGCCCCGCTTGGTGTAGGTGGTGCCCGGGTGGTCAGGGTCGGGATGGTAAAGGGCATCCAGGTCCCAGCCACGGTCGTCGGGGAAATCACCGATGGCGTCGGTGCCGTCGAGGAGCAGCTTCCAGAGCCCCTCGGGACCGTTGACTCCGCCGGGGAATCGGCAGCTCATGCCGACGATCGCGATGGGGTCGTCGTCGGCCGACGGGGCCGACGGGGCCGTCGCGGACGTTTCGGGGGCGTCGGCCACCTCGTCGGTGCCGAGGATCTCGGCGCGCAGCCACCTGGCGAGGGTGCGCGGGTTCGGGTGGTCGAAGAGCAGCGTCGCCGGAAGCCTCAGCCCCGTCTCGCCGGCGAGCCGGTTACGCAACTCGACCGACGTCAGGGAGTCGAAGCCCGCCTCCCGGAACGACCGGGCAGGCTCGATCCGCTCCCCGGACGAGTGGCCGAGGATCTCCGCCGCACGACCGCCGATCAGGGTGAGCAAGTACTCCTCCTGGTCGGCCTCGGTCAGCGGGGCGAGCCGTCGTGCCAGATCCGTGGCGCCCTCGGGAGCAGGCGCCGACGCGGTGCGCCGGCCGCGCGTCACAAGCCCGCGCAGCAGTACGGGTACCGGTGTCGACGAGGACCGGGCCCCGAGGGCCCCGAGATCCAGCTTGGCCGGCACCAGGGCCGGTTCACCGCTCGTCAGCCCGGCGTCGAACAGCGCCATGCCCAGATCCGCGGAGATCGCGGACATTCCGACGCGCCTGTTGCGCTCCAGGTCGGTGGCGCTGAGGTGAGCGGTCATCTCACTGCTGGACGACCAGTAGCCCCAGGCGAGCGAGGTGGCGGGCAGGCCGGCGCTCCGGCGGCGCCGTGCCAGTGCGTCCAGGAAGGCGTTCGCTGCCGCGTAGTTGCCCTGACCCGGGTTGCCGAAGACTCCGGCGGCCGAGGAGAACAGGACGAAGGCCGCGAGATCGAGCTCACGGGTCAGCTCGTCCAGGACCAGCGCGGCGTCCGCCTTGGGGCGCAGGACGGCGTCCAACCGTTCCGGGGTCAGGGCGGTGACCACTCCGTCGTCGAGCACACCCGCCGTGTGCACCACGGCGGTGAGCGGAGCTTCCCGCGGGACGGACGAGAGCAGATCGGCGACCTCGGCGCGGTCGGCGACATCGCACGCGACGATACGCACCCGGGCGCCGAGCGCGGTGAGTTCCGCCGCGAGCGCCGGCGCCCCCGGGGCGTCCGGGCCCCGGCGGCCGGCCAGGATCAGGCTCCGAACGTGGTGCTCGCGGACCAGGTGTCGGGCCACCAGGGCGCCCAGGGCACCAGTGCCCCCGGTGATCAGGACCGTTCCCGTGGGGTCCCATGGCTGTGCGTCGACCGCACCCCGATCGAGGGCCCGAACGAGCCGGGGCACCCGCACCGTGCCGGAGCGGAACGCGAGCTGCGGCTCGCCGGACGCCAGGGCATCCGCCAGTACGCCCGCCGGTACCGGGGGCCACGAGGCCATGCCGTCGACCGGACTGTCCGTGCTCACCAGCACGAACCGGTCAGGATGCTCGGACTGCGCCGATCGCACCAGGCCCCACACCGCTGCCGCCACCGGATCATCCATGTCCGGCGTCAGCAGGATCAGCCGGGCACCCTCCGGTGTCGGCTCCCCCAGCCATGCCTGCAACAGCCCCAACGCCCGGGCAAGCACCGGCCGAAGGCCGTCCCGCAGGTCCGTGAGGTCCGCCACCACGAGATCGGACGTCGCTCCGTCCGCCGCCCATGCCGCCACGTCGCCGGCCGTGCGGACCCGTACCGCCTCGTCCGAACCAGCGGCCCGCGGCAGGGTGCACTCCGTCCACGTCACCTGGAACAACGCGTCCTGCGACAGCGCGGCTCCCGGATCCGACTCCGGAAAGTCCACCGGCTGCCACTCCACCGACTCGACCGACGCGACCACGGCCCCGTGGACATCGGCCAGACGCAGACCAAACCCTCCGTCATTCCCCGGTACGGCCTGCACCCGGAGCCGCGACGCACCTGTCGCGTAGAGCCGTACGCCGCGCCACACGCTCGGCAACCCGCCGGGCTCGCCGAACTCGCCGGACTCGTCGGCCTCGTCAAACTCGTCGGACTCCGTCCGGGTATACCCGAGCCTGGCAGCGGCCTCCAGCAGGACCGGATGCAGTCCGAACCGGCCCGGCTCGACGCCTTCCGGCAGCGCGAGTTCCACCCAGGACCGCGCGTCCTGCGGTGGCCACTGCGACATCTCGAAGTCGGACCCCACCTCATCGGGAGCCAACCGCGCACTCGCGTACCGGACCCACGGCGCGCGTTCCTCGCCGTCCTCGCGCCGTCCGTGGACCAGGACCGACCGCTTCCCGGAGTCATCCGGCCCACCGACGGCGACCCGCACCTGCACACCGCCCGCCGCGGGCAGCACCAACGGCGCCTCGATGTCCAGTTCAGCGATCAGACCGCAGCCGACCTCGTCACCCGCCCGCATCACCAGTTCCACGAACGCCGCCGCCGGCACGACACCCGCGTCAACCGCCCAGGGCAGCGAGTGTGCGGACCAGCGCGAGGTGAACAGCACACCACCGGTGGCGGGGATCTCCGCCCGCGCCCCCAGCAGCGGATGATCGACACCGGCCAGACCGAGCACCGAAGGATCGCCCGCCCCACGGCCGGACTCCAGCCAGAAACGCTGCCGCTGGAAGGCGTACGTCGGCAGATCCAGCGGCCAACCCGCATCCCGGCCTACCAGCGCCGCCCAGTCGACCCCGACGCCCTGAACGTGCAACCGCGCCAGAGCCTCCAGGAAGCGGGCAGGACCGGCCTCGTTGCGACGCAAGGTCCCGGTGACCACGGACGCACCGACGCCACACGCCTCAACGGTCTCCTCGACACCCGGCACCAGAACCGGATGCGAGCTGACCTCGACGAACACCCGATGACCGGCCGCCACCAGCCCCTGAGTGGCCTCTTCGAACCGGACGGTCTGGCGCAGGTTGCGATACCAGTAACCGGCGTCCAACGTGGCCGCATCAACCAGCTCACCGGTGACAGTGGAGTAGAACGGCACCGTACCGGCACGAGGCGTGATCCCGGCCAGGACCGCCCGCAGCTCCTCCTCGATCTCCTCCACCTGCGCCGAGTGCGAGCCATAATCCACCGGGATCCGGCGGACCCGGACCCCGTCCTTCTCACACACGCCGATCAGATCAACCAACGCCTGCTGCTCCCCGGCGACCACCACCGACCGCGGACCATTGACGGCCGCAATCCCCACACCCTCAAACCCGACCAGCAGAGCCTGGACCTGCTCCACACCCGCCGCGATCGACGCCATCCCACCACGACCCGACAACCGAGCCGCGATCAGACCACTACGCTCCACGACCACCGTGGCAGCGTCCTCCAGCGACAACACCCCGGCGACCACAGCAGCAGCGATCTCCCCCTGCGAATGGCCCACGACCGCATCCGGCCGCACACCGCAGGCCTCCCACACCGACGCCAGCGACACCATCACCGCAAACGACACCGGCTGCACCACATCAACCGCGTCCAACGACGGCCCACCCGTACCCCGTACGACGTCCAGGAGCGACCAGCCCGTCAGTGGGTCCAGCACCCGCGCACACTCGTCCATCCGACGCGCGAACACCGGCGACGAACCCAGCAGATCCGCCCCCATCCCCACCCACTGAGCACCCTGACCAGGAAAAACAAACGCCGTCCCGCCAGCCGCACTCTCACCCACGGCCGTCACGACACCCGGCGCCCACTCCCCACGGGACACAGCCTCCAGACCAGCCACAGCCCCCGCACGATCCGCCGCTACAACCACGGCACGATCGTTCAAGGCGCCACGAGTCGTCGCCAAAGACCGCGCGACATCGGCGAGTTCGCCATCTCCCCGTTCCGAAAGGAACCCGGCCAGCCGGCCGGCCTGACCCGCCAGAGCAGCCTGCCCACGCCCCGACACCAGCAACGGAACGACACCGCCGAACACAGCAGGACCAGGACCCTCCCCCGCCGGAGGAACCTGCTCCGGCGCCTGCTCCAGAATGACGTGCGCGTTCGTGCCACTGACACCGAAACTGGACACAGCCGCACGACGCGGATGTCCCGTCTCAGGCCACTGCCGAGCCTCGGTCAGGAGCTCCACCGCACCCGCCGACCAGTCCACCTCAGGGGTCGGCTCATCCACATGCAGCGTGCGCGGCAGAACACCATGGCGCATCGCCTGCACCATCTTGATCACACCCGCCACACCCGCAGCAGCCTGCGTGTGACCGATGTTCGACTTCAACGAACCCAGCCACAACGGCTGATCCGCCTCACGACCCTGCCCATAAGTCGCGATGACGGCCTGCGCCTCGATCGGATCGCCCAGCACCGTCCCGGTGCCATGCGCCTCCACCGCGTCGACCTCACCGGCCGAAAGCCCCGCATTCGCCAACGCACGACGGATCACCCGCTGCTGCGACGGACCATTCGGCGCCGTCAAACCATTCGACGCACCATCCTGATTCACCGCCGAACCCCGCACCACCGCCAACACCCGATGCCCGTTACGCACCGCATCCGACAACCGCTCAAGCACCAACACACCCGCGCCCTCGGCCCAACCCGTACCGTCGGCAGACGCCGCGAACGACTTGCACCGGCCATCAACCGCCAAACCACGCTGACGCGAGAACGCCACAAAGGCATCCGCCCCCGGCATCACCGTCACACCACCGGCCAACGCCAACGAGGACTCGCCCGACCGCAACGACTGCGCCGCCATATGCAGAGCCACCAACGACGACGAACACGCCGTGTCCACCGTCACCGCCGGACCCTCAAGCCCGAGCACGTACGACACGCGGCCCGACAGCACACTTCCCGCGCCACCCGTCATCAGGTAGCCCTCAACACCCTCGGGAGCACCGCCCACTTCGCCCGTGTGACCGTCCGAGTAGCCCTGGTGCATGGCTCCGGTGTAGACGCCGATGGGCTTGCCGCGCAGGGTGGCCGGGTCGATGCCGGCCCGCTCCAGCGCCTCCCACGAGGTCTCAAGCATCAGCCGCTGCTGCGGGTCCATCGCCAGCGCCTCACGCGGCGAGATCCCGAAGAACCCCGCATCGAACTCCGCAGCGCCGTAAAGGAATCCGCCCTCCCGCGTGTAGCTCGTACCCGCGTGGTCCGGGTCCGGGTGATACAGAGCCTCCAGGTCCCAGCCACGGTCCTTCGGGAAGCCGGAAATCGCGTCGGTCTCCTCGGCCACCAGACGCCACAGCTCCTCCGGGGAGGAGACACCGCCCGGGAAGCGGCAGGCCATGCCGACGATGGCGATCGGCTCATCGGCGGCGAAGACCGTCGGGATCGGCTGCTTCTCGGACTCCCCGGACTCCCCGGACTCCTCGGACTCCTCGGACTCCTCGGTGCCGAAGAGCTCACGGTGGAGTCGCTGTCCGAGGGACTCGGGCGTGGGGTGGTCGAAGGCGATGGTGGCGGGCAGCCGCAGGCTTGTCGCCCGGGCCAGGCGGTCGCGGAGTTCCACTGCTTTCACCGAGGTGAAGCCGAGATCCTTGAAGGCGCGGTCCGCGGTGACCGCCTGGGGGCCTGACAGGTCGAGGAGTTCGGCGACCTGTTCGCGGACGAGGTCGACGAGCTGCCGCTTACGTTCCTGGTCCGCCAGGGTGCGCCAGCGGAGGCCGGCGTCGGGGTTCTCGTGCCCGTCTGTTGCTTCCGTGGTCGGTTGCGCCGAGGTGTCGGCCGGCGTCCGCGTCAGGAGCGGCACGGAGCTGTCCGGCACGGCTTCCGGGTCCAGCTTGAGCATGACGAGTTCGGGCCGGCCGGCGTCGAGGGCCGCGTCGAAGGCCGCCAGTTCCTGGCGTCGGGTCAGCGAGGGGGTGGCCTGGTCGGATCCCCATCCCAGGGAGAGGGCCGGGACGCCTTCGGCATGGAGCTGGCGGGCCAGGGCGCCGAGGAAGGCGGCCGATGCCGCGGCGTCCGCGTCTCCCCGGCCGGTGATCGCCGTGGTGGACGGGCAGAGGACGAATGCCGAGAGGTCGCCGTCACGGGTGAGGTCGCGGAGGTTGCGTACTCCGGCGACGGTGGCCGTGAGCGTGTCCTGGCCGGGTCCGGGCTCGGCCGTGTGCACGATCGCGCGTACCGGGGCGGCCTTGGCGAGAACGCGCTTCAGCTTGGCCCGGTTCGTCAGGTCGCACTCGACCAGCTGGGTCTCGGTTCCCGACTCGGCGAGCCTGGCTCGTGTTTCGGCTGCCAGGCCGATGCGCCCGGGCGCTGCGACCAGGAGAATCCCGGTGACGGCGTAGTTGTCGGCCAGGTGCTCGGCGATGGCCGCGCCGCGCGGGGTGTCCGCTCCCGTGACGATCACGGTGCCCGGCTCGTCGAGGGACAGTCGTACGCCGGGCCCGGCGTCGGTGGCGACCCGGGCCTGACGGGGCACCAGAGTGGTTCCGTTGCGGACGGCGAACTGCCGGTTCCCCGAGGCGACGGCGGCCGGCAACGCCGAGTGGGTGGAGGGGTCGTCGTCCAGGTCGGCGATCAGGACGTTGCCGGGGTGTTCGGCCTGCAGTGAGCACAGCAGACCCCAGAGGGCGGCTGTGGGCGGGTCCACCGGGTCGTCGGCGCCGGTCACCACCGCACCGCGGGTGGCGACGACCAGCAGGGAGTCCGCGAGGCTCCGGTCCGCGGACCAGGCCCGGACCCACCGGGTCAACTCGGCGGCGCTGTCGCGGAGTTTGTCGGCACCACGCCCCACGGGGGGTACGGCCAGGAGGGTCACCGCGGGGACCGGGCCGCCGGCCGCGACGTCCGCGCGCAGTGCGTCCAGGTCCCTGTGGACGCGGGTCCGCGCCCCGGCGGAATCCAGACCGGGTACCGCCTGTGCCGCCTGCCGGCCCAGCAGTGCCCAGTCGCCCGGGGCGGGTTGGGGCTGAGCCGGCCGGGGCGCCCAGTCCGGCCGGAGCAGCGACTCGTGGTAGGTCTCGCCCACCGCCCGCAGCCGCGCCGGGAGTTCGAGCAGGCGGCGACGGGTGATTTTTCCGGAGGCGGTCCGCGGGATCTCGCGGATTTCGTACAGCTCCTCCGGCACCTTGAAGGCCGACAGTTGCTCCCGGCACGCCGCGAACGCCTCGGCGGGGTCGAAGCCCTCGGCTGCCGGCACCACGAAGGCGATCGGCACCTCCCCGAGTACCTCGTGGGGCCGACCGACGACGGCGGCGTCGGCGACGCCGCGGACCGTGCGCAGTACGTTCTCGACCTCGACCGGGTGGATGTTCTCGCCCGCCCGGATGATCAGTTCCTTGATCCGTCCGGTGACGGTGAAGTACCCGGCGTCGTCGCGACGGGCGAGGTCGCCGGTGTGGTACCAGCCGTTCTTCAGGGCCTCAGCGGTGGCCTCCGGCTGGTTGTGGTAGCCGGACATGACGTTCGGCCCGCGGACCCAGACCTCGCCTTCGGCGCCGTCCGGTACGTCGAGGCCGGTGCGAGGGTCGACGAGCCGGACCCCGAGGCCGACCACGGGCAGCCCGCAGGAGCCCTCGACCCGGGCCCCGGAGGGCCAGTTGATGGTGATGGAGCCGCAGGTCTCGGTGCTGCCGTAGGCGTCGATGAGCGGCACGCCGAAGGTCTCCTCGACCGAGCGGCGAAGCTCTGCCGTCGTGATGGCGCCGCCGACCAGGCCGACGCGCAGGCCCGGCACCTCGAAGCCGCGGTTCCGGGCCTCACGGACCAGGCGGTGGTACATCGTCGGGACGCCCGCGATGACCGTGAACCCCTCGTCGCCCCAGATGTCCAGGACGTCTCCCGCCGACAGCCCGTCGACGATTCGGGCCGAAGCACCGGTGGCGGTCACCGACAGCACGCAGGCGATGTGGGAGAGGCTGTGGAACAGCGGAAGCGGCCACAGCACCCTGTCCTCGTGCGACAGTCCGAGCACGGGTGCGTAGCAGGCGGCCACCGACCACAGGCAGTTGCGCGTGGTGGAGAGCACGCCTTTGGGCCTGCCGGTGGTGCCTGACGTGTAGAGCATCCAGGCGGTCTCGTCCAGCCCGAGGTTGTCGTAGGCCGGCGAGTCGGGTTCCGACGTCGCGAGGTTCTCGTACGACAACGTGCCGGCCGGTACCGGGTCGTGGCCGACCACCAGGACGGTCAGGGGGAACAGAGTTGCCTGAAGCCGGCGGATCTGGTCGAGGTGGAAGGCGTCGGTGATGACCACCCGGGCGCCGCTGTCCTCCAGGAGGTAGGCCAGTTCGGCGTCGGACGAGCGCGGATTGAGCGGAACTCCGATCGCCCCCGAGCGGGCGATCGCATAGTAGCTCTCGACCATCTCCACCCGGTTGCCGAGCAGCATGGCCGCACGGTCGCCGGGACGCAGTCGCAGATCCGCGAGGTGTCCGGCCAGCCGGCGTGAGCGGGTCTCCAGATCGGCGTAGCTCAGCGAGCGCTGGTCGTCGCGATAGGCGGTTTTCGAGCCGAGTCTGGCGGCCTGGGCCCGAAGAAGATCGTGCAGCGGTCGCACCAACTCTGTGCGCAGCATCCGATACCCCCGACGTTCCTATACACGCTTTGACCAGGCCATATGAAGAATGCAAGCCGCGACGTAGGGGATGGAACCCCTAACAGCCCCTAGGAGCGGGCCCCCGTCATGTGACCGGTGACGGCCCCTCGAAGTCGGTGTCCGGGGCTGCGCCAGGACGCACCGGGGGGTGCGGGCGGCTGCCGGATAGGGGGTCTCTGCCGGCGGGTCATGGCCGACGCGGGCCGGTGCGCGCGTCGACCCGCTGGCCCCGCTCGGGCCGGGTGCGGAGGCCGGTCCGCGCGGCAGGCGCGTGAATGGCCGCCTTTTGCGGGCGACTTCGGACCGGGCGGGTCCACCTGGGCGGCTCCACCCGAGCGACTCCGGCCCAGGCGGGTCCACCCGGGCGACTCCGAACCGGGCCGGTCCACCCAGGCAACCCCGGACCAGGCCGGTCCACCCCGGCGACCCCAGACCAGGCCGGTCCACCCCGGCGAACCCAGACCAGGCCGGTCCACCCGGGCGACCCCAGACCAGGCGGGTCGGGCGCGAGCGTCACGCGCCGGTGCGCGGCCCGCGCCGCGACCTCCCGGTCCTGAAGTCCTCGCCACGCCCCCACGAACGGGGAGTCGCGGCGGCCGCGTTGCCCGAGCCCCTCATGCCTCCTTGGGCATCCCCGCAAGGGCGGCGGCGACCGCTGCCTCGGGTACGTCCGTCACCAGTTCCGCGCCCTCGGGGCCGTCGAGGACGAAGGAGAGTCCGGTGGTGGCCTTCTTGTCCAGCCGCATCAGGGCGATCAGGTCGGCTGGTGACACGCCGGATGGCAGGCGCGTCGGGAGGCCGTAGTGCCGTACCACGTCGAGGTGTTCGTCGACCCGTGCCTGCGGGATGCGTCGGAGTGCTCCGGCGAGGCGCCCCGCGAAGACGGTGCCGATGGCCACCCCTTCGCCGTGGCGCAGCGAGAAGTCGGTGGCGCGTTCCAGTGCGTGGCCCAGGGTGTGACCGTAGTTGAGCAGGTGTCGCAGGCCCGTGTCCCGTTCGTCGGCGGCGACGATCTCGGCTTTGCGGCGCACGCTCGCGACGATCTGCTCGGTCAGCGGCAGCGGGCGCAGATCGCCCGCGCCGATGAAGTGGCATCGGGCGATCTCGCCGAAGCCGTTGGTCATTTCGCGTGCCGGCAGCGTGGTGAGGTAATCGGTGTCGCACAGCACGGCCGTGGGCTGCCAGTACGCGCCCACGAGGTTCTTGCCCTCGGGGAGGTTCACCGCGGTCTTTCCGCCGACGCTGGCGTCCACCTGTGCCAGCAGTGACGTGGGGAGGTGGATCACCGGCACTCCCCGGTGGTAGAGCGCGGCGGCGAGGCCCGCCGTGTCGGTGGTGGTGCCGCCGCCGACGGCGATGACCACGTCGGCCCGGGTGAGCCCGAAGGCGGCGAAGTGGCGGCAGTAGTCCTGTACGGCTGCCAGGGTCTTCGCCTCTTCGCCGTCCGCCGCCGGAAGCAGCAGCGAGGGAACTCCCGGGTCCGGTGTCCACTCCGGCGGGCGGGCGGAGATCACCGCCGCCCGCCGTGCGCCGAGGCCTTCGACGATCGCCGGGAGCGCGTTTCTGACCCCCGGGCCGATGTGTACGTCGTACGACCGCTCACCGAGGGGTACGCGGATGGTGCGAGCGGTGCCGGTCATCGCGCCGCGTCCAGGCACCAGGTGAGCAGCTCCTCCGGGCTCTTCAGGGCGGCGTGGGGCTCGGCCGCAAGGAGTGGCGCCGGGTCGCTCTCGCCCCACAGTGCCGCGAGGTCCCTGACGCCGGCCGCGCGGGCGCTGGCGAGGTCGCTGACGGCGTCGCCGATCATGACGGCGTCCGCGGCATCCACCTCGAGCAGTTCCAGGGCTCGCAGGACGATGTCGGGCGCGGGCTTGGAGTGCGCCACCTCGTCCGAGCCGATCACGTGGTCGAACAGCGACAGCACGCCGAGGGTGTCGAGGAGCGAGCGGGCGCGGGGCCCGCTCTTGCCGGTGGCGACCGCGAACCTGAGGCCGCGCCGGTGGAGTGCGTCCAGCATCTCGGGTACCCCGTCGAACATGCGGACGCGATGGGCCAGCCGATAGCTCTCCCGGACGAACGGCTCCTCCATTTCCAGAGGCAGGTTCATGATCTTCATGATGTCCGGGAAGTACCGGCCGAGGTGCTGGCTGTATTCCGCGAAGGGCGGTTCGCCCGCGCCGACGACCTCTTTGTAGGCGATCTCGAACGCCTCGCGCATCACCCCGAAGCTGTCGACGAGCACGCCGTCGAGATCGAAGATGACGGCCCGCAAGGCCGTGTCCGGCGAGGGGACGTCGGCACCGTTGGTCTGTTCCCTGTTCATGCGGGCACCTCTTCGGGCTTGTGCGAGCCGGCCGCACGCGCCGCGGACTCATAGATTCGTTCGATGACGTCGATGGTTCGGCGGGCCGCCGCGACGGCCCTGCCCCGCTGCGCCGGGTCGTTCAGGAGGCCGGCGAGTGCGTCGATCTGCCGGTCGTACTCGGCGCCCACCGGTTCCTCGTCCAGGGGGACCGGCGCGGTCCGCCCGTCCTGGGTGAACGTCAGGGACGAACCGCCGAGCCGGTTCGGGCTGAATCCGAACGTGCACCCCAGGACCGCCGTCCCCGCGCTGCCGTGCACCTCCACGGTGGTGCTGTCGTGTGCGGCGTGCGAGGCCCAGCTCGTGAGCAGCGACACCGAGACGCCGGAGTCGGTCACGAGGAACGCGCGGGCGGTGTCCTCCACTTCGGCGGACTCCGTCCCCGCGGGCTCCGACGCCTCCTCCCGCCACGCGGCACGCGAGGCGCGGCGGTTCACGAAGTCGTGCGTCGTGGCCCCGACCACCTGGTCGAACTCCACCGGGCCCAGCAGGAACAGGGCGGTGTCGAGCAGATGCCAGCCCAGGTCCAGCAGGACCCCTCCGCCGGCCTCGTCGTGGCGGGTGAACCAGTCGGTGCCGGGAACGCCGTTGGCCCGGACCCAGGTCAGCCGGAGGTGACGTACGTCGCCCACCGAGGTGACCAGCCGCCGCAGGGCCAGGATGTCCGCGCGGCACCGGGCGGCGCTGCCCGCGATGAGGACGGCGCCGCCCTCCTGCTCGGCCAGGGCCAGCTCGTCGGCCTCCGCGCGGGAGAGACAGACCGGCTTCTCCAGGAAGACCGGGATCCCCCGGCGCAGCAGGGCGCCGGCCACGGAGCTGTGCGCGTGGTTCGGCACCGCGACGATCGCGAGGTCGACGAGGTCCGGTGAGAGCTCCCCGGGATCGGAGAGCACGCGGACGTTCGCGGTGTCGTCGAGGTCCGGTGAGAGTTCCCCGGGATCGGAGAGCACGCGGGCCTTCGCGGTGTCGGCGGCGAAGGCCGCCCGTGCCGCGGGGCTGGGGTCGACGACGGTCGTGACGGTCATGCCGGGGTGGGCGGCGAGCCGGGGTAGCCAGATCGTACGGGCCGCCCAGCCGAGCCCCACCACGGCTACCCGGAGGCTCAAAGCCGCCCCAGTACGTCGGCCACCACGTCCGCGATGGCGTGCATCTGCTGTTCCGTGCCGAGCAGCGTGCGGTGGTGCAGCCAGACGCAGTCTCGGGTGAGCTCCTCGCTGACGGGGCAGCGGCGGGCGATGTCCTCCTCCGACTCGTCGGGGGCTGCCAGCTCCCAGAAGGCAGGGGTGCGGTAGATGGCCCGGAAGGCGGCGAAGGCCGGCAGTCCGCGTTCGATCAGGGCGTCGACCAGCGCGTTGCGCCGCTCTTCGGTGATCCCGGGGATCCGGAACATGGCCATGTAGTGCGGGTTGCGGGTGCAGCGGTCGTCGCCGCCCTGGGGCACGACGCCGGGGATCTGCGCCAGCAGCTCGCTCAGCAGCGGCCAGCGCTGCTGCCGGGTCTCGATCTGTTCGTCGAGGCGGGAGAGCTGGGCCCGCAGCACACTGGCCGAGAACTCGTTCATGCGGAAGTTGGAGCCGGACGTCCTGTGCAGGTAGGAGCGGTCCGTCCGGGGCCGTCCGCAGCTGTGCCGCAGGAAGGCGAGTTCGTACTGCTCGGCCTCGGGGAAGGTCACCGCGCCGCCTTCGCCCGCGGTCATGAGCTTTCCGTTCTGGAAGCTGAAGGCGGCCACCGAGCCCAGGTCCCCGACCCGCTTGCCGCGCCACTCGGCACCGTGCGCGTGCGCGGCGTCCTGGATGAGTGGGACGCCGGCGTCGGCCGCCAGCTTCCCGAGCCCGTCCATGTCGCTGACCAGGCCCGCCATGTGGACGGGCATGATCGCCCGGGTGCGCGGGGTGATGGCGGCCGCCGCGGCCGCCACGTCGATGCAGTAGGTGTCGGGGTCGACGTCCACCGGCACGGCGACCGCGCCGAGCCGCTGTGCCGCCTGCGAGGAGGAGATGAAGGTGAAGGCGGGGACGATGACCTCGGTGCCCGGGCCGACCCCGAGTACCTGGAGGGCGAGTTCGAGCGCGTGGGTTCCGGTGGTCACCGCCAGGGCGTGTCCGGCACCGTGATATCCGGCGAACTCCTCCTCGAAGAGGTCGACCTCGTTGCCTCCGATCCGCCACCACTGTCCTTGCTCCAGGGCACGCATCAGGCCGGCACGTTCCTCGTCGCCGAACTGAGGCCATTGCGGGAATTCCAGATTCTGTGACGAAATTCCGGCCACGATCAACCTTTCCATTTGGCAGAAACAAGTTTACTTCGGCTCATTAATCCAGCAGGTCGGAATGGCGGCAACCCCCTACGCCAACCCCTAGTGACCCCTGTCTTCCAAGCTGTTCGGCGAATTGATCGAGGCCGGCCTGACTGGCCTCTCGACGGGAGTATGCTGACCGCGCTTCACCATGCCACCGATGCACCTGACTCATCCGATTCACCTGATTCACGTGACTCACCTGATTCATCTGATTCATCTATTACCCCGACGAATTATCGAGGTCGGCCTTGAGTGAAATTCTGCTGCTGAATGGACCGAACCTGGGAATACTCGGGCGCCGCGAGCCCGAGATATACGGGTCGGAAACATTGGAGGATATTCGGCAGGCAGTGGCCGAGGAGGTCGCCGGACACGGCTGGACGGTCGTCTCCAAGCAGCACGACTGCGAAGGCGAGATGGTCCGGACGGTGCAGGACCATTACGACGCGGTGGGGGCCATCATCAACCCCGGCGCGCTGATGATCGCCGGCTGGAGCCTGCGGGACGCCCTCGCCAACTATCCCCGGCCGTGGATCGAGGTCCACCTCTCCAACATCTGGGCGCGCGAGGGTTTTCGGCACCAGTCGATTCTCGGCTCGCTCGCGAGCGGTGTGATCTTCGGCCTCGGTGCGGACGGCTACCGGCTCGCCGCCCGGGCCCTCGTCGGCATGAACGGCCGGTGAGCGCCATGACACTCCAGGGTCAGGCCGGCCGCGACCGGTTCGACAGCGACGTCGTCATCGTCGGGTACGGTCCGGTGGGCCAGGTGCTGTCGATCCTGCTGGCCCGGCAGGGGTGGCGCGTCACCGTCGTCGAGCGGTGGGAAGCCCCGTACGAACTGCCCCGGGCGACCTCTTTCGACGGCGAGACCGCGCGTACCCTCGTGACCCTGGGCATCGACCCCTCGTTCGCGGGAACGGCCGAACCGGTGGACGCCTACGACTGGCGCAATGCCGCCGGCGCCACCCTCCTCCGCCTGGACTTCTCCGAAGTCGGGACGCACGGCTTTCCGGATGCCCTGCATTTCCAGCAGCCCGAGCTGGAGAAGGCCCTCCGGGCCCGCGCCTCGGTGTTCGAGAACCTGCTGGTGTACCGCGGCCGCACCGCGATCTCCGTCACCGACGACGGTGACGGCGTCACACTGATCACCGAGACCGCGGACGGCGAGCGCGCCGTCCTCACCTCGGCCTGGCTCGTCGGCTGCGACGGCGCCAACAGTTTCGTGCGCGAGTCCATGGGGGTCGGCCGGATCGACCTGGACTTCTCGCACGACTGGCTGCTGTGTGACGTGGTCCTGAACGAGCCGCGCGACTTCGTTCCCCTCAACACCCAGATCTGCGATCCGGCCCGACCGACGACGGTCGTCGGCGGGGGTCCCGGCCGCCGCCGGTGGGAGTTCATGCGCCTGCCGGACGAGAAGATCGACGACCTCGACCGGCCCGAGACCGCCTGGCGCCTGCTCGAACCGTTCGACGTCACCCCGGACAACGCCGTCCTGACGCGACACACCGTCTACACCTTCAAGGCGGAGCTGGTCGACGCCTGGCGCAAGGGGCGTCTGCTGCTCGCCGGTGACGCCGCGCACTCGATGCCGCCGTTCGCGGGCGCCGGCATGTGCTCCGGCATCCGGGACGCGCTCAACCTGTCCTGGAAGCTCGACCTCGTCCTCAAGGGCGTCTGCGAGGAGCGGCTGCTGGACAGCTACGGCCTGGAGCGAGGCGACCACGTGCGCCGGACCACCGAACTGTCCGTGCAGCTCGGAAAGATCATCTGCATCACCGACGAGGCCGAGGCCGAGCGCCGGGACGCCGCGCTGACAGCCGGCCGCATGCCCGACCGTTCGGTGGCGCTCGCCCTGCGCGACGGACTGTTGCGCCGGACCGTCGGAACGGTCGCCGCGCCGCCCACGGGATCGGTGGTGCCCCAAGGCCGTGTCGCCAGGGGCGCGGTGTCGGGGCTCTTCGACCACGTGGTGGGAACGGGCTTCGTCCTGCTGGCGACCGTCGACCCGGGCTCCGTCCTCAGCCCCGAGCGGAGTCGGTTCCTCGCCGACCTCGACACCCACATGGTCCAACTGGTTCCGGACGATTCCGGGGAACGGAGCGGGGAGGACACCTGGATCGACCTGGATGGCGTCTACCTGCCGTTCCTGGCGTCCGCCAAGGCGCAGTTCGTGCTGGTACGGCCGGACCGCCATATCTTCGGAGTCGCCCGGAACGCGCGCGAACTCGGCGCCACGGTCGACCAGTTGAAGAGCCAGCTGGCCCTCTCGGAGGTGCGCGATTCTTCTCGGCATTGACATCGGCGGCACCAAGGTCGCCTTCCGCGCCGAGCCGGACGGCGTGGACGCCCACGAATCGTCCTTCACCTGGCCCGAGTCCGGGCGGGCCGCCGATGACATCGCCGCTCTCCACCGGCACGCGGAGGAGATCCGGGCCCGCACGGGGCAACCCGTCGCGGCCGTGGGAGTCGCGGTGCCCGCCACCCTGGACGCCGACGGGCGGGTGGCCTCCTGGCCCACCCGCCCGTCCTGGCGGGGGCTCGATCTGGCGACCGTCCTCGGTGAGCTGTTTCCGCGCGCCGAGCTCCACTGGGCCGACGACGGCGATCTGGCCGCTCTGGCCGAAGCCCAGGCCTCGGGCCTCGCCGACCTGGTGTACCTGGGAGTCGGCACGGGCATCGGCGGGGGGATCGTCCTGGGCGGGCGCTCCGTCCCGGGTCCGCGGCGGGGTTCGTGCGAGCTGGGCCATCTGATCGTCGCCCGGCAGGGCGAACGCTGTGACTGCGGGCGGCGCGGCTGCGTCCAGGCGGAGGCATCCGGGCCGGCCACCCTGCGCAGGGCGAGCGCCGCCCGCGGGACGCGGGTGAGCTTCGCCGAGCTCCGTCACGGATACGCCGAGGGCGCGGACTGGGCGGTCGCGGCGGTCACGCACAGTTGCGCGGTCCTGGCGGCCGCCCTGGTCGGCGTGGGCGAACTCGTACGCCCCGACGCGATGGTGATCGGTGGCGGATTCGCGGCGGGACTTCCCGGCTTCGTCGAGGAGACCTCCCGGCAGGCGGCCCTTCTGAGCAGGCAGGGGCACCCCCCGGCCCCGATCGGGCCGGCGCTGCTCGGCGGCAGGTCCTCGCTCCACGGAGCGGTTCTCGCCGCCAGAGGTGGCACGGTCGCCTGACGGGCGACCGCCTGCGCTTGAGTCTCCCCTAAGGGGAGATGCAAAGGTGGGGGCATGGACGGCGAAACGCTCTACTCGATCGGCGACCTGGCCCGGCGCACCGGGCTGACGGTCAAGACCATCCGCTTCTACTCCGATCGCGGGATCGTCGAGCCCACTGACCGCAACCCGGCTGGTTTCCGCCTCTACAACATCGACGCCGTCGCGCGCCTCGACCTCGTACGGACCCTCCGCGACCTGGGCCTGGACCTCTCGACCATTCGGAAGGTCCTGGACCGCGAGCTCTCGCTACCCGAGGTCGCCGCGGCCCACGCCGAGGCGCTGGCAGTCCAGATTCGCACCCTGCGCCTGCGCCGCGCCGTGCTGACATCGGTGGCCAAACGCGGATCCAGCCCTGAGGAGATGGAACTCATGCACAAGCTTGCCAAGCTTTCCGAGGACGAGCGTCGCCACCTCATCGAGGACTTCCTCGGTGCCACCTTCGGCGCTTCCCCCAACGCCTCCGCCTTCGCGGCGATGGGTCGCTCCCTCACCCCCGAACTCCCCGACAACCCCCAGGCCGAGCAGGTCGAAGCATGGGTGGAGTTGGCCGAACTCTCCCAAGACGCCGACTTCCGCGCCCACATGCGACGCATCGCCGAAGACGAGGCCGCCGACCAGGCCCGCACCCAGGCGACCGGCCCGGGCCGCGACCTCGTCGCAACCATCCGCGACCACGTCTCCCCCGCCCTCGCGGCCGACATCCCTCCGACCGCCCCCCAGGCCGACCAGCTCGTCGCCGCCCTCACCTCCCACTTCGCGACCCTCGTCGGCGCCCCCGACGACGACGAGCTCCGCCACCGCCTCATCATCCGCCTGGAAGCAGCGAACGACCCCCGCCGGGAGCGCTACCTCGAACTCCTCGCCGTGATCAACAGCTGGTCCGCCCCCGAAAGCCTCTCCCCCATCCTGGACTGGACCCTCCAGGCCCTCCACGCCCGCACTGCACACTGATCACCCCGCGCCCGCCGCAAGGCCCGGCGGGCGCCCTACTTCGCGGGCTCCAGAATCGCCACGCACTCCACGTGGTGCGTCTGCCTGCGCGAGACGGTCTTCGGTGACCCCACTGAGCCCGGTCACCAGCAGGCCCTGGCCATCACCGCGCGCACCGAGAGGCCGTCGCCCACGCGGGCCGCACCGGGCGGCTCAACGAGAGCGATGCCGCGACGCTGGCGCGCGTCGTGTCCGCCGTACTCTTCCTCGCGAGGGCCGCGAGCGTGAACGCGACCGCGAGCGTCGACGAGATCCCGCGTGACATCCGAGACCAGCCGACGGTCGTTCTGCCGCGCTGACGTCGGTGGCGCTCCGGCCGGCAGCGCTACCGCCGATGGGGGGCGATCGCAGCCCCTCGCGGGTGCCCGCGGTGGTTCGACGGTGGGTGCGACCGGCGCGCACGCGCCGCGCGGTGCCAGGGGCCTTGGCCCCGGTCAGCCGGCTTCCGTCAGGGCCGCGTGCGCGGCGGTGAGGATCTCCTCGGAGAGTGCGGAACCCGCGGTGGCCCGGGACAGCACCAGCGCACCGAACAAGGTGCACAGCCGGGCGATGCCGTCCTCGCCTCCCCCGGCGGCCCCGGCCGGGGCGAGGAACGCGGCAAAGTCGGCCACCCCCTCGGTGTAGGTGCGACGGGCCTCGCAGTCCTCATCCCCGCGTGCTACGTCGACGGCGAGGGCCGCGACCGGGCAGCCGTCCGCCGGGTCGTCACGGTGCTCGACGGAGAGGTAGGCGTCGATCAGGGCCCGCTGAGCGGTATCGCGCTGCCCGTCGTACTGCTCGAGCCCGGCCGTATGACGCCGGGCGAGCTCGGCGAAGGCGTGGGCGGTCGCCTCGTCGACGAGCGCCTCCTTGGAGGCGAACTGCTTGTAGAAGCCGCCGTGGGTCAGCCCGGCCGCCTTCATGAGGTCGGCGACGCTCACCTGGGTGCCCTGTTCCCGGAACAGCCGGGAGGCGGTGTCCACCACTCGCCTGCGGTTCTCCTGCGCCTGCGCCTGCGATACGCGGCCCATGGCCACCTCCATTTGGATGTCGACTGGCATCTATCTTATCCCCGTGTTTAGATTGTGTCCGTAATCCAAAACGGAGCGCACGACTCGACGGCGCCCGCCGAAGACCAGGAGCAGGCATGGAACTGAAGAACGCGGTCGCGGTCATCACCGGCGCCAACCGGGGCCTCGGGCGGCACCTGGCCGCCCAGCTCGTGGAGCGCGGCGCGAAGGTGTACGCGGCCGCCCGCCGCCCCGAGACCGTTGATGTGCCGGGCACCGTCCCGCTGCGCCTCGACGTGACGGACGAGGCATCGATACGGGATGCCGCCCGCATCGCGTCGGACGCGACCCTGCTGATCAACAACGCGGGCATCTCCACCGGCGCGACGCTGATCGAAGGCGACATCGATGAAGTACGCCGGGAGATGGAGACCAACTTCTACGGCCCGCTCGCCGCGACCCGCGCCTTCGCCCCCGTCATCGAGGGCAACGGCGGAGGCGCCGTACTCAACGTCCTGTCCGCCCTGTCCTGGTTCCATCCGGCCGCCCTCGGCTCCTACGCCGCATCCAAGGCCGCCGCCTGGGCACTGAGTGACGCGACCCGCGACGAGCTGGCGCCCCGGGGCATCGCCGTCTCGGCGCTGCACGTCGGCTACATGGACACCGACATGGCCGCCGGCGTCCCCGCCGACCAGAAGGTCTCCGCCGCCGACGTCGCGGCCCAGGCCCTGTACGGCATCGAGGCCGGCCTGCCCGAGATCCTCGCCGACGAGACAAGCCGGTACGTCAAGCAGAGCCTGTCCGCGGCACCCCAGCCGAGCGCAGGCTGACGCTCACCCCGCCACCGCGGCGCGCCCCCTTCCCACCCCTCGCGCAAGGACCTTTCACGCGTTGTACGACCTTCGGGCGCCGGACCGGACTGCGCGTCTCCGAGTACGCGCTCGGCACCGCGAACTTCGGCACCGGCTGGGGCGCGGGCGCTAGCCGGACGAGGCACGCCGGATCTTCGACCGGTTCGCCGAGGCCGGCGGCACCTACCTCGACAGCGCGGACGGCTACCCGACTGGCCGAGGTCAGCGCGGTGCCGCTCGGCGCGCCCCATGACGGGATCGGTGCCTCCCTGCACCGCCTCCAGGGAGGCGCAGCCGACCGCGTCACCGCCCCTGTCGTGCCGGTGGCCTGACGGGTGAACGCGGCTGAGGACGCGGTGCGCCCAGCCGCAGCCAGGAAACAACACAAGCTATCTCGTACCGGAAGAAGCCCGGGGTGAGCACAGACCCCGCCCCCTTCCACGAACGGGACACGGAACGGAGACGACGATGAGGGCCTTCATGGTCGAGAAGTACGGTGACGCGACCGGGATGCGCGCCGCCGAGATGCCCGACCCCCAGGTGGGCGCCGACGACGTCCTGGTCAAGATCCACGCAGCGAGCGTCAACCCGCTGGACATGAAGATCCGCAACGGTGACCTCAAGGCGATCCTGCCCTACCGTCTCCCGTTCGTCCTGGGCAACGACCTCGCCGGGACCGTCGTCCGCGTCGGATCATCCGTCGATCGCTTCGCCGTGGGCGACGAGGTCTGGGCGCGGCCCGACAAGGACCGCATCGGCACCTTCGCCGAACTCCTCGCCGTCCACCAGGACGACCTGGCGCCCAAGCCCGCCACGCTCACCATGACCGAGGCCGCCTCCCTCCCCCTGGTCGCGCTGACCGCCTGGCAGGCCCTGGTCGAGCGGGCCCGCGTACAGCCGGGCCAGAAGGTCCTCATCCACGCGGGCGCCGGCGGCCTCGGCTCCATCGCCGTCCAGCTGGCCAAGGCACTGGGCGCGCACGTGGCCACCACCGCGAGCACCGCCAAGGTCGGCCTCGTCAAGGAACTCGGCGCGGACGAAGTCATCGACTACCGCACGCAGAACTTCGAGGAGATCCTCGACGGCTACGACGTCGTCCTGGACCCCCTCGGCGGCGACAACCTCGCCCAGTCCCTGCGCATCCTCAAGCCCGGCGGCCTGGCCATCTCCGTCGCGGGCCCGCCCGACCCGGCCACCGCCCGCGAACTCGGCTCGAACCCGGTCCTGCGTCTGGCCATCACCGCCCTCAGCGCCAAGACCCGGCGCCGGGCGAAGCGTCTCGGTGTCACGTACTCCTTCCTGTTCATGAAGGCCAGCGGTGACCAACTGCGCGAACTCACCCCCCTCATCGACACCGGGAAGATCCGCCCCGTCGTCGACACCGTCTTCCCGTTCGACGACACCCTCCACGCCATGGAGTACGTCGAAAAGGGCCGGGCGAAGGCCGGCAAGGTCGTCGTCTCCATGACGTAGGGCAGACCCGCCGGCATCGACCAGCTCCACCAGTTCACCGTCCACGCCTAGCAAGGCGTGATGCGGCTGGTCACGGGCCTGGCGCCCGGCTTCGGCAGGGCCGTCACCAGCCCCGGCGGACCCGCCACCACCCCGCGGCGGGCGACCGGAAACACACCGGGAGAAACCACCATGAGCAGCACCGGTACCCCGAACGAACCCGTCATCACCTCGTACGCCCACGCCCCGACCCGCACCGTCACCGCCGGCGGCGTCACCTACGCTTTCCGCGAGCTGGGACCCAAGGGCGGCGTCCCCGTCGTGTTCTTCGTGCACCTCGCCGCGACCCTGGACAACTGGGACCCGCGCATCATCGACCCCATCGCGAAGGGCCGTCACGTCATCGCCTTCGACCAGCGCGGTGTCGGGGCCTCCACGGGCCAGGTGCCGGACAGCATCGAGGCAATGGCTGATGACGCCTACACCTTCATCACGGCGCTCGCCTTCGACAGGATCGACGTCTTCTCCTTCTCCCTCGGTGGCTTCATCGCCCAGGCCCTGGTGGTGAAGCACCCCGAGCTCGTCCGCAAACTCGTCCTCACCGGCACAGGCCCCAAGGGCGGCAAGGACATCGACAAGGTCGCCGCCATCACATATGGGGACATGCTGCGCGCCACCCTGACCTGGTCGGACCCCAAGGAATTCCTGTTCTTCAACCGCAACACCACCGGCAAGCTCGCCGCGCGCGCGTTCGTCGACCGGCTCAAGGAGCGCACTGCCGACCGCGATGCGAAGATCAAGATCAAAGCGTTCCAGACGCAGCTGAAGGCGATCAAGAAGTGGGGGCGCTCCACCCCCGACGACCTGTCGCAGCTCGCCCAGCCCACCCTGATCGCCAATGGCGACAACGACCGCATGGTGCCTTCGGTCCTCTCCGAGGACCTGCACCGACGCATCAAGGGCAGCGAGCTGACCATCTACCCCGACTCCGGCCATGGCGGCATCTTCCAGCACCACCAGCAGTTCGCCCCCCTCGCGGTCGAGTTCCTTGCCCGTTGACCTCTGGCGAACTCCACCACTGCACGTTCGGCGACCAGAGAGAGAAGAGCAGCACCATGAGCGCCTCACCGTCCGCCGCTCAGCCGGGCGTGGAGAGGAATCACCTCACTTCCTCGATCCTGCTCTGGGTACGCACCGACCAGCCCCGCCAGAAAGGCATGGACTACTGGAAGGGACCGCACTCAGGGAGCCTGCGCATCGGACCGGTCCCGCACGAACCCGTGCTCACATCGGCCGTTCGCCCGCCTGCCGGCGCCCTCCCGCCCGGCCCGCTCAGCATCGAGGCGGCCTTCACCGCGTCCGTGACACTGCCCGTTCCTCAAGCCGCCGAGCAGTTGAGGACGACCCTGCTCAAGGCAGCCGACGAAGAACTCGGCCTGGGCGCTGTGGCAGTCGATCTGCGCGTCACGGATCTCCACGAGGGCCCGGAGGCAGACGGAGGGCCGCAGACCGCGGAGAACGTCACGACGCCCCCGTCCCAGGAAGAGCCCACGCGAAGCTCGACCCCCGCGACCGAAACCGTACCCCTGCGGGGGCCGATCGGAGAGCTGGCCGACATCGCGGCGACCGTGCCGGGCCGCCCCACTGGGCGGCCACCCCGTCAGGGTGACGCACCAGGACGATCCGCCCGCCCGGCACATTCAGGTCCAGCTCGCGGTCGCACCCGGCCGCCATCCCCTGGAAGTCGCCCGGGCCGTCCGGGACGCCGTGACCGTCGCGGCAACGAGTGACGTCCGGGTCCCGACAACCGCTGCCGTCCTCATCACTGAGCCCGGCGGCGTAGCCGCATCGACGCTGAGGGTCTTCCGGCGGGCGGCCTTCTGCAGCCGCTCGGAGTACCGCGGCCGAGAGTCGGTGGAGCGGCCCACGAAGACGACGGCCAGGACAGCAAGGGCGCCGAGCAGGCGGACGCGGTGAGGCGAGGGGAAAGAGGACACGGCCCGCGGTGTCGCCGCAGCGACCGCGGGGAGTGGGCCTCGCTCGTTCCGCCAATTCCACGGTGGCGACAAGGCCATGAGCGCGTTCCGGGGACACTCGACTCGAAACGCGCGAAGCAGCCGTGCGCCCTGAGCCCAGTGCCCCCGGTTCCGCCGGCGGGGTGTGGGGCGGTTCAGGCGAGGTTGATGTTTTCCGCCTGGGGGCCCTTCTGGCCCTGGGTGACGTCGAACGTCACGGTCTGACCCTCCTGGAGCTCACGGAAGCCCGAGGAGTTGATCGCGGAGTAGTGGGCGAAGACGTCCGGGCCTCCACCGTCCTGGGCGATGAAGCCGAAGCCCTTCTCCGCGTTGAACCACTTCACAGTTCCCGTAGCCATGTTCATGCCTTCCAGTCGACGAACGCCGCCCACACCATGTGGGAGGCGGAGGTGATCGCCCTGGTTCCTGCGACACAGCACAGCAAAACGCCCACGCCGAAGGCGTGGGCAAAGGGAATTCCGAACCACGACAGCTAACGGGGACGGTACACGTCCGCACACCCCGTCACCAGAAGGGCTCCTCCAAGCGGGAACGGACCCGCCGAGGCACGGCGGGGCGCGCACCGTCTCAGGCCGCGGCCGACGGGTCGGCCTCTTGGGCGGCGCGGCGGTATTCGGCGTTGATGCGCTGCGCCTCTTCGAGCTGGTCTTCGAGGACGATGATCCGGCAGGCGGCCTCGATGGGGGTGCCCTGGTCGACGAGTTCGCGGGCGCGGGCGGCGATGCGCAGTTGGTAGCGGGAGTAGCGGCGGTGGCCGCCCTCGGAGCGCAGCGGGGTGATCAGACGGGCCTCGCCGATGGCCCGGAGGAAGCCCTGGGTGGTGCCGAGCATCTCGGCGGCCCGGCCCATCGTGTAGGCGGGGTAGTCGTCGTCGTCGAGACGGCCGTACGAGTCGTCTGCTGTCATCTGCACCTCTCTCGGGAACGCGTGGAGGGGCCCTGGTGCCGTACTGGCACCAGGGCCCCGAAGGAACTTCTACACCACGTGCCGACCCTGTTACCGCGCCGGCCTTCTGTGTCCGCCTGCCCGACCCAGTCGCTGTCGGGAGTGCGGGGATCGCGGTTGCTTGACCGGAGACCACCCCACTATCGATGTCCTGCGGTACCCGGACTCGAGACTTCCGTCCGGGCGATCCTGATGGTGCTTCGTTCCTCCGTTCTTCCCTCGGTGATCAACTTCCTACCATCGGGGTACTGCGGGTGATGCGTACTGCTGAGCGACCTGCGACAGCGTCACTCTTCGGCAGCCAGCCCCGTTGCCCGTCCTGCGTCTTCCCTGGCTTGGAACCCCACTGCCGAACTTCCCGGTGCGCGCGTCCGCAGCCGACGCCTTCACCGGGGGTACCGCTCACTGACTGCTGGGTAGTGCGCACTGCACTCACGGGTACCGCACCTGCCATGACCGCGGTCCCGCTGCGGCGGCCCCTGATCACTGCGGGCCACCCGGTCCGGCCGTCAGTCCCGTCGCCGTCCTGCAACATCCCTGGCTTCGGAACTCCACCGCCGCACCGTCCTGCGAACTGCAACTAGCTGTACTGCTGGTACCGCGTGCCGGCAGTTCGTCTCTGCCAGGCCCTGCTATTTCTCTGGGCTACGAGAGAAACCATAACTACGCCACCGCTCAATGTCTACTCCGGCCGACATAGATTTTCGCGTGTCCGGTAGAGAGGTAATCGACCTCGAACAGTGACGCGGGTGGGGGCACAGCGGGGTCGCGCTGGGTTATCCGCCGCTTGTCGGGGCGTCGCCGTCGCGACCGACCGCCCTGCAGGTTCCGTTGCCGTTGCACGCGACAGCGCCCGATCCTTCCTCGAAGGACCCGTGCCGGCGCGCGCATCCGAGGCCGCCGACACCGTGGTCCTGGTGGTCTCGGAGCTCGTCACCAACGACCTGTGCCACGGCGGCGGCACCTGCGCCCTGGACCTGACCGCGCACCCGAACAGCATCGAGGTGGCCGTGCACGACCCCAGTCCCCGTGCCCCGCGCATGCGCACCCCCGACCTCGACGTCGGCGCCGGAGGCTTCGGCTGGCCCCTGGTCAACCGACTCGCCACGTCGACCGCGGTCACCCGGCGAGCCTCTGGTGGGAAGACGGTGTCTGCCCTTCTCATGCGGTAGCAGGACGGGTTGAGGGGACGGGACGACCCGTGAAGAGGATCGGTTTCCATGACGAAGCTTGACGATCTGCTTGTCGGCGGGGCCGCGCTGATGGAGTTCGGGCAGAGCGATCAGATGTCCCTGACCGTGGTCACCCGTGGCGCTGTCATCACTTGTCGGCCGGCCCCCGAGGCGGAGTGGAGCCAGCGGGTGTCAGCGGTCCTGGCGGGCTCAGCCGCTTGGGAGGGTTCTCCGCCGTCTTCGCCGCCACGACGCGGGGCCCCGCCCGCCCATCTGCACTTCCACATGGCGCGGATCCCTCAGGGCACGGTGGGGATCCCGGAGACAGGCGGGATGTACCGCGTCTCGATCGCGGACGTCAATGCTCGGACCGTGGGCGACTTCAGCTACTCCGATCATTGACCTCGCGCCGGTGGGGAAACCGACCTACCGATACGCGAGAAGGCCCGACCGGCGTGTGCCGGTCGGGCCCTCTTGGCTGTTCGGGCGTCAGCTCACGTCCGCCCGTGGGTGACGGTCAGGCCGCCACGGGGGTGCCGAGCAGCGCGGAGGCGTGCCGGACCGGGTCGAGCCCGCGGACGGGCGCGGTGGCCCGGGGAAGGGTGCGGCAGGTGAAGCCGAGCTTGGCCATGGCCCGGAGGACCTCGCCGACGCTGAAGTCGCGGCGGTCCTGACGGGTGATGACCTGGCCGACCTGCTTGACGGGGTACGTGCGACGGCCGATGATCACGGACTCGCCGACAACCTCCTCAGGCTTGATGCCCTTCATGGAGTCCAGGACGCCGCTCTTGGTGAGGTCGAAAGGGAAGCGGGCGATGACACAGCGCATGATGCCTCACAGGGAGAAGAAAGGGATGGTTCCGTCGTGGTGACGCGGTTCACGCACGAACGAGGGCGGGCGCGGGGACGCCCGGGGTGCCGTCCTGTTCACCCGCGCCGGAACGGGGTGACGTGGCGCTCAGGCCGCCGCGTCAACAGCGGAACGCCGCGCGCCGGCACGCCTCGCCGCCGCGGCGGGGCCGCGCCGACCGCGGGTGGTCGTGCCGCGCTTGCGCGGCTCGGGCGCCGGCGCGGTGATCATCACCGGGATGCCGGAAGGGGTCCGGGCACCGGTGATCCGGTGCAGCGCCTCCTCGCCGGAGCGGACCTGGGTGGTCCGGGGCACGATGCCGGCGGTGGCCATGAGGCGGGTCAGGCCGCGCCTCTGGTTGGCGGTGACCAGGGT
>NZ_JBVJVO010000019.1:0-141117 GCF_055603625.1 Streptomyces sp. NPDC037273
CCCCCCCCCCCCCCCCCCCCCCCCCCCCCCCCCCCCCCCCCCCCCCCCCCCCCCCCCCCCCCCCCCCCCCCCCCCCCCCCCCCCCCCCCCCCCGGGACCAGGGCCAAGGCCAAGGCCGGGGCCAAGGCCGCATGCGCGGCTCCGGCACCGGGTGGTGTCCGGGCGCCCCTCCGCCGCAACCGCGCGTCCCACGGCGACATTCGTACAAGACGAAGAGCCGTCAGCGCAGGCATCGTCCCGTACATGAGAGATGAAGCCGTCAGTACGCACCTGCACGGGATGCATGTGGCCCACTACGGCCCGCGGCAGGCTCCGCCGCTGGTGCTCATCCACGGATCGGGAATCTCGGGTGCCTCCTGGAGCCCGGTCGTGCCGGTACTCGCCGACCGGCATCACGTCATCCGGGTCGACCTCCCGGGACACGGCCGCTCCGCGCCCGCGGAGTCGTACGACGTGCCCGACCAGGCGGGCCGCCTGGCCGCGGTGCTCGACGACCTCGGCGTCCACCGGGCCGGCGTGGCCGGGCACTCCAGCGGTGGATACATCGCCACCGCGCTTGCCGAACAGCGCCCCGACCTCGTCGGCTCGCTCGCGCTGATCAGCAGCGGCCCGAGCCCCGACGCGCTCCTCGCCCAGCCCGTTCTCCTCCGCGTGCTGATCGCCCCACCGCTGGGCCCGCTCCTCTGGCCGATCCGCTCGGACGCGATGCTCCGCAGGGGGATGACCGCGGTGTGCAACCGCCCGGTGGACATCCCGGACGACCTCGTCGCCGAGGTCCGGGGGATCGGCTACCGCACGTTGAGGACGGTACTGCGCCGAAATGCCGCGTACATCGCCGAGCGGAGCATGCCCGAGCGTCTCGCCACTCTCTACGCACCGGTCCTGGTGATCTTCGGCGCTGCCGACCGCCGCTGGGATCCGTCCTCGGCACACCACTACGACACGGTGCCGAACGCACGGGTCGAGCAACTCCCGGACGTCGGACACCTCCCCATGCTCGAAGCACCGGAGGCGACCGCTGAGTTGCTGCTCGCCTTCGCGGCGGCAGGCCGCTGACATCGATCGCTACCCTTGATGCCATGGGGGCAGCGCAGTCACCACCTGACTGGACGTCCGTGGAGATCGCGATCCCGCGGCCGTCAGAGCGACTGTCCGGGATCAGCATGGCGGGGTTCAGCCATCGCGGGCCGGGGCTCGTGGACATCGCGATGGTCGCGCACCCCTCGGTCACCCTGCTCGTCGACCTCAGCGACGGGGACGGCCTCGTCTACGACGCCCACGGCCGTCGCGAACGCGGCAGCGTGGCCGTCGGGCTGACCCCCGGCGACCTTCGGATCAGCGGCCGGACGGACAAGGCAGGCCAGTGCCTCCAGATTCGGCTGTCTCCTGTCGTGGCGGCCGCGGTGCTCACCGCACCGACCGAGCTGGCGGGGTCGGTGGTCTGCCTGGAGGACATTTGGGGTCGCGAAGCCGCGCGAGCCGAGGACAGGCTGCGCGCCGCCACGTCGTGGGACGAACGGTTCGCGATCGCGGCGGAAGTCCTCGGCCGACGCATGGACGCGCGGCCACCACTCGATCCGGAGGTCGGTGCGGCTTGGCGGCGGCTGCTCGCGAGCCGGGGACAGGTACGGGTCGACACCCTGGCCGACGAGCTGGGATGGAGCCGCAAGCGCCTGTGGTCCCGCTTCCGGTCCCAGATCGGCCTCACCCCCAAGCGCGCCGCCCAACTGGTGCGCTTCGACCACGCCGCCCACCTCCTCGCGGCGGGTGAAGCCGCCGCTCGGGTGGCGGCCGCGAGCGGCTACGCGGACCAGTCCCACCTCCACCGCGAGGTCAAGGCGTTCACGGGGGAGACGCCCACCGCCGTGGCCACTGCGCCGTGGCTCGCGATCGACGACGTCGCCTGGCCGACGTCGCTCACCAGCCTGTCGCCGTCGGCGTCGCCGTCGCCACCGTTGCCTTCGTCGCCGTAGACGCACGTGTTCGGTCACGTGGACGAGGTCGTCTTCGCCGAGAGCTGCTGACCGTACGCACCTCGAACCGTACGGTTGCGAGCCCGCACTCGGCAGACGTCGTTTGGGACGGCTCAGCCGTGGCGGGATGCGTCGCGGCGTGAACCCGCCATTCCGCGAACACGCGAACAGGCAGGTGGAGCGGCCAGTATGCGGCCGAGCCGATCGATATACGGAACTCCAGCGTTCGGCTCGGCGCGAGATCCTCGCGCTTTCCGGTGGGCGGGTCGTCGCGGTGGCGCCGGCGGCCAACTCCGGTCAGCGGGAGGCGATGCAGGCCGGGGTCCGCTACCGGGTGGTGTACGAGCGGGATTCGCTGGCGTCCCGACACACCCCTGCTGCTCAAGCACCGGGCTTCGCTGGGCGAGGAGATGCGGGTCGCGTTCGGGTTGCCGCTGAAGCTGGTTCTGGTGGACCGGGAGCGGGCACTCGTCGTCCCGCTCGCGGAGAGCGCCGAGGAGGGGGAGGAGGGGGAGGAACCGACGGCGACGGTGCTGCGATCGAGGCCGTTGCTTGACGCGCTCAGCTGGATATTCGACCGGGTCTGGGACAGCGCGCTACCGGTACCACTGGCGGTGGGGGCGACGGTCGACGGACCGCTGACACCGGACGACCGGCGGCTCCTCATGCTTCTCCTGAACGGGTACACGGATCAGGCCATCGGGGCCCAACTGGGCCT
This sequence comes from Streptomyces sp. NPDC037273, assembly GCF_055603625.1. NCBI lineage: Bacteria > Bacillati > Actinomycetota > Actinomycetes > Kitasatosporales > Streptomycetaceae > Streptomyces > Streptomyces sp. NPDC037273. The sequence goes on from NZ_JBVJVO010000019.1 coordinate 2,692, forward strand.
GTCCGAAAGGACAGTGCAGAGGCGGGTGCGCAGGCTGCTGGTCCTCGCGGGCGTCCGCAGCCGCCTCCAGCTCGGCTGGCACGCGGCCCGCCACCACTGGCTCTGACCCCTTCCCGGATGGGCAGTTCCGGGCACGGAGTTCCAGGCGGGGAGTTACCGACGGAGCCCCCTTGGCCTGGGCCTGTCGGGATTACGTCACGGCGGTAAGACGACAGTACGGAGGGCCTGCTGGAGGTGTGTGGTCAAGGCCGATGTCAGTCCCGTCGTCGAGGTGCGATGGCGTCGATCCACGCACGTGGCAGGCCAGTTGACACCTGTCCCTTCGCCCACACGGTATGACGAGGACGGTTACCTACCCCAGCCGTGCTCGGTGACCGCCGAGCCTGTGACCGACTTCGCCTTCCGTGAGGTGCTGCCCGCGGAGTTGCGTCCGAGGCTGGAGCAACTGGTTCACGAGACCGGCGACGGTGGTGATGTCATCACCCGCCTCGCCGGCTGGAAGCTCGGCGGCTGGCCGACCTGGCATCTGTCGCACCCCGCGGTGTTTCCCTGCGGTGACTGTGGCACGGCCATGACACTGCTGTTCACTGAGGCCAGTGACGACGAGACAGGGGTCGTGGTCGGCCGATGGGGAGACCTGCGTCTCTTCATCTGCCCGACCGATCACCGCCACGCCTTCCAAATGGACCTGCACTGAGCTCGGAACCAGCCGTTGTGAGCTCAGTTCCCTCCCTCAGTGGGGGAGTGGATGAAGCCTCCGCCTCAGGAAGGACCGCTGCTCTCATTCCCCAGCCCACCCGAACCGGCGACCAGAGCCTCTCCGAGCGGGGTGCGCCGGTAGAGCACCGACCGTCCGGACCGGGCGCGGACCAGGAGTCCCGCGCCTCGGAGGATGGCGAGGTGGTCTCCTACCGCGCCGGGCGCCATGGTGAGGGTTCGGGCGAGGTGGCTGGTACTGGCCGGGGCGTCCAGGGCCAGCAGGAGGCGGGCTCTGGCGCGGCCGACCAGAGCGGTCAGAGTGTCCGGTTGGGGGAGGGTGTCCGGTTCGCCCCACAGGGCGGCGGTGCCGCGGGCGGGATAGATCAAGGTCCTGGGCCAGGGGTCTTCGAGGTGGGCGGCGACGTTCGCGACGAAGACCGAAGGGATCAGCAGCAGTCCGTCGCCGGAGAGGTGGACCGTTCCGCCTCGGAAGAACTCGATCTCGATGCCGCCGGCGTGCCAGGTGATGCCCGGGTGCAGGTCTTCGATGGTCGTGACCCATCCGTGTTCGCCGATCACACCCACCCGGTGCACGACATCGCGCTCGCAGATCGCGCGCAGTTGCGGCCAGTCCCGGGCGAGCAGCTCGTGCCACGCCTGGTCCATCGCCTCGGCGATCCTGGGGACGGCATCCGTCGAGTCCAGCACCGCGCGTACGCGGGGATCGCGGGCGGACGGGCCGGTGGCGGGCGTTGTGGAGGTGGCGATGGCGGCCATTTCGCTTCGGGCCGCATCCAAGGGTGTGGCTCGGATCTTCGCCAGATCGTCTGCCCAGGTCTGGCTGAGGCCGCGCGGGGGCGGGGCGATGAAGTTCGGTCCGCCGTGCGGAGTCTGCAGGGCGAGGACGGCGTCCAGCTCGGTCTCACGGCGAAGCCGTTCGAAGACCGGCGTGAGCCGGGAGGACCAGGCCCGCGGCAACGGCCGGCTGTGGCCGGCGAGCGAGCGCAGCAGCAAGCAGAGGTCCATCGCCGGCGACAGCGCGAAGCGGCTGCGCAGCAGGTCATCGACGGAGACTTCGAAGCGGAGCACCCCGGCATGCTACCGCTCGAGGTCTGCGCAGATTCGTCCAGCGACGAATCATTGGTGAGTGACGTGGGAGTACGCCGAGGCTGACCGTCATGACCTCAACCGCCGGACCCGCGCAGCACGACCACCGCGCCACCTACCGCGAGGTGCTGGCCGAGCCGCGATTCCGACTGCTCTTCTCGACCCGCACCGTCGCGATCACCGCGGGCTCGCTGCGGATCACCACGTTCTCGGTTCTGGTCTTCGCGACCACGGGCTCCGCGCTGCTCAGCGCGCTGGCCTTCGGCATCGGGTTCCTCCCACAGGTGCTCGGCTCGCTGCTGCTGGGCGCACTGGCCGACCGACTGCCACCCCGCAGTCTCATCGCCGGCGGCTACGCCTTGGAGTGCGCCGCCGCCCTCCTGCTGGCCCTGGTGCGGATGCCGATCCCGGCAAGCCTCGCTGTCGTGGCGCTCGTCGCCCTCGCCACACCGGTGTTCAGCGGCGCGTCGAGCCGACTGGTCGCGCAGTGGCTGGAAGGCGACGCCTACGTACTGGGCCGCTCCCTGAACAACATCGCCGCCTCCGGAGCGCAACTGTCCGGCCTGGCACTGGGAGGCGCGGTCGTCGCCCTACTCGGCCCACACCGGGCACTCGCGCTGAGCGCCGCCCTCTACCTCGGCTGCGCGCTCGCCATCCGCACCCGGCTACCCCGCCTTCAACCAGAACAGTCCAGGGGCACAACCACCAGCGCCAACATCGACAGCGGGACCGTCCGAGCAAGCCTGCGCGGCGCCGGCCTCCTGCTGCGCCGACGCACGGTACGACGACTCATGCTGGCCCAGTGGCTCCCGCCCGCGTTCGTAGCCGGCGCGGAAGGCCTCCTTATCGCCTACGCAGGAGAACGCCACCTCGCACCGGGCTCGTACGCGGTACTCATGGCCTGTCTGCCGGTCGGCATGCTCGTCGGTGACCTGCTGGTGGCGCGGCTGCTCCGCCCATCCACCCGGGAGCGACTCGTCGTCCCGCTGATCGCCCTGATGGGCCTGCCGCTGGTCGGCTTCGCCGCCAATCCCGGAACAGGCGTGTCGTCCTGCCTGCTGCTGCTCTGCGGCTTCGGATTCGCCTACGGTCTCGGCCTGCAACGCCCGTTCCTGGACGCCCTGCCGCCCGATGCCCAGGGCCAGGCCTTCGGCCTGCTCGGCTCCGGCAGCATGACGCTCCAGGGTCTCGGCCCCGCCTGCTTCGGCTCGCTGGCCGCAGGCGTCGGAACCGGCGGTGCCATCGCCCTGGCCGGCGGCGCCGCGGCGCTTACCACCGGCTGGATCCTCAGCTGGCGGCCGTCCGCGTCTCTGACGGACAGCCATTCCCGATCGTGCGTTACCTAAGAAGTCCCACGCCTCGGTTCCGCTCACCGTCGTGGAACACGTACGAGATCGTGAGCCCACGCACAGCCCACGAACAGACCACGAACAACCCAACGCACAGCCCCCGCACAGCCCATGAAAGGCTCATGTCGCATGATCGACGAATTCGCGAAGAACAACCTCCACGGACGGCTGCGACGGGACCGCGAGGCGCTGCTCTGGAAACTCGACGGCCTGCCCGAGTACGACGTCCGCCGACCTCTGACACCGACCGGGACCAACCTCCTCGGCCTCGTCAAACACGTAGCCACCGTCGAGGCCAGGTACTTCGGCGAAGTCTTCGACCGCCCGTCCCCGGAACCGCTGCCTCGCTGGCAGGACTCCGACGGCAGCGACCAGTGGGCAACCGAGCACGAGACCCGCGACCAGATCATCGCGTTCTACCGACGCACCTGGGAGCACTCGGACGCGACCATCAACGAGCTTTCCCTCGACGCCCCCGGGCACGTGCCGTGGTGGCCGGAGCCGTATCCCAACACGAACCTGTTCGCCATCCTGACCCACGTCCTCGGCGAGACCAACCGGCACACGGGGCACGCCGACATCCTCCGCGAAACCCTCGACGGCCGTACCGGGCTACGCGCCGAACACGAGCAGCGGATCGACGAACAAGCCCGTGCGGCCCACCGCGCGAAGATCGAGCAGGCCGCCAGATCGGCCGCTCACGCCACAGCGCGTGCACAGCCGGCCGGGACTGACACGCAGGGGGGATGAACACGAGCTGCATGCCGCGCGGCAGGGACCGGGGAGCCCGCCGCGCGGATGCCGTGAGACCTGGAAGCCGGGGCGGCGTCCGAACGGCCGCCCCGGCGTTCTCGTATCAGCCCAGGGGATTGGCGCCTGAGTTCGACCCCTCGATGCAGTCGTTGAAGAAGCCGTCGTTGCATACGTACAGGGCGATGTACTTGATGTTGTAGCCGTCGGACAGCGTGAGGTCGTTGTAGTCCGTTCCGGAACCGTTGCAGCCCTTGTTGTCGTACCGGTGGGTGCTGGAGTACCAGACCCCGCCGTTGGACCGGGTCACCTTCAGCTGGGCGTAGACCGGGTTGCTGTTGCAGTTGTCGTCCTCGACGTGGAGGTCGATGTTGGTCAGGCTGCCGGGGCCTGACCACGTCCACGTAGCGCTGGCGTGCCCCGCCCACATGTAGTTGCTGGCACTGCCGGTCGCGGCCCATGCGCTGCTCGGAAGAGCGAGCGTCAGTCCGATTGCGGCGGGAACGGCGAGCAGGGCACTGCGAAGTCTGCGCATGTCTCCCCTTGATCCGTTGGACTCCATGGCTACGTCTCAGGAGTCGCGAGGAGCGCAACGCTGCCAGATCTCTGATTGACCTGTACATGCCTAATCTATTTGTATCGCCCTTCCATCCAGGGCCTCCCTCCCACCTGCCAGGAATGCCCGGATCCACCGGAATGCGAATCCGGGGTTACGCCGCTGAATCGATGCTCACCGCGATGGCGCGCCTCTGAAGGTGAGTCCCCAGCGGAGATCCGGTGTCCGCCTTGGATCGGGCCTGCGAGGGTGTGGGGGTGACTGAGACAACTCCGTATGACGCGGACCGTGCCCGATTCACCCGCCAAGCTCTGGCGCGCCTCGTCCTGTGCGACCACGCGGTGGACGTCGCGGATGGTGCCGCCGGTCTGGTCGCCACCGAGAACGACCCTGACACCGGTCCCGGAGGCCGGGTGAGTCAGGCTTTCCAGCTCATTGAACTGGCGGAGCGGGCTGTGGTTTCGGCTGTGATCTACGAACGAGAGCGAGGCAGCTCTTGGACGGAGATCGCTCAGTACCTGGGCATCAGTCCAACAGAAGCGGAAGATCGGTTTGGCGCGAAACTCGACGACTGGAACGCTGCTTTCGAGGTTCCGTACCGGCTCGACGAGACCGGTCGCAAACGCGTACCCCAGCTGCCCACGGCGGCGTATGACCCTGCCTGGGCGTGCGACCGCCTCGACACCTGGGCCGGGAACCGGCTCATTCTTGTCAATGACGAGCATCCCGTCAGCTCGGGTCTAGTCATGGCCGCGCCGGAAGATGAGCTCCCGTCGGCGACCCCGTAAAGGCGTTTTGTCGCTCATTCGGGAAGCATTGTGGTGAGCATGCTGGGGAGGGGGTTGGCTCGACGCAGCGGCCGGGACGTTTCTCGTAGCGGGCGGCCGTCGATGCCTGGGGCGGCATCAAGGAGAGGCCGGCGGGGCCGGGTCGCGCCCACCCTGGGGGCGCCCGAGTCGAAGACCTCGGCGAGGACGTCTCACGAGGTTCGGGCCCGCACACGCGCCCTCATTACGTACCCGCACGATTTCGATGCGAAAACGCTGCGAGTTGATCAGCCGATGGGGGGCGGCGACCCTTGGCTGCATCGCGTCCGCCGGATTCCGGAAGTTGTCTTTCCCCCCGGCGGCCTCCTCCACCGGCGGACGCGCCCGAATCGAGCCGGAGGAGGCGACGGCATGACTGCATCACAGGCAGGCGGCACCATCGCCGCAAGGCCGAGCTTCTCCGGTGGCACGACCGACGCAAGCCCGGCCTCCTCCGGCGGGACGGCCGCCGCAGCCCCGGGCTCCTCCGGCGGCACGACCACCACAGGACCGGCTTCCATCGGCATCACCGCCACAAGCCCGGCTTCCGTCGGCGGAGCACGCGCGGAAGCCCCGGATCCGGACGCGGAGATCGTCTCCTTGCTCCTCCAGGGCGACGAACGATGGCTCGCGCTGGCGCATCGTCGCTGGAGCCGTCTCGTACATGCCCACGCCGCGCGGGTGCTGGGGGACGCGCGGGAGGCGGAGGACGTCACGCAGCATGTCTTCGTCGCCGCGTGGCAGGGGCGGCATGGGTTCCGGCCGGGCCGAGGCACGTTGCCGGCGTGGTTGATGGGCATCGCCCGGCACAAGACGGCGGACGCGCTCGGCGCGCGGACCCGGCGCCTGGAGCTTGTGGCCGCCGCGGGGCGGCACCGCGTCGACGAGACCGAGACCGCGGGAAGTGTCGAGCAGGTGCTCGACCGGATCGTGGTGACCAGGGAACTGGCCCTGCTTCCACGGGTCCAGCGTGACGTCCTGACCCTCGCGTACTTCGGCGATCTCAGTCAGGTGCAGATCGCGGACCGCACCGGGATGCCGCTGGGCACAGTCAAGAGCCACACCCGGAGGGGCCTGCACAGGCTCCGTCTGCGCGCGGCCGCGGGCGCGGTGGAGACCAGCAGTTGAGAACCCACCCATCCGGGAGGGGCAGCGCACCGAATCGTCAGACGAGAACCGGGGGAACGCCAGGGGCCGCGGCAGGGGCAGCGGCAGCGTCCCCGGGGCCTCAGAGGTCACAGAGGTCTCAGAGGTCACAGATATCAAGGGGTGGAGTGATGGACCGTAAGAGCATCGCGGTGGTGGGGTCGGGGGTGGCCGGACTCACGGCCGCCCACATCCTGTCGCGTACGCACGACGTGGTCCTCTACGAGGCGGACGGACGCCTCGGAGGTCACGCGCACACCCATGAGGTGCCGGCCGTCGGCGGGGGAGCGGTCGCGGTGGACACCGGGTTCATCGTCCACAACGAGCGGACCTACCCGCACCTCCTGCGGCTCTTCCACGAACTGGGCGTGGCCACGCAGGACTCAGAGATGAGCATGTCGGTACGGTGTGACGGCTGCCGGCTCGAGTACGCGGGTGCCCGGGGCCCGTACGGACTTCTGGGCGGCGGGAACCTGCTGCGTGTCCGCCACCTGCTGATGCTCGCCGACGTACCGCGGTTCCACCGTGCCGCGCGACGGCTGCTCGCCGACGGAGACACGGCCTCCACGCTTGGCGGGTTCCTGCGCGAGAACCGATTCCCGCCCTACTTCGTCAGCCACTTCGCCATCCCCCTGGTCGCCGCCGTATGGTCCTGCGCACCGGCCACCGCGCTGCGCTACCCGGCCGCCTACCTCTTCCGCTTCCTCGACCACCACGGACTGCTCTCGGTCACCGGATCCCCGCGGTGGAAGACCGTGACCGGAGGATCGAAGGCGTACGTGGAGAGGGCCGCCAAGGCCCCGGCCCGGGTCCTGACCTCGACACCGGTCCGCACGATCGTGCGCGGCGCCGGCCGCGTACGCCTCGTCACGGACGACGGCGAGACGGCCGAGCATGCCGCCGTCGTCATCGCCGTCCACCCCGACCAGGCGCTGAGGCTGCTCGCCGACCCCACCGAACAGGAACGGCGCGTCCTCGGCGCCTTCACCTACTCCCGCAATCCGACCGTGCTGCACCGAGACACCTCGCTCCTGCCCCGAGGCGGCCACGCGCGGGCGTCATGGAACTACTGGCTGCCCTCCTGCGCCGCTCGCCCGGGAACCGTTCAGGTCAGCTACGACATGAACCGGCTCCATCGGCTGCCCGCCGGCCACGAGCCGCACATCGTCACGCTCAACCCCGGCGACCGGATCGACGAGAGCACCGTCCTGGCACGCATGACGTACGAACACCCGGTCTACACGGCCGAGTCGGTGGCGGCGCAACGACTGCTGCCCGCCCTCAACGACGGCGTCACCGCCTACGCGGGCGCGTACCACGGATGGGGTTTCCACGAGGACGGCTGCCGCTCCGGCGCCCAGGCCGCCGCGTCCCTCGGAGCGCCCTGGTGACCGGCACCGCCGCCGGCCCCGCGACGCAGGTGCCGGCCCTGTACGCGACCGAGGTACGGCACGCCCGCTCCCAGCCCGTCCGGTACGCCATGACGCACCGGACGTACATGTGGCTGGTCGACCTGGACGACCTTCCGGTCCTGCCCCGCCTCCTGCGCCCGTTCGCCCGCTTCGACGCCCGCGACCACTTCTCGGGACGTGCCCACACACTGCGCGCCGGCCTCGACGCCCACCTCGCCGCCCAAGGCGTCCACGGCGCCGACGGCCGGGTCCTCATGCTGGCGCACGCGCGCGTGCTGGGACACGTCTTCAACCCCCTGACCCTGTACTGGTGCCACGACAGGTCCGGCGGCCTCGTCTGCGTCGTCGCGGAGGTCCACAACACCTACGGCCAGCGGCACTGCTACCTCCTGCGCCCCGACGACCGGGCCCGTGCCGAGGTGGCCAAGGACTTCTACGTGTCCCCGTTCTTCGGCGTCGAGGGCAGCTACCGGATGAGGCTGCCCCTGCCCGGCGACCGCCTCGACCTGACCGTCCAGCTCCGCCACCCGGACGGCTCCCGCCCCCTGACCGCCACCGTCCGCGGAAAGCACCGCCCCGCCGGGACCCGCGCGCTGCTCGCGGCCCTGCTGCGCAACCCGTGGCCGACCGCCGGAGTGTCCCTCGGCATCCGCCGCCACGGAATCCGCCTCTACCTCAAAGGCCTGCCCGTCCAGCCGCGGCCCACCCGCCCGGCCCGTCCCACCCAGGAAGACGCGCTGTGACCCTCACCCTTCCCCCTGCCCCTCAAGGCGGCACCGGCACCGGCCGCCACTTGGTCGAGGCCGGTCTGTGGCCCGACGTGGCCCGCCTGCCGCGCGCGTCGCCGCTGCGTACCGCGATCGCCCGCCGGATCGTAGAACGCGCTTTCGGCCGCCTGCCGTTGCGGGTGCGGATCGCCGACGCCGGTACGCAGATTGCCCAGCAGCCCGACCGCACGCGCATTGCGCAGCAGCCCGACGGATCACACGACCGCCCCCCGACCCTGACCCTGCGCGACCCCGAAGCCTTCTACCGGCGGATCGGCGCCGACGGCCTCATCGGCTTCGGCGAGTCCTACATGGCCGGCGAATGGGACAGCGACGACCTGGCCGGGCTCCTGACCGTTCTTGCCCGGCACGTCGACGACCTCGTACCGCAGACCCTGCGCCGGTTGCGCGGCCTCTGGGTCCGCCGCCGGCCCGCCTCGGACCTGAACACCGTCGACGGGGCCCGCCGCAACATCCATCAGCACTACGACCTCTCCAACGACCTGTTCGCCACCTTCCTCGACCCCACGCTCACCTACTCCTCGGCCGTCTTCACCTCGCTCCCGACGGGCGCCGAGGACCTGCCCGCAGCGCAGCACCGCAAGATCGACCGGCTGCTCGACCTCGCCGGGACCGGACCGGGCACCAGCCTCCTGGAGATCGGTACGGGCTGGGGCGAACTCGCCATCCGGGCCGCGCAGCGCGGTGCCCGCGTCCGCACGATCACCCTGTCCCGGGAACAGCGCGACCTAGCCCTCAGCCGGATCGCGGACGCCGGAGTCGCCGACCGGGTCACCGTCGAACTGCGCGACTACCGCCACGTCGAGGGCAGATACGACGCCGTCGTCAGCGTCGAGATGATCGAAGCCGTGGGAGCCGCCTACTGGCCCGCGTACTTCGATGCCCTGCACCGGCTGCTGGCCCCCGGAGGCCGTGCCGTTCTCCAGGCCATCACCATGCCCCACGAACGGATGCTCCATACGGCACGTACCCACACGTGGATCAGCAAGTACGTGTTCCCCGGAGGCCTGATCCCCTCCAGGGAGGCCATCGCCCGGCAGAGCGCGGCCGCAGGGCTGTCCGTCGTCCACGACACCGGCTACGGCGACCACTACGCGGAAACGTTGCGGCTGTGGCGTGAGCGGTTCCTCCACCAGTCCGCCGCGGTGACCGCCCTCGGTTTCGACCACGCCTTCCGGCGGATGTGGGAGCTCTACCTCGCCTACTCCGAGGCCGGCTTTCGCTCCCGCTACCTCGATGTGCGCCAGCTCGTCCTCACCGGCAGGGACGCGGCGCACGACGCGAACGGGCCGGGCGCGTGAGCCCCGTCGACACCGGAGCCCTCGTCACCGTTCTCGCCGCGTCGGCGGGCACGGCGCTCACCGTCATGCTCCTCACCTTCGCCGTGGCCACGGCCAAGGGCGTGCACCGGATCGTCGACAGCGCCTGGGGGCTGGCCTTCGCCGCCGTGGCCGTGGTCGCCTGGTTCCTCTCGGCCGGCCACGGCGACCCCGCGCGAAGGACCCTGGTGGCCCTCGCCACCGTCGTGTGGGGACTGCGCCTCGCGGTCCACATCGCCCGGCGCGGACGCGGCCACGGGGAAGACCCCCGGTACGCGCGCATGCTCGCGCGTGCGCGCGGCAGCACCACCCTCTACGCCCTCCGCGTCATCTACCTCCTCCAGGGGGCCCTGGTCTGGCTCGTCTCCCTCCCCGTCCAGGTCGCCGTTCTGCTGCCCAGCCCGCCGGACGCCGCGGTCGCGGTGGGGCTCGCTCTCTGGGCCGTAGGACTGTTCTTCGAGGCCGTCGGCGACCACCAGCTCGCCCGGTTCAAGGCCGACCCGACGAACAAGGGCCGCATCATGGACCGCGGCCTGTGGTCCTGGACCCGGCACCCCAACTACTTCGGAGACTTCCTCGTCTGGTGGGGCCTGTACCTGACGGCCTGCGCCACCTGGCAGACCGCCCTGGCCACCGTCGTCTCCCCACTCCTGATGAGCGCCCTGCTCATCAAAGGCAGCGGCAAGCGCCTACTGGAGGCCCACATGGCCGGCCGCCCCGGTTACGCCGACTACCTGGCCCGCACCAGCGGCTTCTTCCCCCGGCCGCCACGCTCCCGGGACCGGCCACAGTGAAGATCGCGATGCTCCTCGGGTTCACCCGGCGGTCCCCAGGCCTGACGCCCCGCTCCTCACCGCTTTCCCCGGGCGTGAGTCCTGGCTCCTCACCCCTTTCCCCGGGCGTGAGTCCCCGCTTCTCACCTCTTTCCCCAGGCCTGAGCCCCCGTTCCTCGCCCCGGGCCCCCTCCGCCGCGGTGGTCCTGCTGCACGGCGGACGCGCCCACGACCTCCGGCCGCCACCCTTGCTGAACCTCCCCGCATGGCGCATGCGCTGGCTGTCCGCCGTTCTCGCACGCGCCCTGAACGGTCGGTCGGTCCTCATCACCACCCTCCGCTACCGCCGCCGGGGCTGGAACGGCCCGCGCGCCGACGCTGCCCGGGACGCCGTCGCCGCGCTCGACCAGCTCCACGAACGCCACGGCGACATCCCCGTCGTCCTGATCGGCCATTCCATGGGCGGCCGTGCGGCCTTGCGGGCCGCCGGGCACCCGTGCGTACGAGGAGTCATCGCCCTGGCGCCCTGGTGCCCGCCGGAGGAACCCGTCGCCCATCTCGCGGGCCGCGAGGTGTACGTGCTCCACGACGAAAGGGACCGGGTCACCTCCGCTCGGCAGTCATGGGACTTCGTGCGCAGGGCACGCGCCGCCGGCGCATCGGCCGTGGCCATCCGCATGGGTACGGGCGGCCACACGATGCTGCGCGGCAGCCGGTCCTGGCACCGGCAGACCTCCGAGATCGTGAAGCACCTGCTCTCACCGCCGTGAGGAGAGACCACCTCAGCACCGCTCATTTCGCCTATGTACGCGATGCCGCGACGCGCGATCGGTGCGAGTCAGAACCCGCCCCTGCATCCGGGAAGCCGCCGACGGCGGAACAGTCAGGGGACGGACACGACCCCCGCGGAGACGGGGACACGACCACCCCCCCCGCCGAGGAGAGACATGATCCACGTGAAGCGCACGATGCTCGTTCCCCGCCCGCTCCAGGACGCGGTGGTCTACTTCGCGGACTTCGCCCACGCAGAGGAGTGGGATCCCGCGACCGTCTCCTGTGTCCGCCTGGACCAGGGACCTGTGGAGCCGGGCGCGCGCTGGCGCAACCGCTCACGCTTCCGTGGGCGCACCAGCGAGGTGGAGTACCGACTCGACGTCCGACAGGCCGACCATCTCCTGTTCACCGGCGAGAACGGCACGGTCCACGTCACGGACGAACTCCGGTTCACGTCGGTGTCCGCCGAGTCGACACGGCTCACCTACGACGCGACCTTCACCTTCAAGGGCATCGCCCGTCTCGCCGCCCCGTTCCTGCGCAAAGAGGTCGACCGCCTCGCCGACGCCGTCGCCGCCGCGGTGCCTCTTGCCACGGCGCCCTGAGCCCACGCCCGCTGCCGCCGACCAGGGATCGATCCGATTCCTTGCACGACACCGTTGGAGGTAACCGTGTCCGACTGGCACTGGCTGTTCGGCGACCAGCTCGGCCCGCACTTCCTGACGCCGCGCGAGCACGGACCCGCCCCGAACACACCCGTTCTCATGATCGAGTCCCGCTCGGTGTTCCGCCGACGCCGGTTCCACCGTGCCAAGGCCCATCTGCTGCTCTCCGCGATGCGGCACCGCGCGGCCGAACTCGGCGACCGCGTCCGGTACGTGCGAGCGGAGACGTACACGGCCGCCCTGCGGGAAACCGTCGGTGACGCTTCCCTGACCGTGCACCACCCGACGTCACGCGCCGCGCACACCTTCGTCACCGCCATGGACACGGTGCGGGTCCTCCCGGCGCGCGGCTTTCTGCTGCCGGGCGAGGCCTTCCGCTCCTGGGCGGACGGGCGCGAGAAGCTGCGGCACGAGGAGTTCTACCGATGGGCCCGCCGCGAGCTCGACCTGCTCATGGACGGCGGCGAGCCGGCCGGCGGCCGGTGGAATCACGACCAGGCCAACCGGGAGCCACCGCCCAAGGACGCGCGGACCCTCGGCGCGCCCGCCCCCTACCGGCCTCGCGAGAACGACATCGACGAGGAGGTACGCGCCGACCTGGACCGCTGGGAACGGGAGGACGGCATCGCCTTCGTCGGACGGGACGGGCCGCGCCAGTTCCCCGCCTCGCGCCGCGAGGCCCTGGCCGCGCTGCACCGGTTCGTCGAGCACCGCCTCCCGGGCTTCGGCCCGCACGAGGACGCCGTCCTCGCCCATGACCCGGTGATGAGCCACAGCCTCCTGTCCTCCTCACTGAACCTGGGCCTGCTCGACCCCGCGGAAGTCGTCAGCGCCGCCGAGAACGCCTGGCGCGACGGCCGGGTACCCGTGCAGAGCGCGGAAGGGTTCGTACGGCAGATCGCCGGCTGGCGTGAGTTCGTGTGGCATCTGTACTGGTACTTCGGCGAGGACTACCGGCACCGCAACACCCTCGGCCACCACTCCCCGCTGCCCGACTGGTTCCTCGAGCTCGACGCCGATGCGGTCACCGCCCGCTGCCTGTCCACCGTGCTCCGTCAGGTCCGCGACACGGGATGGACCCACCACATCCCCAGGCTGATGCTCCTGGGCAGCTACGCCCTCCAGCAGGCCTGGGATCCGCGCGCCGTCACGGACTGGTTCCACCGGTCCTTCGTCGACGGCTACGACTGGGTCATGCTGCCCAACGTCATCGGCATGTCCCAGTACGCCGACGGCGGCCTGATGACGACCAAGCCGTACACCAGCGCGGGGGCGTACATCCACCGCATGAGCGACCTGTGCGGCGGCTGCGCCTACCGGCCCTCGGCCCGCACCGGAGACCGCGCCTGCCCCTACACGACCGGCTACTGGTCCTTCGTCCACCGCCACCGCGCCCGCCTGGCCGCCAACCCGCGCACCGCCCGCGCCGCACAAGGCCTGGATCGGCTCGATGACGTGCAGGACGTCCTGCGCACCCACCACCGGCAGACCGGGACCCCGCCATGACGCCGCTGGACGACCGGAGACCGGAGACCGGAGTAGTGGACAAGGTGACCGGAGAACGGACGTCCGGAGACCGGGCGGCTGGACGTCCAGTGTCCGGACGGCAAGTACGGCCTCCGGGCGGAGGCCGTCCCGGATGTGGACGATCCTGGGGGAGAGGCGCTGCCGCACCCGACTCCCGCCAAGCGGCTTTGAACGGAGGCTGTCGTGGAGAAGACCCCGCAAGCAGGGCAAGCGCCCCTGTCCTGCCTCGTCACCGGTGCCACCGGATACATCGGTGGCCGCCTGGTGCCCGAGCTGCTGGATGCCGGCCATCACGTCCGATGCCTGGCGCGTTCACCCGAACGGCTCCGTGACCACCCCTGGGCCGACCGCGTCGAGACCGTCCGTGGTGACGTCACGGACGAAGCGGGCACCACCGCGGCCCTGCGGGGCATCGACGTCGCGTACTACCTCGTCCACTCCCTCAACAGCGGCAGCCGCTTCGAGGAGAGCGACCGACAGGCGGCCCGCACCTTCGCGCGCGCGGCCCACGCCGCCGGTGTCGGCCGCATCGTCTACCTCGGCGGTCTCGTCCCGGCCGACAAGCCCGCCAGTGAACTCTCGCCCCACCTGCGCTCCCGCGCGGAGGTCGGCGAGATCTTCCTGCGGTCACCCGTCCCGTCCACCGTCCTCCGCGCGGCCGTCGTCATCGGCTCCGGATCCGCCTCCTTCGAGATGCTGCGCTACCTCACCGAACGGCTCCCGGTCATGGTCACCCCGAGCTGGGTCGGCACCCGGGTCCAGCCGATCTCCGTCCGGGACGTCCTCGGCTACCTCGTCGCCAGCGCCCGCATGCCCGCGGACACCAACCGCTCCTTCGACATCGGCGGCCCGGACGTCCTCACGTACGAGGAGATGATGCGCCGCTACGCCGAAGTCGCCGAGCTGCCGCCACGGTTGATCCTCCGGGTGCCGATGCTCACCCCGAGGCTGTCCAGCCTGTGGATCGGCCTGGTCACGCCCGTCCCACGGGCCCTGGCGCGGCCCCTTGCCGAATCCCTGCGCCACGAGGTCGTCTGCAAGGAGCACGACATCGCCCTCCACGCCCCCGACGGCCCTGGCCACCCGTTGGGCTTCGACGAGTCCCTCGAACTGGCCCTGCGAAGGGTCCGCGAAGCCAACGTGTCCACCCGCTGGTCCAACGCCTCCCTCCCCGGCGCCCCCAGCGACCCGCTTCCCACCGACCCGTCGTGGGCGGGCGGCAGTCTCTACACCGACCACCGCTCCCGCGACACCGACGCCCACCCGCCCGAACTGTGGCGCATCATCGAGGGCATCGGCGGCGAGAACGGCTGGTACTCCGCTCCGCTCGCCTGGGCCGTACGAGGCTGGCTCGACCGTCTTGTCGGCGGCGCCGGCATCCGTCGCGGCCGCCGTGACGCCGCCCGACTCCGGGTGGGGGACTCACTCGACTTCTGGCGCGTGGAAGAGATCGAACCCGGCCGCCTGCTGCGCCTACGCGCCGAGATGCGCCTGCCGGGCCTCGCCTGGCTCGAAATGTACGCGGACCCCCGGCCCGGCTCCGGTGGCTCCCGCTACCGCCAACGGGCCCTGTTCCACCCCCACGGGCTCCTCGGCCACCTCTACTGGTGGAGCGTTTCCCCCTTCCATGCCGTCGTCTTCGGCGGCATGGCCCGCAACATCACCCGCGCCGCCGAACGCCTCGCCGACCAACCCCCGCCCAACCCGGCCGAGCCCGCCACATCACCCGAGCCCAGCCCGGCCGCGACCCCCACGCCACCCGAGCCCAACCCGGCCGAGCCTCCCACGCCATCCGAGTCCAACTCGGCCGCGACCCCCGCACCACCCGACCACGGCGAGGCCGGCCCCCGATGACACCCGGCAGACCCTCCTGGACGATCGCACCCGACGGAGGGCGCCCCGACGGACGTACCTGCTCGCACGTGACGGCCCTGAACTCGGCTCTGGAACCCGATGCCCCGACCCTGCCCGCAGCCCGGGAACCCGTCCTCCACGTGTGCGCCCAGTGCCGCGCCCGCGGCTGGCCCTGGACCCGGCTGAGGTGGTGCACCACCTGCGGGCACGTCGGATGCTGCGACAGCTCCCGAGGCCGCCACGCCTACGACCACCACGTGCGGACCGGACACCCGGTGGTCATCTCGCTGGCCCCCGACGAGGACTGGGCCTGGTGCTACACCGACGAAGTCTTCCTGGTCCGAGCAGAGGGAGGCCATGCGAGCGCACCCGGCTGAAGGCCCGCCACGGGAGCCATCCGCGTACGGCCACCTTTCGATGCAGAAACATTGCGAGTTTCCGGATCGGCGCACGAAGGTCACGCTGGTTGTCTCGGGACAAATGGCTAATGGCTGCGATAGTCCAGGAGGGGCCATGCGCTTGCGAGACGGCCTGAGTGACGACCATCGAGGCGACGTGCGAGACGCATCGCCTCTGGACCACCGCCAGAGCGGAGGCGGAGGCAGTGCCGCTGATGCGGCGCACCACCGGCCGGCCGCTCGGGTAGCGCTGAGATGACCGCTTCCGGGAGCGGAGCACGCGTGCTGGTGGCCGGCGCGACCGGAGACATAGGCGGGCTGGCAGTGCGCGAGTTCCTCCGGCACGGTGCCAGCCCCGCGCTCACCGGACGGAACGAGCGGCGCCTCGCGGAGCTCGCGGCACGCACGGGTTGCCCCGCCCGTCTCCTGGACGCCTACGACCTGGACGCCTGCGAGCAGTCCGGCCCGTGGGCCCGGTCGCAGCTAGGCAGCCTCGACGGTGTCCTTGTCACCATCGGGGTCGCCGGCTTCGGGACGGTCGCCCAGGTGCCCAATGCCGCCGCCGAACACCTCATGACCGTCAACGCACTGTGCCCGATGGCCGTTCTCAGAGGAGCCGTATCCGTAGTCCGGGACGGCGGCTTCCTCGCGGCCGTGACCGGTGCGATCGTCGACGCCCCCCTCACCGGGACCGCCGACTACGCGGCGTCGAAGTCCGCGCTGGCCTGCTGGCTGGGTGTTCTGAAGCGCGACGTCCGCCGACGGCGCATCGCCGTCGTCGACGCCCGCTTCCCTCACCTCGAGACCGACTTCGCCTCCCGGGCGGTGGTCGGCAGCGCGCCGCCCTTGCCACGCGGCGCCGATCCGTCAGCCACGGTGGCCGCGCTCGTAGAGAACCTACTCGCCCACATCCAGGTCGGCCCATCAAGCGCGCCGGCCTCCCCACACCGAAAAGGCCCCGGCAGGACAGATCCCGGGAAGGCACGCCCCCCGGAGCCGAAGCCGTGAACCGGCCGGAAACCATAGGAGGAGTCATGTCCGTACCCAAGGCGCCCCCGGAAGAGACACCGGAAGCCGAAGGATCGACGGCATCCGCCCATCAGGAGCGTCCCGACGGAGGACCGTGGGAGCACCCCTGGGTCATGCTCGGCCTCATCGTCCTCGGCGGCGTGATGGTGGCCGCCTTCTTCGCCGCCCGTCTCGCCGGCTGGTAGCCGCGTCCCGGCGCCCGCCGCCCGGGCGGCCGGCCCTCGCCCGACCACCTGCACGAGAATCCGATGGGAGCGATGCTGGTCCCATGGCGTGGCCACCGGTCGTCATCCGCGGGCTCAGGTCTCGGGCCGGAGAGCGCCTGCTGCTCCGGATCGCCGGCCCGGAAGCGCGGGAGCTCCGTAAACGCATCCACGCGACCCCCGGACCGCGCTGGTTCGCCCCCGGCCGCCCCATACGGACCGTCCACGCGGACGCCTCCATGTACGTCGGCGGCTTGGCCGCCCTGCTGCTGCAATCGCTGCACCCGGTCGCGATGACGGCTGTCTGGGCTCATTCCGGGTTCAGGGGCGACCCGTGGGGCCGCCTCCAGCGCACCAGCACCTTCCTGGCTGTCACTACCTTCGGCACGGACCAGGACGCCGCGCGCGCGGTGCTCCGGGTACGAGGTGTCCACGAGCGCATCACGGGCACCACCACCGACGGCACGGCGTACCGGGCCGGCGATCCGCACCTGCTGGCCTGGGTCCACATCGCCGAAACGGACTGCTTCCTGCGCGCCTACCAGCGGTACGGCCGCCGCCCCCTGGACCGCGCGGGGCAGGACGCGTACGTGGCGGACATGGCCTACGTCGGACGCCGTCTGGGTGTCGAGGACCCCCCTGAGGACCGCGAGGAGTTGGCTGCCCGCCTTGAGGCATTCCGTACGGAACTCAGGCCGACCCCAGAGTCGCGCGCGACCGCCGACTACCTGTTGTCGCGTCCGCCGCTGCCGTGGCCGCTGCGCATCCCCTACGCGCTCCTGGCGGCGGCGGCTTACGATCTCTTGCCCCGGTGGGCCCGAGCCGAACTCGACCTGCCGCTCACGACACGACTGCTGATGCCGGTGGCGAAGCAGGGCGGCCGCTCCGTGACGGCGGCCATCCGATGGGCGACGCCACCCCTGCCCTCCTCCGGTGAGGGGCTCAGCGGCGCACCTGGATGAGCTGGCGGTTCATCTCGCTCAGGAAGCGCACCACGGTGTGCAGTTCATCGGAGCTGAACTGTTTCCGCGTGGCTTCGGTGGAGCCTGCCAGGGGGCGGAAGTACTCGCGAGCGGCCTCGCGTCCGGCCTGGGCGTAGTGAATGTGGACCACGCGCCGGTCGTCGGCGGCCCTGACCCGGCGGACGTGACCCGCTTTTTCCAGTCGGTCCAGGCATGCCGTGACCGCGCCGGAGGTCAGGTTCATCTGGGAGCCGAGCCGTCCGGGCGTCATGGGCCCGCCGCCGTCCTCGTCGTGTTCGGCGTCCAGGACCGCGATCAGGGCCTGTACGTCCGTGGGATGCAGCCCCTGCGCGTGGGCGAACTCCTGGGCGATCCGGTTGAACTCCGCGTTCATCCTCCTCAACAAGACCGCGAAGGACTGCAACCCGATCGGGTCGTCGCACGGAAGTACC
Source organism: Streptomyces sp. NPDC037273 (assembly GCF_055603625.1). NCBI lineage: Bacteria > Bacillati > Actinomycetota > Actinomycetes > Kitasatosporales > Streptomycetaceae > Streptomyces > Streptomyces sp. NPDC037273. The sequence goes on from NZ_JBVJVO010000019.1 coordinate 21,261, forward strand.
GGGGGAGGGGTGTCGGCGCTGCGCATCTCCCCAGCATAAGATCTCTCGATGATTGAGATACTTTATGGTTGAGTGACTGCGCTGAGCGGCTGCATGGAGCGCCTGCGTGAGTGCCTGTGTGGATGCCTGTGTGAGCGCCCGTAGGTGCCTGTGTGAGTGCCTGCTCGAGTGCCCGCTTGAGTTCCTGCTTGAGTTCCTGCTTGTGTGACTGGAGAGGTTGATGAACTTCATGACGAGCACCCCGCGCTGGGCCCGGTGGCTGCTGCCCGTCGTCCTGCTCGTGGTCTGGCTCGGCATCGGCGGGACCCTGGGTCCCTACGCCGGAAAACTCGGTGAGGTGGCCACCAACGACCAGGCGGCGTTCCTCCCGCAGGGCGCCGAGTCCACCCGGGTCATCGAGGCCCGCAAAGCCTTCGACAAGAGCGAAACGGTCCCCGCGATCGTCATCTGGCAGGCCTCCGAAGGCAGTCGGACGAGTGACTCGCAGCAACAGGCGGCCACCACGGCCGTGGCGGACCTGGCCGGGCAGCCCGGCGTCGCCGCCCCGCCGTCTCCCGCGCTGCGCTCGGACGACGGGCAGGCGCTCCAAGCCGTCGTCCCCCTGGCCCCCGACCTCGGCGACGAGCTGCCGACCGTCCTGGACGAGGTACGCGCGGCCGCCGGCTCAGTGCCGGGGCTCACCGTGCAGATCGCCGGCCCGGCCGCCACGCAGGCCGACCTCGCAGACGCCTTCGGCGGGATCGACGGGCTTCTCCTCGGCGTCGCCCTGGGAGCGGTGCTGATCATCCTGCTCCTCGTCTACCGCAGCCTGCTCCTGCCCCTGGTGATCATCATCAGTGCGGTCTTCGCCCTCGGCCTGGCCTGCGCGGTGGTCTACGCCCTGGCCGCCAGGGACATCGTCCGCGTCGACGGCCAGGTCCAGGGCATCCTCTCCATCCTGGTCATCGGCGCCGCCACCGACTACGCACTCCTCCTCGCCGCCCGTTTCCGCGAAGAGCTCGCCGCCCGCGACGACCGGATGGCCGCGGCCGCCGCCTCCGTACGCCGCTCGGCCGGTGCGATCACTGCCAGCGCCGCCACCGTCGCCCTCGGCCTCCTCGCCCTCCTGGCCAGCGACCTCACCAACAACCGGGCGCTGGGCCCGGTCGGAGCCATCGGCATCGCCTGCGCCGTCCTGAGCACCCTGACCTTCCTGCCCGCCGCCCTCCTCCTCCTGGGACGCGGCGCCTACTGGCCCGCCACCCCCAAACCGTCCGACGCCACAGCCGAAGGCCACCGCATCTGGCGCCGCATCGCGGACGTCATCGACCACAAACCCCGACGCGTCTGGATCTCGACGGCCCTGCTGATGCTCGCCCTGGCCGCCTTCTCCCCGATGCTGTCCTCCAAGGGGGTCCCACTCGACGAGATCTTCGTCAAGGACGCTCCCTCCGTGACCGCCCAGCAGACCCTCGGCCGTCACTTCCCCGCCGGGTCCGGCCAACCCGCCGTGATCATCACCAATGCGTCCGCCGCATCCGCCGTCCAGGCCGCCGCCCAGCAGACCCCGGGCATCGCATCGGCTCAACCGACCAGCGCCTCGGGCCGCCCCGGCGGCCAACCCCTGGTCGTGGACGGCCGCATCCGCATCGACGCCACCCTCAAAGCGGCGGCCGACAGCGACGCGGCCAAGACCACCATCGCCGAACTCCGCACCCGCGTGCACGCCGTGCCCGGCGCCGACGCCATCGTCGGCGGCTACACCGCCCAGAAGTACGACACCGAACAGACCGCGGCCCGCGACCGCACCATCATCGTCCCCGTCGTCCTCGTCATCATCCTGCTCATCCTCGTGCTCCTCCTCCGCTCCCTCCTCATCCCCGTGCTCCTGGTCGTCACCGTCGCCCTGAACTTCCTCGCCACGCTCGGAGTCTCCGCCCTCGTCTTCCAGCACCTCCTCGGCTTCACCGGCACCGACGCCTCCGTCCCCCTCTACGGCTTCGTCTTCCTCGTCGCCCTCGGCGTCGACTACAACATCTTCCTGATGTCCCGAGTCCGCGAGGAAACCCTCACCCACGGAGTCCGCACAGGCGTCCTCCGCGGCCTCACCACCACCGGCGGAGTCATCACCTCCGCCGGCGTCGTCCTCGCCGCCACCTTCGCCGCCCTCACCGTCATCCCCCTCGCCTTCCTCGTCCAGATCGCGTTCATCGTCGCCTTCGGCGTCCTCCTCGACACCCTCGTCGTCAGATCCCTCCTGGTCCCGGCCCTCGTTCTCGACATCGGCCCCCGCGGCTGGTGGCCCAGCTCACTCGCCAACCCCCGGGCCGACCGGACCGGACCGGCACCCCGCCCCCTAGTCGGGTCAGGGCCCACCGGATCCGACTGACGCGGCCCCGGCACGCCACAGGGTCCACCCGAAGTCACCGGGTGGACCCTGCTGCCCGCGCGAGCCCGCGGCGGCGGTCCCGCTCAGGAGGAACGCCTCATCCGGCCGGCCGGCAGGAGCGCCTCACCGGGAGCGCCCCTGCCGGCCGGCCGCTGCGTCACCCCATCGTCCACTGCTGGTTCGTGCCGCCACTGCAGGACCACAGCTGTACGGGCGTGCCGTCGGCGGTTCCCAGGCCGGCCACGTCCAGGCAGAGACCCGACTGGGCCCCGGTGACGGTGCCGTTCGGGTTGAACTTCCACTGCTGGTTGGGCTGGCCGTTGCAGGACCAGACGATCACCTTGGTGCCGTTGACGGTCCCCTTGGCGCTGGCGTCCAGGCAGAGCGTGCTGCCGCCGACGTTCACGGTCAGCTGGTTCGAAGCCGTACGCGTCCAGGTCTGGTTCGCGCCGCCGGTGCAGGCGTGGATCTGCTGCTGCGTGCCCGGCGTCGTACTCGCGTCGGTCAGGCATTTACCCGCTGCCACCGCGCGCAGCGCACCCGTCGTGCCGCCGGTGGAGCCTGCGTCAAGCCCCATGAAGTGGACCGCGTCGGCGGCCATCCCCGTGCCCTGGACCGGCAGCTGGTGTCCCGTCCCGGCGATGCTGTACGCCTCGACCTGGGTGGTGCCGGCACTGTTGTTGTACCGGGTCCGGGTCCAGTTGGTCGCGGGGCTGTCGGTCGCCGACGGCGTCTGGCTCACGCCGAGGACGTTGGTCCACTGCTTGATGCCTTCGCCGAGGTTGTTGTGGCTGAGGATGGTGTCGGTGGTTCCATGCCACAGCTGCACACGCGGCCGCGGACCGGTGTAGCCGGGGTAACCGGTGTTCCGTACCAAGTCGCCCCACTGCTGCGGCGTCTTGGACACCTGACCCTGGGCGCAGGCCGAGTTCCAGCCGCGCACCGTGCCGGTGGCGAAGCAGTGGTAGGGCACTCCCATGAACGCCGCGCCCGCCTTGAAGACGTCGGGGTAGACGGAGAGCATCACGTTCGTCATCATGCCGCCCGAGGACTGACCGGTCACGTACACAGCGTTGGGATTGCCGCCGTAACGCTGCTGCGCGTAAGTGATCATCGACATGAGCCCGACCGGGTCGCTACCGCCATTGCGGGTCAGCGCCTGGTTCGAGGACACGTCCCAGCAGCTTCCGCTCGGGTTCGTCGAGGGGTAGATGACGAGGAACCCGTACTTGTCCGCCTGGGAGGCGAAGTCGGTGCTCGAGTACATGTAGGGGCCAGACCCCTGACAGCCGTGCAGCGCCAGCAGGATCGGCGGGTTGGACTTCACGTTGTCCGGAACGTATACGTGCATCAGCAGGCCGGTCGGGTTCGTGCCGAAGTTCGTGACCTGGACCAACGACGCGGCAGCGGCCCGTGGGGCCGCCTGCAGATTCAGGCCGAGCGCGAGGCCGAGCACGGCGATGATGCCGAACAGCCGGGTCGCCAGCGAGTGGGTTCGGGACATGGGACCTCTCCGTAGGGATTGCCAAGAGTGCAAGGAGGTTCCCGGCGCCACCACGGAGACAACGCCGCCGATACTCGCGCCGATCCACGGCATACGTCAACAGCCCGTCCGCGACTGGTCGTTGACGGGGCGGTCCGCCGCCTCACCCACCTGCGGAGGTGTCGACGGCCGGAGACCAGGCGCCCGCGACACCCGGTGAACGCCGGACGCGGGCCGGCCGCCGAGAGCGGAGGACACGTCCCGGCCTGCACGGCGGGGCGGTTTGTGTCCGGAGTGTTGACAACAGGCTTCGCCTGGTGGAGATTTCACCGGGGCAGCCTTGGAGCGGCTTGCCCCACGGAAATTGTTAGCGCTCACAATTTCGACGAGGGGCCCGGCGCCCACCCATTCCCCTCGGCTGTCTCCCGCTCAGTTTGCTCCGCCTGGCAGGAACGGCCCGGCGGCAGAGCATGCCCCCGCGCGACCGTCGCGACGAAGCTCTGCCCTCCGACCGGCCTGCAGGCATCCCCCCCACCCCAAGGAGAGCGACGCGTTATGCGATGACTCGACAGGAGACCCCTGTACGTGATCCGACCCTTTGACTCTCGGCTGGATGCGGTCAGTGCTGCGACCTGATGGATGGCAGGCCAGCTCCGCGTGAAGGTTGGCGAGCCGGCCGACGGTGCAGAGGGAGCGCTGTACGACTTCTCGCTTCCGGCTCTCCGGGCCTGGGTCACGACGCACCGCGAGTCCGTCGTAGCAGAGGGCTTCGCGGTCGACCTGGACGAATCCCGCTCCCGCTGGGACAAGGCCAGCATGTCGCCTGCCCTGGACGGCCCCGACCTCCTCAGCCAGTTGACCCTCTGGGACAGTGGCGAGGCAGAGCTCCAGCGCGGCGCGGTCACCACCGACCGCATCGAGACCGAACACCGCGACCTGACATCGGTCGACGCCTTGCACCAGGTCTGGACGATCTGGTCCGCTGGCACCGTGAAAGGGCGGGGCAGTCATCGTGAATTCCGAGAGGAACTCCACCTCGCCCGTGCGGAGGTAACCCCACCTCCAAGTCCCCGCATCATGTGAGATGGGCCGTCGATCCTTCGGCGGGCCATCTCACGTTCCTCGATCGTGACGTGGACGCATCGACGCCGGCCGGCACGTGGCCCCCAGGCGCCACTGCCTCACGTTCGTTTCGTCACCGCGACGAGTGATAGACGCGACGTCGGCGCTACCTGGGGCACTGGTGTGACGTTGAGGTGCGGTGACGGCCGTGCAGTGACGGTTCTGCAGTCGGGACCTGCGGGTTTCCGAAAGGGAAAGCCGTCGGCCTGGGCCCGTGGCGTCGCGACCTGGGAGAAGCTGACCGATGGGAGTGGCGAACGTGTGGGCTGCATGCCAAGGCGACGATGTCCGGATGGCGGACCTTCCCCACAGGCGCACCGGACTGGTCGGCCGGGGTGCTGAACTCTCTTCGTTGAAAGAGGCGTTGGCCAAGAACCGGCTCGTCACCGTGACCGGTGCGGCCGGGGTCGGAAAGAGCCGTCTGGCTCTGGCGGCGGTCGCCTGTCCGCAGGACAGTCCGTGGCCGGCCATGGTCCGCGTCCGCTGGCGCGATCACGTTCCGGCCGGTCCCTGGGCGCTGGCGAAGAGGATCGCCAGGGCTCTGGACGCCGCGACGGGAGCGTACGGACGCTTCGAGAGCACGGACCTCGCGGGCGCGATTCGTACACTGCCCTGCGGCGAGCTGCTGCTCGTCCTGGACGACGTCGATCCCGTGCACGGCGACTGCACCCGGCTCGTGCAGTCCCTGCTGAGGAGTCTGCCGACCCTGCGGGTCCTGGTGACGGCGCGCCGCCCGCTGGGGCTCGGCGACGAGTACGTACTGCGGCTCGCTCCTCTGGCGACGGACGCGCCGACGGAAGGCGTGTCGCCGGCAGCCGAGTTGTTCCACGCCGTGGCGGCCCGGCACGGGCGCACCACGGCGACGGACCACAAGGCGATCGATCGGGTCTGCCTGCTACTGGAAGGGGTACCCCTGGCACTCGAACTGGCCGCGGCTCAGCTGCAGCGCACCACCGTGAGCCGGCTCGCCGCCCGTCTGGAGGAGGGGCAGTGCTGGCTGTCAGCCGTCGGCACGCCCGTCGGACGCCACAGATCGGTCAGAGCCTCGATCGGCGCCGTGCACCACCTGTGCGACCCGAAGATCCGCAAGGTCTGGCGACGTCTCAGCGTGTTCACGGGCGCGTTCACCGAGCATGCCGCGGCCTTCGTGTGCCACAGCGCCGACCTTCTCCCCGACGAGGTGCCCGCCGCGCTCGCCGAGCTCACCGCCATCGGCGTCCTCCACACCCGCGACGAGATCGGCGCGGTGCCCGAACCCCGCTACCGCATGGCCCGGGCAGCCCGCGACTTCGGCATGGAACGCCTCACGCTGGCGGGCGAGTCGACCGCGGCGTACGACCGCCACGCCCGGCACTGCCGAAGCGTGGCCTCCGTCGCGGAAACACTGTGGAGCACCGGCCTGCAGCAGCAGGCGGTACAGCTCGTCCGTGACGAACACGACGACCTGGCCGGCCTCCTGGACCGCGCCACCCACCACGGCACTCACACGAGGACCGCCGTCGAGGCCGTGCTCCACCTGTGGTTCTGGTGGGCGGCCGACAACCACGGGACGGAAGGCGCGGCGCGCACCCTCGCTCTCCTGCCCCGACTCCCCGCGGGCAGCGCCCTGACCGCCCGGGCACAGTGGCTGGCCGGCTGGCTCACCGCGGCAGCCGACCCCGCCACAGCCCGCCACCTCCTGGACCTCGCCTGGCCGGTGGCCGTCCTCGCCGGAGACGACGCCCTCATCGGCCGCATCGCCCATGCCCACGGCACTCTCGCCTGGCGACGACACGACCTACACACAGCCGCCGAACACTACCGACACGCCGCCCGCACCATCCCCGCCGGCGCCCCCGGGGGCCCCACCCCCACACTCAGCCTCACCGCCCTCGCCATCGTCCAGACCCGCACCGCCCCCACGCACGCGATCCGCACGGCACGCCAGGCCCTCGCCCAGCCCTCCGGCAGCCACGACACCTGGACCACCGCCCTCGCCCACTACGCCCACGCCCTCGCCGACCACCACACCGGACACCCAGGCCGCGCCCACCACCGCACCCGCCGCGCCCTCTCCTACCTCGACACCCGCCTGGACGCCCCCCAGGCCCACGCCGCCCTGCGCCACCTCCTCATCCACCTCGACGAAGCCACACCGTCCTCCCCCCACCACCTACCGCCGTTCCCCACCCCACGCGCAACGCCCCCACGCCAGACCCCGGTCGGCCACACCGCCGGCGCCGGCCCCTCCACGCCTTGGTCGTGGTCCTCGCCATCCTTCTGAGGGGTGACCGCTCGAAGGAGAACCGATTCGCCACGCACGTCGCCAGCCCCTCCGCACCGGCCACGACGAGTGCCGAGGAGGGTCCTTCCCTCCTCCTGCCATGAGCGTCGATTCATGCCGAGGATGGCCAATGACCGCGGTGAGGCGCGGGACCACAGGCCGCGCCGCTGCCCTCGGAGTGCGCGGGCACCTGGGGCTACCGGTGCGTCGAGCCCGTATTACCGGCTGCCATGGGCGCTCTCCTCGGCAGGCGGATGCCGGGGCCGGACGTCCCGGACGGGCTCCCCAGCGGGTGACCGGTTCGGCCCGACCGGACCCGCTGAGGCTGGAGCTGATGCTCGCCCCCGGGGAGGGCGTGGAGGAGACGGCGCGCGATCTGATCGCGAGGGAGAGCGGCTGCTGCTCGTTCTTCACCTTCGCCCTCACCGCCGCTCCCGAAGACATACGGACGGCCCGTGCCGGGTCTCCAGAACCACACGCAGGCCAAGCTTCGCCTAGATCGACGCGAAGATCGCGGACCTCACCACCATCCGTACGGCCCTGGCGGCGGCGGCCGAGGCAGGCTGCGACGACCTGACCGCCTGCGCGTCGAGCACCCGCTGCCCCATCCCGTTCCCCACCCTCGCCGAGGAGGACCGCCATACCGGCCCCTGCTGGTGACCGAGGGCGCCGCCGCCTCCCGCCGTCGCGTGTGTGCCGCGTGCTCCAGCTCTCAGCGCGGCCGGGGCCGGGGCCGTGGGTGCGGGAGCGGGCGTGGTCGTGGGCCGGCCGCCCGCGCTCGCCATCGCCCTGGCCGTCTGGGGCATGGTCGCGGACGGCTACCGCCCCGAACCGATTCGACGTCATCGGAGCGCTGGTCCGCCTCGCGGGCATGGCCGCCGTCATGTACGCACCCCGCGATGGCTGAGCCGGGCCGACGTCACCGTCGGAGTTCCGGCAGAGCTGGGACATCCGGACGAAAGCGGTGCCGACCTGCGGTGTCTTTCCCTGAACGTGTGGGCTTGGCGTAGCCGTCTGACCCCGCCACGCGGCAAGATGCCGGGCATGGCTCCCGACCCGACCCTTGTTCCTGCCCGTTCGGCGCGTCCGGCCCCAGCGGTGTTCGGCGCGGGGGCGGCCATCGGTGTGCTGGGCGGGATGATCGGCCTGGGCGGCGCGGAGTTCCGTCTGCCGCTGCTGATCGGCCTGTTCGGCTTCGCCGCGCTGTCGGCCGTGATCCTGAACAAGGCCATGAGCCTGGTCGTGGTCCTGATCGCGTTGCCCGCCCGGCTCGCGGCGGTCCCGGCCTCCGAGGTCGCAGCCCGTTGGCCGGTGGCGGTGAACCTGCTGGCCGGCAGCCTGCTGGGCGCCTGGGCGGGTGCGTCCTGGGCGGTACGGACCCGCACCGCGACGCTCTACAAGGTCCTGGCGGCCCTGATGGTGTTCATGGCCGCCGCCCTCGTCGTCACCCACACCACCGCGTTCGGCACGCTCGACCTGCCCGCATGGGCGCAGATTCCCGCCGGCGTGGCCGCGGGGTTCGGCATCGGGGTGGTCGCCGCGATCATGGGCGTCGCCGGGGGCGAGCTGCTGATCCCGACGATCGTGCTGCTGTTCGGCGAGGACATCAAGACCGCCGGAAGCCTGTCCCTGCTGGTCTCCCTGCCCACCATGCTGGTCGCGTTCGCCCGCTACAGCCGCGACGGCAGCTTCGCCGTCCTCGGCGCGAACCTCCGCTTCACCGCGATCGTGGCGGTCGGCTCGGTCGCCGGCGCTGTCGTGGGCGGCCTGCTCCTGGGCGTCTTCCCCGACGTGATCCTCATCCCGCTCCTGGCCGTCGTTCTCCTGGTCTCCGCGGTCAAGCTCGCCCGCCACGACTGACCGCGGCACGGCGACCCGAGCATCCGAGCGGCTCCGCAGGGCCTGGTGGGCCCGCAGGCCTTCCCCGAGCGGGTTCAAGGCCGACGTGGACGCGGATGAGCGGTCGGAGGGCCGCGGGAGCTCGACTTCCTGCGGCAGGCAGCGGCGGGGGAGGCCTTGGATGACGCCACATCAGTCGCCGCCGAGATCTCGGCTGTCCGGACCGGTCGGCAGCGGTCGGCGACTTTCAGGAACGACACACGCTCGCGGATGATCCCGAGGCGCTCGCAGCGACCGCGAACAGCGGTGCGCCCGCCCGGTGCAACGTGCGACGGCTTCCCGGGCGGGCTCCGGTCTCATTTTCCGCCAACCCGCGCCAAGGCGCGCGCCGAAAGCATCGCAACTGGGCGTAAGGGAGCGCGGCCTGGCTGGGAACGCCCCGCGTCCGGCACGGTGAGGGAAGGGGGTTCGACCGTTTGCGAGGGCGCCAGACGGCCGGATGTCCTTCCTGACGTGAAGGAGCAGCTCGTGATGTCCCAGCCAGGTCACTCCCTTCCGTCCGGCGTGAGCGGGCAGGGTGTCCCCGCCCCGCGCGCCGCCACGCCAACAGCCCTCCCTGTCGTTCCCGCGCCTCGACCGCGCCCAACCACGATCGATCCGGGAGGCACGGAACCCCGCTTCCGGGTCCCCCGGCCGGCCCGCATCAACCCCAGTGTCGAAGAGATGCGGCAGCACAGTCTGCGGTGGGCTCAGGACCTCGGGCTCGTCACCGAGGAGGACGAGGTGAGGTGCCTAGACAGGCCGCGGTTCGACCGGCTCGCCGCGTACGCGCACCCTGACGCCCGTGGGCTGGGCGCGCGGTTGGTGTCGGACTGGATGATCTGGTTCTTCCCCTTCGACGACTTCTTTGACGGCCCGGTGGGGGAGGACCCCACGGCGGTCAACGCGCAGATCGAACCGATGGTGCGCTTCGCCTTCGGGGACGCACACGCACTGTCCCTCTCCAGCCCGCCGCTGGTGCGCGCTTTCGCCGACCTCTGCGGACGCAGCCGCATGGGCATGTCCCCGACCTGGCAAGGCCGCTTCGCGCAGGACATCGGGACGTACCTGTACTCCTACGTCCTGGAAGCACAGATGCGCCACCGTCCCGACGCGGACCTCGAACACGTCGCGGAGGTCCGCCGCAACGCCATCGGGATTCGACCCTCGCTGGCCTTCGGCGAGGCCGTCCAGGGCCAGGAACTGGCCCTTCCACTCGTACTCACAGGACCTGAGCGATCCGGATGGGAGCGTGGGCACCGGCACCGGCACTGGCACTGAGACAGACCCTGGCCCTGGCCGCGGCCCCACTCCGGAGACCCGGCCCGACGCGCGGGACGAGCAGCCCGGTCCGCAGGATCAAATCCAGACGAAGTATGTCGGCCTGACGGACGGCGGCGTGGCGAAGGTCGACTGGATCCTGGGTAAGCCCCGCGCCGAACTCTCAAGCCGGTTCGACAAGCCCCTCGGCACGCTCGCCGGCCCCGGCGCCAGCAAGCCGCTCGCCTCCGGGCTGAAGGTCACCCTGCGGCCTGGCGGCCATCTCGTCCAGGAGTGGACCAGCGGCAATCCCCACAAGCCGGTTCACAAGCCCAGGCCGAAGCCGGACGCCGCAGTGCGCACCGTCACGCTGTGGGACGGCGGCACCGCCAAGGTCAGCAAGGCCCGATACGGGGCCTGGACCGCCACTCTCCACAACCGCAAGGGCACACCGGTGAACGCCCTCGACGCCACCAACAGGCCCTCCGCGACCCTCAAGTCCGGACTCAAGGTCACCGTCACCAAGCACGGCAAGATCACCCAGAAGTGGACCGGCAAGACCAAGCCGGGCCCGGCCGCAACGCAGCGGACCGTCAAGCTCAAGGACGGCAACAGCGCGCTCGTCGAGAGGGGTACTGACAACATCTACGGCGCGAAGATCTGGGACAGGCACGGCTACGCCCTCGACGGTGTTCACGCCAAGATCCGGCCGTCCGTCAAGTTGCCGTCCGGCCTGAAGATCTCCATCGACAAGTCCGGCAAGATACTCCAGCAGTGGACCTGACAGCGTCGGCTGTTGCCCCGCCCGAGAGCGCGCACCGGCCAACGCCCATTGCTCGCCATCCGAGCCGCCGGTAGTGAGGGAGCTGGCCGAGCGTCCAAGCTCAAGCACATGTGCTGAGAACGCCCGGCAGCAGGCGTGCCGGTCGGTATTAATCGAGTGCGGGGGCCCCGGTCCCGGTGATACAAGGTCCGCGTGACTGATCACCTCTCCTTCCCCACTCTGCTGCGGATGATTGACGAGCGTTCCGCCGCGTTCCGCGCGGCCGTCGCCGCGGCCGCCAGCCTCGACGCCGACGTCCCGTCCTGCCCGGGCTGGACGCTGTACGACCTGGCGAACCACCTCAGTGAGGGAGACCGCTTCTGGGCCTACATCGTTCTGAACACCGCTCCGGGCGACGAGCGGCCGAGCAAGGACGGGCTGGCGGCGCCCAGGGAGCGCGAGGAGCTCATAACCTGGCTGGCCGACTCGACGGAGCAGTTGCTCAGCGCTCTGCGCGAGGCCGGCCCGGACCGGGGCTGCTGGGCCTGGTGGGAGCCGCTGGCGTCGCCGCACACGGGGGCCGCCGTGGCCCGCCGCCGCGTCCCGGAGTCACTGATCCACACCTACGACGCCCAACTGGCCTCCGGTAACCCGCAGGCGCTGCCGATGACCGAGGCGCTCGACGCCATCGAGGAGTTCCTCGCCACCGTCTGCACCGTCACGGTCCCGTGGCCGGGCGAGCCCTCCACCATGGACTACCACACAGCCGAGGCCGGCTCCTGGCGCCAGACGGTCGACGCCGCCGGTTCCCGCTTCACCCGCCTCACCGCAGCGCAGGCCGCCGAGAACAAGCCCACCGCCGCCCTCCACGGCACGGCCAGCGACATTGCCCTGCTCATGTACATGCGCATCCCGGCCGACTCCCTGCGGATCGAGGGCGACGCCGACCTGCTCCAGCAGCTGCAGAACTGGGGCTGAGGCCGACGGGCAGGGGGATCACCTGAGGTGCCGGGTGGTGGGGCGGCCGTCCCCCACCCACCTCTTGCGGGCCTGGATCGGGGCGGGGATGCCTATGCGGGCGGTCCCGCCAGTGAAGCCCAACCCAACAGCGCAGACCTGCGCCTGAGGAGCACGGCCCCGACGGGCTCGCTGTGCGGCTCACTGGCCGCCCATGCACTACACGGCCGAACATAGGCCCAACCTCAACTCCAACTCCAACCCCAACGCCAGCCCCGGCCCCAACTCCGGCTCCTCTTGGGGGGATTCCCTGGTTCCGGGGTGGGGCTAGCCGCACCGATGGCCGGGGGACCGTCGGATGTCCCGTTGATCAACGGCTCCGTAGCGTCGTCGCCATGACCCACACCACCACCCACACCGCCACCCGCACCCGCGCCCAACGGGCCATACGGCGCAGGCGCGTACGCCGTTCCCTGGCCGCCGCGACCGCCGTCGTCCTCACAGCCCTCGCCGCCACCCCGGCGATCGCGGCGCCCGAACCCCGCCCGGCACACCGCAGTACGGAACGTGGGGCCCTCCTCGGTGTCACTCCCGTCGCCGACCAGAGCCGCGCCGAGGTCGCAGCGTTCCTCAAGGGCGCCGGCATCGACCCGGCGACCGTGCGCCACGGTGTGCGCGGCTACCGGCTCACGTACCGCACCCTGACACCCCGGGGCGAACCGACCACCGCCACAGGCCTCTTGGTGCTCCCCAAGGGTGGCGACCGTCGGCTCGACGTGGTGGCCGACACGCACGGCACGATGGTCCATCGCGACTATGCGCCGTCTGTTGCTGAGGACTTCGGCCTGTACGCGCCCTATCTGCACGCCGCCGCGGGCCGCGCCGTCGCCGCCCCGGACTACCTCGGGCTCGGCAAGGGCCCAGGCCTGCACCCGTACATGGACACCGCCTCCTCCGTCTCCGCCTCGCTCGACATGCTGCGGGCCTCTCGCACCGCCGCGGCCTCGCTGGGCAGGCCGCTGACCGGAGACGTGTACGGCACGGGGTTCTCACAGGGCGGCCAGGTCGCCATGGCACTGGGCCGCGAGCTGGCGCGGGGCGTGGACCGGCACTTCCGGCTGCGGGCACTGGCGCCGGTCGCAGGGCCGTACGACCTCCAGGGCGCCGAGATCCCCGCGCTGCTCGACGGCCGCGTCAACGACATCAGCGGCGTCTTCTACATGTCGTACTTCCTCACCGCCCAGAACCGGCTGCACCCCGTCTATGACAACCCGGCCGAAGCCTTCCGGCAGCCCCACGCGCAGTACGTGGAGGAGCTCTTCGACACCCGGCACACGGAGGAGGACATCCTCACGAAGCTTCCCGGCTCGGTGAAGGAACTGCTGACCGACAGCTTCTACGACCGGCTGCGGCACCCGGACGACGGCCTGCTGGCCGCCCTCAAAGCACAGGACGGGACCTGTGACTGGAAGCCCGACGTGCCCGTACGGCTGCACAGCGCGGCCGGCGACACGGACGTGGCGATCGCCAACTCCCTCAGCTGCGCGACCGATCTGGCCCGCAACGGTGTGACGGCCCCCGTGATCGACCACGGAAAGGCCGACCACAACGGCTCCTTCAAGCTGGCCGGGCCTCAGATCGTGCGCTGGTTCGACCAGCTCGCGCGCTCCTGACGCACGGTGTCTTCGCCATGCCGGCCTGGACGTCGAGAATTTCCACGATCCGGAGCCTGATAGGTGCCTGACCAGCGGTCCAGCGGTTTCAGGGGGCCGGCCCCCGCTGCGGGTCGTTCGGTGTGGGTGTGGGTGTGGGTGTGGGTGTGGGTGTGGGTGTGGGTGCGGGTGTCGGCGAGGTGGTGTGGGTCGATGCCGGCCTCGGTGCCGGCCTCGATGACGGTCGCGATGCCGGCCTCGATGACGGTGCCGTGGAACGTCTGCGGGCCGACGCCGGCCGCGCGGAGCCGATGGTCCGGTCTACGCCTGCGCGGCGCACACGGCGGAACGCCAGCCATGGTGAAGAGTTGCGGATGAGCCGCTTCAGCACTCGCCGCGCTGGCTGAGCGTGGCCTTCGCGGTGTTGCGGATCCGCTTGGTGCGACCGGCTTCGGCGAGGATGCCGAGGGCCCGTGTGTTCGTCCCGGCGGCCGCCATCAGCTGGAACCGGTTGGATGAGGCGAGCAGGTCGTCCGCCTGCCAAGGCAGCTCGAGTGTGACGGCGCGGAACAGTGACCACTCCCGCAGGCGCTGAGTCAGCAAGGGGCGGTCGATCGTGGCCTGGGTCATCGCCTGCGCCCACTCCTCGTAGGCGGTACCCGGGTAGAGGTCGGTGGCGGGACGGTCCAGGTGTCGCCGCACCGCGGACTGGGCCATCGTCGAGTCCGGGTCGGCGAGCACGCGGCTGACGAGGCCGGCCTCGTCAGCGTCGGTGACCTGCCGCAGCTTGTCGAGGTAGGCCGCGAAGCGGACGTGCTCGTCCGGGTTCGGCACGATGTCACTGAAGTTCATGCGGCTTGCTCCTCACGTTCGGCAAGGCCACCGGATCCGGCATCGGCACCCGTGCGAACTAGGGAACCAGGGATACCAGGCGGGCTCGGATCATCGCTCGCCGGCGGCCCTGTGCGGACTTGAGCAAGGGCCGTCACTCTCGCTGACAATCCCAGAACGTGTGACGGAGCGTCACCGCCGAACGGTCGCATGCCCTGGCTTCACAGACTTCTTGCCGGGGCCGCGTACGTGCCCAGCCGGGTACCGATGAACGTGTCCAGCTGCGGGAGTGACCGGGGGATCTTGTTGACCTGAAGCCTGATTGAGGTTCTAGCGTGTCACTTACTTGATCGTTTGATGACGGGAAACACGCAGATGATCCTCGTGACCGGAGCCACCGGAAACATAGGCAGCGCCCTCCTGAAGGAGCTGCACGCAGGCGGTGTCGGGCCGCTGAGGGGGCTCACTCGTGATGTCGCACGGGCCGTCTTCCCCGGAGGGGTCGAGGCTGTCGAGGGGGATTTCGCGGAGCCGGCGTCGTTGAAGCGCGCGCTGGAAGGGGTTCGTTCGCTGTTTCTCGTGTCGCGTCTGGGCTCGGACGCCGAGATTCTCGAAGCCGCCCGGCAGGCGGGCGTGGAACACGTCGTTCTGGTGTCGTCCATCACCGTCCAGACTCACCCGCACCTCGGACCTGCCGGTGAGAACCTCGCGGTGGAGGAACTGCTCAAGGCGAGCGGCATGGCCTGGACGATTCTGCGGCCGACGCAGTTCGCCTCGAACTCCCTGATGTGGGCGGCTTCCATCCGTGCCCACGAGACCGTCCGCGCGCCGTACGCCGAGACCGCACTGCCAACGATCCACCCTGCGGACATCGCGTCGGTGGCACGCGTGGCGCTGACCGAGCCCGGCCACCAGGGACGCACGTACGCTCTGACCGGTCCTGAGCCGGTGACCGCCCGACAGCAGGTGGAAGCCATCGCGGCAGCACTGGGCCGAGAGGTTGCCTTCGCCGAAATCAGCCGCCTGCAGGCCCACGCGCAGATGGCTGTGGTCTTCGGGGCCGAGGCGGCGGACGCGGTGCTCGACGTCACGGGCGGAGACGTGAACGACGAGCTGCTGATGGTGCGCGACACGGTTGCGCGGATCACGGGGAGGCCGGGCCGCCCGTTCCGGCAGTGGGCATCTGAGCACGCCGACGCCTTCCGCTGAACGACCTGGGCCCGACCACGTCCATCTGCACCCGGGCCGCCGGGCCGGCACTTTCCGAACGCCGACAGACGACAGACGGCCCCACGTGGGCCCTCGCCCAGCCGTCCCGGAACAGTCGTTCCCTGCGCCCGCAGGGATGGGCCGTCGATCGGGGGTGTGGGCCGTTGGCTGCCCCGGCGGAGGGGTCGTGTGCCAATGGCTCAGCCGAGCCCCTGAACGCCGTGGTCCCGAGGGCGGTGCGGGTGTTGATCCGTGCGCCTCGGGACCACGCCCCTGGCGGCCCTGTCCGGTACTACTTGGGCATGAGGACCGTGTCGACGATGTAGACGGTGGCGTTGGCGGTGGGCACGTTGCCGCAGACGATCTTGGAGGAGTCGTTGACGGTGTAGGACTCTCCGGAGCCCTTGGTGGTGAGCGTGCCCTTCTGGAGGGTCTCGAAGGAGCCGTTCTCCAGCTGCTTCGGTGTCAGCTTCTCGCCGACGACGTGGTAGGTGAGGATCTTGGTGAGGGTGGCCTTGTCGGCGAGGACCTTGTCGAGGTCGGCCTTCGGGATCTTGGCGAAGGCGTCGTTCGTCGGCGCGAAGACGGTGATGTTCTCGGCGTTGTTCAGGGTGTCGACGAGGCCGGCCTGCTTGACCGCGGCGACCAGGGTCGACAGGGCCGGGTTGTTGGAGGCGGCGGTGGCCACGGGGTCCTTGGCCATGCCGTCGAACGAACCGGCGCCTTCCTTCGGCACACCGGCACAGCCGGGTCCGAACGGCGCGTCGGACGCCATCGCGTCCGAGGACTCCGCTGCCGCGGGCGGCGCGGCCTGTGAGGCCGCCTCGTTGGACATCGCTTCGCTGCCAGAGGCGGAGCAGGCGGCGAGGGCGAACGGCAGGGTGGCCGCGGCGGCGACGGCCACCGCGGAACGACGGAAGCGCAGGGTGTTCATGGCGTGCTCTCCTGAGGTGTCGCGTTCGTGCTGAGGACTGCGGAGAACATCCGGCGGTGATCGCTCACGCCACCCGGCGGTCCCGGAGGGGGCGGGGTCCTCACGTCGGTGCTCATGTCCGTCATTCGGAGCGGACCCTCCGGCGGATGGGTGGTTTCCGCCGACGACGCGCACCGGCGTCGGGACCGTACCCGGAGGTGCGCCTCCCCGCTCGACGGCGAACGGTCCGAACTCCTCCGCGACCTCCACCCCGGATACGTGCTCCAGCCTCGCGACCGCACCGTCGCCGCCACCGCCGCGGCCACGCCGAGCTCCCCGCCGCCAGCCCGCTTCCCGCACCCCGCTTCCCGCACCCCGCCTCCCGCACCCCGCCTCCCGCGTCGCGACCTGTCGCCGGAGCAGGGGGGGCGACCCGCGCACCCCGCCTGGCGCAGCCGTCGTCAGCCAGGCGCTGGAGCCGCACATCCGGACGCGCCTGTGCCCACGGCCCTGCTCAGACGCGCCTGTGCCCACGGCCCTGCTCAGCTGACGGGCGAGCCCTCCACGGTGCAGGTGACGGTGCCTGCCGGGCACCAGTGGGTGCGGCCGCCGACGAGGCGCAGTTGAAGGTCGGCGTCGCCGAGTCCGGCGCGGTCGAGGGCGGTGCGCAGGGCGGTGGGGGCGGGCTGGGGAGGGAGGCCGAGGACGCCGATGAGGACGACGCCGTTGCGGGCGTCGACCGAGGCGATCTGCCAGTCACCGGCCTCCGCCCAGCGCTCGGCGATGGGGCGGGCGTCGGCGGCCAACGCGCGGTCTCGGGCGACGGAGACGGTGCCCGTGGTCAGCGGGACGGCGACCAGCAGGACGACGGCTACGACCGCAGCCAGGGTCCGGCCGTGGAACGCGCCCACGGTGAGGTCGGCGGACCGGGCCGCTTCGCGTACGCGGTAGCCGAGGAAGACCAGGGTGCCGGTGGCGACGATGGCGGCGACGTTCGTCGCGAACAGGAGTGCGGACTGTCCGGCGTCGAGGTACCGGTGCACGGTGATGAGTAGCCCGGTGACGGCCAGCGGCGGGACGAGCGAGATGGCGATGGCGACGCCGGGCAGGGTGTCGGAGATGTCGGTCCTGACCAGGGCGAACGCGCCGACCGTTCCAGTGGCCAGGGCGGCGAGCAGGTCGATCAGGCGCGGACTGATCCGGGAGGACACCTGGCTGTTGTCCGCGAACGCGTCGGGCGGAGCGGCGATCCAGCCCAGCAACATGCCGATGATCACGACCACCACCGCACCGCCGGCCACCAGCAGCGCGCTGCGCACGACGTGCGCCCGGTCGGCGAGGACCAGGGCCAGCGCGGTCCCGAGGATCGGAGTCATCAGCGGGGCCACGATCATGGCTCCGATGACGGTGGCGGTGGAATCTCCCACCACTCCCGCGCTCGCGATGACCGCTGCCAGGACCAGGAGCACCCAGAAACGCGAGGCACTTCGACTGCCCCAGGCCCGCTCGATGAACAGCGCGTCGACCATCCGCCGCGCGGCCACCTCGTCCACGCTGGACACATTGCCCCCTTCGCTCGATTTGCCCCAATTCTGCTGTCTGGGGTGCGGTGCTGGGGGAGGGCGCGGCGCCTTCCCCGCGTGGGGCCCAACTCAGCCGAAGGTGAAGGCGAAGGCCTGCAAGCCGGGTGTCAGGCGGAGTTCGAGGTGAGCCTCGCGGGCGGTGTCGTGCGTGGTCAGCCGGTAAAGGGCCGGAGTGCCGTGGACATCGAAGGTCCGGGTGGGCTTGCCGTCGACGAGGACGGTGACGGCGCCTTCGCCGGCGAGGACGAGGTTGGCGTTCTGCGCCCGGTAGGTGAGGGCGAGACGTGCGTCGCGGCCCGCGGTGAAGTGCTCGTACCCGGCGGTCCAGGTACCGGACAGGGAGAGTCCGTTGAGGGGGATGCCACCGATCGGGAAGCTGTAGACGACTGGCTTGTCCTGGGTGAGTTCGGGGGTGCCGGTGTAGCCGCGGATGCGGTGGGTGCTGAGGTACGTCTCCGGAGTACGGTCCTCGGTGAGCAGGTCGTCGGCCTGGCCGGTCGGCGGCGGGAGGACGACGGAGGGGTCGGCCTGCCGGAGCAGGTCGCGGAGGAGGTTCTCCGTCTGGGCGTAACGGCCTTCGCCGAAGGTGAAGTACCGGACGGTGCCGTTCGCGTCGATGAGGTACTTGGCGGGCCAGAAGCGGTTGCGGTAGTTGTCCCAGGTGTCGAGGTCGTTGTCGAGCGCGACCGGGTAGGTGATGCCGAGCTTACGGGTCTGGTCGGCGACGTTGCCGGCGTCCTTCTCGAAGGCGAACTCGGGGGAGTGGACGCCGATCACGGTGAGGCCCTTGTCGCGGTAGGCGCGGTCCCAGTCCTTGACGTGGGGGATGCTGCGCTGGCAGTTGACGCAGGAGTAGGTCCAGAAGTCGATGAGCACCACACGCCCGCGCAGCTCCGCGAGGTCGATCTGCCGGCCGTCCGGTGTGTTCAGCCAGGCGGCGATGCCCGCGAGCGGGGGAGCCTGCCCGCACGAGCGGAGCTCGTCGACACCGTCCTCGCAGCGGGAGAGTTCCTTGTTGGAGTCGTCGTAGAGGCCGGAGAGCTTCTGCCGGGCGGTGTCGCTGTCCTCGACCTGCCGTTGTGCGGCGCTGGTGTAGTCGGGGAGGGCACGCTGGAGGGCGGTGGTGACATCGAAGGCGAGGGCGAAGGCAAGCGCGATCATGAGGACCCCGGAGACGATACGCAGCTTCCGGGCGCGGGTACGGAAAGCGGCGACCCGCTCGGCGACGCGCCGTCCGGCGAGAGCGAAGGCGAGCAGCGGGATCGCGGTGCCGACCGCGAACGCCAGCGTGAGGGCGACGATGTCGGCACTGATCTCCCCGCGGGCCCCGGCGACGGTGATCGCGGCGAGGACCGGCCCGGCACACGGCACATAGAGAAGCCCGAGCCCGAGACCGAGGACGAAGGCGCTCCCCTCCTTGTTGACCTGCCGCTGCGGGATGCGGGCGAACGGCTTCTCCAGGAGCCGCTCCACCGGCGGGAAGACAAGTCCCAGGCCGATCAGGACGAGGAGCGAGAGTCCGAGGTAGCGCAGGAGGTTCTGGGGGAGGCCCAGGGCGGAGATGATCGTGACACCTAGGAGCGTGAAGAAGCCGAAACTCAAGACCAGCCCGGCGACGACGGCGTAGGGGCGCAGGTTCCGGGCCGGCCGGGATGAGGGCGGGGCTGGAGCAGGGGGTGCGCCGTCGGCCGGACCGCCCACGGCGACAGCGGCGCGTTCCCGCGGGGCGGGGGCGTCCGCGCCGGGGCCGGCCGCGAGGAACACCACGGGCAGGACAGGCAGGATGCAGGGCGACACCGCGGTGATCAGCCCGCCCAGCAGCCCGATCAGCACCAGAGTGACCATGACGAACGCCTCTTCCTCGCGGCGGTAGCTTTTGTCGCCTATTCGGACCGGGAACGCCGCTGGATGGCGCCGTCCGGCGTGAGCCGCGGGGCTGCTGCCGGCGAGGCGCAGGAGGACGCGACCAAGGCCGCTCGCCCCCTGACGACAGGCCGGCGCCATGTCACTCGTACGGCTGACAGGACGCCCGAACCCACCGCGAAAACCCCACCCATCCGCATGTCCGTCCGCTACGAAGACTCTGCACAGGCCGTCCCCGGCCCCGTGGCCGCAGCCCGCCCCACCGGCGGCCCGGCCGCCCGCCCTCCGACCAAGGACCCGCATGCGATGGACACCCCACCCCCGGCCGGCCGGCCCGGACGGCTGCGCCTTGTCCCCACCCGCGGAGCCCACCCGGTGAACCGACCCGTACCCGCCGACGACCCCGGCCCGACCTCACGCCCCGCTCTCGCCGAGGTGATGCGGAAGGTCGCCCAAGGCGACCAGCAGGCCTTCTCCGCCCTCTACGACGCCCTCGCGCCGATGGTCTTCGGCCTCGTCGTCAGGGTCGTGCGCGACCGCGCCCAGTCCGAGGAAGTCACCCAGGAAGTCATGATCGATCTGTGGCGCCAGGCAGCCCGCTACCAGCCCACGGCCGGCAGCGTCACCACCTGGGCGGCGACCATCGCCCACCGCCGAGCCGTGGACCGCGTCCGCTCCGCCCAGGCCGCCACCGACCGCGAACACGCCCAAGCCGCCCGGGAGCACACCACCGCCTTCGACGAGGTCGCCGAACAGGTCGAGACCCGGCTGGAGTCCGAGCAGGTACGCCGCTGCATGCGCGGCCTGACCGAACTCCAGCGCCAGGCCGTGGCCCTCGCCTACTACGGGGGACTGACCTACCGTGAGGTCGCCGAGACCCTGCACACGCCGCTTCCCACCATCAAGACACGCATGCGCGACGGACTCATCCGCCTCCGCGACTGCATGGGGGTGACCACATGAACCAGCACCGCTCCGACCTCCACGCCCTCGCCGCCGCCTACGTCCTCGACGCTCTCGACCCCGCCGAGCGGGCCGACTTCGCCGCGCACCTCCCGCACTGCGAGGACTGCCGCAGGGACGTGGCCGAGTTCGCCGCGACCACCGCCCGCCTAGCCGGAGCCGCCGCCCAGGACCCGCCGCCCACCCTCAAGCAGCACACGATGGCCGCGATCGACGGCGTCCGCCAACTCCCGCCCCAACTCCCCGAGACCAGCGCGGCCCACCGCGCCACCCGCGCCCTCAAGCGCAAGGCCGCCCCCCTCGCCCTCGCAGCGAGCCTCGCCGCCGCGGCCTCCTTCGCCGGCCTCGCCGCCTGGCAGTACCAGCAGAGCCAGGACGCCCACCAGCAGGTTCAGCAGGCCCAGCAGAACCTCGACGCGGTGACCACCGTCCTGACCGCACCAGACGCCCGTACCGTCCACGGCCGGACCACCAACGGCGCCCTCACCACCGTCGTCACCTCCGACCGCCAAAACCAAGCCGTCTTCACGGCCACCGGCCTACCCACCCCCGCCGAAGGCATGACCTACCAGCTCTGGCTCGACCACGACGGCACCATGCAACCCGCCGGATTCATCCCCGCCGACGGCACCACCCCCCTCGCCGGCGACATCGCCGACGCCGGCGCCGTCGGCCTCTCCCTCGAACCGACCGGAGGCTCCCCCCACCCCACCACCACCCCACTCCTGCTACTGGCTCTGCCCACTTGAGGCGTCCCCGCCCCGAACACCGAGGCCAAGGACGCGCCGAGCAGAGACGGCTACGGCTCGCCCTTGGCGTCGGGGTTTGATGCTGGTGGAGAGCCCGGCTGCGTACGAACGAAGGGAGTCTGTCGCCGATCTCGGGACGACTACTACTGCTACCGCTTCACTTCGGCTTGGGCGCAAGCACCGGCTGCGCGGAGTTCGTCCACCAGGGCGGCGGCGACTTCCTCGGGCACGTTCTCGAGAATCGTTGCGGGCAGCTGGCTGACGAGCGACTTGCAAGACCACAGGCTCAGCCCCGTGCGCCTGTGTAGCAGCTTCACGACCTCGATCGCCTCGGGGCCGGCGTCTGTGAGAACCGCGTCGTGAGGTTGATCGTCGCAGATCAGCAAGAACGATTCGCTCATCGTGTCCGATCCCTCTACGAGTCCACCGATGGGCTACAGCATATGGCGGGGCGCACGTCATGTTCTGAGGAGGCCGCGGGCGCGGAGGAGACCAACGGACCTGCCGCCGAATCGCTGTCCTCAGCCGGCCAACTGCCCTGCCGGGAACCCCGTGCCGGTCAGAGAGACGGTTGCCACCGCAACCCCGACTGCGAAGCTCGCGATTCCGGGGCACGTCGTACCGGACGGAACCCGCGGTCGTGGTGGTTCCGACGCTGGCCCGGACAATTTGCGCGGTGGGCCGGCACTGTCAAGCGCTGCCGTCGGACGTCTTTCCCGCCCGCCGAGGCCCAGGGCTGTGACCTGCACGTCTGCACGGACTGATTGAAGTTGCTTGAAACAGCACTGTTTCAAGCACTTGACGTCATCCTTGGCGCCTGATGCCATGGCTGCCGCCGCACACCATCCGTCACCACAGCGCCGGCGGCTCCTTCGCGGTCGGCGCGAGCACCGACTCGGTCCCTCACCGGCCGAGAGCCCCGACATGAACGGCACGGATCGTCCTCCCCGTCGGCTCCCAGCACCGAAGGAGTTCCATGCTCCTCCGCCTCTCAGCCGCACTCCGCGCAAGAGCCGCCACGGCGGCCGTCGTCCTGACGCTCGTCGCGGCCGTGCCACTCGGCTCGGCCCCACCCGCCTCCGCCCTGGACGACGGCCAGGCCCTCGCCCCGCCGATGGGATGGAACAGCTGGAACAAGTTCGGCTGCTCCATCACCGAGAACAAGGTCAAGGCCGTCGCCGACGCGATCGTCGCCGAAGGACTCAAGGACCTCGGCTACCAGTACGTCACCGTCGACGACTGCTGGATGGCCCCGCAGAGGGACGCGGCCGGGAACCTTGTCGCCGATCCCGTGAAGTTCCCGAACGGCATGAAGGCACTCGGCGACTACATCCACGGCAAGGGGCTGAAGTTCGGCGTGTACGAGTCCCCCGCCCAGGGCACCTGCCAGCACCTGCCCGGCAGCTACGGCCACGAACAGCAGGACGCGGACACCTTCGCTTCCTGGGGCGTCGACTACCTCAAGTACGACTGGTGCCAGACCAGTCCCACCGAGTCCCCGCGCATGTGGGCCGACTTCCCCGGCTCCACCGAGCAGCAGATCGCCCGCACCCTCTTCACCCGGATGCGCGACGCGCTGTCCCGCACCGGCCGACCGATCACCTACAGCCTCTCCGCCTGCTGCTCCGCACTGGACTTCCCCTCCTGGGCCGGCGCTGTCGCCCACCTGTGGCGGACCTCCACGGACATCGGCGACAACTGGAACAGCGTGATGTACAACTTCGGCCAGGCCGCGCGGCACCCCACCGCGGCCAAGCCCGGCGCCTGGAACGACCCCGACATGCTGGAGGTGGGAAACGGCGGAATGACGGACGCCGAGTACCGCACCCACTTCAGCCTCTGGGCCGTCCTCGCCGCCCCCCTCGTCATGGGCCACGACGTCCCCAGCACCTCACCGGCCACTCGGGCGATCCTCGGCAACAGGGACGTCATCGCCGTAGACCAGGACCCGGCGGGGCGGCAAGGCACGGTCGTCCAGGACAGCGGCCGCAAGCTGGTCATGGTCAAGGTGCTCGCCAACGGCGACCGCGCGGTCACCCTCACCAACCGGGGACCGGCCACGACCACCGTCGCCACCACCGCCGACGCCCTCGGCATCGGCGGGGCCGGCTCCTACACCCTCAGAGACCTGTGGTCCAAGACGACAACGACGACCACGGGCACGATCAGCGCCCGACTCCCCAGTCACGGCACGGCGATGTTCCGTGTGACTCCGGGCGGCCCCACCACCCCACCGGCCGTCCCCGACGGCGTCCACCGCATCGCCGACGGCACCTAGGCCATCGACGCACCCGGCTCCTCGACCACCCGCGGCACCCAGCTCATCACCTGAACCTGGCACGGCGGCGACAACCAGCGATGGACCCCCACCAAGACCGGCTGCCCCCCCCACGCCGCACGCGCACCCCCTGCCCCGCACGCGCCCTCCGCCCCACACAGCGCCCCCTCCCCACACAGCGCTCCCACCCCGCACAGCCCCCCACCCCGCACAGCGCACCCCCACCCCGCACTGCGCACCCCCCCCTGACACCCGGGACCGCCCCGGGAGCCCCACACCTCACGAGGAGCCGTCCCCATGCGCCCCGCCCTTCCCTCCCCCCACCCGAGACCCGGTAGCGCCGGCGTCAGACGCACCGCGCTGGCCATCGTCTTACCGCTCCTCGCCGCACTCCTGTCCGTCGCCCTGCCCGCTCCGGCGGCGCACGCGGTCACGGCCGGCAACGTCACCGGCGTCACCCAGTCCGGCAACACCGTCACCATCACCACGTCGACCGGCGCGGCGGCGCGCGTCGTCGTAGCCCGCCCCGACATCTTCCGCGTCTGGCTGACCCCGAACGGGGCCTTCAGCGACGATCCCGCCGGCAGCGATCTCGCCATCCAGACGAGCTTCGGGCAGGTCGGCGTCACGCTCACGGACGCCGGAGGCTACTACCGGGTCGCCACTTCGAAGATCAGCCTGCGGATCAACAAGGCACCGCTCACCTTCGCCCTCTACCGGGCGGACGACACCACCCTCGTCTGGTCCGAGTCCCAGCCGACCAGCTGGACGGGCTCGCAGACGACCCAGTACCTCAGCCGTGCCGCGGACGAGCAGTTCTACGGCACCGGCCTGCGCCTCGGCGAATGGGCCCTGCGCGACAAGACCGTGCCCGTCGCCGTCAGCAACCAGTGGACCGAGAACACCAACGCGAGCCCGGCACCGTTCTACATGTCCACCAACGGCTACGGCGTCATGCGCAACACCTGGGCCCCGGGCTCGTACTCCTTCGGCGCCCCCACCTCGCTGCGCCACGACGAAAGCCGCTTCGATGCCTGGTACTTCGCCGGTGATTCCCTGAAGGACGTCCTGAACGGGTACACCGACGTCACCGGCAAGCCCTTCCTCGCGCCGATCTGGGGCCTCGAACTGGGGAACGCCGACTGCTTCAACGCCTCCAACCCGGCCTACCAGGGCGACCACAACCGTCTGCGGCACCAGACGACACCCGACGTCGTCGGGTACGCCACCGACGCGCGCGCCGCGGACATGCCGTCGGGGTGGTTCCTGCCCAACGACGGGTACGGCTGCGGCTACACCGCCCTTCCCACCACCGTCTCCCAGCTCAAGGCCAAGGGCTTCCAGACCGGCCTGTGGACCTCGACCGGCCTCGACGGCATCGCCACGGAGGTGGGGACCGCCGGATCGCGCGCGGTGAAGACCGACGTCGCCTGGATCGGAGGCGGCTACAAGAGCGCCTTCACGGGCGTGAAGCAGGCCGTGGACGGCATCGAGAACAACTCCGACGCGCGCCGCTTCGTCTGGACCGTCGACGGCTGGGCGGGCACCCACCGCAACGCCGTCGTCTGGACCGGCGACACCAGCGGCACCTGGGACGCCATGCGCTGGCACGTGCCCGCCATCGCGGGAGCGGGGCTCTCGGCACTCAACTACGCCAGCGGTGACGTAGACGGCATCTTCGGCGGCAGCCCCAAGACCTACACCCGCGACCTCCAGTGGAAGGCGTTCACCCCGGCCTTCATGACCATGTCCGGCTGGGGCGCCACCAACCCCTCGGCCGGCTACCAGGACAAGCAGCCCTGGCGCTTCGCCGAGCCCTACCTGTCCATCAACCGCAAGTACCTCCAGCTGAAAATGCGGCTGATGCCGTACCTCTACACCGCGAGCCGAACCGCCAGCGACACCGGCACCCCCGCCACGCGCGCGATGGTCCTCGAATACCCGAACGACCCCGTCGCCCGCGGAAACCAGACCAGCGGCCAGTTCATGGCCGGCGACTCCTTCCTCGTCGCACCCGTCGTCAGCGACACCACCACACGCGACGGGATCTACCTCCCCGCCGGCAGCTGGACCGACTACTGGACCGGCAAGGTCTACAACGGCCCCGGCTGGCTCAACGGCTACACGGCGCCGCTCGACACCCTCCCCCTCTTCGTCAGGGCCGGGTCGATCATCCCGATGTGGCCGAAGATGAACTACACCGGCGAAAAACCCGTCTCCACCCTCACCTACGACATCTACCCGCGCGGCACCTCCTCCTTCAGCCTGTACGAGGACGACGGCCTCACCCGCGCCTACAAATCCGGCGCCTACGCCCGACAGCAGGTGAACGTCACCGCCCCCGCCTCCGGCACCGGCGACGTCACCATCGCGGTCGGCGCCCCCACCGGCAGCTACACCGGCAAGCCCGCCTCCCGCGGCTACGAGTTCACCGTCCACAGCGCGGCCGCCCCCGGCACCGTCAAGGTCGACGGCACCACCCTCCCGCCCCTCACCACCCGCTCCGCCTACGACAGCGCGACCGAGGGATGGTTCTTCGACCCCGCAGACCGCTCGGGCACGCTCTGGGTGAAGACCGCCGCGAAGTCGACGGCCTTCACCATCACCGCGACGTCCGTCACCGTTCCCGCCGGCACCCCCGTGGGCGGCACGTCGAGCGGCCCCATCAGCCAGGCCGGCTGGAAGCTCCTCTCCGTCGACAGCCAGGAGACCGCCGCCGAGAACGGCGCCGCCACCAACGCCTTCGACGGCAACACCGGCACCATCTGGCACAGCAAATGGTCCACCGGAAACTCCGCCCTCCCGCACGACCTCCAGATCGACCTCGGCACCCGCTACGACGTCGACTCCATCACCCTCCTTCCCCGCCAGGACGGCGGCGTCAACGGCCGCATCGGCTCCTACGAGCTCTACGTCTCCGACAGCCCCACCGTCTGGGGCACCCCCGTCGCCACCGGCACCCTCCCCGACATCGGCACCGCCACCAAACTGCCCTTCGCCACGAAACCCGGCCGCTACCTCAGACTCCGCGCCCTCACCGAAGCCGCCAACCGAGGCCCCTGGACCAGCCTCGCCGAACTCACCGCCACCGGCCGCCCCTCCAACTGACCCCACTCCTGGACCGGCCCCCACTCCTGGACCGGCCCTCACTCCTGGACCGCCCCTCCGACGAAGGCCACCGCCCCCGTCCGCGCATTCGGGCCACACCCCGGATGCGCGGACACTCGCCCACCGAGGCCCTGCGTCGCCTCGCCGGGGACCGCCCACGAGTTCTGTAAGTCCTCGCAGACGGCCTGCATGATCGGGCAGCCCAGGCGCGGCCCCGCATCCGCATCCGCCGTCGCCGGGTCACCGACCCGCGGCGCATGGCCGTCAGCTCACCCGCCGCCTTCGACCGAAGGAGACGTCCACCCCCGGAGCGGCGAGCCGTCCGCAAGGCGTCCGACCAGGCGAAGCGGTGCGGCCCCGCCGCCGCGTGCGGCCAGCACCTGACCTCGGGAACCTGCCTGCACCGCGCCCGCGGCGGTGACGCCCACGACGCGTCGGCTGCCCGCGGCCAGGACATAGCGCGCTCCGCTGGGTGCCGACCAGGACGTCCCGGCGAGGATGTCCTGTCCGTATCGCCCGCAGGCTGCGGTGTGGTGCACGGTGGTGACGGGCACGGTCCGTCCCGGCACCTCCAGCGTGACGTCCGCTTGCCCCCGCCCCTCCCACGTGTCGGCCCGCGAGCACACCCACAAGGCGCGCCCCGCGTTCTCGGGCAGAGTCTGCGCGGCGAACTCCCAGCGGTTGACGGAGCGGACGCCGCTGCCCCGGAGGCGTACGAGCGAACACGCCGAGTGTGCCCAGGCCGCGAGCCCGAGCGGGCCGGTTGCTTCGCGTGGTCGACGGGCCGGCTGCCCTGGGACCGGCAGGGGCGTCCACGTCAGGTGCGCGGGGATGGGGCCGCCCAGGTCGGCGACGAGAAAGGCGTGGTCTTCCACGATCCGACGCGACGAGCGGAACTGCAGTACCGGTACGTCGCCGCACCGCGTCGTGGCGCTGTTCGGCTCAGCGTTCGACACGGGCTCGGTGGTTCCGTCCGCCGCCACACGCAAGGGCCGCACGGGGGAGCCGGGGGCGTGCAGATCGCGCATGCCGGCCTCGGCCACCCAGGGGGCGAGGAGATAGCGGGTTCGCTCGCTCCGGCGGGAGAGTACGACGGCCGCCGCGGTCGTCACGTCGCTGTTGTGCGCCGGTGTCTTCACCAGCGCGGGACTGCCGTGGCCTGTACCTGGCTCGCTGTAGCGTACGAGTACGCCTCCGGCCCACAGCAGTACGACGCCCGTCCCGTCCACGGTGCCCGCGTACAACAGCGACGGACGCTCAAGGCCGGCCGAGGCCGACGCGCCGCCCGCCCACGCTGCCGTCGCGCGCCTGATCAGGGCCTGGTCGCCGGTCCGGCTTCCGCGCGCGGGCCAGGTGGTGAAGTCGACGCGTGAGGTGTCGGCCCACTCGTCGGCCGGAACGAGTACCGGGGTCACCCCGGCCGGGGTGACGGACCCTGCCGACCGTGGGGGAGTCGCGGGCGATCCGC
Source organism: Streptomyces sp. NPDC037273 (assembly GCF_055603625.1). NCBI lineage: Bacteria > Bacillati > Actinomycetota > Actinomycetes > Kitasatosporales > Streptomycetaceae > Streptomyces > Streptomyces sp. NPDC037273. The sequence goes on from NZ_JBVJVO010000019.1 coordinate 49,972, forward strand.
CCAGAACACCGGCGGCGGTCCCGGTGAGCAGCGCCACGGTGCCGACGAGAGCGGCCAGGCGGACGCGGCGGCGACGGCGCAGCAGATCGGTGGTCTGCAGATGGACTGTGCAGGGATCGAACTCGGGGCGCCTGAGCAGCTCGCCGACGTCGGTGGAGAGCTCGGTCCCGCCGACGGCGCGAAGTGTCCGCAGCCGTTCGGCCTCCCGCACGGCCCGCTCGGGATCGACCGCGCCCGCCTCGCGGAGCAGGGCCACGGCGGACGGGGGAGCGAGGCCTTCGAGAGACATCAGGGCGAGGGCCGCGCGCGTCGCGGGTGCGGTTGCCGCCAGTGCGCGATCGAGGGCGAGTTCGTCCGTTCCGCCGGCCCGGGGGAAGAGCCGCAGGCCGAACGCTCGGGGCAGGGCTGCTCCGTACGAAACCCGGAGCGGCGGCCGCAGCGCCTCGTGGACGATCCGGGCGCGGAGCCAGTCGTGGGCCGAGCCTCCGACGGTCCCGCCCGTGCGCGGCGTGGGGATCCGAGGGGCGTCGCCGACGGAACCGGCCTGCCCAGGCCCCCGTCCAGTCCGTGTACCGGCTCCCGCGCGGCCGAGGCTCCGCTGTACGAGGGCATGGGCGGCCAGCACCCTGCGGTGGCGGCCAAGACCCGGCGGCAGAATCAGGTGCGCCAGTCGTACCAGGGCGGGGTAGTGCTCGACGAGCACCGCCTCGGCGGAGTCACGTGACGGTGGCCGTGGGGTGGGTATCGACGTGGTCCGGTGGCGTACGTTCGCCCGAAGGAATTGCATACTGAGGAAACGACCCTCCCCGGGCGGCGTCACTTCGGACCTATGACCGGGCCCCGTCTGCGGGTCCGCCCCGCGCAGAGCCTGCGCGGGGGGTCCCCTCACGAGTCAGGAACGTGGCGCCGGTACGTCGTACCGGACGCGTTTCCCCCACGCGTGGCGCGCCTTGGCGACGGCCCTCGCCGCCGCCCGGCGTGACAGCTGACGGACCGGAACCGGGCGGGACGGCTCGGTTCTCAGTCCCCGTGGCCGGTTCCGCCACTTCCGAATCCGCCGCTGGATATGCCGCCCCATTTGCGCTGCTCTTCGCTGGGAGGGGTGTCCAGGGCCTCACCTGAGTTCCGCAAGTTGTAAGGCATGAGGCGGTGTTCGCCGTCGGTGTGCGGCATCTCGGAGGGCCGGCGGTACTCGGACAGCTCGCCGGGGTGCCGGTCGGTGACCGGCCGTCGCGGGTGGCTCGCGGGGTCCGGGGGAGGGAGTTCCCGCCTTGAGACCCGGATGCCCAGGGTGAAGGCGCCGATGAGCACCGCGACAACGATCAGGCCGCCGATCACTTGAGCCAGTCCCGACTGCCAGACTCCGGCGGCGAGCTGCTGCTGTTCAAGGGCGAAGGTGTGGATGTTCATGGAATGTCCCTCATCTTCGGACCGTCGCCGGCTTGGCGAGGAACCGGTCGGCTGGAGCTCGGGCGGAGACGCTTCGGACGAGGAGAACCTCCGGCGTGAAGGTGCGGCGACGCCGTGCGAAGGGCTGTGCGCCTGCCGGGGCGGACCTCGTCCGCCGGCGGGCGGGTCGCTTGCGCTGGTCCCGCGGGATCCGCTCCACCGGCTTGCTCCCAGCCTGTCTCCGGCGGACCGGGGCAGCGACTCGCATTGTTTGTGCATCGCTGTGTGTTTCGCCCCTCGGAGGGGCATGCCCGAGCAGGCCGAGCCGTGGCGGGGGAGCCGCTCCTGCGGACGGGCCGCCGATGGCCGTGCTGTCCCTTCCGAGGGCCTTGGGTCAGATGGTTCGGTGCGGGCGGGGGCGCTGGACCCGGACGCGGATGCTGGTGTGAAGTCGACGGGGTGTGAGCAGGGGCGCGATCTCTGCCAGTGCGCCGTCGGACACTGCGGTCAGGACGTCGCCGGGGTGTGCTGTTGCGTTCAGGGTGAGAGTGATGGCCAGGCGCATGGTGCGCCGGCGGCCCGTGAGGCGGCAGCGGGCTCGCGCAACCCCGGGCACGGCGGCGCAGGCGGCTTGGACGACATGGCGGACGGCCCGGCTGTCGAGCCGACAGTCGGGGGCCGGAAGGCTCAGGCGGCGCCCGGTCGGGCGCGGGATCTGTACGGTGAGCAGGGCCAGCGACGCGGCCAGGGAGGCACTGCCCGACGCGAGGAGCAGGCGCTGATCGCCTCGCTCCAGGTGTCGAACGGCGGCAGCGAGGACCTTCTCGTCGCCCCACCGGACGGCGACCGCAGCCGAGGCCAGGAGGGCAAGTCCGGTAAGAGCGAGCGTCATCCGGTTGACCACGGTGCGGCTACGCATCCTCGACCGCCGGTGCCTGTGGCCAAGTCGGGACGGTGTGCGGGGCATGGGCGGGGCGGAGGACGAGCTCCACCTTCGGCGTGCGGCTGAGGGCCATGCTGTGGAGGGTGCGCTCGATGGCTCCGGTGATCGTGTCGCGGATGCTGTCGTGCGGTGCGCCGGAGGACGCGTCGGCACGGACGGTGACCTTGCGCGGGGTGAAGCGGACAGCGTGGAGTCGCAGTCCGGGCACCTCGACGACGGCCGCCCGGACCAGGCGCGCGGCGTGCCGGCAGCTGATGACCGCCCGGGCCGGTCGGGGGCAGCCCAGGGGTAACAGGCGCCGGTGGCCGGGGGCCAGAGCCAGGAAGATCAGCCACCCGCCGGCGGCCGCGGCCGCCACGGCCGCCGCGCGTACGAGGGCCCGGCCCCCGGACGCCGCCGTCCACTGGCGCGCCATTGCCCAGGGCGACACGGAGATGCCGGGCAGGTGCTCGTGCAGGACGGCCCACAGCGTGAGCGCGGACAGGGCGGCCACGGTCAACGCCAGACCTGTGACCGTGGCACGCCGCGGAGACCACGTCCTGCCGGCCACGACCGACAACGGCCGCTCGGCCGTGCCCGGCGGCAGGCTCGGAGTGAGCTTGCGGACTCGCAGCCGTGCGGGCGCGATGGCCAGCCCGGTCAGATACCGGGTGCGGCTGGTCAGATGCTCGTGGAGGTGGACCATCCAGCCTGTGTCGACCGTTGCGGACACGGGCAGGTTCACCTCCACGGCCACCTCGACGCGGTGCCCGCGCGTCGCGGCCGCCGACCGCAGGACGTACCCACCCGCCGGGGCGGCGGCTTCGGCGGCTGCCTGCCGGGCGATCTTGGCCGTCGCCAGGTCGGTGACGGTGGTGACGCCTCGGACGGCGGCCTTCACCGATGCCTGCGTTCGGTGATCAGGAGGTCGCGCAGGTCGCCGCCGTGTTCGAGGTAGCGGCCCGTCGCGTATCCGAGCCCGCCGAGGGCGGCCACAAGGAGGAAAGCTCCCAAGCCCCCGAACCAGCCGGCGAATCCCAGTGTCATCCCGACCAGCAGCCCGAGGAGGTCCCTGCTCATGGCTGTTGCCTTCCCTTCCCTCATCCGCGCCATCCGTCCGCCAGAGTGGTGTGAGGCGCTCACGCGACCCGTGTCTCGGCGTTCTCGTCCTCGTCGTCGCCGGGCAGGTGGACGTCGGTGACGGCGATGTTCACCTCCACGACCTCCAGGCCGGTGATCCGTTCCACCGCGGCGGTCACGTTCTCCCGGACGTCCCGGGCCACATCCGGGACCGGTACGCCGTACTCCACGACCAGCTCCACGTCGATGGCCGCCTGGCGCTCGCCCACCTCGACCTTCACACCGCGACCCACATTCGGGCGCCCTCCGGGTACCCGGTCGCGGACCGCGCCCAGCGTCCGGGACAACCCGCCGCCCATGTCGTGGACCCCGGGGATCTCCCGTGCCGCCCGCCCCGCGATCTTGACGACGACGGCGTCCGCGATCGACGTCCTCCCGCGGGTACCGCCCGGCTCGTCGACCTGAGTGCGGCCGGCACCCGGCACGGCACTGTCCGAGTGGTTATGGCGGACCGGGGTCTTTTCCTGTGTTGCCGTCATGTCTGCTCCCTCGACGGGTCGGTTGCGTTTCGCACTCCTTTGACGCCGCGAGTGCGCCTTCCGTTACGCGCCCTTCGCCGTGAACGAGTGAACAAAGGTGTGAATCGAAGCGGCGTAACGAACGCCGGGCGGACGGTGTCAAAGCGGTGGAGGCTGGAAGGAGCCCGCGTTGAACGCTCGGTGGGGCCCGGACGACGAAGACGAAGCGGCCGAGGCCGCCGGCCGGCTTTTGGTGGTGCGGGCCGCGGAAGGAGACGAGGAGGCCTTCGAGGTGCTGGTCCACCGCCACTCGCCTGCCATGCTGCAACTCGCCGAACGCCTGATGGGCAGTAGAACGGAAGCCGAGGACGCCGTCCAGGACGCCTTCGTCAGCGCGTGGCGCAGCCTGCCCGAGTACCGAGGCGAGGCCGGTTTCGGCACCTGGCTCTACCGCATCGTCACCAACCGGTGCCTGAACCTCCTCCGCGCCCGTCGACCGGCAGCCGACCTCGACGCGGTCGCCGAACCGGCCGCACCGGAACACCAGTCCTCACCCGTCCGCGCCGCCGAGTCGCACGCCGCCGTACGCGACCTCGCCCAGGCCATGGGCGGCCTGTCCCCGGAGCAGAAGGTCTGCTGGGTGCTGCGGGAGATCGAGGGCCAACCGTACGAGATGATCGCCCAGGCGGTGGGCATCAAGCCCGAAGCGGTCCGCGCACGCGTATTCCGGGCCCGGCGCATGCTGACGGAGGCGATGGCCGCATGGCGATGAACACCCCCCACCCCCACGAGAACCCCGACGACGAGGACCTCGAACTCCTCGCCTGCGGCAGGGACCTGGCCACCGTGTGGGAACAGGACGACGGACCGGGCACCGACCCGCACACCGCCACCTGCCCCTACTGCCGACAGGCCGTCGCCGACCTGGCACACCTTCGGGCCGCTGTCCTTCCCCCGGCCACACCACCGGCCGACATCGACACCGCCGCCGTGGTGCGGCACGTCATGGACGCGGTCCGTCTGGAGCTGCGGCCCGGCCGTAACCTGCCGCTCGGCGAGGTCGACGAGGACACCTGGATGTACGAGTCCGTCGCCGCCCGCATCCTCCGCACCGCCGCCCAGCAGGTGCCCGGCGTCCTGGCCGGAAGCTGCCGCATCACCCCGCCCGGAAGCCGCACCCACCCCACACGCGGCCCCTCCACCGTCCACCTCGGCATCACCGTCGCCTACGGACAAGACCTCCCTGGCACCACCCTCGCGGTGCGGCAAAGCCTGATCCGTGCGGCCCAGGAGCAACTCGGCCTGGCCCTCGGCGACCTGAACGTCACCATCACCGACCTCCACGAACCCCCCACCCCGCCGCGGGAGGCCCGGCCGTGAACAGCGACCGTTCCAAGGCTCTCACCCAACAGGTCACCGATGCCGTCCTCGCGGTCCCCGGCGTCGCGTGTCTGCGCCCCAGCCTGCGTTCCCTGCTGAACACGAGCGCCTCACGGCCGTCCGACGCGGTCGGCCGGCGCGATCCGGGCAGCGCCGTACGCATCACGTTCGACACACGGGGCCGGGTTGCCGCCCTGCGCATCGATGTCGTCGTCCGCGCACAGCAGCAAGCCGCCCGCACCGCCGGCGCCGTGCGGACGGTGGCCGCCGAGGCGGCGGCCACGACACCCGGGGCCGTGCGAGTGACCGTCACCGGCATCGTATGACCGCCCCACCACACCTGGCCGTTCCTGTCAGAGGGGCGGTGGGCAGGTGAAGAACACCCACAGGGCGAGCGACCACACGCAGGCCGCGGCCCCCAGCAGCCGAAGGCGCCGGATGCGCTCCGGCGCCACGGGATCCGCCGCGGTCCTGCCCACGACGACGTGCGCCACCCCGCCCGCCGCGGGCACCCTCGGACATGCGGCTCGCGTGACGTCCTGCCGCAGGGCGGGCAGCACAGGGGCGGTGGGGCGGGATGCCGGACGCTGAACGTCCGCGGCAGGAAACCCGTCACGGCCCGCTGCACGGCGCTGGGCCACCTCGCCGTGCTGGGCCAGACCGGCCAGGAACCGTCGGTAGGCCTCCTTACGACTGCCACGGGGTGCCGAACGGCCCTGTTCCCAAGACCGCACCGTCGCCGGTGTCACCCCGAACGCCGTCGCCACCTGCCTGGTCGTCAAGCCCCACCGCTCCCGCAACCTGCGCCGCTCGTCCGGCTCGGGAAGATCGCCGGGCCGGCGACCCGGCACCCGTGCGGCGGGCGCGGCTGCCTGGCCGGGGATCATCTTCTGATGCGCTGTTGTCATACCGGTGTGACAATCCGTGCGCACCGGTCGTGACGCGAAGCCGCAGCGGATCACCCGTACGCCGCAGCGGCACCGAGGGCGCGCATGAGGGACCGCGTACGGGAGGAGCCGTAACCGGACTGCGGGCGGCTGCACCCGGCGTCGCCGGGAGAGGACTCACTAACGGTCGGGACACGGCCGCGACATGAGGCGGAAACCGGCCCCCCTTAATTTCTGTCATTCGACAGGAATTAAGGGAACTCGCCTCCGCGACAGGGGACCTCCATGACCGTGACCGACCCAGCTCCCTCGGCGCCACCCCCGTCCAACACGCCCGCGTCCGACACAGCCCCGTTCGGCACAGCCCCGTCCGACACCGCCACGTCCGCCGCCGTCGACGCCTCGCTCGCGGGTTTCGGCTACCAGCAGGAGCTGCGGCGACGGATGGGGCGGTACGCGTCGTTCGCCGCCGGGTTCTCGTTCATCTCCGTGCTGACCACGGTGTTCCAGTTCTTCGCCCTCGGCTACTCCTTCGGCGGGCCGCGCTTCTTCTGGACCTGGCCCGTCGTGCTCGCCGGCCAGCTGCTGGTCGCGGCCTGTTTCGCCGAACTCGCGGCCCGGATGCCCATCGCGGGGGCGATCTATCAGTGGGCCAGCCGGCTCGGGACTCCCGCCTTCGGCTGGTACGCGGGCTGGATCATGGTGATCGGCCGGATCGTGGTCGTGGCAGCAGCCGCGCTCGCGCTCCAGGTCGTCCTGCCCGCAGTCTGGTCGGGCTTCCAGCTCGTCGGCGGCGATCCGTCGCCCACCTCGACAAGCGGCGCAGCCAACGCCGCCGTCCTCGGCCTGGTCCTCCTCGCGCTCACCACGCTGCTCAACGTCCTGGACAACCGCGTTCTTTCGGCCGTCAACACCATCGGGGTCACCGCCGAGATCGCCGGCGTCGCCCTCATCGTCATCCTCCTCGCCACCCACGCCGAGCGCGATCCCGGCATTACTTTGCACACCGGCGGGGAGGGCGGCCTCATTGCCGCCCTCCTGGTGGGCTCGTTCACCGCCGCGTACGTCCTCATCGGCTTCGAGAGCGCGAGCGAGATGAGCGAGGAGACCGTCAACCCACGGCGTACGGCCCCGCGCACGACGCTCACCGCCCTCACGACCTCGGGGATCTGCGGCGGAGTGCTGCTGCTCGGGGGGCTGATCGCCGCACCGAGCCTCACCGACGGGCGACTGGCCACGGAAGGCCTGAGCTACGTGCTCACCAGCACCCTCGGCGACGGCCTCGGCAAGGTCCTGCTCGCCGACGTGGCCCTGGCCATCTGCGCGGCGACCCTGGCCATCCAGACCTCGGCCACGCGCATGCTCTACTCCATGGCACGCGACGGGGTCCTGCCCCGCTCGCGGCAGCTGGCGCGGGTGCCGAAACGGACGGGGATGCCCGGGACTGCCGCGGTGGCGGTCGGCGTCTGCGCGGCCGTGCTCCTTCTGCTCAACCTCGCCTCACCCCAGGCCTTCCTGGCGATCGGCACGACCTGCATCGCGATGGTGTATCTGGCGTACGCGATGGTCACCGGACCGATGCTCGTGCGGCGGCTCCGGGGCGAGTGGCCGGCGACGGGTGACGACGAGCGGGACGAGCTCGGCAGGCCGCTGTTCTCCCTCGGCCGCTGGGGACTGCCCGTCAACGCGCTCGCCCTCGTCTACGGGCTGTTCATGACGGTCAACCTCGCCTGGCCCCGTGCCGCCGTGTACGACCCGGAGGGCGACCACTGGTACTTCCAGTGGTTCACCGTCCTGGTGCTTGCCGCCACGGTGGCCACGGGCGCGGTGTACCGCCTGCACCGGCAGCGGCACCAGGACTAGAACCGGCGCCGGGCCCGCGCCCACCGGGTCCGGTCCCGCGTCCGCCGGACTCCGGGGACGCCGGACTCCGGGGACGCCGGGCTCCGTGTCCGGCGGAATCCGGGGACGCCGGGGGAGGGACATCCCCGGATCCGCCCCCGCATGACGCGGATGCCAGACTTCGCCCATGATCGATGCCAAGGAAACCGTCCGCCAGTTCCTCCTGCAGGTCCGCTCGGGACAGCACCCGGACCGGGCCGGCCGCTTCATGGCCGACCGGGTCCGGGCGCACCAGGTCGTCTCCGAGGCGCCGATGGTCGTGGAGCGGACGCCGGGGCAGTACACCGAACACGTCCAGGAGATGCTCGACGCCTACGGTGCCTTCACTCTGACCGTGGACGAGCTCATCGCCGAAGGGGACAGGGTGTACGCCCGCTGGACCCAGAGCGGACGGCACGTCGGCGCTGTCGACGGTCACCCGCCGACCGGTGCGCGGGTCACGGCGATGACCAGCGCGGTCTACCGCGTCGAGGACGGACTCATCGCCGAGTACTGGATCCAGATCGACCGGCAGGGAGTCACCGCCCAGCTGCGGCAGCCCGCCGACGAGCGCTGACCCGGACCCCATCCACCATCAGTTGTCCGCCGCGAGGAGCGCCCGCCCCTCGCGGCGTAGCCGCGTCAGCGAGCGCTGCGGGACACCGGCCACCCGGAGGGCCGCGTCGGCCGTCGCCGTCGCCAGGGCGTCCGGCGCGTGGTCGGGGCCGGCGCGCCGGATGAGGATCACGCTCTCGGTGAGGCCGAAGACGAGGTCCGTACGCAGCTCCAGGTCCTCCGGGGAGAGGGCGGAGCCGGGCTCGGTGGCGGCGAGCAGAGCCCCGTAGCAGGACCGGAGTTCCGACCGTACCTGGTGGAAGACGGCGAACCGTTCCGCCTGGACCTCGGGCAGCAGGTAGAGCGCCCCGAGGTTGTGCGGGCCGCCGCAGAGGAGCACGGCGTCCGAGTGGCACAGCGCCCACAGCCGGGCTTCCGGAGGCGCCTCGGTGTGTGCCACGAGTCGGTGGGCCATGTCCAGCGAGGGGTGGACGGTGCTTTCGAGGAGCGCCGCGAGGATCGCTTCCTTGCCGTCGAAGTGGTGGTAGAGGGATGCCTGTCGCAGGCCGGCGCGTTCGGCGATCGTCCGGGTGGAGGTCGCGGTGTAGCCGTGGTGGGTGAACAGCTCCGCCGCCGCGGCGAGGACTTCCTCGCGCGGCGTGAGGCCGCCGTCCGAGGGACGCTCCTGGGCCCGTGGGCGGCCGACTTTTCTGCGGGTGGGCGTGGTCACTCCGCGATCCTCGCACAGGGGCGGCGGCTGCCCGCGGGGCGAGTCGTGCGCGTGAGTTTCCGGTAACCGGTCCGAAACGCCGGAGCAATGGCCGCGAAGTGCCCGGTCCCTAATTTCTGTCGAGCGACAGAAATTACTTCCGACCGGAGGTCGAGCCATGGCGATACCGTCAACGGCACCGTCAATGACACCGTCAACGACAGCGTCGGCGTACGGGGCGCGCGACCACGCCCGCGCCCAGGACGGCACACGGGTGGACGCCATGCCCCTGCTGCCCGCGAGCAGCTGGCCCACGCCTCCCGAGGGCGTCGCCGCCGCCGACGTCGTCTGGGCCGAGACCGTGGCGGGCGGCAACTACACCCACAAGGTCCTCGCCCGCGGCACCGAACTGAGGCTGACCGACCTCACCGGCGACGCCTGCGCGCACCTTCTGGTCCACAGCGCCACCCGCCCCTGGGAACGCCTGAACGTCGCCGACACCGTCAAAGTCCTCTGGAACGCCTACCTCGGCGAGGGACACCTGCTCCTGTCCGACCAGGGACGCGTGCTCGCCTCCCTCGTCGAGGACACCTCCGGACGCCACGACACCCTCACCGGCACCTCCACCCTCGCGCGCAACACCGCGCGATACGGGGATGGGACCCCGCAGTCCGCCTCCCCGGCAGGCCGCGAACTGTTCAAGCTCGCCGCGTCGAAGAACGGCCTCGCCCCGCGCGACCTCCCCCCGTCCGTCTCCTTCTTCCAGGGCGTACGGATCGCCGAGGACGGCAGCACCGAGTTCACCGGCTCCGCCGGACCCGGCCGGTCCGTCACCCTCCGCGCCGAGCAGGACGTCACCGTCCTCATCGCCAACACCGCGCACCCGCTGGACCCACGCGCCGCGTACACCTGCGGAAACCTTCAGGTCCTCGCGTACCGGGCCCGCCCGACCGCCCCCGGCGACCCGCTGTGGGAGAGCACCCCGGAAGGCCGCCGCGCCTTCCTCAACACCGCCGAGCACCTCACCGCCCAGGGGATCGCATGACCGCCACCTTCCCGGGACGCGTCGTCTCGGACGACACCGTTCCCGCACGAGCCGCCTGGTCCGCGATCGTCCGCGCCGGCCAGCTCCTCACCGTCACCGACCTGCACGGCAACCAGGCCGCGGACTTCCTCCTCTACGACGCGCACGACACCTCCGTGCGCTACAGCGCCCCCGACACCATCCAGGCCCAGGGCTCCCTCTTCCTCACCACCGGCTCCGTCCTGCTCTCCAACGAGCACACCCCGCTGATGACCGTCGTCGAGGACACCTGCGGCCGCCACGACACCATCGGCGGCGCCTGCTCCAAGGAGTCCAACACCCTCCGCTACGGCCACCACACCTGGTCGCAGCACGCCTGCGTGGAGAACTTCCTCGCCGAAGGCACCCGGCACGGCCTCGGCAAGCGCGACCTGGTCTCCAACATCAACTGGTTCATGAACGTGCCCGTCGAGAAGGACGGCACCCTCGGCATCGTCGACGGCATCTCCGCCCCCGGCCTGAGGGTCGTCCTGCGCGCCGAGACCGACGTCCTCGCCCTGCTCTCCAACTGCCCGCAGATCAACAACCCCTGCAACGGCTTCGACCCGACCGCCGTCCGGATGACGATCACCGACCCCGAGCCCGAGCCCGAGCCCGAGCCCGAGCCCGAGCCCGATCCCGACCCCGAGCCCGAATCCGAGCCCGAGCACGAGCCCGACGAGGACCGCACACGATGACCTTCGACACCCTGCTCGTCGCCAACCGCGGCGAGATCGCGGCCCGCGTCATCCGCACTGCCCGCCGCCTCGGCCTGCGTACCGTCGCCGTGTACTCCGACGCCGACCGCTGCGCCGCGCACGTCCGGCTCGCCGACGAGGCCGTCCGCCTCGGCCCCGCGCCGGCCAAGGAGTCCTACCTCGACGCCGAACTCGTCCTCAAGGCCGCCCAGGCGACCGGAGCCGGAGCCGTCCACCCCGGCTACGGATTCCTCTCCGAGGACGCCGACTTCGCCCGCCGCTGCGCCGCCGCCGGCATCGTCTTCGTCGGCCCCACGCCCGGCCAACTGGACCTGTTCGGCGCCAAGCACACCGCCCGCGCCGCCGCCGAAGCGGCCGGCGTACCGCTCGCCCCCGGCACCGGCCTCCTCCCCGACGTCACCGCGGCCCTCACCGCCGCCGAGGAGATCGGCTACCCGGTGATGCTCAAGGCCACCGGCGGCGGAGGTGGCATCGGCATGCGCGCCTGCCACGACCCCGCCGACCTCGCCGACGCCTGGGAACGGGTGCAGCGGGTGGCCGCCGCCTCCTTCTCCTCCGCCGGCGTCTTCCTGGAACGGCTGGTCGAGCGGGCCCGCCACGTCGAGGTCCAGGTCTTCGGCGACGGCGAGGGCCGGGTCGTCACCTTCGGCGACCGCGACTGCTCCCTCCAGCGCCGCAACCAGAAGGTCCTGGAGGAGGCCCCGGCCCCCGGTCTCCCGGACCGCGTCCGGCGCGGCCTCGCCGACGCCGCCCGGGACCTGTGCGCCTCGGTCGCCTACCGCTCGGCCGGGACCGTCGAGTTCGTGTACGACGCCGCCCGCGAGGAGGCGTACTTCCTGGAGGTCAACACACGCCTCCAGGTCGAGCACCCGGTCACCGAGGCGATCTACGGCGTCGACCTCGTCGAGTGGATGATCCGCCTCGCCCAGGGCGACACCGCCGTCGTCACCGAACCGCCCGCGCCCCGGGGACACGCCGTCGAAGCCCGGCTCTATGCCGAGGACCCTTCCCGCGACCACCGCCCCAGCGCCGGACTGCTGACCCGCGTCGCCTTCCCCGACGACGTCCGCGTCGACACCTGGGTGGAGACCGGCACCGAGGTCACCACCTCGTACGACCCCATGCTCGCCAAGCTCGTCGCCCACGGAGCCGACCGCGCCGAGGCGCTCGACCGGCTCGACGCGGCGCTCGCCGCGACCCGCGTCGACGGCATCGAGACCAACCTCGGCCTGGTACGGGCCGCGCTCCGGGCCCCCGATGTCCGCGCCGCCGGCCACTCGACGGCCACGCTCGCCGGAATCGCCGACCCCACACCCCGTATCGAGGTCGTCGTACCCGGCACCCTGACCACGGTCCAGGACTGGCCCGGGCGCACCGGCCACTGGCAGGTCGGCGTGCCCCCGAGCGGGCCGATGGACGACCTGTCGTTCCGCCTCGGCAACACCGCGCTGGGCAACGACGAGGGTGCCCCCGGCCTGGAATGCACCCTCCAGGGCCCGTCCCTCAGGTTCACCCACCCGACGACCGTCTGCGTGACCGGCGCCCCCGCGCACGTGACGGTCGACGGCACGACCGTGCCCCAGTGGGAGCCGGTCACCGTCGACGCCGGACAGACCCTCGCCGTCGGCGCGCCCGACGACCGGGGACTGCGCACCTACGTGCTGTTCGCGGGCGGCTTGGACGTGCCCGAGTTCCTGGGCAGCGCGGCCACCTTCACCTTGGGCCGGTTCGGCGGTCACGGCGGCCGCGCCCTGCGCGCCGGCGACGTCCTGCACGGCGGGGAACAGCGCATGGAGACCTCCGTGGTCCCCCTCGACGAGCGGCCAGTCTTCGGCACCACGTGGCAGATCGGCGCGGTCGAAGGACCGCACGCCGCTCCGGAGTTCTTCACCGAGGACGACATCCGTGACTTCTACGCGGCCGACTGGACCGTCCACTTCAACTCGGCGCGCACCGGTGTCCGCCTCGTCGGACCCAAGCCTCGCTGGGCACGCACGGACGGCGGCGAGGCGGGACTGCACCCCTCCAACATCCACGACACCCCGTACTCCGTCGGCGCCGTCGACTACACCGGCGACATGCCCGTCCTCCTCGGCCCCGACGGGCCCTCCCTCGGCGGCTTCGTCTGCCCGGCGACGGTCGTCACCGGGCAGCGGTGGAAACTCGGCCAGCTCCGGCCCGGCGACACCGTCCGCTTCGTCCCGGTCACCGCGCGGGCGGCCGCCGCACTGCGCCGCGACCCCGTCGCGCCCCCGCACGCCGACCGACCGGCCACGGTCGACGGCGGCGTCCTGGCCCGCCTGGCGGAGACCGGGACCCGCCCGGCGGTCACCTACCGGCGCAGCGGCGACGACAACCTCCTCATCGAGTACGGACCCATGCAGCTCGACCTCGCGCTGCGCATGCGCGTCCACGCACTCGCCGAGGCCCTGGCAGCGCTCGGGCACCCCGGCGTCACCGACCTCACCCCCGGCATCCGCTCGCTCCAGATCCAGACGAACCCCGACGTCCTGCCGCAGCACACGCTCCTCGACCTCGCCCTGCGCGTGGAAGAGGAACTGCCCGCCACCGACGACCTGGTCGTGCCCAGCAGGACCGTGCACCTGCCGCTCTCCTGGGACGACCCCGCCACCCGTGAAGCCATCGCCCGCTACGAGGCGGGCGTCCGCGACGACGCCCCCTGGTGCCCCTCCAACATCGAGTTCATCCGCCGCGTCAACGGCCTGGCCACGACCGACGACGTCCACCGCACCGTCTTCGACGCCGAGTACCTGGTCCTCGGCCTCGGCGACGTCTACCTTGGCGCGCCCGTCGCGACCCCCCTGGACCCACGGCACCGGCTGGTCACCACCAAGTACAACCCGGCCCGCACCTGGACCGCCGAGAACTCCGTCGGCATCGGCGGCGCCTACCTGTGCGTTTACGGCATGGAAGGCCCGGGCGGCTACCAGTTCGTCGGCCGCACCACACAGGTCTGGTCGGGCTGGCAGCAGCGTGGCGCCTTCGAGCCTGGCAAACCCTGGCTGATGCGCTTCTTCGACCGGATCAGGTGGTACCCGGTCGGTGCCGAGGAGCTCCTGGACCTGCGCGCCGACATCACCTCGGGCCGGTTCGTACCGAAGACCGAGGAAGGCACCTTCTCGCTCGCCGGGTACCAGGCCTTCCTCGACGAGAACGCCGACTCGATCGCCGCGTTCCGGTCCCGGCAGAGCGCCGCGTTCGCAGCCGAACGCCACGCCTGGGAGATCGCCGGAGAGTTCGCCCGCGCCGAGGCGGCCGCCGAGACCGCGCCTCAGGTCACCGACGTCGAAGTCCCCGAGGGCGGCCGCCTGGTCGAGGCAGAACTCACCGCGGGCGTCTGGCAGGTCAACGTCGAGATCGGCGACCGCGTGTCGGCGGGCCAACAGCTCATGGCCCTGGAAGCGATGAAAATGGAGTCCCCGGTGTGGGCCCCCGCCGACGGCGTCGTCACGGAGATCCTGGTCAAACCGGGCAGCCAGGTCGAGGCGGGCGCCGCGCTCGTCGTCCTCGGCCCCGTCGAGAACGCGGAGGTGACCGCGTGAGCAGCGCGGTAGAACGCGTACGGGCCGCATACGCCCGCATCGCCCAGGTCGACAGGCCCGAGGTGTGGATCGACCTGCGCCCGCAGGAGGACGCGGCGGCGGACGCCGCCGAGGTCGACGCGAAGACGACCTCCGGTACCCGCCTGCCCCTGGCCGGCACGGTGTTCGCGGTGAAGGGCAACATCGACGTCGCCGGCCTCCCGACGACCGCGGGCTGCCCCTCGTACGCCTACGAGCCCACCACCGACGCCCCCGTGGTGGCGCGCCTGAAGGCGGCGGGCGCCGTGGTCCTCGGCACCACGAACCTCGACCAGTTCGCGACCGGCCTCGTCGGCACCCGCAGCCCCTACGGCGCGGTCCGCAACGCCCTCGACCCGGCCTACATCTCCGGCGGCTCCTCCTCCGGCTCGGCCGTCGCGGTCGCCCTAGGCATCGCGGACTTCGCCCTCGGCACCGACACGGCCGGCTCGGGCAGAGTCCCCGCCGCCTTCAACGCCATCGTCGGCCTCAAGCCCACCTACGGCCTCGTCCCCACCGAGGGCGTCGTCCCCGCCTGCGCCTCGCTCGACTGCGTCACGGTCTTCGCCCGCACACTCCCCGAAGCCGAGCGGGCCCTGTCCCACATGACGGCGCCCCCGACCCGCGACCTCCCACCCCTAGCGCAACGCCCCCCGGGCCCCTGGCGGATCGCCGTACCCGAACCCGACACACTGGGCGACCTCGACGAAGGCTGGGCCGAGGCCTTCGGGACGACCACCGCCCGACTCGCCGCAGCAGGCGCCGAGCTCGTACGCATCGACCTGACGCCCTTCACCGAAGCCGCCTCCATGCTCTACGAGGGCGCCTTCGTCGCCGAGCGCTACACCGCCGTCGGCGCCTTCCTCGACGACCACACCGGCGCCCCCGACCTCGACCCCACGGTGACCGGCATCATCACCCAGGCCCGCGACATCCCCGCCCACCGGCTCTACGCGGACCGGAAGAAACTCTCCACCCTCCGCACCCAGGCCCTGACCTCCCTCGGCGACGCCGACGCACTGCTGCTCCCGACAACCCCCGGACACCCCACCATCGCCCAGGTAGCGGCCGACCCCCTCGGCACCAACGCCCGCCTCGGCCGGTACACCAACTCGACCAACCTCTTCGACCTGGCCGCCGTCGCCGTCCCAGCAGGCCTGGCCGCCGGCCGCCCCTTCGGCGTCCAGCTGATCGGCCCGGCCTTCACCGACGACCGCCTCGCCCGCATCGCCACCCTGCTGACCACCCCACCGGCGCTCCTCGCGGTGGTCGGCGCCCACCTGTCAGACCAGCCCCTGAACGGACAACTCCTCTCCCTGGGCGCCCACTACGTCCGTACGACCACGACGTCCTCCGCCTACCGCCTGTACGCCCTGAACACGCACCCACCCAAGCCCGGCCTGGTACGAGCAGACCAGGACGGCGCCCCCATCGAGACCGAGATCTGGCAACTTCCCGCAGAAGGCCTCGGTGCCCTCCTCGCGAACCTTCCCCGCCCCATGACCCTGGGCAGCGTCGAACTGGCCGACGGCACCTTCGTCCCCGGCTTCCTCTGCGAACCCCAGGCCCTCGACGACGCCCGCGAGATCACCACCTACGGCGGCTGGCGAGCGGCCCTCGCCGCACAGGAACGCGAGGCCCTGCAGCCCCGCCTCCCCCTACGGGACCGGTGACCGCCGGACTGATCCCTACCGGTGCGAAGCCCGCTCGGATGGAAGGACGCCCGGGCGGACGGAGGTGACGACGGCGGTCGGCGGGACGGCGGTCGACGGGACGGCGAGGAGCACACCGAGGAGCACGCCGAGGATGCCCGCCAGGGTAGCGCCGGCCGGTTGCGCCGGCCGGTTGCGCCGGCCGGTTGCGTCGGGGGCCCGGAGGGGCTGACGGAGGTGCAGCTGGCGCTCGCAGACGCGAGAGAGTCCGGTAGCAGGGTTGAGGTGCTGGGGGAATGTACAAGAAGGGGTCCGACCTCGTTATTTGTATGGACCAATACGGGATTCGATCATGCATCGTAGTTCGGCCAGGATCAGGGGGCGGGGCCGAAGAGTCCACTTTTCCTTTCCCGGCGCATAGCCGGCAGGCCCGCAGAAGCGTGAGGCAAGCATGGCGGCCATGGTCGAGGTCATGTGGCGATGGCGGCCGGGATGCCACCGGACCCGGTGGCATCCCGGACCGCGCCCGCCTTGGGGAACGGGAAGCGTTCTTTGCGTGCCCACCGCAGTCGGCGACACGAATGACCTGGTCAAGTGTGGTGCCAGTGGGGCCGTCGGCGACGAGTGAGCACCCAGAGGTCATTTCGCTACGGGGTGCGGGACGGCAGGCCACCGCCCTTCCGGCGACGCGGAGGATCCATGGCTTTGCGCATTGCCCCGCATGGTCTTGCGCTGCCTTCCCTGACCCGTCCGCCCCTCACTCAAGCCCGGCCCGCCGGGCTTTCCGGGCGTAGCGGATCGGGGCGACGCGCCGTATGTCAGCGTTGGCGAGATCGCGACCCCGGCGATCTTAATCTCCTTGCACCGTTGAGGCGCCCCTGACAAGATCCAGTCGCTCGGATCATGAGAGCTGCAATCCATCAGGACCCGGATTCGGATGGCGAAATTCCATTTCAGGATGCCCGCCAATTGAAAGAGTTTGAGGAGTAGTTGATGTCTTTACGTTCCACCCTCGGTGTCGCCCTGGCCGCCAGCGCTGTGGTCGCAGGCCTCGCCGTCAGCCCCGCACAGGCGGCCAGCGACGACATGCGTGACCAGGCCGGCATCGGCGCACCCGGGAGTCGTACCTACAACCCGAACGCGCCGCTGGGCAGCGTGAACAACCCGCTGATCATCGGCGGGCAGGACCAGGCGCTGCTCAGTTCGAAGCAGGTCAAGGGGCTGGTGGAGAGCAAGAGAAACCGTTCGGCGCAGGCGGCGAACGGCAGCACCGCCCAGCTTGCCTCCGGCTGCATCATCGGGGCGTACTGGTCGAGCTGTAACTCCGTCCCGAACTTCGGCACGATCAACCTCGCGACGTCCCTCGGGTCCGACCACCACGAGTACGCCACCCAGCAGGGATGGCTCTACGACTCGTCGCAGACCTACAAGACCTACATGGACCGCTCGTCGAACGGCGGGGCCTCGTGGCAAGGGCAGCTGGGTCTTGTCCTCAACAACAGGGGATGGGGGGACTCGATATACGACGGCCCTCCGTACGTCTCCCGCGGATGCCTGTACAGCTACACCACGAGCCTCGTCTGGTGCACCGCCTGGCACTGATGAAAGCACCGAATTCCCACGCCGCATGAATGGTTGACGTCGATCCATAAGCATCGTCGACCGGTCATGTGAATCGTCCGCCCCCGCCTCGTTCCGAGGGCACGGGCGGGGCGATCCGAGTCATGCCGAGCGGGAACGGCCGCGGCCGTTCCCGCCGGTACGGCGAATCGCCCGAGGCATCCGCGTCGGCGGCGCGACCCGATGCTGGCGTACGGGCGCGAGAGCCCTCCTCATCCGCCCCGCCGACTGGGCGACTCGGCGTCGCGGGCCGGCCGACACGGGCTTCCGGTGCCGTCGGCGGCACGGCCCAGGTGTCGGCACCACTTCCCCGTGCGTGAGGCACGGGTGCCGTCCGGAGACAGCGAAGGGCATTCGACGTTGCCCTTGAGTGGTTGCAGGTCGCGTCAGGCGAAGCCCCCGCGCATAAGTGAGTGGTTGGCACCGGAGGACATCGTCGTCGCCCTTGGTCCCTGAGGCGCCGCGGACCCCCAGAGTGCGCCGACTGCGACTGCGACTGCGACTGTGACCCCGACTGTGACCCCTACGGCGACCTGGTGGCCGTCCAGACGAGCGCGTCCAGGCCCCGGTGCGAGGTATCGACAGCGAAGCCGGCGCCCCGCCGGTGCTGGGCGCCCTAAGCGCGGCACGCCACGCGGGCGCGGCCGGGAGGGCCGCGTATACGGAGAGGACTCCGAAGGCGCGGTCGGACGCGCACGCGCCGGAATCGTCGAGGGCGTACTGGGCAGCTTCGGCGAGGAGCAGCGGAAAGCGCACTGTTCTGAAGGTGGAAGCCGAACCCGCGGCGGAGCGCCCGCTGCTGTTGTCCCGGTTCACGTCTTCTGGGTGCGGTGAACATGGGTCCGTTATTGCTGGGGTGCGGCGCCGGTGACTCGACCGCGCCTGATGACGGATGCTCACCCCCTGGTGGGGCGCGTGTTCCGGTGTGTGCGCTGTAGCGGAGGGGTGGCGAATGTTGGCGTGGGGCACGTTCGTGGTGGGGGATTCGGGGTTGCGCGGGCAGCTTTCAGGGAAGGTCATCACCCTTTGCCGCCCTGGCGTGTTCGTACCCCACTAACTTTGACTTCCTTTAGGCGTGGCGAGATCGAAGTTGATCGCATCTAGCGATGGGCGCCCGGATTGGCGTGTCAATAGCTATCTGGGGTGAGAGCGAGGATTTGTGTGCGCCGACCGGGCGCATGCGGCCATAACCCTGTGTGCGCGTGGCGCTGCGTAGCAGTCGGAGGTTAGGGTCCCGCTCACCGGTATACGCCGGTACGACAAGGACCCTGGCGGGCCGTCAAACCAGAGCCAGGGTCCTTGCTCAACCACTTCGATCACGGCCGTGCAGTGCCGAACTGCACCCAAGGAGGGGTAATTCATGCCTTGCGACCGCAATCGTCACCCGCGCCCGTTATGGGTGCCGGAGTCAGGTGCCGACGCTATCATGACCCCGCTTTATGCAGGGGAAACGCGTCGCTGGGATGACTTGACGGTCACGGCACGTGGGAGCGCTTTTCTCGCCCTTCCCGTTCTTCCGATCGTCTTGATCGTGGGCGGCCAGGACCCGGCGATCATCGGAGCTTTGGCCATAGCTATTTCTGTGGTGAGCGCGGGGACCAGGGTGGTCTACAAGCGCGTTCGCAGATCCTGAAGATCGCTCGGCGGACGAAAAATTCGCCACCCCCCACGTCGGGCGTTGCGCAACCGGCTCTGTGAGCCCGGCGCCTGACAGCCGAGCTGATCGAGGGCCCGCCGCCGGACTTTTCCGCGCGGCGGGCCATCCGCGACCGGCCCACCCGCCTTAATTCCCCGCACGCACCCCGAAAGAGACAGCTACATGTCGCCCGGATCCCCCCGGCAGCAGACGCGGCAGTGCTCCCGCTGTGGCAAAGACTTCCAGTACACCGTCAGACGAGGGCGCCCCAACACGTTCTGCTCCCAGGCATGCCGCACCGTCGCACGCAGCTCCTGTGCCGAACCGCCCGATCTCACCCGGTACGAAGAGGACCTCACGGCGACCGCCGAAGACGTCCAGCTCTCCGCGACGACCATGCTCGCCGCCGTACAGGGCAACGAGGACACCGGTGTCCTGATGCGACAGGTCACTGAGCAATACAGGTTCCTCATGGACTTCGAGGCCGCGATCGTCGCCAGGGGCCGCGCCCGCGGGGACTCGTGGATGATCATCGCGGAGGCGGCCGGAAGCGGAGCCGAGAGCTTCCGCAAGAAGTGGACCCAGGACAAGGTCACGCGCCGACTCGCCCTGGCCCGTGAAGCGCGGCAGAGCCGTCAGGCGGTGACCGGCTGGCCCGATGCGGCGGCTCGCACCGACGGGACTTCCCTCCCTCCCGCCCAGACTCCCGGCGAGCAGCTGGCCGCGGCGATGGCTTCGCTCCACCGGGCCACCGGTCACACCATCAAGGACACCGCGTCCAAGGTGGGCATCTCGCCGTCCTACGTCTCCCGCATCCTCGCCGGCGCACGCCGACCGACGTGGCCGATCGTCGAGCGATTCGCCGAGGCCTGCAACGGCAGCCCCCTCGAACTGCGAGCCCTGTGGGAAGCCGCCCAGCGCAACCCCGACCACGACCAGGAGCCTGTCCCCGACGATCCCGAGGTCGCCAAACTCAAGTTCCACACCTCCCTGCGCGCCCTCTACCTCGCCGCCGGCCGACCGACGCTCTGGGACATCCACCGCGCCATCAAGGCCGACACGAAGTCGACCTTCCCCGAGATCGCGCTCGCCCTCAACGGGACCCGCATACCCGACTGGGAGACCACCGCCAAGATCATCTTCTTCCTCAGGGGCAGCCCTGCCGATCTCCGCCCGCTCTGGCAGGCCGCGAAACAACCTCCGCCCACAACAGCCTTCCCCGCAGCGGCATTCGGCTGAACAGCACACAGCACACCCACGGGGCCAGAAATGATCTCTGCGTCGATCACGACCATCAACACCCTCCACGCGGCCACGCCGCTGTCCTTCGAAGCCTTCCGCACTCTGCACCACACCGACTACCTCACCTACGCCCGCGCATGCCTACCTCCACACCGAGCGGACGAAGCGGTCGAGAAGACGTTCACCACCCTGCTCGACCACTGGAGGGCCGTGCTGGGCTCCCCAAGCCCGACACACACCGCATGGGAACTCCTCAACGGTCACCTCCACGCGAACGACACCCCCTGCTGTCCCACCGGCGCTCTACGCGAAGAGCTGACCACACTCGCCACCCTCGGCTACAGCCCGGACCGCATCGCCGCCCTCACCGGCCACTCTCTCGGCAGAGTCCGCTCCGCCACCCGCAGACGAAGTCGGCCATCACGCTCGACCGGCGAAACCACCCGAACAGAGCCCACCGCGCATTGAGACCGCAACAAGCGCGTTGTCGGACCCTTGGCGTGCCTGCGGGTCGCTGACTGGCGGGAGGGCTCGGCAGCGGCGGCTGGCACGGAGACCTGTTCGCCGCTGTTACGCCAAGGCCGGCCTGTCTCTGCGTGCGGGCATGCGCAAGTTACGGCGTGGCCTACGAGACGATGCCGAGGGCACTGGTGTCGGCGCTGCCGGAACCGCGAAGGAAGGCGCAGCGCCGGCTCACTACGGCCCTGACCGCACCGCGGAAGCAGCGCCACACGACCAAGAGGATCTACGAACACCGCTGGACGAACGCAACGCCGCCGACATCTCGTACCAGATGGTCGCGGACCTGCCGCCCCCGCCGCGTGCCGCTTCCCTGTCAGACGGCTCTCCGGCCGGCGAGCACGGCCACCCCGGTGAAGTAGGCCCGGAACAGCGGTTCGTCGCCGGGCGGCACCAGGAACGCGGGGGAGGTGCTGTACCAGAAGGCGGCCGGGTCAGTGCCGTAGAGCGCGGCGTCGGGATCGCGTACGGTGCCGATGCGCAGTTGCCCCGGCTTGCCGGGCTTCTTGAAGTGCACCAGCGCACCGAGCGACCGCAGCGGCACCCGGAGTTCGGAACCATGCGGACCGAACTGTTCGAACACTCCCCGGTCCACGCGTAGGTGCAAGGTGTCGTAATCGAACGTCAGCGGCTCCATGGCGGGAAGATAACCCGCCTCCCCCTTCACAGCGCCACCGCCCCCACCACAGCCGCTGCCGCCACGACCAGCACTCCCACCACGTTGACGGCCTTGTCCCGCCGCCAGGAACGGCGTTCGGCCTCCACGTCCAGGACGAAGTCGGCCGGGTCGGCGGGGGAGTAATGGATCGTGAGGTCCAGGCCCCGTGATCCGGCGGGGTCAGGTATGCCGGACTCGCAGTAGGCGGTGACGTCCTTGCCGTCGAGGGTGGTGAAGGTGACGGCCGGCACCACATGGCTGGAGGTGTGGCCGTCGTCGTCCGTGCTGACGTTCTTGAGGACGGCAGTGACCCGGCCGGATACGGCAGCCATGGCGTCGAGCTCGTCGATTCGGCGGTCGCGGTCGCGGAGGTTTCCGGGCAGGTGGTACAGGCCCGAGAGAGCCCAGGGCACGCAGAAGCCGAGCAACGCCCACGGCCAGCCCCGGTCGATCACGGCGACGGCGACCAGACCCGCGTAGACCAGGAAGAGCGCGAAGTTCGCCCAGCCGAGGCCGCGCCCACCTTCGGAGAGGCGGTTGGCGAACCGGAAGGCGTGGGGTCTGCCGCGCGGATAGTGAACCCCGATCTCCCGACCTGCCCAGGCCACGCTGATCCTCTCACCGCACTCACCGTCGTTGGTGACGGTGAACTCCTGCCCGCTGGCCGGGTCCCGGAAGGAAACGACCACACCTATCCCGTCGCTCGGAGAGCTTCCATGCCGGGGCTCGTCCACCCGCTCGACCCGTCCCGTCGCCCGGACCATCCGCTGCGCCCGGGTCATCCCAGCCAGCGACCTCCCGTATCCGACCAGCGCCCACACGCCGAACACCCCGCACCACAGCGCCGGATACACATGCCAGTCCAGGTCCACGGATCAGCCTCCCGCCATGATGCGCCGTACGACCTTGCCCTGCCCGTCCGCCTCCAGATAGGCGGTGCCTTCGGAGCCCGTCACCGTGACCCTGAGGACCACCCGGCCGCTCTGGCGGTCGGCGATGAGCCGCCAGGTGTGCGGGGAGCCGACGCCGGCCGTAGTCGTGGCCTCCTTCACTAGGGTGGGGACACGCTCGTACGGCAGGGAACCCAGGTCGAATCGGGAGCCCGTCTGGCTGCCGGTGCCGGTGCCGGTGGGGGCGAAGGCGACCGTCAGCAGGCGTTCCTCTACGACGACGGAGAGCACCTGCTGCTTCTCCTCGCCTTCGACGAGCGCGGTGACGGAGCGGCGCAGCACGCCCCTGTCCAGAAAAGACTGATTGGGGCCGAGGGCCACCGTGCCCGACACCGACGACACGGTGACCGTGAACGACGAGGAGGTCCCCGAGGAGGAGACCGACGGCCGCGCCGTGTCCGCGCCGGTGTCGCCCCGCGCGAACAGGTCCGCGCGGAACAACAGGACGACCAGCGCAGCGCCCGCCAGCAGACCCAGATACCCGACCAGGCTGGTGCCGCAGCCTTCCACTGGGTCGCTCGCCCAAGCAGGTCCGGGCGCCGAGTCGAGGCGTGCCGAGGCGGCCCGTTCCTCCCAGTCCGGTGTCGGCCGTTTGACGATCCTCACGTTCAAAGGCCGGTCCGGCGGATACTGGACCACCAGGACGCCGCGCGGCCGGTAGTCGGGCAGGTAGGCGAGATTGATGTCCTGCGTGAACTCGACGCGGTACGCCGGCGAGTCGTCCGGGACGACGGTGAGGTCGAACGTCACCGGAATGTCACTCGCCTCCCCCCTGACCCCCTCCAGACTCTCGATCATCGCGAGGGCCAGCCGCGGCGGAACCGCCGCTTCCCGGGCGCGCCTCGGCATCCCGACGAGATAGCGAATCAGAACGTAGACCGCGAGCAGGCACGCTCCCCCGACGATCAGCGGCGCCTCCTCCAAGACGATCCCGACAACGACCGCCGCCAGGGCCACCCCGGTCACGCCACCCGTGACGAACCTCCGGACAAGCGCGACGGGCCTGTTCTGCGTGGGCGACTGCGCGGCGCTTGTCATACGGGCGATTGTGCTGGGCGCCGGTGACGTCCGGTAGCCCTCCGTGTGATCTTCCGGCAGGGTTGGCGCCGATCTGGTACGGCACGCTGCTGAGCTCGACCGCCGCCGACGGCCGCCGCCCGAGACCGCGCCGGCCGCCGCAGAGGCGGCCCGGGGTCGAGCCCGCGGAGGAGGAGAACTGGCTCATCCACCGCACAACACGGCCCGGCGGCCTGGCATACAGCGTCACCGGCGATCCCGTCTTCGCGGACCTCGGCCTGACGATCCGCACCCAGCGGGCCGGCGACATCGTCCGGACCCGCCCCCTCTTCCTGCTCCACGACTGGCCCGACCTGTGGCACGCCCTGCCCAGCGAGGAGTGGAACTGCTTCTGAAGCGTGGTTCATCAGTCGGCCTCGGCCTCACCTGAAGCGAGGGCGATCGGAGCGTGCCTGCGCGGTGTGTCTCGGCTTCACCACTGACCAGTCGGGGGATAGCCGTCAGGGCGTCCTCGGGGGCGCTGGCGATGTGCGAGGCTGTGACTTCGGCATCGGTTTGCCCGTCAGCGATACTGCAGTCCGCCCACCCGTGACCGTTGAGATTCCAGACGATCCGCAGATCAACCGCGGCCGGCCGTCCTGCTGTGTGAGGCAGCGTCGGGCATCGACCGCGAGGGAAGACATCTGCCCGCCTGCGTCGAGCGAGGTCGTGACGGATGCCTCCCAACCACCTGCCGGACTTCGCCATGGGTGAAGTCCGCGTGCGCAGGGATGGCCCCTCGGGGGTCGAGCCTCCGCGACGCGGTCGACAGGCTGTTCCCTATCTGGCGGGAGATGGTCTCTCTACGGCCTGGGGCTGAAGGTACGGAACCATCCCCGCGACTGCGGGGATGGTTCCGTATTCAAGACGGCAGCCACAATGTCCTGGCCTGCTCTCTGCGCGTGTGGGGATGGGCCTGAGTTGGTCGCGTTCGCCGGCGACCCGGATGGCTTGCTGTTCGCGGCTGGTTAGACGCTAGGGGAGGGGTGTCTGGTTTGCAGGCTTCCGTGGAAGTGGTTCAGGAGTAGCTGGATGTGCGGTAGAACTGCAGGTCATTGAGTTTGCTCCCCGCACTCGCGGGGATGGCCCCCTGCGGGAAAACGTCCAGATGTCCGTTTCTTTTTGCTCCCCGCACTCGCGGGGATGGCCCCCAGTCGCTGTGCCAGCCGGCCTGGTTCCAGAACTGCTCCCCGCACGCGCGGGGATGACTTTGTACCCGAAAACGGGTTTCTGGCACAGATTTTGGGGAGCGGTCGCGGGGAGTCATCGTGCTGTTCGAGGATGGGGGGTGTCTCGGCTCATCCAGCAGCGAATTGAGTTGCTTGGCTGGCGCGGCTCGCCATTCAGCTGTTCGAATGGTCGCGGCGCAGGTGCTCTGAGCGGGACTGGAGGATTTCCAGGGCTTCGTGGATCGAGCAGCTGAAGTGGTCTCGGAACAGCCTGGTGGCCTTGATGGTCGTGCCGCTGAGGATCTCTTTGTCCGCAAAGGAGAGCGGGCCGACCGTCCAGGGGCGGAGGCGGGATCTCCGCCTGGCCAGTCGACGTCGGTCAGGGTGGTGAGCAGGCGGCCGTCCGAGCCCTCCCGCCACGTCCATGCCGCGGGCTGCCTTCTCCGTGAAGGCAGCGGGTGCAGTGGTCCAGGAGGAAGACGAAGTGCTGGGCTTAGCGCTGCCGCCACTCATCGACCTCGCCGCCGCTGTCCAGGCGCAGGTCGGATCGGGCAGAGCCACGACTCTGCGTAGCAAAGTCATGTGGCCGGCTCCGAATCCCAGCTGGGCGGCCAGCCCGGCGCCTGCTCGCTCGGCCAGCGCGAGCTCCCCCCTCAAGGCGTGGTTTAGCCGAGTGGTGAACCGTGCGTGCGAGGCGGCCATCCGCGAGAACGGCTCGGCGAACGTCCGGCGCGGGCAGTCCGCCGACCCGCAGATGAAGCGCCGGACCATGAGCCGGATCACAAAGCACTGCTCAGCAGGCGGGAGGTCCTTCAGCCTGCGCCGGTAGCGGTCGTGGACCCGGTCCGAGAAACGGCCGCAGTCCGGACATGCAGAGCCGGCTGCGCGGCCTCTCGCCGCGATGCTTCCGCGTCCCCAGGCTGTCTTCTTCTCACGCGCCGCAGCGCTGCCGCGCAGGGCAGCCGGCCGTCCCTGAGCGACCCCGTTGCCCGTGCCGGAAGGCTGCGCGCAGCCGCTTGCGCACATACGCCACGGGCGAGTGACGGGCTGCCTAGGAGCTGAGGGACAGCTGGAACACCGGCAGGGACCGGCCAGACACCGGCCGTACCGCCCGTTGACGCGATCGACGTTCGGTGCGGGGTCGTGGGTCGTGGGTCGTGTGTCGTGTGTCGCGGGGCCGAGGGGCCGAGGGGTCGAGGGGTCGAAGGGGCGCGGGGCTCGGTAGGGTCGATGTATGTCCAGTCCTGGAGATGTGCCGCCGGAGATCCTGAACAGGGTCCGGTCGATCTGTCGGCAGCTGCCTGAGTCCTACGAGGAACCAGCCTGGGTCGGTGTGCGCTGGCGGATCCGTACGCGAACGTTCGCTCACGTCTACACGCCCAACGTGGAGCGCTCCCCGCTCTACGCTCCGTACGCGACCGCGGGGCAGGATCCGGTCGTGATGACGTTCCGGGTGCCCGCCGACGACCTGCTCGGCCTGACCGCCCCGGGGTTCCCGTTCTTCCGTGCCGGCTGGGGCCACAACGTCGTCGTCGCTGTCCTCGGTGACCACACCGACTGGACCGAGCTTGACGAACTGATCACCGACAGCTACCGCGGTATGGCTCCGAAGTTCCTCGCCGCCCGGCTCCCCCTCCTGCCGCCGCTCGGCTGACCGGCGTCATCGTCTGCGGGCGGGGGAGGGGGAGTGCCTGCGAGCCCCTGAGTCGGCAGTCAGCGGTTCAGCCCCGGCCCTGCACGCCTACCGGCGCTGGCGCAGCGCCAACGCCCGCTGGGCCAAGGCCCGAAGAGGTGCATCAACGCCGCCGTTGCCGATCTTCGATGACGGGCCAGGAAAGACCTGCCGTGGCCTGACGCTGCACACGGGTGCCTGTGCGTGCTCTTGGAGCAGTACGTCACCGCCGGCGGGCCCTCGCACCGCGCGGCGGGTTCGACGCCGTGGACTGGGCCCTGGGACCGGCACCGCGTGGGGGCAGTCGAGTGGTTCATGGAGCAGAGCGTCGGCTGCATCGACGACCCGGCCGCCGACCCCGCCCACATCGAGGCGGTCCGCCAGAGTGCGATCTCGAGCGTTCCTGTGACCTGGGGTCCTGCTGGAAGCCGATGCTATCGGGCTGGGTGGGCGGGTGCTCCTGTTTGCGTGTCGAAACGCTGTTCTTCGACGTGGACAGGTCCATCACCGGGAACCGGCGTCACCACACGCCCCGGATGGGCGGCGCTGCGGGCGCCGGGCCGAGCGTGGTCGTGCCGGGCACGGCCCGATGGCCGAGGCCGGTGCGGTATGCGTCGAGTGCGGCTTCCGTTCGGCCTGTACGTCGCAGCAGATCGCCCAGCAGTCGGCAGGTATCTGCCAGATCGCCCGCCGCGCCGCTGCGTTCCAGGAGGGCCAGGGCCCGTACGTAGTGTTCCTCGGCGCGTTCGTCCGCGCCTTCCTCCTCGGCGATCAGGCCCAGCAGCCGGTGGGCGCCTGCGGCGTGGACGGCGCCGCGTCCGTCGCCGAGGCCCGCACCGAGCTGCAGCAGCCGGGACAGCAGGGCCACCGCCTCCTCGTGTTTTCCCCGTCGACGCAGGACGTCGGCCAGTTCGACCTCGACCTGTGCGGCGTACAGGGCGGCACGGCGGGCGGTGAGCATCTCGCGGGCGGTGCGAAGTTCGCGCTCGGCGCCCTCCAGGTCGCCGTTCTGGGCGTGCACGTAGCCGCGCATCCAGTGGCAGTGGGCCAGCTCGGTGCGGGTCTGCAGCTGCTGGTAGAGGTCCTGTGCCTTGGCGAGTGAGGCGTCGGCCTCGGCGACCCGTCCCTCGGCGAGCAGGGTGCGCGCGACGCTGCGGTGCATGCCGGCGACCAGGCCTGGGTCGGAGACCTGCGGGGTCAGGGCCAGGGCGAGTTCGGCGGCCTGGGCGGCCCGGGCGTGCGCGCCCATGTCCATGTAGGGGCCGATGGAGGACGCGTACAGCAGCATCAGGGCATCGGGGTCGTGCAGGCCTTGGGCGTTCAGTTCGTCGAGCGCGGTCTCCAGGAGGTAGCAGGCGTAGCGCAGTTCACCGGCGAGCAGGTGCGCGACGGCCCGACCGCGCAGGGCGCGGACTCGGCGGGGGAGCGGCGCGCCGGCCGACGTGAGGAGTCGCTCCGCCGACTCGAAGTGCTCTCGGGCCGAGTTCAGTTCGCCGCTCTCCAGGGCGCATTCGCCGAGCCCGGTGAGCGCGTCGGCCCGCTCGGGTTCCAGGGCGAGTTCCTCGGCCGTGGCGAGCAGTTCTTGGTAGCGGGCGGCTGCTTCGCCGAGGGTGCCGGTGGCGAGCAGGCGGCGGGCGTCGGTGAGGGCGAGGCGCAGTTCGGTGGCGAGCTGGGCGGGGCGGCCGGTGGTCAGTTCCTCAAAGGTGGTGCCGAGGCGCTCGGCCAGGAAGCGCAGAGCGGTCTCGGAGGGGCGTACCTTGCCGGACTCCAGCGTGGAGATGTACGCGGCCGTGTAGGCGGGCTCGGCCAGTTGCCGCTGTGTCAGGCCTCGTTCGGCACGCAGGCGCTGTACGCGCTGTCCGATGACTGCCGGTTCGTCCATGGTCCGTTCCTCTTCCGCGGTTTCACATCCGCAAGGGCATTGTGCGGCACGGGCAGGGAGCCCTAGGTTAAGCGGCCTATTAACCGCATTGATACGTGTACTTAAGTGCTCGTTCTGGGGAGAGATCGTTGCGCCCGTCCATACGCAGATCAATGGCGGCGGCCACGATGGCCGCCGCCGTCATGACCGCCCTCGCCGTCACCCCCGGCTCCGCTTCCGCGGGCGCCGGCCCGGAGACGACCGGGCAGGTCAAGGTCGAGATACCCGGCCACGAGCACGTCGAAAGCGGTCAGCACGGGCACCACGAGGCCGGCTCCGGCTACACCTGGGTGCCGTCCGTCCGCAAGGCCCTCACCACCGCCCCGCTCTCGGCGGCCGAGACCCGGGCCGACGGCGAGGTCACCAAGGTCGTCGACAACGGCCCCACCACCGACCGCCTCGACGTGGTCGTCATCGGCGACGGCTACACCGCCGCCGAACTGGGCCAGTTCCACGTCGATGCCAAGCAGAAGTGGGCCGAGGTGACGGCCGTCGAGCCGTACACCACCTACCAGAACCTCTTCAACGTCTGGACCGTCGACGCCGTCTCGAACGACTCCGGAGTCTCCGGCGACCCGGGTAGGGACGTCGTCAAGGACACCGCCCTCGGCTCGTACTTCTGGTGCGACGGCATCGAGCGGCTGCTCTGCGTCGACGAGCAGAAAGTCGACTCGTACGTCGCCAAGGCCCCCGAGGCCGACCTCGTCATCGTCCTGTCCAACAGCACCAAGTACGGCGGCGCCGGCTACAACACGCCCAGCGAGAAACTCGGTTACGAGGGCATCTCCACCGCCTCCGCCCGCAACGACCGGTCCGGCCAGGTCGCCATCCACGAGACCGGCCACTCGCTCGGCAAGCTCGCCGACGAGTACTTCTACCCCGGCTACCCCGGATACGAGCAGTACACCGGCGCGGAACCTGCGGACTCCAACATCTCCACCCTGAGCGCGGACGCCATCCGCGTCCAGCGCACCAAGTGGTACCGCTGGCTCGGCGAGACCTCTCCCGACGGCGGCACCGTCGGCGCTCACCAGGGCGGCGGCTACTACGTCGCCGGCCTCAACCGACCCACCGACGCCTCGATCATGCGCGTACTCGGCAAGCCCTTCAACCTCCCCGGCCGCGAAGCCATGATCGCCGGCTTCTACCGCCACGCCTCCGTCGCGACCCCCCTCACCCCCACCAACCGCACCCTGCGCCACCGCGACACCGCACGCGTCGACGTGCCGCGGCTGGCGGGCGAGCAGCAGCTCGACATCCAGTGGTACCTCGACGGCAAGCCGCTCACCGCTCAAGCGGGCCGGACCGCCGTGCCCGTCGCCGCGCTCCACCTGGACTCGCGCCACCTCCGCAGCCACAGCCTCACCGTCATCGTCACCGACCACACCGACGCCGTCCGCGACCCGGCCATCGCCGCGACCCTCCAGGACCAGCAGACCTGGACAGTCCGACACTGACCCCAGGACCACCAGCATGTGGAGGCCGCCTCGCGGGCGGCCTCCACATCCACCGCCAGCCCGTCACCAGCGTGCGGGCGCCGGAACTCATCGAGCTCTACCGTTTCCAGCTGCCAGAAGGACGCCGATCGCGCGGATCAGGTCGCCGCTGAACAGTCGCGACGCCAGGTCGCTTGCGACCACGGAGGCTCTGGGTTCTCAAACGACCTGGCTATTACGGAAGTCTCGTTCGCGATAGAGACAGGCCACGGCCATGAAGACATCGGTGTGGCCCGCCATGGCGCCTGCTGGTCTCGACCGCTTCAGCCTTGGTTTCCGGGCTGGAGACTCAGCTGTTGGCCAGGGTGCGATCCAGGAGGGGGAGCAGGTGATCCCAGTGGCGCTTCAGCCCGGAGGCGCTAAAGGCATCGGTGTCGGACATGGTGAAGCCGTGGATGGTGCTGGGGTAGATCTCGGAGGTGTAGCAGACACCTGCCGCATCCAGGGCCTGGTTGAGCTCGCCGAGGGCCTCAGGTGTCACGTCGCCTTCGGCATGGCCGAGGTGGACCTGGGCGGTGAGCTTGGAGAAGAGGTCGGCCCCATCGACACCCACGGGGCCGTGGAACGCGGCGACGGCCGCCACACGCCCGGGGTGGGCAGCGGCGGTGCGCATCGCGTAGAGGCCTCCGATGCAGTAGCCGGTCACCGCGACCGGTCCAGCGCCGACCTCCGGCTGGGTGGTGAGGAACCCGAGGTAGGCCTCGGCGTCACTCAGGACACGTTCGGCGGTGTGCGCCTCGATCAGGGGCATCAACTGGGCGAAGAGCGCGGGCCGGACCTCCTCTCCGATGTACTGGGGAAGCTCGACCAACGGTGCCGGGCCGTGCCGGTAGAAGGAGTTGGGGACGAGCACGTAATAGCCGTACCCGGCCAGTTCGCGGGCCATCTCCCGCAACACGGGCCGGATGCCGAAGCCGTCCGGGTACATCAGCACCCCTGGGTGCCGCTCGCTGTTGTCGGGAAAGGCGGCGAAGGCGTCGGCCTGGCCGTCCGTGGTGGGAATCCGCAGCGTCTTGGTGCGCATGAATGCTCCTGTCGTGGTTGATGTGCCAAGCCTGTGATCAACACGACGGAGGCGGAGCCCGCGCAGCAGCGCAAGAGCCTCGATCAAACAGCGGGCCCGAACCAGCCCGTACGGCGCTCAGAAGAGCCCCGGGTCACCGATCCGTGTGTGGCGCAAGGCCGTCCCGGTATTCATAACCGCACAGCCTAGCCCACCGGATACGAGCCGACGCCGGCACTCCAACCCGGGCGGACGGCTCGATTGGATGAAAACCGACACGCACCGCATCCGACGCAGTGAGAATCCGAGAGCCTCAGTGGGACAGGACTGATTTTGTCCGGTCGTTTGGGAGCCACTGCACGGCCGGGCGGCGCTCGACCTCGACGCGGAGGCGTACGCAGGGCGGGTGTCGAAGAAGGCCGTGAGGCCGACGCCCGCCTTGACATCGCGCTTTCCGTCGGGGCGGGAGCCGTCCGTGGAGGAGTCGATCCATGACGGCCTGGATGCGGTTCCAGTCGAGCCAGGGGTCCCGCTCCGCAGACATAGTCCTGAGCTGTGGCGATGCTCCAACACCCGCACCAGCAGCTCCGGCCCCAACTCCACCACGGCCTCCTCCCCGCGCCCCGCGGGGGCGGCTCGGCGGCGCTGAGTGCCGGCCCCGGTCCCCGTACGACAGGAGTCGCCGGGGGAGGGCACGGCAGTGATCCACAGTGCAAAGTGACTCATACCGCCTTGTGACCCACATCACATTTGCTTCCTGTCAGCAATCGGGGCGCTGTTCCGCTCAAGTCACCGGAAGCAAGCGAACTGACGGGAGCAACTCATGAAGCACCGCATCGTCGTCCTCGGCGCCGGGTATGCAGGGGCCTACGTGGCCGGGACTCTGGCGCGCCGGCTGGCTCCGGCGGACACAGAGATCACCGTGGTCAACGCGGAGCCGGACTTCGTCCAGCGGATGCGGCTGCACCAGCTGGCGGCGGGGCAGGAGGTCGAGGCTCCGCGGCTCGCCGACGTCTTCGCGGGCACGGGGATACGGCTGCGTCTGGCCCGTGTCACCGCCGTCGACCCCGAGCGCAGGGTCGTCGCCGTGGCCGACGCCGACGGCGGCGGTGAGCTCGGCTACGACACGCTGCTGTACGCGCTGGGCAGCCGCGGCGCCACCCACGGCGTTCCCGGTGTGGCCGAGCGCGCCTTCGACATCGCCGCCCGGCCTTCGGCGCTGCGCCTGCGGGAGCGTCTGGACAGCCTGGAGGGGCGTGGTGAGGGCGGCAATGTGCTGGTCGTCGGGGACGGGCTGACAGGCATCGAGACGGCCACCGAGATCGCCGAGTCCCGACCGGGCCTGTCGGTGACGCTGGTCGCCCGCGGTGAGCTGGGCGCGGCGCTCTCCGCCGGGGCTCGCGGCCATCTGCGCGAGGTGTGCG
The DNA here is from genome assembly GCF_055603625.1 of Streptomyces sp. NPDC037273. Classification (NCBI taxonomy): domain Bacteria; kingdom Bacillati; phylum Actinomycetota; class Actinomycetes; order Kitasatosporales; family Streptomycetaceae; genus Streptomyces; species Streptomyces sp. NPDC037273. Next base: position 82,674 of record NZ_JBVJVO010000019.1, read on the forward strand.
CCCGGCTGGGTATCACGGTCGTGCAGCACACGAGTGTCGAAGTCGTGGAAGCGATACGGGTGTTGTGTGCCGACGGCACTGTTCTGGCGTCCGACGCGACTGTGTGGACGGCCGGGTTCGTGGTCGGCCCGCTCGCCGCGGCGAGCGGTCTCGAGGTCACCGACGATGGTCGGATCGTTGTCGACCGCACCATGCGGTCGCTCTCTCACCCGGACGTCTACGCCGTCGGCGACAGCGTCTACACCGTCGGCGACAACGGCCGGCCGCTGCCGATGTCCTGCGCTTCGGCCGGCTACACAGGCCGGCAGGCCGTGGACGCGGTCGTGGGGCGTCTGACCGGCCGTGAGATCCCGAACACCAAGCTGGAGTACGTGGGCAACCACATCAGCCTCGGGCGGCTGGACGGGATCCTGCAAATGGTCGACGAGGAAGGACGGGCGAAGCCGAAGTTCATAGGCGGCCGGAAGGCTGCGCGGATCAAGAACGGCATCGTCAGGATGGCGCTGTGGGGCACCTCGCACCCCACCTTCGGCCTGCCCAAGCGCAAGCACCGCCTGACGGCCACGCAGAATGCGCCCACCGAAAAGGCGGTCGCGTAGCGCCCGGTCCGCGCTTCAAGACCTCGAACCACTCGGCGCCGTCGCCAACGGCGATCCCACCGGCCACCGGGCTACCCGGCCACCGGGCCGCCGTGACACCCGGTCACCGTGCCTCCCGGCCACCCGGCCACCGGGCCGCTGTGGCACCCGGTCACCGTGCCTCCCGGCCACCGGCCACCGGCCACCGTGGTACCGGGCCACCCGGCATTCCCGCCCTACCGGCCGGCGATCTCGACAGCGTCCCTATCGGGCCCTGTCGAGAAGCCCCCCTTTGGGCCGCAACCGCCATCCGCGATCCGGATGAACTGACCGGCGTCGAGTCCGACCCCACGCCCACCCGGCGATGAACTCCCTCCTTCGAAGGAGAAGCCATGTCCCCTCAGGCCGCGCCCGCAGCCGTCACGTCGCCTTCGCCCTGGCCGACCGTGGCCAGGGCGGTCGCCTTGCTCACGGTGAGCATCAGCCTGCTGCTCACCGCCTTCGCCTGGCCGTCGGTGCGCTCATCGGTGCACGACGTGCCGATCGCCGTCGCCGGTTCCGGCCCCGCCGTCGAGCGGATCACATCCGTACTCGACCAACGGCTTCCCGGCGGCTTCAAGGTCACAGAGGTCACCGACACCGCCGCCGCCGAGCGGCTGATACGCGACCGCCAGGTGTACGGGGCGATCGACCTCAGCTCCGGTACCCCGCAGGTCATCACGGCGTCCGCCGGCAGCACGGCCGTGGCGCAGACCCTGAACAGCGTCGCGACCGGCCTCGGCCAGGCACGGCAAACCGGCACCGCGGCCGCCGCCCGTGACCTCGTCCCGCTGCCGGCCGAGGACCCACGCGGCACCGGACTGGCCGCCGCAGCCCTGCCGTTGGTCATGGGCGGGCTGCTCGCCGCCCTGCTGTTGACCAGGCTCGTCAGCGGCCGCGTCCCCCGCGTCACTGGAGCGCTCGCCTTCGCCGTCACTGGCGGATTCGCCGTGGCGGCGATCCTGCAGTTCTGGTTCGGCTCGCTCGACGGCTCCTATTGGGCCAACTGCGGCGCCATCGCCCTGACCATAGCGGCCACTTCATTGACCATCTTCGGTCTCGAGTCCCTGCTCGGATACGTTGGCTTCGGCCTCGGCGCCGCCACCATGATGCTCATCGGTAACCCCCTGTCGGGCACCGCGACCGCACCCGAGATGCTCCCCGGCTGGTCCGGCACCCTCGGCCAACTGATACCGCCAGGGGCCGGCGGGCAGCTGCTGCGCTCCACCGCCTTCTTCGACGGCCACGGCGCCATCCACTCCGCCACCGTCCTCGCGACCTGGCTCACGCTCGGCATGGTGCTGTGCCTCGCCGGCAACCCGCGCCGCCGGCCTACGACGATCACCGTCGAGTACGCGGCCGCACCTCCGGCTCCCTTCCCTCCAGGCCGGCGATGACAAGCCGATAGCCGATAGCCGATGTCGAGTGTCTCGCGGTCAATCAGGTCTGCATGCCGCGTGTCCCACAGGCCGGAGGACAGGTCGTCGGACAGCCAGGCCAGGCCAGGCCCGGACGGAGGACCTCCTCGCCAGCCTGGGCGAGCAGGACATACCGGCACGCACCTGCGGATCAAGGTAGGCCTCGGGCCGGCGCCAGAAGGCGGCGCCGAACCCATCGGCGCAGCCATGCGGGATCGGGACCGTCTCGACGAGGGCACCTCCCAGCAGTGCGGTCAGCCCGTCGATCGCGACGGCCCGAGTGGTGTCGAACGCCGCGACCTCCGGCAGGTACTCGTCCACCAGCCAGAACTTACGGAGGATGGTCTGATCCCAGGTGAAGATGACGTCGCGCCGCCGGGCGATCCGACGCAACTCCGCGATACCGGCTTCGAGGTCGGTGCAGTGGTGTGCAGTCAGGAGGGCCATCGCCGCGTCGGCGGAGTCGTCGGCATGCCGGAAAGTATGCCGATCCACCCCTGGCCACCCGCGCACACCGATCCCTTCCGCAACCCCCCACTCATGTAAGCCAGATGGGCCGATCAGAGCCTTCTACGACACCGTCTAGGGTGGTCCGCATGGACAGCACCGCCACTGATCGATTCGACACCAGCCGGTTCGAGGCCGGCCGGAGCCGGCTTGCTTCGCTGGCGTACCGGCTGCTCGGCTCCGCCACCGACGCCGAAGACGTGGTGCAAGACGCGTTCCTGCACTGGCAGGCCGCGGACCGGCAGCGGATCAAGGTGCCGGAGGCATGGCTGACCAAAGTCGTGACCAACCTGTGCCTGGACCGGCTCCGCTCAGCACAGGCCCGCCGCGAACGCGCCGCCGGCGCCTGGTTGCCCGAACCGCTCCTCGACGGCGACCAGATGCTCGGCCCGGCCGACACCTTCGAGCAGCGCGAATCGGTCTCGCTGGCCGTACTGACGCTCATGGAGCGCCTGTCCCCCCACGAGCGGGCCGTCTACGTCCTGCGCGAAGCGTTCTCCTACAGCCACGCCGAGATCGCGGAGATCCTCGACATCACCGAGTCCGCGAGCCAGCAGCACCTCCACCGGTCCCGGCATCGCATCACCACCGCACGCCGCCGCGGCGGCGAACTCGACCCGGCAGTCGCCCGCAGGATCGTCGAGGAATTCCTCGCCGCCGCCTCCTCGGGCCGCACCGAACAACTGGTGGCGCTGCTCACTGACGACGCGACCGCGATCTCCGACGGCGCCGGCCTGACCGAGAAGCTGCTGCGGTACGACACTCCCCAGCGCATCGCCGCCATCGCACGGGCCGGCTTCACATCCACACCCGCGAAGCAGCGACTCGCAGGCGGAGTCTCCGCCGTCCACTTCGCGCTCGTCAACGGCGCCCCCGCCATCCTCTTCGTGCCCGACGGCAAGGTCATCGGCGCCGTGACGTTCGACCTCACAGGCGGCAAGATCGCCACGGTCCGCGGCATCGCCGCCCCCGCCCGCCTCCTCCGCCTGGCGGCAGCCTGGCGGCAGCACGAACCGGACGCTCCACTGATCACCGAGTGGTGACCGGCTCCGACCTCGGCCAAGCGCGGAACCCGCGGGCAAAGACAGTCTCGGGTTCCCCGGTGAAGGCTCGCTCGTCGTGCATGCGGGGATGGTCCCAGGCGTGAATCAAGCCCCCTGCTGGAACATCCAGCTCCAGGCTTTGCGGATGCCGTCGATCAGCGAGTGGGCACTGCAAGGAGACGGAGCGCTCCTGACACGCTTCGGCCAGCCGTCCGTGTTCGCCGCCCTCTGCGTTATCCGCCGCTCGCCGGGTGGCTGATTCCCGTCCCCGATCCCTCGGGACTAGACACACCGGCATGACCGCGCGGAAGGAGCAGCGCTCGGGGTGATGAGGAAGACCTGAAGGAAGCCGCACCCGATCCTGTCCGAGGAGGCCCGCGAACAGACGGGCCGGCGGTCACGCCGGCTCGCAGGGCCCTGTGCCGGACGGAAATGGATGGGGCGGTGCCGACCTGGGGAACTTCCTGGGCGGGCACGCATCCTGGGTTCCCGTGCCCTGAGGCCGTGCCGTGATACGGGACGTCTGAATGACCACGTCGGCTGTCAGGACGGCTGCGCCGCGCGCTGAACGGTCACGTGAAGTGGAAGGCCGGGCAGCGTGATCGCTGCCCGGCCTGACTCGTCTACGGGATGTCCGGTTCCACCAGCAGGATGTGTCTGCGGAACAGGTTCACCGACGAGACTTTCACGCGGACCTTGCTTCCGTCCGCGAGTCCCGCCGTGTCCGGGAGCAGGCCTCGGAGTCCGTTGCCGAGGTCGATGGCTGTTCCGACTTTCATGGTTGAGATCACGACCCCGGATACGACCTGCCCCAGGGATTCGCGTGTGAATTCCAGCAGCGGGTCGGGGTCCAGGTCCCTGAGGGAGAGCCGTAGCTCTCCGGCCGGTTCGTCCACTCTGAGGATCACGGCGTGCACGGTCTGTCCGATGTGCACAACCTCGTCGGCGGATCCCTTGGTCCAGGACGCGTGGGAGTTCTCGATCAGCCCTTGGACGGGGCCGATGTCGACGATGGCGCCGTAGTCCTCGAGCCGGGAGACAGTGCCGGTGACGACTTGTCCCCGGGTGAGGTCGGTGTGCGGATTCATGGGGTGTGCTCCTGCGTTCGTCACTTCCAGTAGTGGCCTTGGTAGGAGTTCCACCAGTGGGCGTCCTTGATCATGGAGTTGAACAGGGGGATCTTGTTCTGCGGGATGACCCACTCGTATCCCTTGTCGCCGGCCTTGTTCTCGTACGGCTGCCGGTATCTGTCGAACTCCTTCTCCCAGCCGCGCTTCATCTCGTACTCCCAGAAGCCGTCAGCGTATCCGGACTCACCGGCGTACTGGGCGGCGATCTCCTTGGTGCTGCCGACGTAGGCGCTGCCCGCGTGCCTGCCGTTGACGCCGTGGGATCCCAGGACGAAGCCGTCCTTCGCCTCGTCCTTTTCCCCGGCGTAGGGCGCGCGGTAAACGGAGTCGAACGTCGGGACCTCGTCGTCGTCGCCGTCGTTCTTCTTGTTCTTGTTTTTGTTCTTGTTCTTGTTCTTGTTGGAGGGGGTATCGGTGTCCCCGTACTCGCCGTCCTTGATGTTCGCGGCGATGGTGAGCCCGACGGTGACGCATGCCAGGAACGCGGAACCGTTGTCGCAGTTCTCCCACTCGTCGGCCACCTCGAGCTTCTCGGCGAGCCAGTCGAAGGCGTCCGGGATGGGCTCGAACGGAGGCAGGTTCTCGTTCAGGTAGTCGTCGACGTTGGAGCCGTACTCGGTGAAGCCCTGTGAGGAGCATCCCGGGAACCCGCAGCGGTAGTCGGCCGCGGGCGTGTTGTCGGCGGTGGGGGTCTGCGGGGTGGGTGTGAGCTCGCCCGGTCCGCACTCGTCCCAGCCGTCACTGCATTGCGAGCCGTCGGAGTTGACCCGGATGAGGCCGCTGGGGTCGCTGTAGACGACCGGGTTGTTGGCCGCGTACGAGTAGGCGTTGAGGTTCTGCGGCGCGTACGGAGTGCTGATCGGGTCGGGGCTGAGGAACCGGCCGAGGGTGGCGTCGTACATGCGGGCGCCGAGGACGGAGAGCCCGGAGGCGTCGTCCTCCGGCCGGCCGAGGAAGCCGCGGTCGGTACCGGTGGGCAGTGCGGTGCTGCCGCGCTGGGCTCCGAAGGGCAGGTAGCGGCGGCGTGCGGGGGTGCCGGTGCCGGTGTCGACGGTCAGCTGGGTCGAAGCCTGGTCGTCGGACATGACCCAGTCGAGCTTGCTGGTGCTCGCGTCGATCGCCGTACGGGTGGCCACGACCGAGGTGCCGACGCTGTAGAAGCGGGTGGCCTTCGGGGTGGCACCGGAGCCGGTGCTCTTGTGGACCTCGTGGCCGCCGACGTACAGGACGTTCTCGGCGGCCGACTTGCGGATCAGCAGGCTGCCGGAGGCGTCGTAGACGTAGCTGGTGCTGCCCGTGGGGAGGCCGGTGATCGAAGTGACCTGGTGCAGGGGGTTCCACACGAGGCCGGTGGCCGTCGTCGCACCTGCGGGGGTACGGGTCTGGAGCTGACCGGCGTCGTCGTAGAGGTAGCTGTCCGTACCGGCAGGCGTCTTCACGCTCGCGACCGAGTGCGGCCTGGCCGCCCCGGCGGTGTAGGTGGACTGGTCGGCGGAGTAGCCGGGGTAGACGTAGTCGCGGACGCTGCTGCCGGTCGCCGTGGTCTCGGTGACCTTCTGCAGGTTGCCGATGCCGTCGTAGGTGTAGTCGAGCTGGTAGGGGTCCTTGCCGGTGGCCAGGTCGGGGGCGAAGGGGCCGGCGCAGCCGGTCGTCGCCGCCGAGGTCCAGGCGCGGGTGAGGCGGCTCAGCTCGTCGAAGGTGGCGCACTGGTGCTGGCCGGTGAGGCGGTCGGCCAGGTCGGTGGTCCGGCCGCCGTTGTCGCGGAGGTAGTCGTCGTTCTGGACGGTGCCCTTCGTGCTGGTGGTCGTGGAGACGTTCTTCAGCCAGCCGGTGCCGGTCGCGTCGTCGTAGGCGTAGCTGCGACGGGCGGTGGTGGTGGTCGTGGCGGCGGTGCCGTAGGTCCGTCCGGTCAGCCGGCCCAGGCTGTCGAAGTCGGTGGAGTCGACATAGACGGTGTTGTTGAGATTGCTGGTGAGCTTCTCCACGTTGCCGAGGCTGTCGAACGTCGTGGTGACGGTCTCCTGCGGCAGGGACCCGACGGCCGGGTAGGTGACGCTGGTCTGCTGACCGGCCGCGTTGAAGGTGTGGTTCGTCTTGTAGGTGCCCTCGAGACCGCTGCCGTCGGCCGGGACGACGGTCTGTGACTCGGTCGCGTTCCCGTCGGCGTCGTAGGCGTTGACGGAGGCGGTGTACGCATGACCGTTCGCGTACGAGGTGGAGGAGGCCGGCTTCCCGATGCCGCCCGGCGCCGTGTCGTAGCTGTTGCGGATCAAGACGGCCGAACCGTTCTGCACGGTCAGCGTCCGGTTCATCGCGTCGTAGGTGTACGACAGGACGGTGCCGGTGCCGTCCTTGGTTGTGTCGATGTTGCCGTTGGCGTCGTAGGTGACGGCGCCGACTCCGTTCGGGTCCCGGTCGGGGTCCTTGCCGCCGGTGCGCTCACCGAGCCAGTTGTAGGTGTAGCTGGTGACGTTGCCCTTCGAGTCGGTGATCTTCGACAGTTCGCCCTTGCGGGTGTAGTCGTACGAGGTCGTGTACGTGGACGGGCCGAATTCGACGACCTTGGATATCTGGCCGAAGACGTCGTAGTAGGTGTTCGTGCGCTCCCCGACGGCCGGCACCGTGGTGACGTAGTCGCCGTTGAAGTTCGTACGCGTCTGGCCCTGCGTCTGCGCCTCTCCCTTGACCAGGAGCCGCGACTCGGTGGTGCGGCCGGCGAAGTCGATCACCAGGTCGGTGTACGAGGGCAGGTCGGCGACGGCCGGCAGGACCATGCCCGAGCCCGCGGCGCTCGTGTTGTGGAACACGGCGCTGGTACCCGTCACGTTGCCGGAGGTGTCGTACCGGGTGGAGACGACGGTGCGCCCGGTGCCGGTCGGTGACGGGCTCTGCGCCTCGCGGATGCGGCCGAGGCCGTCGAAGTACTCGTATGAGGTCGCGATCTTCCCGCCGGAATCCAGCAGGGTCCTGGTGGTGGTCCTCGGTGCGACGGACGTCACGAGGTCGGGGACGCCCGCGCTGTTGTCCGCCATGGTGACCGTGTAGTCATAGGCGAGGGACGGCGTGCCGTCGGGGTAGGCGGCGATCTGCGAGGGCTTGAAGACCTTCGAGACACGGCCGACCGAGTCGTGCACGATCCGGGTCGTGTGGCCGTTGGCGTCCTGGATCCGGTTCGGGCCGCCCCACAGGCGGGAGTACCAGGTGGTGCTGGACTGCGGGCCGGGGCCGGCGGTGGTGCCGTCGGGGTCGGGGCCGGTGATCTTGACGCCGTTGACCGGCCAGGACGTCGCCGGCTGGTAGGCGGTGGTGGTCGTCTTCTGCTTCCCGTCGGTGACCGAGATCCGGCGTCCCGCGCCGTCGAACGACGCCTTGGTGGAACGGAAGTTGGCCGCGTCGGTGTACTGGCGTACCTCTGTCGCGTTGCCCTCGACCGGCTTGTTCGTCGCGACCGAGGTGGCGTTGTCGTACAGGGTCACCGTGTAGGCGTCCTGGTTCGCCGCCGTCCGGGCGGCACAGTCCGCCGCGTAGTGGCGGGTCTCGTCGGGCAGGACCATCCAGCGCTGGACCTGGGAGTTGGGGAAGTAGTCCGTGTTGTAGGCGCGGCCATAGGTGGTGCAGCGGTTGTCGTCCGTGGCGGACAGGCCCCAGTCGTTGGTCCGCATGGGCAGGCCGTACTTGGTGCTGGCGGGCTCGGCGTCGTCGTACTCGTCCTTCACGACGTGCTCGCGCCAGCCGCCGGAGACCAGCTCCTGCGTCGTCGTCTTCGAACCGCGCACGAACCGGGCGTCGGGCAGGCCCTCGTACTGGGCGGTGTTGTGCACCCAGTACTCGTGGAAGACCCGCTTGTGGGACTGGCCGGAGCCGTCACGGCTGCTGGTCTCCAGGGTCTTGCCCGCGAGCCAGGCGGAGTCCGTGACCGCCGGCCGGCCGCTGTCGCCGTCGTCGACGGTGACACTGCGCTTGGCGCTGGGGTCGGTCTTGGAGGTGCGGTCACCGTCCATGCCGCGGTAGAGCCAGTGGTAGGTGGAGGCCGCGTTGGACTTGGAGCCGGTGTGGACCTCGACCTGCTGGTATCCGCGCCACTCGGTCCAGGACTCGTCCTCGTCCTTGGTGAGCGGATCGTTGGGGAAGGCCCAGGCCGGCTTGCCCACGTAGTCGTACGTCGTGGTCATCACCGGATCGCCGTCGTTGCCGGGGCCCGCGCCGGGACCCGGGTCGACGCTGACCTTGGCGACGACGTACTTCTTGAACCAGCCGGTCTTCTCGGCGGTGGAGCCTTCAGGGACCCAGCGCTGCTTGAAGCAGGCCAGTGTGTTGTTCGACTCCGAGGGCGGGTTGTCGATGTCGCAGGCGTCCTTGGCGTCGTAGTCACGGTAGGTGACGTTGACGAATGAGCCGAGGTCGCCGTGGATCTGGGTGACCCGGCGGAAGTTGAGGACGCCGCCGCCGAGCTGGTTGTCGCGCCACTCGCCGTTGATGTTGATGGTCGGCAGGGTGATGTCGGGGCCGTCGCCGTAGCCCTTGCGCTGGACGTAGTCGAGCCAGAGGTTGGAGTCGACGACACCGTCCGGGTTCGGCATCCCGTACTTCATCTGGTACTGCATCGCCGGGTCCCACGGGGAGGCGTCGTTGTCCCGGACGTAGGTCTTGATGTCCCACAGCATCTGCTTGGCGAAGAACGTGGGGGAGTACGTCTCACCCGTGATCGTGCGGCAGCCGTTGTCGGCGTTCGTCCCGTCGCAGATCAGGTCGGTGGGGACGTCGGGGTACGAGCCGGGATTGCCGGAGATGGAAGGGCACGCCTCCGGTTCCTTCGACAGCGGGTCCAGATCCTTCATGCGCTCGACACAGCGGCCCACATAGCGCAGGTCGACCTTGGCGGGCAGCTGGGCGCCGGAGACCTGAGAAGCCCAGCCGTACTCGATGCGCACCGGATAGGCGGCCGAGTCGTAGGACCGGGCCTGGTCGGCCAGCAGCACCGAGCGGTAGTGGTTCTGCTCCTTCTCGTAGAAGTAGGCGTTCTCCACCTCGTTGGCGTCGACCACACGGTCGAGCTGCCACCGGTAGGCCTGCTGGGAGACGCCGACACCGCCGTTGTAGCCGGGCTCACCCGGGTTGTTGCCGAAGACCGGGACGGTCAGCACGGAGCCGGTCGCACCGCCGGTGCGCTCGGAGCGGCCCCAGCCGAAGTAGTAGCGCATCCCTTCCTGGGTCGAGATCACCCAGTACTCGTTGTCGTCGCCGTGGCCGCCCGTCAGGTGCTGGACGCGCCAGCCCGGGTCGTCCTGAACGTGGTACGAGCCGGTCCCGTTGCCGTCCTGGACCAGTGTGGACGTCACCCCGTTGAAGTTGATGACGTACATCGCGCCGTCGGGCTCCAGCGTGGAGTTCGGCGAGTCCCAGCACAGGTCGCCGACCCAGCCGGTCCCCGTACCGTCGTCCTGGCAGCCTCGGTAGCGGCGCTCGATGAAACCGATGCCCCCCAGCTCCCAGCCGAGCCCGGCCCAGTTGGCCTGGGTGTTCTGGGACGAGGTCATGGCGTCCACGGCCTGCGAGTTGTACGCCAGCGACAGCGCCGGAGCCCTGCCCATGGGCGGCGTCGGCACCTGGACCGGCAGGTCGTAGGTGAACGCGCCCGAGCCGACCGAGACGTTCCACGACCCGGACGGCTTCAAGGACGAGGCGCGGTAGTCACCGGCGTCCGACGAAGCGCCCGACGCCACCGCGTACACCGTCCCGGAGGAAGCGGCGGCGAAGGAACCCGCCGACGCGGACGCCGACAGCGACGAGCCCTCCGCCTCGGCCAGGGACACCCCGGCATCGGGGTCGCCGTCCGCCTGCACCGTGGCCGTGATCGTCTTCGTCGCCGGGTCGTTGGCGACCGGCACCGCCTTCGGACGGTCCGGCGAGCAGCCCTCGGCCGCCGGCGTGGTCAGCGCGCACGCGGGCAGCGCCACGAGCCGCAGCCGTGCGGCGAAGTCGCCGCCGTAGGCGTGCTCGAAGCCGGAGTAGTCGATCGAGACGCGTACCGGACCGGGCGTCCCCGCGCCGTCCCGGCGGGTGACCCGGACACCGACGCCCACGCCGCCCGCCTTCGCCAGCTGCGCCCGGTCGAGGACCTTGACGTCGACGTCCTTGGGCGCGCGGAGCGAGGCCGACCGGGAGAGCCCCACGGCCGACGCGGGCGCCGGGCCCACCCGTACGACCGCCTCGTCCGCCCCGGCTCCCGCAGCCGACACGGGGGTCACAGGGGCCGACGCGCCTGGCGCCAGCCCGGCGAGGGACACCCGGGCCTGCGCCGCCTTCGGCCACTTCGGAGCGACCGCCTTGGTTCGCGTCGGCTCGGCGACGGCGTCCTTCGGCACGTCACCCGCCGGCCGAGCGGGCACGTCCACCGGTGGCTTCGGCTTCGCCACGGGGACCGACGACGCGGTGGCCGACGCAACGGTTCCCGCCGCCTCGGCCACCGGGGCCGCTATCAGTGAGGACGCCATGGCCATGGCCAGCGCCCAAGGCGCGGCCCTTCCGAATCTGCGCTTTCGTTGCACAGAGAACCCCAAACAGAAGAGGCCGGAACTCCGTCCCGGCGTGACAGCAGAGCGAGCCGGCCGTGACTATCCGCACGGCACGACGAACTGACGGCCGCTCATGAGTCAGACCAGAGGCGCACAGTAAGCGACGTGATCGATCATCGAACAGCCCTGAAAAAAGGGGCGATCAAACGGAATCACCGCTTCAGGGGCACATCGCAGCCGTGATCCCCGTCACGGTTTGGCGGTCCCGTGAACAATCGCTGACCTGCGCATTCGCGCGCTGGTGCAAGAGGCCAGGGGAATGATTCAATCCCCCGTCACCCAAGCGGACTTGTCGCGCCGCGCACACCGAGGGAAAGGTCCCCAGTCACATGAAGGGCGAGACGTCCGGCCCCAGCCGACGCCAGATACTCCGACGGGCCGCAGGGTTCACCACAGCCGCCCTCACGGGCTCTCTCCTCCTCACCCAGGCGGGCACCGCCTCCGCCGCCGTCCCCACCTCCAAGCGCTTCGACCTCACCGACGGCTCGGACGAGTGGTTCCGCGAGATCCCGCTCAGCGAGATCCGGATCCTCCAGTCCTTCGCCTTCGACAACACCAACAAGCACCTCTACACCGCCCAGTTGGTGCAGGCCGACCGCATCCTCCCGGGCGAGACCCGCGCCTACACCGGCACCGAACGCTCCACCAACGGCGACCTGTGCGTCACCCGCCTGGACTGGGGCGGCAACATCATCGGCCGCATGTACCTCAAGGGCTTCGGCCACGGCGTCTCCATCGGCGTCGAACCCTCCGGCAACTCCGCCTACCTCTGGACCGAGACCGACTCCGTCCCCGACAGCACCAGCACCGGCTACGGCACGAAGATCGCCCGCTTCAAGTTCGCCAACGGAGCCGTTCTCCTGCCCGACTCCCTCCAGGTCACCCGCTTCGACCCGGCCCCCGGCTCGACCAACAACACGGTCGCCATCGACCCGGTCAACAACCGCCTCGTCCACCGCTACCGCACGAGCGCCGGTTTCAAGTACAGCCTGTACGACCTCACCACCGCCAAGACCGGCACCTTCACCCCCTTGGCCACCATCGACCAGCCCGCCACCCTCACCGGCCCCACCTTCCAGGGCTACACCACCCTCGGCCAGTACCTCTACACACTCGACGGCACCGCCTACACCTACGACGCCAACGGCAACCGCACCAGCGAAGCCAACAGCTACGTCACCTCCGTCGACTGGAACACCGGCCTCGTCGTGGAACGCCGCCTCACCAAGGCCGGCGAAAGCCTCTTCTACCGCGAACCCGAAGGCCTCGCCATCCAGATCCCCGACCCCGCCACCCCCACCGTCGCCCGCCTCCACATCGGCCTCGGCTCCGAGGAATCCCTCACCCAGACCGACAAGAAGGCCAGCTTCTACTACAAGGACCTCCTGGTCTGAACCGGCTCCCGGCCACCCTGACTGACGAGGCAGGGAAACACCGTCCCGTCGTTTGCGCAGGGTGAGCGGGGCGGAGGTGACGCGCGGGGTGTTCTTGCACGTACGAGTGACCGGGTGTTCGGCGGCCAGCGAAATGGCCGCGGACGCGCCGGCCGTGGTGGCCGGGGGATCCGCCCACCCTCACACTCGACCCACGCCCCCTTCGTCGCCTGCTGCTATGGGTCGTGCGATCGCCGCGAGTTCCGCCCCGCGCGTCACTGTCAGGGCGTGCATGGCGTAGAAGATCCGTCCGGTGGCGGGGGAGGGGACTGTGGTGCGGGTGCCGTCGGCGGGGTCGAGTAGGTGGCCGAGGGGCTGGCCGGTCGTCACGTCGTCGCCGGCCGTGGCGGTGGGGTACCAGAGTCCGGTGTTCGGGGCGGGGACGGAGGCCGACCAGAGCCATTCCCGGATCCGCGTCGGAGTGTTGTCGGCGGGACGGTGAGTGATCCCGGCATCGCCCAGGAGGCGCACAAGACTGTCGACGAGGCGGGCTGCGGCGGCGGGGTCGCGGTCGCCGCGCTGGCCGGTTTCGACGATCAGGGCGGGGATGCCGCGGCGGGCGGCGGTGGCGTGTCTGTTGCCGCCTGCCGGTGTGGGCCCGAAGATCACGTCCTCGATGCCGATGGTGCGGGCCAGGGCTCGGGTGCGTGCGTCGAGGCCGGGGGCGCCGGTGAGGCGGTAGCCGGTGAAGTCGCGCAGGCTCTCGTCGATGCCGCCGGAGTGGAGGTCGACGTAGAGGTCGGCGGGGGTGATGAGGTGGGTGGTGTGCCAGGCGGCGAGCCGCTGGGTGGGGGAGCCGTGGGGGTTGCCGGGGAAGACGCGGTTGATGTTCACGCCGTCGAGCGGGGAGACGCCCAGGCGCCCGTCGTACACGGCGGGTGGGTTGGCCACCGGGCAGATGATCACTTCCCCGTTGATGTCGTCGGGGTGGAGGAGCGCCGCGAGGCGGACCGCTGCCTCGATGCCGGTGAACTCGCCGCCGTGCATCCCCGCGGTGACGACGGCTCGAGGCCCGGGTCGGGTGCCCCGCAGCCGGGTGAGGGGGAGGTCGACCGTGACTGTGCCGAGGTCGGCGCGTACCTGTGTCGTGGTCTTGGTGCCGGGTTGGGTGGGCGGGATCACCGGGCGGCTCCCGCGGCTGAGGTTCTGGGGAACGCGGCTGCCAGCAGTTCCCGCGTACGTGGATGGACCTCACCCTGCCCGTACAGGGCGGCGGCCGGCAGTGACTCCACGATCCGCCCGGCGTCCATGACCGCGACCCGGTGGGCGATGTGCCGCACGACGGCCAGGTCGTGGCAGATGAACAGGTACGACAGCCCCAGCCGTTCCTGGAGGTCGGTGAGCAGGTTCAAGACACCGGCCCGCACGGACGGGTCGAGCGCGGAGACCGGCTCGTCCAGGACGAGCAGGCGCGGCTCGCTCGCCAACGCCCGTGCGATGCCGACGCGTTGGCATTGGCCACCGGACAGCTCGTGCGGTCGTCGGTCACGGAGCAGCGGATCGAGCCCGACGGTCTCCAAGAGCTCGGCCACCCGGTCCGGTCCGGCCGACGGGTTCCACCGGCCCTGGACGCGCAGGGGCTCCGCGACTGCCTCGCCGATCGGCAGGCGGGGGCTGAGTGAACCGTAGGGGTCCTGAAACACCGGCTGGAACCTGGGGCGAAGCGGCCGCAGCTGGGTCTCGTCGAGTGCGGTCAGCTCGCACTTCTCGAACCAGACCTCTCCGCCGTCGGGACGGCGCAGCATCAGCACGGCCGCGGCCGTGCTGGACTTCCCGCACCCCGAGGCGCCGATCAGCGCCAGCGTCTCGCCTGCGGCGACGTCGAAGGAGACGCGGTCGACCGCGGTCACGGGTGCCGAGCGCCGGGTGCGGCCGGGGTAGCGGACCAGGAGGTCGCGGACTCTCAGCACGGAGGTCATGCAGGTCCCCTTCGGGTGAGCGGTTCCCGAGGCAAGGCAGGCAGGTCCCGCCGGTGGTGGCAGGACACCAGGTGTCCGCTGCCGACGCTCACCGGCTCGGGTTCGGGCAGGAGCGTCCGGCAGATCCGGGTGGCCTCGGGGCAGCGCGGGGCGAACGCGCAGCCCGTCAGGCCGGCGATCTCGTGCGGCGCCGGTGGAGCCCCGGCGATCGACGGCAGCCGGCGGTCGGCACTCGGAGTGTCGGGTGGCAGGGAGGCGAGCAGGCCCGCCGTGTACGGGGCCTGTGGCCGGGCGAGTACGTCGTTCACCGGGCCGGATTCCATCACCTGCCCGGCGTACAGGACGACGATCCCATCGGCGTGCCCGGCGACCACGCCGAGGTCGTGGGTCACCAGCAACATCGCCGCGCCGGCCGTCTCCCGCAGGGAGGCGAGCAGGTCGAGGAGCTGTTCCTGGTGGGCGGGGTCGAGTGCGGTGGTGGGCTCGTCGGCGACCACCAGCTCCGGCTCGTTGATCATCGCCATCGCGATGACGGCACGCTGGCGCATGCCGCCGGAGAACTCGTGCGGGTACGCCCGGGCCCACCGTGCCGCATCCGCGATCCCCACCGAGTCCAGCGCCGCCACCGCCGCCTCGCGTGCCTGACGCCGCTTGAGGCCGCTTACTGAGCGTATGGCTGCCGAGAGTTGGTCGCCGACGGCGTGTACCGGGCTGAGGACGCTCAGTGCGTCCTGCGGCACGAGCGCGACACGCCGGCCCCAGAGTGCGGCGTGCTCCGCGCGCGGTGCGCCGACCACCTCCTGGCCCCGCAGCCGAACGCTGCCGCTGATCCGTGCCGTGTGCGGCGCCATGCCCAGGACGGTGCGGGCGGTCAGGGACTTGCCCGCGCCGCTCTCACCGACGAGAGCGAGAACCTGACCCCGATGGAGGTCGAAGGAGACCCCGCGGACCGGGGCGAGTCGTTCGTCGCGGAACTCGATGCGCAGATCACGGACGCGGAGCAGCGGGGGATCGGCGCTCATGTGGGCTTCCCGTTCGGTCGGTGGCGGTCAGGGACGAGAGGGATACGGCGAAGCCGGCCAGCAGGGCGAGCGCGAGTGCCGGGGAGAGCGCGGCCCAGGGGGCCCGTTCCACATACGCGCGTGACTCCTCCAGCAGCAGCCCCCACTCCGGGGCGGGCGGCTGCGCGCCGAGCCCGAGGAAGCCGAGCGAGGCGAGGGCGAGCGCGATGCCGGGAAGCCGTAGCATCGCGTGCCGGGCGACGGGCCCGGCCACGGCCGGAAGGACATGCCGGGTCAACACCCAGCGGGGGGTGGCCCCGATCGCCCGCTGGGCGGTGAGGAATCCCGCCGCTTTCGTCTCCTGCACCAGCGCGGCGGCGTGCGAGGCCAGTGGCGGCCAGGAGATCAGCGCGACGGCCGCGCACGCACCAACCGTGCCTGGGCCGAGAGCCGCGGCGATGAGGATGCCGACGACGACCGGCGGCAGCGCGTTGGCCACGTCCGAGATCCCGGACGACACGGCCGGCCAGAAGCCGATCGCCACCGCCACGACGTAACCGACCGCACAGACCACGAGCGCCACGCCCACAGTCGCGACGGCGCCGTGGCCCAGGCGCGCCAGCACATCACGCCCGAGCCCGTCGGTACCCAGCGGATGCCCCCACGAGGGACTGGAGAGCCGGGCGGTGACGTCGACCGTGTACGGGTCGCGCCCCAGCCCCCACACGACGCCGGTGAGCAAGATCCCCGCGAGCACCACCGGCACCGCCCGCCGGCCCCGGCCCGCCGGGCGCCGGGGCACGGCCGGCAGCGCGAGCGCGGCCGCCCGCAGACCAGGACCCAGCAGCCGCACCCGCGCCACGTGCCCGACAACGCCCACCGCGATCCCCAGCACCAGCAGCGCGAGCAACGCGCCCTGAAGCAACGGCAGATCCTGGGCCTTGGCAGCACCCAGCGCGGTACGCCCGATGCCCGGGATCGCGAACACGCTCTCCACCGCGACCGCGCCGCCGGTCAGACCGACCGCGACCAGACCGAACTGGGGCACGAGCGCTGGCATCGCCCGACGCAGCCCGCCCAGCGCGATCCTGGGCGCCGAAACTCCCGACGCCCGCCACAGACCACTCCAGCCCTCCGCGAACGCGCCCGGCAGCGCGTCACCGGCCAGCCGCCCCAGCAGCCCCCCGGCCGGCACACCCATCGCGAGCGCCGGCAACACCACCGAACCCGGCCCCTGCCACCCGGAGGTCGGCAGCCAGCCCAGCCACACACCGACCGTGATCAGCAGCACGGTCGCCAGCAGGAACTCCGGGACGGACGCGAGCATCGCCGCTCCCGCACCCGGCGAGCCGGCAGCACGCAACGTGCCGCGGGCACCCCGTACCACCGTCCCGACGCACGACACCACCGCGACCAGCAGTGCCACGACCAGCGAAGCCCCCATCAGACCCAGCGACACCCCCACCCCGGACAGCACCGAAGGCAGGACATCAGCCCCCGAAACCCAGGACCGGCCGAAATCACCGTGAGCCAGCCCGCCCGCCCACCGCCCGAGCAACGCCAAAGGCCCGGACCCGAGCCCGAGATCCTCCCGGATCGCCGCCAACGCCTCGCCGGTCGCCTCCTGTTCGGCCGACCGGGCCCGCAGCACACTGAGCGCCGCGTCCCGGCCGGAGAGCCACGGCAACAACCCGATCAGCGCCAGGACGCCGGCGAGCCCTCCCACACGGGCGAGCACCGCCCCCACAACGGACGTCCTCACTTCACGTACGTATCAGGCGTGACCAGCAGACGCTCCCGCGGATCCTTGGCCGATCCGACCACCCGGGGTGAGTCACCCTGGATCACCCGCTCGTGCAGCATCGGAACAGCCGCATCCGCATTCAGCACCGCGGTCTCGGCGGCCAGGATCGCGGCACGACGCGCCGGCCCGGCCACGGCCGCGGCAGCCTTCTCCAGAGCCTTGTCGACGACAGGGTCGGCCAGCTGGGAGAGATTGAAGGAGCCCTCACTCGCGAAGTCGCTGTAGAGATAGGCGGCAGGATCACCCGAATCGAGGACGGTCGCCCGCGACAAGACGAACGCGTCGAACTTCCCCGCAAGCGCGTCAGCCTCGATCGCCGCGTACTCACGGACCACCAACTTCACCGTGAACCCGGCCCTCTGCAGCTGCTGCTGCAGCGCCGCGGCCACCTCGGGCAACTCCGCCCGATCGGAGAACGTACCGATCGTGATCGCCCTCCCACCCGGCTTCCCCGGCGCCACAGGCGCGGTACGGCCCACACGCTGCTCCGCCCACGGGATGGCCGGCCCCAGCAACCCCTCCGCGACGTCCGCACGCCCCTCGTACACACCCCTCACCAAAGCCCCGGCATCCACGGCACTGCGCGCAGCGGCCCGCAGCGAGGGATCGGCGAACACACCCCGCCCGGTATTGAGATACAAGGTGTTGGTGCGCGGCATCGGCACCTCCGTGATCTCCTCCGTGTCGAGAAGCGCCGCCTGCGACACCGGCACGGCCTCCACGATGTCGGCCTCCCCGCTCCGCAGCGCGGCGGCACGCGCGGTCCCATCCGGCACGAACCGCACATCGATCCCCGGTGCTTTCGGCCGCCCGCCCCAATAGCGCTCGTTCCGGTCGAGCACAGCGGAACTGGTGCCATCGACCCGCTTCAGTACGAACGCGCCCGTACCCGCTCCCACCGGGTCCACCACCTTGCCCCGATACGCCTTGGTCGCCAGCACAGCAAGCTGCGGCGACGACAGACGCTGCGGAACAAGCGGGTCCTCAACAGCCGTGGTCACCGTCACCAGCCCTCCGCGGGCCGTCACGGTGAGCTCCACCCCGTCCAGGATCCGCGGCTTCGGCGCAGCCTGCGCGGCCCGGGTGAGCGAACGGACCACATCCGCAGCCGTCAGCGGCGTCCCATCGTGGAACGTGACGTTCTCTCGGAGCGTGAAGCTCCACTCCTTGGGGCCAACCCGCCGCCACGACGTGGCGAGCGCCGGCCGCGGATCCCCATTGCCATCGAGCACGACCAGAGTCTCCGCCGTGCTCCAGCGCGACAGCTTGAACGCGTCATCACTCAACGGCGAAAGCCCCGAACGCGGCGGCTGCATCATCACCACCCGCAAACGCCCCGATGCTCCGCCCGCCCCCTCGGAGGCGGGCGCGAAACAGCCCGTCAACAGCACAGCGGAGACGACCGACAGCGAGACGGCGGTCAGGGATTTGGGTATGCGCACTGAACTTCCAGGTCCATCGAGCGGGCAGCCTACGTACGCACGAGACAATAGCTGATGATAATCATATTCAATAACGCCGCTCCCTCGCCGCCCCGACCCCGGCGCCAACGCCCTCCACCGCGAGCCGGACGGAGACGGTCTCCGAACCAGGTAGGGAGCGTGAGCTCGGATTCCGGCCGGGTCCACAGTGTGGTGGTCACCGGCCCAGGTGCTGGCCGGTGACCAGACCGGGGCCTGGGGCCGGGGCGCTGGGCCCAAGCGTGACATGACGGACTTGGCCGAGATTTCCGAACGGCGGTACAACCCTGAACCCCCGTCGTGAGTCGCTGTGGGGGTGGCATCTGAAGGTGCCGTGATCACTGTGCCCGGGAGGACTTCCCTTGACCCAGCCCAGCTCCGCAGGTCGGCGACTGGCCGTTGCCGCCGGTGTCGCCCTCACCGTGACGGCGGGCGTTCTGACCGTCCCTGCTCTCGCTGTCGTCCCGGCGGTATCGGCACCCGCGACGATCCAGCAGGAGGCGTTCTCCGTCCCACCTGACACGGTCGTCCTGTCCGGCGGGCCTACGGGTTTCCTGTCGCGTCACAAGGAAGCCGAGAGCGATGTCTACACATGGACGCGGTACGACGGCACCCGGACCGTCTGCCCGGCGGTCCGTACGCGGCGAACCCCGGCACGGACATAGCGGTTCGGATCGACGGCACCACCCGCACCTTCCTCGACATGGCCACAGGTGCGGAACTCGTCTCCTACGACGTCGCCGGTTTCTATGGTGCCCTCGGCTACCAGGGGACCACGCTCGTCGCCTCGAAGCGCGTGGGAGATCAGTGGGAACTGCACCTGCTCGACAAGGGCGACGAGGGCCGGGTGGTGACCGGCCTGCCGCAGGGCATGACGTGGCGCATCGCGCAGAACGCGGATCAGCACGCACTGCTGCTGCGCGCCGTCAAGGTCACGGACGGGATCTGGGAGCAGCGGCTGGTTGTCGTGGACCTTGCCACCGCCTCGGCGACGGAAACGCACGACGTCCTGAACAACAAGAACGTCGTGCGTCCCATCAGCGGGTCGCGGACGCACGTGGTCTGGCAGGAACGGGATGCAGTCGGGAAGGCGGTCCTGGCCGTGGCCAGGCGCGGCTCCCCGGAGGTGAGCCGCAGCAGCTGGCTGCAAAGGGCGAACGAGACCACGCTGGCGTTCGGCCTTGCGGGTGACTGGGCTGTCTACAGCGACCCTGGCGCTTTCACCGCGCTGCGCCCGCTCGCCTTGGCCGCAGTGACAGCCCAATCCTTGGTGACGGGCGAGACCATTCAGCTCCTCGCGCACGCCACCGCCATGGTCCCGACTGGCGACGGCGGTCTGATCGTGACCGGCGGAACGATCGAGCATGGCGAAGGGCTGTACCGCGTCACACTCGACGCCAACACCGGCACGCCCACCGTGGCCGTCCTGGCGACTACCGGAGTCCCCACCGCCCTTACCGCCAAGGCCGAGCCACTGGCGCCGTCCGGCGTCATCGACCTGGACCAGGCCGGCACGAGGGTACCGGTCGCATGGACGCTCAGCCGCGCCAACGCGCGCGTCAACCTGAAGCTGGTCCATACCGCCACGGGCGTCTCGGGTACGGTCACGGCCTGGGCCCCCACCACCGGTACCACTGACTTCCGCCTGGACTGGGACGGCCTCCTCGACAAGTTCCCCGCCTACCGGGGCGCATACACGTGGACGCTGAAGGCCGAACCCCTCAACGGCATAGGCCCCGCCCTCGAACGCACCGGCTCCTTCACCGTCACCCGAGCGCCCCGTCCCCACGACTTCGACGGCAACGCTTCGCCGGACGTCTTCAGCCGCTCCTCGACCGGCACCCTGTCCTTGTACGACGTCGGCCAGCTCCGGCACCTGACGTACGACACGACACCGCGCCGCACCGGGATCGGCGTCGGGTGGAACGTGTACGACCGGATCGTTCCCACCGGCACTGGGCTCGTCGCACGGGACAAGACCGGTGTCTTGTGGTGGAACGAACGAAAGGACGACGCCACCCTCAGCCCCCGCGTGCGTCTTGGCGGCGGATGGAATATCTACGACAAACTCACCAGCGGCTCCGACCTGACCGGCGACGGCCGAAACGACCTCCTGGCCACGGACAAGACCGGTGTGCTGTGGCTCTACCCCGGCAAGGGCGACGGCGCCTACGCACCCAGACGCAAGGCCGGCGTCGGCTGGGGCATCTACAACCAGCTCGCCGCCACCGGCAACCTGGCCGGCGCCCCAGCCGGTGACCTCGTCGCCCGCGACCGCTCCGGTGTGCTGTGGCTCTACCTCGGCAAGGGCGACGGCACCTTCGCGCCTCGCACGCACATCAGCGACGGCTGGGGCCCGTACCGCATCATCGCCCCCGGAGACGTAGACGGCGACGGCCGAAACGACCTCGTCACCATCCCCGACTACGACTCCCCCAACACGTACATGAGGTTCTACTACGGCACAGGCCAGTGGAGGACCCCGTTCCCCAGCACCGAGCCCCCCGGCTCACACCTGACAGGACTGGACCCGCTCCTGTGACCGTCTGACACCCCGCCCGACGCCACCGCACGGCACAACAACAACCAAGCCCCAGGTCGCTGGCCTGGGGCTTGGCCGTAGGTGCTAACAGACGATCGCCTCTCAGCCAGGATGAACGCACACGCGGAGGCACAACCGCTACGACGCGGCGGTGGCAGCCCGGACTCAGCATCGCCCCGTCGTGCCCCGCCGCCCTGCACGATCGTCCGCTGCAACCTGGCCAGAGTCATTCGCCGGCGCTTCGCTCCCGGCCGTGGCTGGCGCCCGCATCACCGCTCGCACCGTCGAACTGCTCCTCCCCACGCCCGAGACCCACCAGGCACCCGCCGACGAAGCTGACGACGAAGCCGACGACGACACGAGTGCGCCGCCCCCCGCCCCGTTCACCGAGGCCGGACCATGCCGTTGGGCCCTGGACCGTACCCAGCCCCGACACCGCTGCCCACGTCCTCGCCCCTTAGACGTCGTTTCACTTGGTGAGTCGTCGGTAGATGAGGGAGTGTTCCGGCTTGCGTTCGTAGCGGCAGTGGAGCTGATGGCAGCCAGCAGTGCCGTACCTCAACGGTGAACCTCGACATCTGTCTTCAGCGAAGTCGCCGCTCGCACTGCCACCATCGACGAAGGCAATCTATGGCCGGGTTGAAACTCCCTGGCCGCAGCCCTGCGTCGCCATTTACGCTCCGCCCATGCGCAGCGTCTACGTGTTCCCCGCTGGAGAGTCGACCGCGACAGCCGCACGGCTTGACCGGCTGATGCCCGGCAAGAACGGATACTGGACGGACGGGAAGCTCTACATCGACCTCGAGGACGAGCAGGACGGTCACCTGTTCGCCGGCTGGGATCCCGAGGACGTACGCCTGCTGGACTCCGCGCTCGACCATCGCCCGACCTGGGACCTGTTGGTCAGCATCTCCAGCCACATCGACGGTACTGCCGAGATCCGCGCCCTCTTGTCACACGTCCTCGAAGCCGGCGGCGTCGCCATCGACGACTACTCCGACCACTGCTGGACGCTCGAAGAGATTGATACCAAGTGCAAGGTCGATGGTCTGGGCTTCTTCGACTTCCGCACCCACGCCGCACGGCACGGCCACCCGCCCTGGACCATCGCTCGCGCAAGTTCAGGGAGGCAGGACTAGCCATGTTCGACCACGTCGTCGGGCTGCGGCCCGAGGAAGCGGCGCGATGGACCGCACTCGTCGAGCAATGCCGGCCCGTCCTCGCGGGGGAAGGGATGGAAGCCGTTCAGGACCTGCTGGCTGAACGCGGCATGAGCATCATCCAGTCGATCGCGATCACTCGAGCATTGCTCGGCCGGCAAGAGACGTCTCGGCGTATCGCCACCGACATCGTGACCACGAGCTCCTCTCGGACAACCGTCAGTGACGCCGACTAGAAAGTCACTTGGTGAGTCGTCGGTAGTTGATGAGGCTGGTCGCGATGGCGGTGAAGGCGAGGAAGTGTTCCGGCTTGCGTTCGTAGCGGCGGTGGAGCCGACGGCAACCGGCGAGCCACGACATGGTCCGCTCGATGACCCATCGGTGGCGTCCGAGCCGCTGTGAGGACTCAATGCCCCGGCGGGCAATCCGTGGCGTGATGCCGCGAGAGCGGAGCCATCGCCGCAGGTGAGGGTAGTCATAGCCCTTGTCGCCGTGAAGCTTGTCGGGCCGTCTGCGGCGGGGACCGCGGCGACTGCGGATCGGCGGTATCGACGCGACGAGCGGCTTCAGCGCAAGACTGTCGTGGGTGTTGGCCGCGGAGATGGCGACCGCGACCGGCAGGCCGGACCGGTCGGTGACGAGATGGATCTTCGATCCGTTCTTGCCACGATCGGTCGGATTCGGTCCGGTCAACAGCCCCCTTTGAGAGCGCGGACACTCACCGAGTCGACGGCGAAGCGCGACCAGTCCAGGTCCCCCCGGGCCCCGAGTTCGTCCAGGATGACCCGGTGAAGGCGGGCCCAAACCCGCTCCTTGCTCCAGCGGGCGAAACGTCGGTAGACCGTCGGCCAGGCCGGCCCGAACAATGGCGGCACCTGCCGCCATGTGCAGCCCGACGTGGCCACGAACACGATCGCGGCCAGGCACTCACGATCCCCCGACCGCCGACGGCCACCTCCCTGCGGCCGCACCACCACCGCCTCGGGCACCACCCTGCGGAACAACTCCCACAACTCATCCGACACCAACCGCTCGGCAAGACTCGTCATGCCCAGCACAACGAACTGAACCGCCAAAGGAAACGACGTCTGAATACCAATGCAGCGACACTGGCCGCTGATGCCAGCAAGCCCGACATCGACGTCACCGCGCTGGCTGTCAAGGGCCGGCAGTTGGCATTCCAGGTGATGAAGATCGGCACGCCGATCAGTCAGGACGCTGCCGCACGTGCCCTGGCGGGCACCGACCAGGACGTCATCGAGTACCTGAAGTCCGGATGGGGGGAGACCGAGAAGCGGGAGATCCGCGAACGTGTCGTCCAGCTGGCCAACCTGAGTCCCTACCCGTCGGTCCGCAGCGCCGCGACGGAAGCGCTCAAGGGCACCCTGGACCAGGTCGAAACGTTCTATACAACCGGCCAGTACAACGTCGGTGTTGCCGACATGTCTGTGGCTGCCTCCGCCATCCACAGCAGGGGCGGGCCCGGCTTGCAGGAAGCCGCACGTGCCGCTCTCTCTGACGGCAGCGGCAAGGAACTGGCCCACTTCCTACAATCCACGCAATACTCAGCACGGTTCGCCGACGAATCAGTCACCGCCAGCCAGCTCTACAGCAGTGCCACAACGGGCGCCGAGGTTAAGGCGGCCGCCAGAATTGCACTGGCCGGCACTGCGGACCAGATGCACGAGTTCATCACGGTCGGCCGCTACACCGCCGACCGCAAGGACAAGCTCACCAAGCAGCACGAGGCGCAGGTCCAGCGCCTTGTCGCCGAAGCCGCCCTCATCGCGGCAACCGCCAACAAGAACCGTTGGCTCGCGGCCGGCGCCGCCGCTACTGCCAACAACGCCAAGGACGACGCCGCCTCTGCTACTGCAGAGGCTAAGAAGTCGTCCGATCTGGCGGCACAGCACGCTGCTGATGCCGACGCAGCCGCGGATGCAGCGGAAGCCAGCGCCACCGAGGCTAAGCAGGCAGCTACCACCGCTCGCAATGCTGCGAACCAAGCCGACCAGGAAGCAGACACCGCTGAGGCAGCTGCCGCCCGCGCCGAAGCCTCCGCGTCGTACGCGCAGTACTCAGCAGCCGCAGCTGGCGACGCCGCAGACAATGCCCGCGATTCCGCGACCCAGGCGGGGCAAAACTCGGACGCCGCAAACGACATGGCATCCAATGCGTGGGGGGAGGTCAAGTACAAACTCGAGAAGGAAATCGAAGCAGAGCTAAAGAAGGCGGAGGAGCAAAGAAAGAAGCAGGAGCAGGCAGGAGTCAAGAACCACAGGCAGAACGGCGAGTACTGCGTCCAGCTTGTCCCACGTACGTACAAGTGGGAAGACTGTGACAAGGTCGAGGCGCAATACCAGGGCGCGAAACAGTTCTACGCAACTGTGGGCCCACTCCTGTGGACGGTCAGTGGCGGCGAAGACGTACTTAAGTGCATCGAGAACCCTGCTTTCACTGACTGCGCATTGGCCATCGGTGGACTGCTCCCTGTCGGAAAAATCAAGCTCGCCGGGAAATCTCTCGATGAGATCGAAGACATTGTCAAGCAGCTCAGGAAGAAGAAGGACGGAAAGCCTGGCGTTCCCAACTGTCCAACGCTTTCTCGCCAGTCTTCCTACACGTCGGCAAGCTACACCGTCCAGGCGACTTACTCTGTAGCAAGTCTGTCCTCGAGCATCTTCTGTGACCTTGACGCAGAATTCGATGCAATGCGACCGTACGACGGTCAGACACTGGGGAGAGCCAGGTCGAAAGACAATTCATGGGATGAGAATGACCTGGCCAGCGGACGCATGAAGCAGGACGCAGCCCTCATCGCATGGGTTAAGCAGAAACTGATCGACGAAGGTGTAAGCACCGGCTTCGCCACCGGCAACCGCTTTCACGTCGAACCAAAGTTCGTGGCCATCATGTTCAAAAAAAAGGTGAAGGACGCGGACCTCGTCATCAACAATCCCAGTGGGCCGTGCCCAGAAGACCTCGGCTGCGACCTCACCCTCAGCGCCCTACTGAGGGGCGTCGGGACGCTCCGGGTACACTGGAAAGACAAGGCTGGCAATTGGCATTCCCAGCAATACCCGAAGGGGTCGTAAGTGGCAACCAGGGCCGAGGCTCGCTATAAGGCAGAGCACAGGCGTGATCCGCAGAAGCTCGAAACACCCGAGGATGTAGATCAGATGATCGACTTCCTCCTCGCCGGGGAGGAATTCCATACAGCTGCGAGTGTAGTGTCAACGGATCGCGAGAACCTTCCGTCTGGATTCCCGGACCATGAGTTCACGGTCGGAGTTAACCCAGCCCTCCAGACAGGCGCCATTACTTTCGGCTACGGGGAATCCACTCTTGCGACAGTAAGTGGCTCAGGAAGCGACCATGAGCCTGTCTATCATGTTGCGGGAAGTGAGTTCTATTTTCCAGCGGATTGTGAAATCCCGCTCGATCTCATTCGGGAAGCAGTGAAGGAGTTCGTATTCTCGGGTGGTCAGCGACCCACATGCGTCGAATGGCAGTCCGACGAACTGTGATCCGCACTCTGCGGATCGTCAGGATTTCGTTCGCGATTAGCGAGTGACGTCTGAAGGCCCGGACCTTGAACAAGGTCCGGGCCTTCAGCGCTGTCTACAGCTGATGATTCAGGCGACGGCCGACCGCGCACGACTTTGGGCCCAGGCCGTCCGCTGGGCGGGGAACCTCCGGATCACCCATAGGTCCGCCCCGAGTCGATACGGGATGATGTGGGTCATGGTCACTCCGGTCGCGTCCGCTGTCCCTCGCCCTGCCGGTCGTCCTGTGCTGCGTTCGGACCAGGAGCGGGGTCTTGCTGCTGCGGTCCGGCATCTGCGTCGCCCGCGTACCCGGGCTTTGTATGTGGCGGCGACGGGGACGGGTAAGACTCTGGTGTCGATCCGGGTCGCGGACGAGCTCGCAGCGCGCCTGGTCCTGGTCGTCGTGCCCACGTTGGACCTGGCGGTTCAGACGGCGCTCGCGTGGCGCCGGGATGGTCATCTGGAGCACATGGTGATCGTGTCCTCGATGGACACCGCCGCGCACGATGCGCTTGCCGCCCGCAGGGTCGGTTCCACCAGCAGCCCGCAGGCGCTGGCCGCGCTCATGTCGGTCGTGGGGGAGAGGGATGATCAGCTCCCCGCCCTGACGGTGATCTCCACCTACGACTCACTCGACAAGATCGAGGCGACACAGCACACCCGCTACACCGTGCCCACTTTCGATCTAGCGATCATGGACGAGGCGCACCGCATCGCCGGCCGGGCGGACAAGAAGTGGGCAATGGTCAACGACGCGGCACGGATCCATGCCGAGCGCCGTCTCTACATGACGGCCACCCCGCGCAGCTTTGCCGCACCCGACCTGGCGGACTCCGCCTCGACTGCCCGCCGCCACCCCCGAACCCCTTCCGCACCGGCGGTGGATGCGGTGGCGAACAGCATGGACAACGAGGCCGTGTACGGGAAGAAGGTCTTCGAGTACCCGCTGGCGCAGGCCATTGCTGACGGCGTGGCCGCGGACTACCGCATCGTGGTTCCCACCGTCACCGACACCGAGCTCCGCGCTCGCCTCAACCTTCTCGCCGTCGGCACACCCTCGGGTTCGGACTCGCCAGAGGGGGCGCTGCGCACCACCGCCCTCCACCTCGCTGTCCTGAACGCCATGGCCAAGCACTCCATGCGCCGAGTCCTGGTCTTCTTCCACCTGGTCGAGGACTCCGTTCGCTTCACCCGCGAACTGCCTCACACCCTGCGCCGCCTCCGCACCGCCGACCCCGACTGCTTCCCCGGCCTCGACCCCGACGTCTTCCACGTCCACGGCGACCACACCGCCGACCAGCGCACCGACATCTTCGCCCGCTTCGCCGCCTCACCCCGCGCGATCCTCACCAACGCGAAAGTGATCGCCGAAGGCATCGACATCCCCAGCGTCGACGCCGTCATCTTCGCCGACCCCACCAGCAGCATCACCCGCTGCGTCCAAGGCCTCGGCCGCGCGCTTCGCCTGGACGTCTCCGGCAAGACCGCCAGCCTCATCGTCCCTGTTTACATCCCGCCCAGCGAGGACCCCGAGAACGTCCTCGGCACCCCCTACGAACCGGTCTGGGCCATCACCACCGCCCTGGCCAGCCACGACCATCGCATCCTCGAACGCCTCCCCGACAAGACCAACCGCCTCACCACCGAGACCAGCCGTCTCATCCAGCACCGCTGGCACTTCGACTACACGATCCACCCCGAACGCATCGCCCGCGGCATGGACCTCATCGCGTTCAACCCCCACGGCACCCTGACCCGCACCCGCCGCGAAGGCCTCGCTTCCGCCCAGGCCTTCCATGACACCTACGGTCACCTCGATGTGCCCGCCGAACACACCGACCCGGCAGGCTTCGAACTCGGCCGCTTCATCACCACGATGCGCGACGCCGCGACCGCCGGCCGCCTCGAACCCGACTGGATCGCCGAGCTCGACGCGCTCGGCATGATCTGGGACAAACACCAGGCCGCCTGGCGCGCCCGCCTTACCGCTGTCGCTGATTACCACCAGGCGCACGGCCACCTCGCCGCCCCCGCCACCACCCCCCTCGGGGCCTGGCTCGCCGAACAACGCTCCCTCGCCACACACGGCCACCTAGACACCGCCCGTGCCGCCGACCTCACCGCCATCGACCCCGACTGGCAACTGCCCCACGGCCCCGACTGGCACCGTAAGTACCACTTGCTGCGCCGCCACCTCCAGACCGGCCAGCCCCTCACCCCCGACACCACCACCGGCAACATCAACCTCGGCAGCTGGGCCACCCGCCAGCTCACCACGTGGAACACTCTCGACCCGGGCCAGCACCGCCTCCTGGCAGCCATCGATCTCACCCCCGCCCCACGACCCGGCGCACCTTCGCCCAGACCGTCCAGATCCTTGAACTCTTCCTCCACCGTGAACGCCGTGCCCCCGCAGCCCGCGAGACGATCACCGTTGACGGCGACACCGTGAAGATCGGCCCCTGGTTTGCCAAGACCCGCACCAAGATGCGCGCCGGCCAGCTCGACGCCGAACACGCACGCCTCATCGCCGCCCTCTTCGAAGGCGAGTGGACCAGCGAGAATCCTGCTCCAGCCTTCACCTGAGCAGTCCCACGAAGAAGCGGTGTCGCGCCACCGCTCAGGCTGGCCTTAGCTCCGAGCTCGCGATGCCACCTGACTGTGCAGTCCAACTACGCAGCGCCGCGACCGGCATCGCCGGCATTTCCGCTGCGCGCCAGCAAGCGGTTAGGAGCGACTGCTGACGAGTTCTTCCAGAGTGAGCTGAACACGCTGGCGGTTGATATCGCGTCCGAACATGAGGGTTGGCCGGTTGAGGGCGTCGGACTTGGAGTAGTAGCGGAACTGCAGGATCTGACCGCAGACGGATCGCACATCCGTCATCAGCCCGTCCTGGCAGGTGGCCAACACTGTGATGCCGTGATCCTGTGCAGCATCACGTAGAGCCGTAATGACTTCGCGTCGATGTTCGGCTCCCAGAGAGTCGCCGAGTTCGTCGAGGATCAGTACGCGGCCGCGGGCGTGCGGGGCTGCCAGCAGAGCGGCCAGGACGAGATGGATGGAGAACAGCTTCTCCTGGGCGGTATTGGTGGGTACGTCGTAGGGCAGCAACGGCCCGTTGGGATTGCGCTGCCATCGCGGGACGACATGGCATACCCACTGGTCCTGGGCGGTCTGCGGCTCTGTGACGGTGAATTCCAGATCGGCCCGGTACCCCTCACGGCTGTGGAGCTCGTTGAGTCGGCTGCTGATCCGGTGCAGCGCGCCGTTCACCCGCTCCTTGATGGACTGCTGGGTCTGGGCCAGGGCCTCGCGGGTTTCCTCGACCACGTCCTGGAGATAGCGGTGCTCGGTCTCTCGTTCGGCGCGCTTGGCCTCCACCTGTTCCCGGGCGCCTTTGTCCTGCTCCTCGTTGGCGGCCAGCCAGCTCCGCAGGGCCGACAGCGAGGCACGAAAGATGATGCCGTGGGGATCCTCGGTATGGACCTCATGGTGGTGCAGAGCGTCACCCAGCTCAGGCGTGGCGACGCCGGTGCTGCGAGAGTCGGCTGCCAGACGCGTGAGTGCGGACGCCAGCCGGGTTCGGCTCTCGCTGAGAAGCTCTAGGCTGGTGCGCCGTTCCACCTCGCCGCTATGGGGAACGACGGCATGGACGCTGATGCCATCAGCAGGTTCGGCACCAGGGGCGTCCTTTGGCACCTCGTCCCAGTTCAATGCCGCAAGGGCGTCTTGCAGCGTGTCCGTCCACACGAGGACGGGGTGGGCCGGGCCTTTGCCGCGCAGTTCCAGCAGCCGGTCGCGCTTCTGCGTTGTCTGAGCGATGTTCTTGTTGATTTCCTGGACGGACTTCTCGAGGGCCTTGGCGTGCTTAGTCGCGTTGTCGAAGGAGTCTTTGGTGCGCAGGGCTTCCTCGGCTGTTGTCGCTGCAGTACGTCTCAGGCCGGGCAGCGTCTCGTCGTGTGCGACAAGCTTCTCCTCCAAGGCGCGTGCCTCATCGCCGAGCCGGGAAGCCTCCGCCTGGGCGTTCGCCCTGTCGATATCGCGGCCAAGCGAGGTGATCCGGCGGCCGCAGCGTTCGATCCCGGCCGCCAGGGCGTCCCGCTCGGCCTGTACCCGTCCCAGCTGATTTTCGAGGTGGGCGCAGATGTCTTCCTGCCCGACGATCGGCTGGTCGAAGCCACCGACGACGTGGACGCCCAGACTCGGAAGCGAGGCGTGCGGGGGCTGCTCCACGGTGGTCGCGTCGGCAAGGGCGTGCAAGAACGGTGCTGCCAGAGGTGCGGCATCGACGATTCCCTTGGGCCAGACCGGCGCCGGATCGGTGTGGGCCGTACCGGCCCATGCCGGGGGACCGGTGACGAGCAGGGTCCCCGGCAACTCGCTGACGGCCTCGATCGCGCGGTCGAGGAGGTCCGCGGGGACGCAGACCGCATCACTCCACGGTGCCAGCCGGGCCTCCCACAGGGGGCGGGCATCAGGGTGGAGGCGTGTGCTGGCCATGAGCCCTACGGCGTCAGGGCACGGACCGTCGTGCAGTGCCTGCAAAGCAGCGGCCGCCCGGCCAGTGCGTCCCTGGCGGGCATCAGCGAGTTCCTGGTCTGTTTCCTTGACCCGTTCCTCGGCCCTGATCAGTTCAGCCTTCGCCTGCACAAGGAGGGCCTGCTGGGAGTCGAGCAGCTCAGTCAGCTTGGCCGGCGGCGGCCCCTCGTAGCCCTCGGCCCGAGCCTGGGCCGTGCGGCGATCCCGCTGCGCGCGTTCCAGCGCAGATCTGAGCTCTCCCCGCTTCTCGTTGGCTTCCTCCAGGCTCTGCTGCGCCTGCTGCTTCAGCTGGGACGCCTCTTGGGCTGTGCGTTCCAGCAGGCGGGTATCGCGTGCCGCGGTCAGCAGTTCCCTGGCCGTGCTCTGCTGCCCCTTCAACTCTTCCAGCGTGCCTGTGAGCAGCTCGAGATGGGAGGCGATGCGACGTTCAGTGACGAACGCGTCCACATGGGCTCGTGCCGAGGCCAGCGTCCACAGATCATGAGCCCGTTCTGTCTCGACGCGTGCGCGCTCCCGGGTGTCGACCGCGTGCAGGATCCCCTCTTCGTCCCGGTAGGAACCCTCGGCCTTCTTGAGTGCCTCGGCCAGATCAGCCTGCGTCTGGGCAAGCTTCTTCCGGTCTTGTACATCATGGGCCAGCATCGCGGCCTTGCCAGTGAGATCGATCAGCGCGTCCCCGATCTGGACGGGAGTGAAGGTGCCCGCGTCCAGCTTCAGCAAGGAGGGGCGCGACCTCATCCCGCCACGGCTGACGATGTAGGCGAGCAGCCGGGGCGCACGTCCGTAGAGAACCTCGGCGTACTCCGTAGCGCCCAACGGCTTGCCCCCGAGCCTGCGGAAGAAACCGGCAGCCTTCTCGTGCTGGCTGCGATCGTCCCCCTCGATCAGCAGGTGGACCCCGGTCTTGTGCCGCACTTCGACATGCGGCGACTTCGCGGATATCTGCAGCCACACCGTGTGAGCGCTGGTCTGAGGATCGTCCGGATCGGCAAAGACCCCCACCACATAGCCGACCTGGGCCGGCTCACTGACCTCTGGGGATGCTCCAGCCGTCACCGGCTCGAACAGCAGCTTCGGTGCATGCACCGAGCCGCCTCCGGTCATCCGCCACTCCGGGTCACCCAGCAGGAGCGCCACAGCAGCCAAAAAGCTTGTCTTGCCCGACTCATTGGAATCCTTGGGTCCCCGGCCCGTCACGGCCACGAAAGTGCCGGGTACGAGTGCCACGGGATGTGAGGTCAATCGCGCAATGAAGAACGTCTGCACGGCAACCAGCTGCCTGGTGCCGATCACACCGAGCTTGCTGAGCGCGACATTGAAAGGCTGCTCGCTCACACAAGATCCTTCCCTGCGCCGCCGCTGGCGGCCACAGACGGGGAAACAGGGCTGTCCGCCAGCTGCCGCCGGCGTCGGATGGCTGCCGCCAGATGACCGTCAGGCCGTCCGACAAGGATCAAGTCCTCCCACAGCAGGTTGCTGCGCTCCGCGGTCAGACGGTCTAAAGCCGGCCCGGGCAGGTATCGCCCTGTGGTGGCTTCCGCGACCATCCCGGCAGCCCTCAGACGGCGCAGCGCCGCACTGATCGCCACTTTGGAGATCTTCCGGTTCGAGGCAAGCACCGCGAGAGTGACCGTGTGCGTTTCGCCCGTCCACCGGCTGTGCCGGTGCCGGCCCTGAGCGCGGGGGAGCGCCACCGTGTGCAAGAGCACCAGGGCCAGCACTGCCCTGTCCACATCGCCCAAAGTGCCTGTGCCCTCGGCCACCAGCGCATCGCTGACCGGATCGCGAAAGCCCGTGACCCAGTTGCCTTGCTCCGTCTGCAGCAACTGCCGCCCGCCACGCTCCAGAGCCCGCCCGACCCGGGCCCGCAGCGCAGGATCCGCCAGCATCGGCAGACTCGCCCGCGGCAGGGGACGGCGCGCCGACTCCAGGGCGGCGATTACCGACCGGACAAGGTAACCGTCAGCGCCACCATCTACCAACCGGTCCCCGCCGCCGACCTCTCGCGCAGGCGCCACCGCCTTCTCACCGCCCGCTTCACCACTGTCCAGCCCCTCGGCGTGCATCGCGGGCAGCAGATGATGCCCGCGCCGAAGGCCCTCCACCACCACAGCCGGCAGCGCTGCGACAGCGGGCCCCAGCCTCAGAACATCTCCCTGCGAGACAAGGAGACGGGCTGTCTGCAGCACTCCGTCCACGGTCCGTTCCACCGCGTCCTCATCCGCCCCCAACCGGCAGCAAAGCGACACCACATCCGCACGCAGAAAGGCCACCCCCGGAAAAGGCAGCACCTCAGGGCGAGGCCACGCCGCACGCAGACAGGCCGCCCACACCAGCGTCGCGACCGGCGGCAGACCGACCTGCCACCCCGCCACCGAGATCCCCGCGACAGGAGCCGTCTCGGCGTCCCAACCAAGCACCACCAGATCGCCAGGCGTCGAGCCGGATACACGCACAATCCGGCGCCCGCTCCCACTCGCCGCTGAGGCTGCCCTGGCCAACACGGACTCGCCGACAGCAGCCGACGCCACGCCCTGAGCACGCAACCGCCCTAACAGCACCTGCGCCTGGAGGTCCTCCTCTGTATCGGACCCAGACGAAGAAGAGCCATTCTCAAACGTCATCCCCACCACCGTCGGCCTCGTCGCTCACGTCGTGCCTGCGCAGCAGCAGAGGATGCAGATAGGTGACAGAGGCAGCCGGATCAGCCAGCAGCGCATCCTCCACCACCACGCTGTACGGCTCGCCAGGCTCGTCACCCAGCGCCAGAACATCCGTGATGATCGCCGCCGCCGCCGGCCAGCCCGCCGCGTACAGGAGCGCTGTGAGATCAACCTCCTGGTCCCCGGCCAGCAGCTCGTCGGCCAGGAGCCGACGATCCTCCAGGAGACGAGAATGAGCTCCCTCAGCCCACTCCCAGGGCTCCTCCTCCTGCTCGGCATCGTCCATCACGAGCGGCCGCCCCCGGGCACCTGAGCGCGGAGCGAAACCCGACACCGTCTCCAAGACCTGCGCCGGGTCAATCCACACCGACGGGGCATCCGCGACAAGTGCCGTGCCCACCTGAGACAACAGCGCCACATCCCCCTTGAAGGCTGCGTCGGTGTACTCGCTCACAGTCAGAACATCGAAGTTCAAACTGCCACCGCCCTGCGCGAGAACCTTGTCGGCCGCGACCATCACCTGCCGCCGGTAGAACTGCTCCGCCTCAATCAGAGCCGAAGCCGCCTCTTCCAGTGCCCAACTGCCACTGAACCGACTCGTCACCACCTCGTTCAGCTCCGCCACCTGACGCGTGAACCCCTGATGATCATGCTGTCGCTGTGCTTCCATCAGCTCCGTCGGCGTCCCCGTGGCGACCAACCGCTGCAAGTCCAAAGCGAAAACCCGCAGCGCGTTACGGCACGACACCAGATAGTCCAAGGCAGCCTCAGGATCAGGATTGCTGCGGTCGAACACAGCCCTCGCCCGGTCCAACAGCAAGATCAACTCATCGACGCCACCGTGCTCCGCCAACCTCTCGGCAGCCAAAGCTCCAGCCAACCCTGCCGGACGCACCACGTACCGATCCTGATGAGCCTTCAGCAGATAAGGCTCGAGAAACCCAAGGCGTGTCAACACCGTCAGCCGATGCTCGATCAGATCCGAAGACCACTCCCGAGGATCACCCGCCAACGCCTGCACCACCTCGGCCCGCGTCAAACCATGCGGACCGGAATGCTCGGCAAACACCTTCAAGATCGCAAGCGCCACCCGCGCCACCTCAGGATGCCGCGCCACAGCACCGGCATCCTCAGCAACCGGAGCCATAAACGCCCGCCAGTTGGCCAACTGCACCGCCGCAGCGAGATCCGCCTGCTCACCATCCCCGAACGCGAGCTGATCACCCACCGGCCGGCACCGCACCCAACAGCTCCACCAAACGCGGCAGCACCTTCCTGTGCAAAGGCTCCTGCTCCAACGACTCGCCCGTCACCGCGATCTCCGACGCCAACGCCCGCAGCTCCACAGGCCCCTCATCAGCCATCCGAGCCGCCAACGACTGAGCCTTCACATACTGCTCAGGCTCCTGCTCCCTGTACGGCCCAGCACGCCACAACTCAACCTCCATCCCCACCGCGTGCACCTTCCGGCCGAGCCGTCGAGAGATATCGTCAATGATCGCGATCCCATCAGCATCCAAATCCCCCCAGATCGCGAGCCGCTGAGGCTGCATCCACTCCAGCAGCGCGACCAGCTGGTTCGTCACGTACCCCTTGCCCCAGACGCACAGCCACTGCGACGTCACCTCGGGAATCGCACATACACGCTCAAAGGTGTCCGAGTTCTCCACCAGGAACACCCCCCGACCTCCGTGCTCAACCTCACCCACCAGCCGCAACGCCCCAGCAGGCACCGCGATCCACGGGTTGGCCACCGAAGCATCGGCAGCCACTGACCCCACCCGCCACCGCAGAGGACCTCTCACACGAACGTCGATATCAGCCTCATCGACCGCGAGGTCAAAACTCACCCCGACCAAGTTCTCAAAGGCAGCCTGCCGAGCAGGAGTCCACTTCTTCGAACCGCCCAGAGCAAGGCCAGCCAACTCCTTGGCAGACAATCGCTCCCCAGCCAAATCCGCCGGCCACCACACCGAAGCCGCCCGCACGGCAGCCTCATAAGCCGTCCAAGCCTCCGTTCCCACGGCACTCCCCAACGGAACCCGAAGCGCCGAGCCCACCGGACACCCCTCCAACAGTGCCCGCTCCCACTCCAATTCAGGAACAGGGGCCATCAACGCGAGCAGCTCCTTGCGCATCTCATCCGGGTCCCGCCACCCCCGCAACTCCTGCAACAACTCATCCGTCTGCAGCGCCCACGAATGAGACAGGCGCCAACTCAGCGGTTCCGAAAGCTCCAAGTCCTCGTCGACCGCACACCGGAGCACGACACCGCCGCACCGAACCAACGCCACAGCAACAGCCCACGCCTCGTCCTTGAACCGAGACGCCACCGCAGCCCACGACCTCCGCCCGGCCGACAGGACCCAGATCAAATGCCTGCCATCCAAGGAACTTGGCGGATCGTAAGCCGACTGCGCGTAGGCAGTAACCAGATCAACCTCCCGAATACGCAGCAAGCCCTGCCGGTTGCGAGGAGCGCGATTCACCCCCTCGCGCCGCACCGGCACGGACAATGCGTCCGTCCCTTCCGGCGTCCCAGCCACCGACACTCGGATACGTCCCTGCGCCTCGCTGAACAACAGCTCAAGCGACCCCGTCCCTCTGACGCCCACACCCACCCCTCAGACCTACCCTGCGAATCAGACCAAAGGCATATCCACCCCCCTAGCAAGACACACATAGATCAACCAGGCCCCCACAACTCAGAAAATGAGGCCCAGCCAACACGGCTGAGCGCCGCACATCACGGCACGCCGCCAGGGACAGCGCCTTCGCCCGCAGCGTCCCCGGCCCCGTCGCCCTCCGCTGCCGCGGCAGATTCGTGTGCATCATCGGGCCCGCGCCAGCTGCCGCCCGAACCGCACCTCCCTGCCCGAAGCCGGCGCGAACCAGCTCAGCACCTGCTCCCAGCCCCCCTCCTGCGCCCCGCGGAGGGAGCAGGCACCCCTCGCACGACGCGGGCCCCACTCGGGGACTGCGCGGCGCATGCCGCCGCTCACACGCTGGCGAGGACATCGCCCCCCACACGGGGCCATGGTCAACCTCGTCCTCGACATCCAGGAAAGCAAGGACACCGTCTACCAGGCCGCCGCCGAGCGCATCTGCACTTGGCGCCTGTAACCCCCGAGCCGGGACGCTCCGGCTCCGCGCTTCGTCATGCGGATGGCGCTCCACAGCCCCTGAACGCTGCTCCGGTCCTTGGCCGAACTCACGCGCGGAGCGCACGCCGACCCGCGAGCCTCGCATGTGACCGGCGGGTACAGAGGCGCTTGTCACCACCCGCCTCCCCATCTTCCACCCGGGCCGCTCGTGACGGTGCCAGCCTTGCGCATAGAGAACAGATATCCGGCTTTGGCCGCGCAGCCTGCCTCTAAGCTCTTCCCGACGGGCTCAGGCAACGACTGTCACCCGCACAGCACGAAGGGGACGGGGAGTAAATGCTCGACTTGGACGACCTGGTGAACCGGGTGGTCAACCCGGACGTGCGGCCGCTGGTGAAGGAAGCACACCGCTGCTACGCCACCGGCGCCGCCCGAGCCGCCATCGTCCTGACCTGGACCGCAGTGTGCGCGGACCTGATCCATAAGATCGAGGTCCTCAAAGAAGAAGGCGAGCCCGACGCCCGCCCCCTGGCCGAGGACGTCGAGCGCGCCCAGCAGCCCGGCGCGGCCGACGCGGTGCCCCTCATGCTCAACGTCGAGAACACCATCCTCGACGTAGCGGAGAAGCTGGAACTGATCGACAACACACACAAGACACAGCTCGAGCGGCTGCGCGAGGACCGGCACCTGTGCGCCCACCCCTCCCTTCGCCCCATGGGAGAGCTGTACGTCCCGACGTCCGAGTACGCCCGCGCCCATCTCGCAGCGGCCCTCGACGCAGTTCTGGTGCACCAGCCGAGCCAGGGCCGCAAGGTGCGAGACAGCTTCATCGCCCACGTTGCAGATCCCGCGTTCACGTTCGAGGCCGGCTACCTCGGCCACACCTTCTTCGACCGCGTCCGCCCCACCTCCCGCGCGAAGCTGGTCGACTTCGCTGCCAAGTTCGCCCTGCTGCAGATCGAGGACGACAGGATGCCTCTGGCCGCACCGATGTTCGCCGATCGGATGGCACAGTGCCTGCGCCTGTTCGCCGACCGCGACCAGCCCCTGGCAGAGGAGTATCTGGCCCGGCACATGTCCAGACTTGAAACGGCTGAGCCGGCAGTCCAACTCGCGGCTCTCGGCCGTCTCGGCGACCTCCCGGCGTTCTGGAAAGCGCTGCCCGACCCCATGCGCACGCTCTACAGCACCAAGATCACCAGCATCGCCACCCAGATCGCAGCGACTGGCTACCTCCGACCCGACGAGACCAGGGCCCTCGCTCTGGTGGCCTACCCTGAGGTCCGCACGAGCCTGCCTGCTCTGACGAGCACATTCACGGTGCTCCCGGTAGCCGAGCAGTCCCGGGTGATCGGCGTTCGACCCGACGCATACTTTCTTCCCTGCCTTCCCGGCCTGCTCATGGGTGTGCGCAGCTTCGACGAGGGTGAATTGGTCGCCCGCACCGCCATCCTGCCCAGCGCCGGCCTGATGAGCCTGGAGGACACGAAGGCCGTCCTCAGGGCATGGTGGGACAACGAGAATAGCCAGACCTGGGGCCGCGCCATGCCCGGCTACCTCGTTGCGCTGTACTTCACCACCGCCCACCTCGGCCAATCGAGAGACGAGATCTGGAAGGCTCACCTGGAGGAGCTCCGCCCGTTCCCAGACCTGTTCAACGCCATCGCCCGCGGTACGAGTCTGGCGGTGCCGATCGTCCAGGGCTGACCACTGCCACCGCCTGTCGAGCCCTATCCGAAGCCGTAGCGGTGTCAGACGGTGCCCCACGCACTCCGCGCCTCATCAGCCAGCCCGGCCTGCTCGTGCAGGGTGCTCGTCCAGGTGTTCACGAACCCGGCGGCGCCGCCTTCGTCACCGGGAAGGCGAAAGAGGTCCGGGTCTGCCATGAGCTGTTCCATCAGCGTCTCGTACAACTCGTCCAGCATGTCGCCGTGGCAGGCCGTCAGGCCTTCGGCGAACTGGCGGGGCGTCGGGCTGATCGAGACGACCTGGTCGAGGACCGGCCCATGCCGCGCTCGTCGATGAGTGCCCGCAGTGCGGCCAGCCCGGGGGTGTCGGGCATGAACAGGCCGTGCAGCATATACATCGCGTAGAACGGCCGCAGCCCGATCAGCACCGTCCGCGCCCTCACCAGCTCCTCGTCACTAGCCCCGCGCACCTGCTCCACCGAGTCAACCTCTCCGAGCAGCTCCCACGGCACCGGCGGCGCTTTACCGTGCTTGGCCGCGCCCAGCATCTGCGCCCACTCGCCGGCCGTGAGATCGAACATGCCGACCGCGGCAAACCCCTCGGACAGCGCCTCTGCCCCGACCTCCTGCGGCCCCAGCCCGAGCGCCGCGAACAGATGCGCCACACCACCGGAGCCAGGCTCATCCGGCGGATCCTCACCCGCCAACAACGCCGCCCGCATCACCGCAGGATGCACCGGCCGATGATAGGGCCGCGCCGCGAGCATCCGGCCCGCCACCGCATACAGCGCATCCTCACCCGCCCCCGCCGCGTGTCGGCGGACACGTGAACGTGCCCAGTCACGTACGGATGAACGTGCCCACTTCCTGACGTACCGAGGACTGATCGTGGGCAGTCTGCTGCCGGCCTGTGAAGGGTGGCGGAGGGCGGCTGACCGTGGTCTTGGACCCACAACGATGGATGGAGCTTCGACGCTTCCGCGGGCTGTTCGAGTCCGGGGCGATGAGCCTGTCGGAGATCGCGAAGGAGACCGGGCTTAACCGCCGCACGGTCCGCAAATACCTGTCCTCTGAAGGCCCGGTTGCCCCGCCTCGTCGGGCTGTGCCGGGACATGGCCGTCGGCGGAAGGTGGATGAGGTCGCGCCCCTGATCGACGCGATGCTGCGGTCGGAGATTCTGATCAAAGGGGCTGTGGTTCACGAGCGGCTGGTGGCCGAGTACGGCTTCACCGGCACCTACCAGCGGGTCAAGCTCTACATGCAGGAGGCCCGGCCTCGGATCGCGGAGGAACTGGGCATCAGCCCGGGCGAACTGGCCGGCCTGCACCGCAGATTCGAGGTCGTGCCCGGGGCACAGGCTCAGGTCGACTGGGGCGACGAAGGGCAGATCCTCGCCCACTTCGGCATCCCGAAGGTCTACTCGTTCCACATGACCTTGTCCTACTCGCGAGATCCGTTCTGCTGTTTCACCACCAGCCAGGACCTGGCCACCTTCTTCGACTGCCACCGGCAGGCGTTCGCCCACTTCGGCGGGGTGCCGATGTCGATCGTCTATGACCGCACCAAGACCGTCGTCCGACGCCACGTGGCACCGGGCGAGGCCGTTCCGCTGCACCCGGAAGCGGTTGGGTTCGCCGGGCATTACGACTTCGACATCGACGTGCTGGCCGCTTACCGCCCCACCGGGAAAGGCCGGGTCGAGCGGCAGGTCCTGATCGTCCGCGACCACGTCCTGGCCGGACGGTCCTTCTCCTCCATCGAGGAGCTGGACTCCGCTTTCAACGCCTGGGTTCCGTTGCGCCGGGCGAAGTCCCACGGCACCCACGGCGAAGTCATCGGGCACCGCGCGATCCGCGACCACATGGCCCTCAGGCCCCTGCCGGCGACACCCTACGTGGTCACCCAGCGGCACCTTCGCTACGTCGGCAAGGACTGCCTGGTCGCCTTCGACGCGAACCTCTACTCGGTCCCGGCCCGCAAAGTCCGCCCGCGCCAGCTGGTGGAAGTCAGAGCCACGGAGTCCCAGATCACGCTGCATTCCACCGTCCCCGATACCAACGGCGACACCCTGCTGGCCATTCACCGCAGGGCTGTCGGCCGCGGGGCCTGCATCGTCGACGAGAAGCACTGGGACGGTCTTCCCGACGGCCGGAACCGGCGGACCACCACCGGTGACATCCCTCCGCAACCCCGCCATCAAGACGCCCTCGGCGAGGAAACGGCCGGCTCGCTGATGGCTCTCCTGAACCGGGCCGCGGCCGTCCGCGTCGAGGTCGGCCGCAGACCCCTGTCGGTCTATGACGAACTGACCGGAACCCGTCCCTTCACTACCCACCCCACACAGGAGGAGCCCAGTTGAGCGAGCTGGTCAGCACTCGAATCCGCACCACGGCCGCCAAGCTCGGCCTGCCCCACCTGGCCGAGAGCCTGAACCAGTACGCCGGCAGGGCGGACGAGGCCAAGATGGGCTACCTCGACTTCCTCGACCTCGTCCTGGCCGAGGAACTCGCCATTCGTGACGACCGGCGCTTCCGCCAGGGCCTGCGGCTGTCCAAGCTGCCGCACCACAAAACGCTCGACGAGTACGACTTCTCCTTCCAGCCCGAACTCGATCCCCGGAAGATCAAAGACCTCGCCACCCTCGCGTTCGTCGAGGCCAAGGCCAACGCGGCCCTGCTGGGACCGCCCGGGGTCGGCAAGACCCACATCGCTGTCGCGCTCTCGGTCGCCGCCTGCCGGGCCGGCTTCTCCGTCTACTTCACGACCCTCGACGACATGGTCCGCCAGCTCAAGGCCGCCGAGGCGGCCGGACGCCTCAACAGCAAGCTCCGTACTGACCTCCGGCCCGGTGTTCTCGTTGTCGATGAGGTTGGCTACCGGCCCCTCGAACGCGCTGAGGCGAACCTGGTCTTCCAGGTGATCTTGAAGCGCTACGAGAAGGGCTCGATCATCCTGACCTCGAACAAGACCTTCAGCGAATGGGGACAGGTGTTCGGTGACGAGGTCCTGGCCACGGCCATCCTGGACCGGCTCCTGCACCACTGCGACGTCGTCTCCATCAACG
The DNA here is from genome assembly GCF_055603625.1 of Streptomyces sp. NPDC037273. Lineage (NCBI taxonomy): Bacteria > Bacillati > Actinomycetota > Actinomycetes > Kitasatosporales > Streptomycetaceae > Streptomyces > Streptomyces sp. NPDC037273. The sequence continues at coordinate 123,889 of NZ_JBVJVO010000019.1, forward strand.
GCCCCAGCTACCGACTCAAGAACCGTCTCGCAGCCATCGAGCGCGAGACCGCAGCCTAGACCACCACCTCCGGATCTGGCCCTTGCTTGCACACCCCTGCCCCCTCTGCTGCCGCCCGCCGGGCGGCAGGATGGGCGGATGGCAATGACCGAGACGGAACTGCTGGCCCTCCTGCGCGAACTCGACGACCCCGAGCGGCTGGAACAACCGCAGCACTACGACCGCGCCGCGACCGGCCTCGCGTTCAGCAGGCTGGTCCGCCGGCTCGAAGTGGACTTCGGAGCCCCGTGCGAGTCCGAGCGGGACACCCAGGACTCCAGTGAGTACGGGCGCATCCACGTGCCCGCGGACGCGGCGATCTGCGGAACACGGATCGTGGTCTGCGTGAGCAAGTTCGGCTCCCTCGTGTGAGTTCTCGTTTTTGGTGCGGTAGAGAGGGTGTTCTGACCTGTGGTGATGGGTGGTTGAGAGGTGTGGTGGCGTGTTTTTCACGTTTTGATCATGGTTTGACGTGCTGTACCGCAGGCCTGGTGAGATTCCTGCAGGTGTATTGAGAATTCTGGTGATGGCTTTTCGAGGTTTCGCCTGCTGGCGGGTGCCCGCTTGGGGCTCGGGTGCCGCGCTGTGCTGGTCACTTCGTTGAGTGCCCCGACCAGTGGCCGCGCCCCGCGAACTCGTGCGTCCACCGTTGCGGGAGGGAGGGATGGCTCGTGGCTGGCACCTGCTGACCGGGGTTCCAGTCGCCGAGGCCGGCATGGGGTTTTGCGGACTTCGGGGGAGCGTGGACAGCGAGACGGCGCGGGTTGGTTCGTGGGTGGGCTGTCCGAACGGCAGCCGTACGGGAGTGGTGTCTGTGAGGCGCGCCTTCCGCAGAGCTGCTCGCGATCCTGCAGCGCCTGCACGGTCACGGTCGGCTGTCCCTGGGAGGGTGGTGGCTCTGGAAGGTCGGGAGAGCGCGGAGGCTCTGGATGGTTTCGGGTTAACTTGATCTTTCAGGGGGTCTGAGCAGGCATAAACGGTGAGTGCGTGTTTTTGGCGGGTGATTACGTCGCTCTGCATGCCCGCCGATCCGGCTGGCTGTAGGGGTGCCGGTGCGGGCACGATGAGGTCTCGACGGCGGTGCGAGCTCGCGTCAATCCCGCCTTATGACACCCGAGTTGGGTGTGTGGCCCCTACCTGTCTGGAGTTGCTCATGTCTGCCGTTTCTCTGCCTGCCGCTGGCCCTGAGCCGTCGGTGTCCTGCTCCACCCACCTTCCCGCGCAGGTCCAGCCGGGCCGGCTGGGTATCCCGGAGGTCGTGGTCATCGTCGTGGTTGTTGCGGCATCGGCGATCTTGGCTGCCGGTGACCGGCAGGTTCCGGCTGCGCTGGTTGTCGTGGCCGCCGCCGTGGCCGAGCTGATCACCGGTCGCCGTACGAGCGACGTTGCGAAGCCCTCCCGTCGCCGCGCCCGGTGACGATGGGCCGTCCGACCAAGCCGGTCGACGCCAGCGCCCGCCCCCGGCTGCGGGCCCTGGCCGTCTACCTGCGCAGGCTCAAGGGCGAAGCCCGCACCACCTACGAGGCCCTGTCCGAGTGCACCGGTCCACCGAACACGCCCGGGTACCGCGGTGCCTCCACCCTCAGCCAGGCGGCCCGCGGTACCCACCTGCCTCCGCTCGACACCGTTCTCGCCTACGTCCGTGCTGCTGGCGACCCCGGCAGCCGGCAGACGCGGCGGTGGGTCGAGGAAGCACGGAGTCTGTGGAAGGCGGCCGCGATCGAGAGGGCTCGCCCGTATCTGTCGGGCCGTGCCCGACGGGTGCGGCAGGTCCGTACCCCGGCTGCTCTGGGTCAGGAGCTGACGCGGTTGCGTCTGCGGGCCGGCCGCCCCTCCTACAGTGCGATCGAGCAGGCGACCGGGGCCGGTGGGCATCGTGTGCCGCGTTCGACGGCCCACCTGATCCTGAACGGGAAGGTCCTGCCCAGCCACGAGCAGCTGTCGGTGCTCCTGAAAGCCTTCGACGTCAGTGCCCAGGACATCGCCGAGTGGCAGATGGTTCTCGACCGTGTCCAGGGCCGCCGGCGACGGCCCGAACCGCCGAGGCAAGGACGAGGGCACGTGTGCCCGGATGCTGACCCTGCTCTGCAGGAGTACCTCGAGCGCCGTGAACGCGATGAAGAGATCAAGCGGCGCACCGGGCAGATCCATCCGGATGAGACGTACGAAGACTATGAGGAAAGGATGCGCGAGACAGCGTTCAGGGAGGCCACGGATTATTGGTTGTACGGGTACGCCGAGCTCGAGGACGACAAGCCGGAGCACGAGGTCGAGGGGTAAACGCGGATTGCTGAGCAGGCCTCCCTTGTGTGCTCGGCTGCAGGTCATGGCAGAGCGCGTCACTCCCATGGGACGAGTTGATCGTTCCTGACGGCGCCCACGAGCTGGGCGCGTGCCGCCCACCCGCCATCACTTGAGGATGTTGCGGCCACTTTCATTGAGGGGCCGGAGCAGGGCGGTTGCGCGCCGCCTTGAACGGTGAGCGTGGCTGCACCCAGCGCGCGAGGCCTGTCACCACTGCTGCTCGGTGTCGGCTCTGTTTGGGAGGTCGAGGTAGTGGGCGGCGTCGGCAACGATGTCTTCGGTGATGGTTTCTGTGTGGTCGAGGATGGCGAGTTGGGCGGCCATGGCGATGAGTGGTGTGAGGTGTTCCATGAGTCCGTGGGTGATCCGGTAGAGCTCTTTCTGGTGGTTGAGGAGGCTGCCGGGTGTGTGGTGGCGTAGCCGGAGTCTGCCGTCCAGCGTCGCGAGGGTGGCGACCCATTCGTCGGGGTGTTGTTTGCTGCGGGGTGGGAGCCGGTTGACCCAGAGTGTGGGGACCGAGCGCGCCCGGATCGGCGTGGTGGTTTCGGTGGGCCGGCGTAGTGCGGGGAAGCGGTTGGTGCGGGCTTCGCGGAGGATGTCGCTGGAGCCGATGCCGCTCCAGAAGACGGTGAGTGCGAGTTCGTCGGCGAGGTAGTCGAAGTAGTCGAATGTCGGCTGGAGGTCTTCGGGCCGCAGCCGGTCGATGCCGTCGATGAGGCAGACCTCGGTGTGGGCGTGGCGCATGACGTGGACGGCGGGGCCGGTGAAGTCTTTCATCCGCTGGACGGGCCGTTGTTCGGTGTCACTGCGGTAGAGGTCCCAGCCGATGAACACCGCGAGGGCCGCGGACCAGTCGGCGGGCGAGCCCTGTTCCCAAGGGGCGTTGATGCAGACGACGGGGATGCGGCTGTCGTCGATGCCGTGGAGTTTTTCGCGGCGTCCTTGGTGGGCCAGTCCGATGTGGTGGAGCAGGGTGCGTTTGCCGGTGCCGCGGCAGTCGCTGTCGATGGCGATGTGCGGGCAGGGGTGGCGGCGTTGGCCGTTGAGGCGCAGCAGGCGGCGTGCGGTGTTGAGGCCGGTGGTGATGTCGGTGGTTTCGACGAGGCCGAGCTGGGCGTGGTAGCGGACCCGTGGGTCGTCCTCGTCGACGGGACCGGTGTCGCCGGCCGGGGGGATCGGGGGAGAAGGGGGCTGGTGGCGTACGCGGGCGCGCCAGCCGTCGAGCGTGGTGGGTGATCCGGGATCCGGCAGTGGTGGCGGTGCGGGAGGAGGGGCACTCGGGGTGTCGCGGGCGGGGGTTCTCACCGGTCGTCTCCTTGCGGTGAGGGGTCCGCCTCGTCGCCGGGCGGCCGGTGGGGTGGGGGAAGGCCAGGGCTGCTGCCGGTCTGGGAGGTGTCCCGCATACGGGGTGTGCTGTCGCTGTCGCCGTCGCTGTTGGTGGCATCACCCGGGGCGTCGTCACGCGGGGCGCCGGGACCAGGATCACCGGGACGAGGAGCGCGGGGTGGGTTCAGGCCGGGCAGGGATGCCAGGAATTCCTCGAGGCTCTGGCCCGGGCCGCGGGCGGGTTCGGGTCTGTCGTCGAAAAGGTCACTGGCCGGGCGGTCGAGGGAGCGGAAGGGCCGGACGGTGTCCGGGTCCAGGGGCGGCATGTCGTCCGTGGGGTCGGCCGGGGCTGGCAGAGCGGGATGGGCTGGCGGTGTGGGACGCGGCGGCGCGGTTGTGTGGGGAGCGGCCCTGCCGGTGCCGGTGCCGGTGCCGGTGGGTGCGGGGCCAGCGTGGGCGGTGCGCAGCAGCTGCGCGGTGGCGCGGGTGATGGCGGCCTCGTCATGGCGCCTGCCGCCGGCGGCGAGGTGGAGGTGGAGGGCCTGCGCCCAGGTCTCCTCGGTCCACCGGTCGTCCAGGAGCCGGCGGTGGATGAAGGGGACCTCGGTCCACGGGTCGGTGCCCGCTGCGGTCCGGTGGTCGAACAGCCAGGCCACGCCCGGGTGGTCGGGGGAGTAGTGGACCTCCCACCGCCCCTGTCGCGCGGTGATCCCGGACGGCCTGCGGAAGGGGTCGAGCCTCCCGCCGCCGAGGTTGTAGGTGCGGTTGTTGATCTGGAAGCCCTTGCGGCTGACCCGCACCCACACCGCCGGCAGGAGTTTGCGGGTCTCCTGCGCACTCAGGGCGGTGGACCGGTAGCCGCGCAGCGAGACCATAGCGGCGTACATCTGGTTGGGAGTGAGCCGCAGCCCGGGGGTGAAGGGGGAGCGCAGCGCCCCATGCGGGGTCTGCTGCCAGTGCAGGACCACCCACTGCTCGAACAGGTCCTGGAGCTGGGGGATCGTCCACAGCGGCTGTTTGCGGATGCGCTTGCCGCGCAGGTCCAGGCGGTGGTGGGTGTAGGTGGCCAGGTACTGGCTGAAGCCGGTCTTCACCGCCCGCATCGCGCGCTCCACGATCGCCTTGTCGACGGCGGTGCGCAGCCTCGCCTCACGCACCTCGATGCCCAGGCTGTGGCAGGCGCGGGTGAAGTCCGCGGAGATGAAGGGCGAGCCGTGGTCGATGACGAGTGTTTCCGGTTTGATGACGGGCCGGGCGGCGGCGTGGGCGAAGCGGGGGTCGGCGGCCAGGAGGTCTTCGAAGGGAAGGCCGGATCCTTCCATGAACGTTTCCGGTGCCCAGCCCGGCCGGGCTGGAAGCGGGGCCATGGTCTGGGCGAGGACCCGCATGGTGTCGAAGGAGCGGGTCGCCCGCCCAGCCTGCCACCGCCCCTTCCCACTGGTGCGGCCGGTCCGTTTGGGCACGATCATGGAGCCGGTGATGCTGCGGGTGGCCACATCGACCGCGATCGTGAGCTCCACGGAGATGACCCGCCCGTCGTCCCCCAACACCAGGACGTCCAGCCCGGTGGTGTCGATCTGCACCAGTTCCCCGGGCCAGCGGGCCCAGGTCGCCCGCCGGGCCCCGCCCCGCGCCGCGCCGCTGATGGCGGGACCGGCCGCATGCCGGGCCGCGGCCTCATGCGCGCTCTTGGCAGTGATCCCCAGCCGTTCCAGCAGCCGGTAGAACGTCGCCGGACTGATCACCAGCCCCCGGGCGGTATCCGGATCGGCCAGCAGATCCGCGTAGCGGGCCCGGACCGTCTGCTCCACCCGGCCGATCAGCCGCGACAGCGTCCCCGGCGACAGGCCCCTGGCCCGCTCGTCGTCCAGGATCTCCCACACGATGTCGACCACCCGCGCATCCACCCGTCCATGCGGTGCCGCGCTCCGCAGGTGCCGCTTGTCGACCAGGCCCATCAGGCCTTCCCTGCGCCAGGCCGCGCACTTGCGCTCCACCGTGGCCGCGGACACCGGCACTCCGGCGAGGGAGAGCTGCTCGGCCTTGGCCCGGTACCGCTCGCGCAGGGTACGCCGTTCGGGGTCGAAGGCCGCCTCGGGCACGGTGGTGGCAGCAACGTTCGGGGCCTGCTGGTGCAGAACCTCCTTGACGTGCCGCTCCCACCTCTCAGCAGCCGTGCGGACATCGCGCGGCAGGGCATGGAACTCGCCGGTGCGACCGGGCAGCGTACTGCGCGTCACCGCCCGGTCCAGTACGGCGAAGTCGGGGGCCGAGGTCACAGCCGTCTGCAGGATGACCAGCGGCTCCACCGGCTCCAGCGGCTTCCCGCCTTCCGCTATGTCCGCAGGTTCTGCCTGCTTCCCGCTTCCCGTCGCCAGCTCTGTGGCGTTGAGGAAGAGACGAGGCCCGTGGAAGGCGGTGACCACCCAGGCGGCGCCACGGAAGCGGACGGTGTCCCCCAGAGCCAACGTGTCAGCAGCAGAAGCAGCCAGCGCTGCCCCTGCGGTGCGCTGCCGGTTCCCTGTGGTCACTCAACCCCCCTGGCGCAGGCCCATGCCGTCGACGACGGTGTGAGCGGCACGGTCATGTCCGTGTGCAGGCGCCGTACCCAGATCAGGTGATAGCCGAGGTCCAGCCCCGCCAGTACCGGCAGACCGGCGGCACGTACCCCGGAGCGGATGGTGCGCGGCGAGGTGAACTGCTCGGCCAGCGCCTGGTCCTGCCCCGGGGTGAGCCACCGCGGGCTGCGGGCGGCATACAGCAGTGCGAGGTTGTCCAGTTCCACTCCGCCGGGCGGCACCAGCACGCGGGTCTGCCAGCCGGCAGCTGCTGCCGCCACGTCCAGTACCCCTTGATCGCTGTCCCACCGGTCGGTGAGGTTCTCCGGCCGCACGCAGATCACCTCGCGCCGTCCGTTCCGGGAGACGACGAACGCCGGCCGCAGACGGTGACGGCGCCCCTGAAGACTCCAGCGCAGCTCCATCGGCCCCGCGCTGCGCAGCCCCACCGTCGGGTCGCGGTCCAGGAGCATGGCGCAGTGCTGCTGACGCAGCGAGCCGCACGCCAGCCCTTGGCCGGTGTCCGATGCCCATACCTGGGTGACGAACGATTTCCGTCCCAGGTAGGGGACCGGCCGGTCCAGCGGGGCCAGTTCCTCGAACGGCACCTCGGCGGCCTCGGCCACCGCAACCTTCCGCTGACGCCCGAACCGGTCGAGATAACAGACGGCGATGTCACCCGCGCTGACCAGGGTTCCCGGCATGGCCGCCCCCTTCCTCCACCGGTGGCCAGGGCCGCAGCCACGCGGGCCCCCGCCCCAGCATTCCCGCCCCAACCAACGGTGCGCAGCCACTCGCGGCTTCACTCACCGAACAGGGGAGACGTCCACACGCGCGTACGAATGACGCCGGCAGCATCCCCCAGAGGGACTTCACACGGCGGCGGACGGATCGCTCCAGTCCCAGGGCAGACAGCAGCGCTCAAGCGACGCCGAACTCTCATCGCCCCGGTGGACCAGTGCCGTCACCGGCAGCCGGACTCGATGCCGCCCGCCGCCTTCCTGGCCCCCTGCGGGTGGTGCGCACCACTGGTGCCGGGCGAGCCACTCCGCCACCGGAACCCGCCAGCTGCCCGACGCAAGCCCGAGCTCGCCCGCGAGCCGCGACAGTCCGCCCACCAGTTCGGCCTCGGCCTCCGCCCAGGGCCCGCCGGGCCGGTCAGCCCGCCGCTGCTCGTAACGCAGCAGAGCCCTGGCCACCCGCAGCGCCTCCGGATACACCAGCAGCCACGCCGTCTCGACATCCCCCGCCCGCACCCCGGCCAGGCCTGCCCGATGGGCCCACGGCCCGCCCATCGGGGTACGGCGCCACCACCATCCGGCAACGGCGAAAGCGTCCGCGGCCAAAGCCGCCCCCACCGGCCCGAACCGCCGCTCGATCCTGCGCCGCCCGCGATGCGCGCGCACCGATTCCGGCAGCCGGGCCAGATCCACCCCTCCCGGCCCGTCCTGGCGCACATGGGTGAACCGGCCGTGCCGCTCGCAGATCCTCCACCTCTCCGCACCCACCAGCCACACCTCACCCCAGCCCCCGCCCCGTGACGCCGCACACAACCCGCAGCCCGGAACCAGATAGTGCACCGGCGGCCGCCACGGCCACTCCCACCGCGCCTGCTCACCAGGCAGAAGATGTGATGCACGCAGATGCGGCAGGGCCCACCGCAGCCGCGCGGACGGTACGCCAAGCATCCGCGCGAGCCGGCCCACGGCTGCGCCGCTCAGGAACACCTCGGCAACATGCGGCCGCAGAACCTGCTGCCCGGGCGGCCCGTCACCAAGCTCGGCCAGCAGGAAATCGACCCCCACGCCCTGCGCCCCGGCCACCCGCCACAGAAACGAGCAGTTCGACTCGTCAGCGACGAAACGAACCGGCCGCCGCGGCAAGCTCCCCGTCCACACCACCAACCCAGCACCCCCACGCCATGCCCCGAAGGCCTGCCGATCACTGCCCCAGCAGCCGCCGCCCGCACCGCTCATCCCCACACGGCACCAGTCATCCGGTCGACGAGACTCCAGCACCCTGACCCGTCCTACCCGGCTCTCTACCACGGCGAGACGCCTATGACCGGAGGGTTCATCCACACGAGTGAGCGATCCCGAGACGAGCACCACACACCACAGGGCCGCTCCCCATCCTGGCCTCACAGCCCGTCACCCCTGGCCGCAGGAGCCACCCCTGTGCTGCACGACATGCCTGCCGAACGCCTGACCAGCCAACTGTGGACACGCCAGCGCGCCGCCGCGGACTGCGTCCTCAACGCCTTCGCCATGGGCCACGCACGCCAGCAGGTCATCATGCCCTGCGGTACCGGCAAGACCCACCTCGCCGTTCACATCGCCCACGAACTCACCCCCAACAGCCGCAGCCTGACCGTGCTGCCGACCCTGGAGCTGCTCAACCAGACCGCCCGCGTCTGGCACACCGCCAACCGGCCCGGGCACTACCTCGCCCTGTGCTCCGACACACAGACCAGCGAACCCGTCCTCGACAACGTGCTCACCATGACCCGCGATCCGGCCCACCTGACCGCCGCCCTGCGCACCGCCGAAGGCCCCATCAGCGTCTTCGCCACCTACGCCTCACTGCCCAAGCTCGTCGAGGCCCACCACAACCACCTGCTACCCCGCTGGGACATCGCGATCGTCGACGAAGCCCACCGCACGGCCGGCCGGCGCCGCAAACCCTGGGCCGTCATCCACGACAACGAAGCCATCCCCGCCCGCCACCGCCTCTACCTCACCGCAACACCCAAGATCTGGGACACCAACCGTCCCACCACCATCGAACCGATCGCCTCCATGGACGACACCTCGCTGTACGGCGACGTCGCCTACCGCTACTCACTGGCCGAAGCCATCCACGAGGGACGACTCGCCGACTACCGCATCGCCGCCCCCGAGATCCACCACCCGCACCTGCACGCCTACCTCACCGAACGCGACACCGCCCGACGCACCCCCCAGGCCGACGCCATGCGCGTTGCAGCAGCACAACTGGCCCTGTTCAAAGCACGCGAAGAACACCAGATCCGCCGCACCGTCGTCTTCAGCCGCAGCATCGCCCAGAGCGAGGCCTTCGCCGAAACCCTGCCCGAAACCGCCGCCGCCGTCCCCGGCGACCATGCCGCCGGCTTGTGGGCATCAAGCGTCCACTCCCGCCACAGCCGCCGTGAGAGACGAGCGCGCCTGGCCCGTTTTGCCCAGCCCCCGCGCCACCCGAACGGCAGGGCACCAGCCGACCTGAGCGTGCTGTGCAACGTCCGCCTGTGCGTCGAAGGCGTCGACTTCCCCCAAGCCGACTCCGTGCTCTTCGCCGACCCCAAACACAGCACCATCGACATCGTCCAGGCGATCGGCCGCGCTCTGCGCATCGGCCCGCAGACGACCAAGACCTCCACCCTGGTCATCCCGGTCTTCTTCCGCCCCGGACAACGCCCCGAGGACGCGACATTCGGTACCCCGTACCACCTGCTGCACCAGATCATGATCGCTCTCAAGGCCTACGACGAGCACTACTTCCACCGCCTTGCGGCCAACGGCACCACACCGCTGCTGCCCACCCCTCCGTGCGCCATCCGCCCCGCGCGCGCCCCCGAGATCGCCCCGCACCTCATGCTGCGGATCATGGAACCCGAACCCGACGTTTGGGAAACCGGCATGGCCCACGCACAGCAGTTCTTCGACACCCACGGTCACCTCGACGTCCCCAGCAACCACATCACCCCCGACGGCTTCCACCTCGGCTGCTGGCTCGGCCACCAGCGCACCCTCAAAGCCGCCGGCAACCTCCCCCCAGCCCGCGCCGTCGCCCTCACCACCTTCAACATGCGCTGGACACACACCCCCAACAGCACAGAGACCTTCCTGCACACCGCCCAGGCATACGCCCACGAACACGGACACCTGCTCCCCGCACCCACACAGGCCTACCAGGGCAAACCCCTGGGCCGCTGGCTCACCGAACAACGCCACCTGGCCGACGAGGGCACTCTGCCCGCCCCCTACCAGCGCGCCCTGAAAACCATCGACCCCTGGTGGAACCCGGCCTGGCCCCAGGCATGGCAGCGCATGTGCGCCCAGGCCCGCACCACCAGCACACCCCTGGCCATCTCACCCGGCCCCTTGCCGCCCCACGCGGACGACCTCACACGATGGCTGGACGAACAGTTCGACCTCTTCCCCACCCTCACCAAGGGACAGCAGGCACAGCTGGCCGCACTGCCCCTCACACACGACCCCCTGGCACTCGCACTGCGCCGCCCCTCCGACAGCCGGAGCACCACCCACGCACACGGACTTAGGGCCGCCCGGCGCTTCTACCGCGCACACCAGCACCTGCGAGTCCCCGCCAACTACACCGAAGAACACAACGGCCACCACACCCCACTGGGCTACTGGATCTCCGACCTGCGCACGCTCGCCGCTGCCGGCCGCCTCACCCGAGAAGAGATCGACTCCGTCGAAGCCCTCGCCATGGAATGGCTCCCCGGACTCCGATGCGAAGACACCCCAGCCGTGCTCCTCGCGACGACCACGCACACCTTCGAAGCACACCAGGCCTCCCGCAAGTGAACACAGCCCAGCCTCCACAGGGACAGTCCCGCTCCGCCCATCGACCACGTGCCGCGCCCGCACTGCTTACCCACACCCGCGGGGATGGCCCGCCGCGTGCGTTGAGGGGCCGGACTGGACAGCCTGCTGTCCGCCTGTGCGGTGATGGGCTTGCGAGGGTGTGGCACCGAGCAGAGAAGGGCCTTACTGCGGCGGCCGCGCTGTACTCCTTGCGTCTGCGGGGCTGGTCCTGGTCTCGGTCGCTTTGTTGTCGGCGGTCGTCTGGAGTTCCGTATGGGCGGTCGGTTTGTTTCCCGGTTTGGGCGGTAACTTTCCGTCGTGGAGCTGCAGTGGTGACACTGGAGCGGGGGATGGGGGACGTGGGCGTGGCGCGTTCGTGGTTGTCGATTCGTGTGGAGCTGGTCTCCGGCCTGGGTGCGGATTTTTGGCCGAGGCCTGGGCGTGTGTTTGCTGCGGCGCGTTCGCATTCCTTCGCTCAGCTCGCCACCTCCATCGATGTGGCGTTCGGCCGCTGGGACATGGCGCACCTGCACATGTTCACGCTGGCCGGCGGAAGGGGCGTGAGCCCGCTGGACTGGTGGGACGGGGAAGCGCCCGATGGCACGGTCGACGGCCGGTCGACCACGTTGGGCAGACTGGAAGCCGGCGAGCAGTTCGCCTACGTCTTCGACCTGGGCGACAACTGGACCCACCTGTGCACGGTGGCGGATGAGCGGATCGATCCCCTGGTGGAGCTGGGCACGGACCCGGGCCGGCCGGCTCCGTACTGGGGCTGGGGAAGCCTGCCAGATCAATACGCCCGCCGCTGGGACGGGGACGACGGCGACTCCCGCATGCCGAAGCGCCCTCCCCACGGCGGTCTCTCAGATCTCCCTCCGATCCTGCCGTGGTGGGGTGACCGAGCACGCGCATAGGCCACGCCGCGTTCCTGCGATGGCCACGAGCGGGGAATCGACGCAGCATGGTCGGGAGCTGACGACCGCCGACGTCCCCACTCGAACTGCTCCCCGCCCCTGTGGAGTGCTCAGATCTCGGTCGCTTCAGTCGCTGATTGTCCGCTAGTTGCCCGAGGGATGTGGTGAGTATCGACTGGTGTGCTGACCGTGCCTGCGGTGTGCTTACCACCGGGCCTACCGCAGGTGCTTCCCACATCCGCAGGGAGGGTTCCACGCCGGTGCTGCACATGGGCATGTGCCTGATCTGCGCTGCGGGGAAGGCCCCTGCTTCGCTGTGCTCAGGGCCTGCCCTATCGGTTGCTCTCAGTTTCTGTGGGGGTGACCCCGCCGGACGCAGGACGCGGGCCCAGCCCTGGCCCGATCACTTCTCCTTTTGCGCGGGGAGCCCACCCGGCCGTCTTCAGTACGGCTGGCACGGGCTGCTCCCCGTACGCGTGGGGTTGGCCGTTTCGGTTCTGCCTGCGCAGACCTGAATGGGTGATGCGGTTTCTGTATAAGGGGCGGTTGGCGTATGCGGTATGCGTTTTCCGTATACGGGATGGGTTCGGTTGCGCAGGGCCGGAGTGTGACCGCATGACCCTCAGCAGCGCGCTGGGTCACCCATTGGCCGGCCGTTGTCCCTCCACCGCCAGCCCGGGGCCCGCCTGCCCCAGCAGCCCCGCACCACCCCCAGCGCCCAGACCTCCGCGCTGCGACCAACCGACCCCACCCCTGAACACGGCTTGCCTGCCCAGAGCGACACCCGGGCCAAGCCGACGTGGACCCCACAACCTGAACGTGACGCGCCACGCGGCCACGCCGGCCGTCAACACCCACTTCCGACCCGCTCTTGAAGCCGGCCGAACCAGATGCGGTAGGTGAACGGGAGACACACCAGACCAGGTACACAGAGCATGAGCCACACCAGCCACGCAGGAGGGAAGTAACTCGGCAGTGGCCAGGCGTCATGGAACAGCGCGCCCATGCACACGTCCATGACCACGACGAGCGGGGGACCGATCCAGGTCACTCCGGCCGTCCAGTCCAGTCGGCCGCCACCCCAGTACGAGGCAACGAGCATGCTGAAGCCGACGTGCGCCGGGACGTATAACCAGCCGAGCCATCTGTCCCCCAGCCCGTTCGAGTAGGCCACGCCGACCGTGGAGGCGGTGATGGCCACCAGGTAGGCCACGCTGACGGCGGTGAGCAGCAGCCGAACGTGCCACTTCACCGTCGGCTTGACCAGCACGTAGTCGCGGCTCCCCGTCGGTGCGGAGCCGGCCGGTGACCCGCCACCACCCGGCGGCCCTGCGTTCCCGGCAACCATGCTGGTGTCGGGCTCGGTCCCGGTGTCGTCGATCAATGTGGTGGGGCTGATCCCGGCGGCCAGGCAGGCCTGGGCCTGGTCCACCAGGGCGGCAGCACGCTGATACAGGACGGGGTCCGCGCTGGGCTGGCCCGCGCGGATACCGACCGCGTGCCGGGCTGCGCTCAGCCAGTGGGCGGCATCATCGGTGTCCAGCTCGGCGGCGACCTGGATGGCCAGGGGCAGCAGGTCCTGAGGAGCGGCGGCCACGGCACGGTGGGCGCCCTCGGCGAGCACAGGATCGTCCGTACTGACACGGGCGACGGCTTCCAGGGTCTGTCGGCGCTGGGCGGCCCTGAGGCCTTCGTGCCGCAGGAAGTGCTCCAGGAACTCGTGCCCGCTGTCGGTCTCGACTTCCGCGAGCAGAGCTGCGGTCAGCGGCTCACCGACCGCACCCCAGTGGGCGCCGTCGGTGCTGGGGTAGGCGGCGGTGAGGATGTCATCGAGAGCGGCGAGCACCCGTTGATCGGGGGGAGCCGCGGGGCCGTAGCCACTGTGATGGGCGTCGTACCCGGCGCGGATGACGGCCTGCCCGTCACGGGCGGTGGCCGCCCCGGCGAGGAACTGGGCCGTGATCAGGCTGCGGATCAGCTTGGTGTCCACGGCGCCGTGCGGAAGGCGGGCTTCGGCAATCTTGCGGACGTAGTTCTCCTCATGGGCCAGCACCACCTCCATCGGGTGGTCACGGTCAGCGAAGTCCGGGTTGGAGTGGACCAGGACGTCGGCGAGGGCCGCGATGTGGTGGTAGATGACCGGATGAGGCCCGGTGTCCTCGAGGCGGGCGCCATACTCGTTGGGCGCGTCCGCGAGCGCGCCCTCGCGCCAGGCCTCGTCCGCATGCCCGGCGAGGCGGAGCTGTTCGATCCGGTGCGCAAAGTCCGTCTTGGCGCTCTGGTAGATGTCCGCGCTCGGCTGGCCAGCGTAGGCGTCTTCGGGGGTGACGGCGAAGGTGTGGGCGATCGGGCCGGCATGAAGCGCACGCAGTTCGCGTCGTTTGGCCTGCCACCAGCCGTCGCGGCGCCGGGCCAGGAGCAGGACGCGCACGGTGTGTCCATCGCGTTGCTGGGTCAAAGCCGCGGTCAGGTCAGCAAGCTGACGATCCCGGGTCTCGGCCAGGTCCACGATCACCAGGAGCGGATAACGAGAGGAAGCGAGGACGCCGTAGCCGGTGCGCGGCGGGCACTCGGAGAGGAAACCACCGCTCCAGGGACGACGGTCCGCGTCCTCGGCCCGCGGAGCGGCCAGCCGCTGTAACACCTCGGCGAGCAGTCGCGTCTTGCCAGTACCGCCCAGTCCGGTCAGCGCAGCGACATCCAAGCGGTGCGGGGCCCGGCACCACCCAACGATCTCCTCTATGAGACCGGACATGCCAGTGAGGGTGACGGTGCGCGCATGCGGGTCGAGCAAGTAGGAGGAGGACAGGACCGGTTCAGGCGCGCCATGCAGGAGTCCTCGCAGATCGGCCGCCTGAAGCGTAGGGAGCATGCCGGTGTACTCGGCCACGGTCCGGCAAAAGCCGTCCGCCCCCAGCAGCTGGGAGACCGGCAAGGCCATCAGGCTGCGATCCCACTGCTTGTCGACCGTGCGAACCAGGCCGACCAGCAGCCCATGGCAGGTGACCCCGGCCCCGGACAGCCCCTTCCAGTTCTCATAGAACCGGGGCAGCGCGCCGGACACCTCGAACCCGTACAGCTTCGAACGCGAACCTGTGTGGGGCGCGATCGTTCCGTCCACTGTTCTCAGGTCGTCGATGAAACGCTGCGGATCCCACCCGGCCTTGCGGCGCATGGCCTTGGGAAAGCCCGACATGGTGCACTGCGGCCGGTAAGCCGGATCGCTGCACACCAGTTCCCCGAAGCGTGCGGTAACCATCGCCGCACCAACGAGGTCGCCGTCTGCCGCCAGCAGCGCCGCATCAAGGCGGGCATCACACCACACCACACGGGCCGGGGTGAACTCAGTGCTCGCCACGTCCCGGACCTGCACGTCGCGTGGCGTGGGCTGGGCGACGTGCAGAGCGGTCAGGACCAGGCCAGGGGCGATGAGATAGCCGGTGCCGTAGGACTCCTCGCCGCTGCCGGTGCTCAGTACTTCGACGGTACGCCGTTCCGACCCCCCGATCATCGGCATGACTCTTAGTCCAATCCGGCCAAGGATCCGCCGCGGCCTCCCGTCGTATCCCCGATCTCCAGGTCCCTTCCCTCCGGGTCGGGGGCGACATTGAGGGTGACCGTCATACGGTGAGTAGCGGTCCTTGACCGTTCCCCTCTCCCATCCGCAGAGACGACGAACGCCTTCACGCCCCCGCCCGCCGACGCGGTGTGCCGCAGCTCGATGCCCAGGTCGAGGACGACGTCCTTGACTGTGAACCGGATCGGCGAACCCGCCCCACCACGCTGCGCGGCGGCCAACCCGTCGCGCACCGCCTTGATCGCGTCAGACAGCTCGGTTGGCTCCAACTCCATACATCCCCCATTGATCGTTGATGCGCCGCGCCAGTGTGCCCGCGTCGACGGCGGGGCGGAAGGGCCCTATCAGCCGAATCGTCCACGAAGACGCTGTGATACCGGTACCCCAGGTGCCAGCCCGGGGAAGTGCCTTTCGTTCAGTGCGAGTCCACCACTGGATCCCACCGACACCGCCCCCGAGCAGCTCACCCAGCCATAGAGCCGACGCCGTCCGCCGCGCCATGGTGATGACCTGCTCCTCGTACGCGCGGGGATGGCATGGCCGGCGCCAGTGTGGACGTTCGGCTTGTTGTCTGTGTGGGGGCTGCGTCTGGTCGTCCCGGGTACGCCGGCGTCGACTGCTCCCCGAACCCGGGTGCGGGCTTGGTTTGGTGATGCGGTTTCTGCATGCAGGGCGTCCCGGGGGGCATGTGGATGCGGTATGCGTTTTCTGTATGTGGGGGTTCGGGTTCCGGGCCGGGGTGGGTGTGAGTACCCGGTTGCGTTGGGGTGAGCGGGAGAGCCGCAGGCTCCGGTTCTCCTGATCCGTCGTGGGCCTTCCCACCCAAGGCGGCCTGGTCTGTGGCCTGCGCGGCTGGTTGTTGTCTTATCGGCGGCTGCGGTGGCGTCCTCCTCCTTGCCGCGCCCTGCCCCGGACGTCTGATGTCCTTGACCTGCGCTGGGCAGGCGCGGTGTCAGAGGAAACCGTCCTTGCCGGTACACCTGAGGTGCGGTGAGTAGAGGCCTGTGAGGCTTTGAGGCTGTTTTCCCAGGTGGGTGGGTGGTCTGGGAGCTGTGGAGCGGCGGACTCACCATGGCTCTCGTACAGGGGCCCGGCCGTGATGTCGATGGGCAGACCACCCTTGTCCGGCAGCGGCTTGCGCGACATGCGGATCCCGGCCAGCACGGTCCCCGTTGCTGCGCCCTGCTCTTGGGGAGTGTGGGCGGCTCCGTGGTGTCTGTGGTGGCCGTGATTCCGTGCTGGGCCTGGTGGTGTGGATGGGTTCTGGGGCTTTCCTCGGGCGGCTGGGTGGGTGTGGGGGGTGATGGTTCGTCTTATGCGTTTTTTGTATGGGGTGTTGGTGTGGTGCCAGGAGGGGTTCCCTGTCAGCGGTTTGCGGTTTTGTCATATCCAGTCAGATCTCTGGTAGTTGGTGGCGTATGTTGGGGTTTGCGTTTTTCGCATGTCTCGTTGGGCACTGCAGTCGCTCCCGCAAGGGTAGGGGAGGGCGCCTAAATGATCTTGATGAGGTCTAGACAATCATCCTTCGAGGAAAGACTCCACATATCACGTAGAGTGATGCTCTTCCGCGTCCTCGCGGACCCTGGAACACCACCCTCACCCGTGCGCATCGTGACCGCTCTACAAGCCCCTACAGGATGCCGCTACGCTTCCGCCGGCCCCGCAGGGGCCAACCCACCAACTACACCCGCACCCACCAAAACCTCACCAACCACCAAGCGGAACAGCCCACTTGGCAGCACCACAGCCCGCCGCAGGCGGACGCCCGACGACAAACAACCCCCCCACCCCACACCCGCACCGCTCAACCCAACCCGACCACCCCGCAGTCACCGCAGGTGACGGTCCCTCAGCCAACCAGCCCAGCGCCGCGCAGCGGCGCAGCGCCATTGGGAGTGACGCAGTCACTCTGCGTCGTGTCTCCGCAGGAGACCGCGCGC
>NZ_JBVJVO010000020.1:0-138618 GCF_055603625.1 Streptomyces sp. NPDC037273
CTGCAGGGGGGACCCTGTGGGAGAGTAGGACGCCGCCGAACAAATTTTAGCCTCAACCCCCGGATTTATTCCGGGGGTTGAGGCATTTTTGCGTTGTGGTGGCGGGAGGGGCCCCGTGCGGGGGAGGGGGTGGCTGAGGGTAAGGTCGGGGGGCAATGTCGGCACCAGCCCAGCAGGAGGCCCCCGGGTGGAGGTCCAGGAGACTCGCGTTCAGACGGACCGGGTCCTCACCATCCCCAACATTCTCAGCATGGCGCGCCTCGCTGGCGTGCCGCTGTTTCTGTGGCTGATTCTCCGTCCGGAGTTCGGCGGGCCCAACAGTGACGGGTGGGCGCTGCTCGTCCTGATGCTCAGTGGTGTCAGCGACTATCTCGACGGCAAGCTCGCGCGGCGCTGGAACCAGATCAGCAACCTCGGCCGGCTGCTCGATCCCGCCGCCGACCGGCTGTACATCCTGTCCACGCTGGTGGGTCTTACCTGGCGGGAGATCCTTCCGCTTTGGCTTACGGCCGCCCTTCTGGCGCGTGAGGCCATGCTGCTCGTGATGGTGGGAATCCTCCGCCGGCACGGGTACCCGCCGCCGCAGGTGAACTTCCTCGGGAAAGCTGCGACTTTCAACTTGATGTATGCCTTCCCGTTGCTGCTTCTCAGTGACGGAACGAGCTGGCTTTCGTCACTCGCTGAAGTTTTCGGGTGGGCCTTCGCCGGATGGGGTACAACTCTGTATTGGTGGGCAGGGATCCTCTACGTGGTCCAGGTCCGTCGACTCGTGAAGACGGATACAACGGCCGATTGAGCCCGTCCGTCCTGTGTCGAGCAGCGTCGCCGGCAACAACGAGGACAGCCGAGGGCTACTAGCGGACAGGTGAAGTCGGCAGGACCGTCGTCTCTTCAAGGAGGACGCTTCCGACATGAAGGCCGTCGTGATGGCCGGTGGCGAAGGCACACGCCTTCGCCCGATGACCTCGAGCATGCCCAAGCCTCTGTTGCCGGTGGTGAACCGGCCGATCATGGAGCACGTCCTACGACTGCTCAAGAGGCACGGTCTCAATGAGACCGTCGTCACCGTGCAGTTTCTCGCCTCGCTCGTCAGGAACTACTTCGGCGACGGCGAGGAGCTCGGCATGGAGCTCACGTATGCCAATGAGGAGAAGCCACTCGGTACAGCGGGAAGTGTGAAGAACGCCGAGGAAGCGTTGAAGGACGACGCTTTCCTCGTCATCTCGGGTGACGCGCTCACCGACTTCGACCTCACGGACCTGATCTCCTTCCACAAGGAGAAGGGCGCCCTCGTCACGGTCTGTCTGACCAGGGTTCCGAATCCGCTGGAATTCGGGATCACGATCGTCGACGAAGAGGGAAAGGTCGAGCGTTTCCTGGAGAAGCCCACCTGGGGCCAGGTCTTCTCGGACACGGTGAACACGGGCATCTACGTGATGGAGCCCGAGGTCTTCGACTATGTCGAGGCGGACGTTCCGGTGGACTGGTCGGGTGATGTGTTCCCGCGGCTCATGAAGGACGGCAAGCCGATCTACGGCTATGTCGCCGAGGGCTACTGGGAGGACGTCGGCACCCATGAGAGCTATGTGAAGGCTCAGGCGGACGTCCTGGAGGGCAAGGTCCAGGTCGACATCGACGGCTTCGAGATCTCGCCCGGGGTCTGGGTCGCCGAGGGCGCCGAGGTGCACCCCGACGCGGTGCTGCGCGGGCCGCTGTACATCGGTGACTACGCCAAGGTCGAGGCCGGCGCGGAGATCCGCGAGCACACGGTCATCGGGTCGAACGTCGTCGTCAAGAGCGGTGCCTTCCTGCACAAGGCCGTCGTCCACGACAACGTGTACATCGGCCAGCAGAGCAATCTGCGCGGCTGTGTGATCGGGAAGAACACCGACATCATGCGGGCCGCCCGGATCGAGGACGGGGCCGTCATCGGGGACGAGTGCCTGATCGGTGAGGAATCGATCGTGCAGGGCAACGTCCGGGTGTATCCGTTCAAGACGATCGAGGCCGGTGCCTTCGTCAACACCTCGGTCATCTGGGAGTCCCGGGGGCAGGCGCATCTCTTCGGGGCGCGGGGTGTCTCCGGCATTCTGAACGTGGAGATCACGCCCGAGCTGGCCGTGCGGCTGGCGGGGGCGTACGCGACGACCCTGAAGAAGGGCGCGACGGTCACCACCGCGCGCGACCACTCACGGGGTGCGCGGGCGCTGAAGCGGGCGGTGATCTCGGCGCTGCAGGCCAGCGCCATCGACGTACGGGATCTGGAGAACGTGCCGCTGCCGGTGGCGCGGCAGCAGACCGCGCGGGGAAGCGCCGGCGGGATCATGGTGCGGACCTCGCCCGGGGTGCCGGACTCCGTGGACATCATGTTCTTCGACGAGCGGGGTGCGGACCTCTCGCAGGGCGGGCAGCGGAAGCTCGACCGGGTGTTCGCACGTCAGGAGTACCGGCGGGCGTTCCCCGGGGAGATCGGTGACCTGTCCTTCCCGGCGAGCGTGTTCGACTCGTACACCGGCTCGCTGCTGCGGAACGTCGACACCTCCGGGATCGCGGAGGCGGGGCTGAAGGTCGTCGTGGACGCCTCCAACGGCAGTGCCGGGCTCGTGCTGCCCAGCCTGCTCGGGCGGCTCCAGGTCGACTCGCTGACGATCAACCCGGGGCTCGACGAGTCCAGGCCCACCGAGTCGGCGGAGAGCCGGCGGGCCGGGCTCGTACGGCTGGGGGAGATCGTCGCTTCGGCGCGGGCGGCGTTCGGGGTGCGGTTCGACCCGGTCGGCGAGCGGCTCTCGCTCGTGGACGAGCGGGGGCGGATCATCGAGGACGACCGCGCGCTCCTGGTGATGCTGGACCTGGTGGCGGCCGAGCGGCGCTCGGGAAGGGTGGCGCTGCCGGTGACGACCACCCGCATCGCGGAGCAGGTCGCCGCGTACCACGGCACCCAGGTGGAGTGGACGACGACGTCGCCGGACGACCTCACGAGGGTCGGCCGTGAGGAGTCGACGATCTTCGGTGGTGACGGGCGCGGCGGGTTCATCGTGCCCGAGTTCAGCAGCGTCTTCGACGGGGCCGCGGCCTTCGTGCGGCTGATCGGCCTGGTGGCGCGGACCCAGCTCACCCTGAGCCAGATCGACGCGCGGATTCCCAGGGCACACGTCCTCAAGAAGGACATCGCGACCCCGTGGGCCGTCAAGGGCCTGGTGATGCGCCGGGTGGTGGAGGCGGCGGGC
The DNA here is from genome assembly GCF_055603625.1 of Streptomyces sp. NPDC037273. Taxonomy (NCBI): domain Bacteria; kingdom Bacillati; phylum Actinomycetota; class Actinomycetes; order Kitasatosporales; family Streptomycetaceae; genus Streptomyces; species Streptomyces sp. NPDC037273. The sequence goes on from NZ_JBVJVO010000020.1 coordinate 3,228, forward strand.
AGCCGTTCCGTGGACACCACCGACGGGGTGAGGGTGGTCGAGGCGGACGGGCGCTGGGTGATGGTGCTGCCCGACCCGGCCGAGGCCGTCACCCATCTCTGGGCGGAGGGGCCCGACGACGCCTCCGCTCAGGCGCTGCTCGACGAGTGGGCCGAGGTGGTCGACAGCGCAGGTCGCTGACGGATCGGAGCGTTCGGCCGGGAGGTGCCCGTGGGGTGCCTCCCGGCCTCGTACGGGGGGCATTCGGCGGTAGGCCGTGCGACGTGCGACGATGTGCGGCATGTCGCAGCAGCCCCCCGTTCGGAGCACCGGATCACCACCGCCGCGCCCGGACGCGTCGATGTCGCTGCTGAACAACGTGATAGACCACGCGCTCGACGACGGCTACGCGGAGGCCACGGCCCGGCGCGCGGCCGAGGGCGGTGGTCTGCCCCGAAGCCTGCGGGCCAAGCTCGGCGTCGCCGCGGGGCTGGTGCTCGCGGCCGCCGTGGTGACGGTGGGCGCCGCCGAGGCGCGGATCTCCGCCCCGGTGGTCGCCAAGGAGCGGCAGGAGCTGATCGACCGGATCGAGGCGGAGACCTCGGCGGCGGACGGTCTCGAACGGGACGTCGAGCGGATCAGGACCGAGGTCGGGAACCGCCAGCGGCAGGCGTTGCAGCAGCACGGCGGCGACCAGGCCGAGCTCGTGGCGCTGCTCTCGGGGGCGACGCCGGTGCACGGGCCCGGCGTGAAGCTCGTGATCGACGACGCCAAGGGCACCGACACCGGTGGCGGCGGACCGCGGGAGAGCAGCGGCTTCTCGGACACGGGCCGGGTGCGTGACCGGGACATGCAGCGCGTGATCAACGGGCTGTGGGAGTCGGGCGCCGAGGCCGTCGCGATCAACGGTCAGCGGCTGACCTCGTTGTCCGCGATCAGGGCGGCCGGTGACGCCATACTGGTCGACAACCGGCCGCTGGTGCCGCCGTACACCGTCCTCGCGATCGGGGACGGGCAGCGGCTGAGCACAGCGTTCCAGGACAGCGCCGACGGGCAGTATCTGCACGCGCTGGTGGAGAACTTCGGGATCAGGAGCGGCATCTCGGCCGAGGGCGACGTGAGCCTGCCGGCCGCGCCGAGTCTGACCGTACGTACCGCAGAGCCGAGGGGGGCCGGGGCGGCGACGCCGTCCGGTCGGGCCACGGCAGACACAGGGAAGGGCACATCGTGATCGCCGTACTGGGCCTGATCGTCGGAGTCGTGGTCGGACTGTTGGTCCGTCCCGAGGTTCCGGCGGTGGTCGAGCCCTATCTTCCGATCGCCGTGGTCGCCGCCCTCGACGCGGTGTTCGGTGGTCTCCGGGCCATGCTCGACGGGATCTTCGTCGACAAGGTCTTCGTGGTGTCGTTCCTGTCGAACGTCGTGGTGGCGGCGCTGATCGTCTTCCTCGGCGACAAGCTGGGCGTGGGCGCGCAGCTGTCGACCGGTGTGGTCGTCGTGCTCGGCATCCGGATCTTCTCCAACGCGGCCGCGATCCGCCGCCATGTCTTCCGGGCGTGAGGCCGATGAGCGAGAACCCCCAGAACCCGCAGAACCCGCAGAACCCCCAGAACTCCGAGGACTCCCGGAACCCCGAGAGCTCCCAGGACCCGCGGAAGCCCGAGGGGCGCGGGGACGCCGGTGGCGTCGAGAGCCCGCGCGCGGCCGAGGCCGCTGGGGCGCCGGAGGTGCCGGTGGTCCCGGTGGCGTCTGAGGGCGCTGTCGGTGGTGACGCGCTGGGCCAGGACGTCCCGGCGCCCGGGCCGGGCGCGGTGGCCGGGGACGAGTCGAACGGGCGGCGGAGGCTGGCGTCCGCGCTGTGGCCGCCGCGGGTGACGCGGGCCCAACTCATCGTGGCGCTGCTGTTGTTCGTGCTCGGGCTGGGCCTGGCGATCCAGGTCTCGTCGACGAGCGAGAACAGTGCGCTGCGCGGGGCGCGCCAGGAGGACCTGGTGCGGATCCTCGACGAGCTCGACGACCGGACGCAGCGCCTGGAGGACGAGCAGGCCCGGCTCGAGAAGCAGCGCTCCGAGCTGGAGTCCAGCTCGGACCAGGCCGAGGAGGCCCGTAAGCAGACCCAGGAGAAGGAGCAGCAGCTCGGCATCCTGGCCGGCACGGTGGCGGCCCAGGGGCCCGGCATCACGCTGACCGTCGGCGATCCCACCGGTGCCGTCGAGTCGGACATGCTGCTCGACGCGATCCAGGAGCTGCGTGCCGCGGGCGCGGAGGCGATCCAGGTCAACGGTGTGCGGGTGGTCGCGGACAGTTATTTCACCGGCAGCGGTGAAGACATGCGGATCGATGGAACGAAGGTGGCCGCTCCGTACGTCTTCAAGGTCATCGGCAAGCCGGAGGATCTCGAGCCCGCGCTCAACATTCCCGGCGGTGTCGTGCAGACCCTCGAGAAGGAGCAGGCCACGGCCCGGGTGGAGCGGTCGGCGAAGATCGTCGTCGACGCCTTGCGACCCGCGAAGCGGCCTGACTACGCTCGGTCGTCCTCGCAGTGAGCGGGGACGAGGGGGTCCCGCGACAAGGGCATGACGTTGCGGGGGGTCGGCGCACCACAACGGTGGTGCGTGGTGGAAACTGTCCGGAGGATACGGACGTTGTGAAGGTGTCCGGGTCGGCAGGTGTGATGGATCTCGGTTCGTCCTGCCCCACGGGCGGGTCTGTTTCGGTCAAGGGGAATCGCCCGTGAGTTTTTTTGCGAAGTTGTTCGGCAAGAGCGGACGCGAGGACGGCGGTAACGCCAAGCACCGCGCGTCGCGCCACGCCCAGAGCGAGGAGCAGGGTGCCGAGCGCCCGCTCTTCCGCGATGAGGTCGGCGGCCAGGGCGGTGACATTCCGGGCACTCAGGGCGCGTCGTCTGTTGACCCCGCCGGTGCCGCCCGCATAGGTTTCGGAGAACCATCAACCTCAAGTACGGGTGGAGGGTTTGCCCCCGATCCGTACGCGACCCAGACCTCCGCGGGGCTGCCGCGGCAGGAGGACGCGTCCATGCCGGTGTGTACGAGGTGCGGTCACCGCAACACGGCCGACAGCCGCTTCTGCTCCCACTGCGGCACGCCGCTGCGGGGCGGGGTCGCCGCCGAGCGCGCGTCGGAGACGACGTCGACCATCTCCATCTCGGGCCTTGAGGCGTACGACGCCGAGGTCACCGGCCAGACGCAGCTGCCGTCGCTCTCTCCCGAGGCGCTGGCGGCCGTGGAGGCGCTGCCGTCGGGTTCCGCGCTCCTCGTGGTGCGCCGGGGTCCGAACTCGGGCAGCCGGTTCCTGCTCGACGGCGAGCTGACCACGGCCGGCCGCCACCCGCAGAGCGACATCTTCCTGGACGACTTCACCGTCTCCAGGCGGCACGTCGAGTTCCGGCGGGCGCAGGACGGCAGCTTCACCGTCTCCGATGTCGGCAGCCTCAACGGCACGTACGTGAACCGTGAACCGATCGACTCGGTCGTTCTGTCCAACGGCGACGAGGTGCAGATCGGCAAGTACCGGCTGGTCTTCTACTCGAGCCAGCGAGGCGTGTGACGCCTCGGAGAAGCCTTCAGGGAAGGTCCATGCTGCGAACACCGACGGGCGGTGCCGGATCCGGCACCGCCACCGCGGGCGACCGGCTGGTCAGCATCGGTACGGTGCTGAACCAGCTGCGCGACGAATTTCCCGAAGTGACGATCTCCAAGATCCGGTTCCTGGAGGCCGAGGGGCTGGTCGAGCCCCGGCGTACGGCCTCCGGATACCGGAAGTTCAGCCCGCAGGACGTGGAGCGGCTCGCCCAGATCCTGCGGATGCAGCGTGACCACTATCTTCCGCTGAAGGTCATCCGCGAGCATCTCGACGCCCTCGCCCGCGGGGAGCAGATCAGGCTTCCGGCGCCCGGGCGCCGGCGGGACCTCCTGGAGGGGGCCTGGGAGCAGGACGCGGAGGCGCCGACCGCCGCGCGGATCGGGCGGGCCGAGCTGCTCGCCGCCGCCGAGGTGACCGAGGCCGAGCTCGCCGAGTGGGAGTCGTACGGTCTGATCGCCGAGACAGAGGGCGGAGGCTACGACGCCGAGAGCGTGACGGTCGCCAGACTCGTAGCGGATCTGGGGAGATTCGGTCTGGAACCGCGCCACCTGCGGGCCGTGAAAGCGGCCGCGGACCGGGAGGCCGGGCTGATCGAGCAGGTGGTCGCACCGCTGCGCCGGCACCGGAATCCGCAGACCAGGGCCCATGCGGAGGCCACCGCGCAGGAGCTGGCGGCGCAGTCCGTACGGCTGCACGCGGCGCTCGTCCAGACGGCCCTGGGCATCCGGCTGCAGTGAGCCCCGAGGGGCCCGACTATCCAAACCGGTCGGGCACGTCCTAGGGTTGCTGTGTGAACGAGCTCGACGTTGTGGGTGTCCGGGTGGAAATGCCCTCCAACCAGCCGATCGTGCTCCTGCGTGAAGTGGGAGGCGATCGGTATCTCCCCATCTGGATCGGACCGGGGGAGGCGACCGCGATCGCCTTCGCCCAGCAGGGGATGGCGCCGCCGCGGCCGCTGACGCACGACCTGTTCAAGGACGTGCTGGAGGCCGTGGGCCAGGAGCTCACCCAAGTCCGCATCACGGATCTGCGTGACGGGGTCTTCTACGCCGAGCTGGTCTTCGCCAGCGGCGTCGAGGTGAGCGCGCGGCCGTCCGACGCGATAGCGCTGGCCCTGCGGACCGGGACGCCGATCTTCGGCAGTGACGGTGTGCTGGACGACGCCGGCATCGCGATTCCGGACGAGCAGGAGGACGAGGTGGAGAAGTTCCGCGAGTTCCTCGACCAGATCTCACCGGAGGACTTCGGGACCAACAGCCAGTGAGGCGCGAAGCCGCGGCCGGAGGCCGTTCGCGGGGTGCCGTCGGAGTAAACGAGTAGCCTTTCCCCGGGGAGAGATCAGGGAAACCACTCTCAGGGTGATTATCACTCGGCGTGCCGAGTGTGGCGATCGTTGACGCACCCCTGGTGACTGCCTACCTTCGTGTGGGCAGGTCAAGGACGGAGGGTCGGCGTGATGAGCAGCGCGGACGGTACGGCAGGTAGCTCGCTCGGACGTGTGTCCGGGGAGAGCGGTCCGTATCCGCTTCACGGCAGTGTGGGCGACTTCGGGACGGACGCGAGTGCCGGCACGGCGGACGAGGCCGTCGGCTATCGCGGACCGACGGCGTGTGCCGCCGCCGGGATCACCTATCGCCAGCTGGACTACTGGGCGCGCACCGGGCTCGTGGAGCCGAGTGTGCGGCCCGCGTACGGGTCGGGGACGCAGCGGCTCTACAGCTTCCGCGACGTCGTCGTGCTGAAGATCGTCAAGCGTTTCCTCGACACCGGGGTGGCGCTGCAGAACATCCGGGCCGCCGTGCAGCACCTGCGGGCCCGGGGTTTTCGCGATCTGGAGCGGATGACGCTCATGAGCGATGGCGCCACGGTCTACGAGTGCTCCTCGCCGGACGAGGTCGTCGACCTGCTCCAGGGCGGGCAGGGCGTCTTCGGGATCGCCGTCGGGGTCGTGTGGCGGGACGTCGAGGCAGCGCTCTCGCAGCTGCACGGGGAGCGCGTCGACACGGGCGAGACGCTGGTCGGACACAACCCGGGTGACGAGCTGGCCAGGCGCCGGCGCGACAAGGCCGTCTGAGCCGGCCCCTTTCGCGGCCCCGCGGATCGATTCGTACGAAGCCGGAACTTCAGCGGCCCCGCCGATCGTGTGCGGGGCCGTTGTCAGTGGCGTAGGGCAGCATCGGAACCGTGAGAGCCGCGCCGACGATCCTGCATCTCGACATGGATGCGTTCTTCGCCGCCGCCGAGCAGGCGGCGAAGCCGAGCCTGCGCGGAAAGCCGGTGGTGGTCGGCGGTCTGGGGCCGCGGGGTGTGGTCGCGACGGCCTCGTACGAGGCGCGGCGGTTCGGGGTGCATTCGGCGATGCCGATGGGGCAGGCGCGCAGACTGGCGCCGAACGCCGCCTATCTCGTGCCGCGGTTCGCCTTCTACCGGTCGATCAGCGAGCAGGTGATGGAGCTGCTCGGCAGACTCTCGCCGCTCGTGGAGCCGCTCAGCCTGGACGAGGCCTTCGTCGATCTGGAGGCCGGGGGTGTGGCCGACGACAGCGCGAGCGCGCGGGCCGTGGGGGAGCGGCTGCGGGCCGACATCCTGGCGACGACGGGGCTGACGGGGTCCGTGGGGCTCGCGGGGTCGAAGATGATCGCGAAGATCGCCTCCGAGGAGGCGAAGCCGAACGGTCTCGTGCTCATCGAGCCGGGCACCGAGCGGGAGCTGCTCGGGCCCAGGTCCGTGCGGATTCTTCCCGGGGTCGGGCCCGCCACCGGGGAGCACCTGCGGAGGGCCGGCATGACCACCGTGTCCGACCTCGCGGAGGCGGGCGAGGACGAGCTCGTACGGCTCCTGGGGCGGGCGCACGGGACCTCGCTGTACCGGATGGCCCGGGGGTACGACGACCGGCCGGTGGTCGCCGAGCGGGACGCGAAGTCCGTGTCGGTCGAGGACACCTTCGACGTGGACCTGCACGACCGGGTGCGGATCAGGGGCGAGGCGGACCGGCTCGCCGACCGGTGTGTGGGGCGGCTGAGGGCCTCGGGGCACTCGGGGCGGACCATCGTCCTGAAGGTGCGGCGGTACGACTTCTCGACGCTGACGCGGTCCGAGACGCTGCGGGGGCCGACGGACGATCCCACGGTGGTCAGGGAGGCCGTGGGGCGGCTCCTCGAGGCCGTGGACACCACCGGGGGCGTACGGCTCCTGGGGGTCGGGGTGAGCGGGCTCGCGGACTACACGCAGGAGGACCTGTTCGCGCAGGCGAGTGCGAGTGCGAGTGCGAGTGCGGAGGCGGGCGCGGGTCCGGGTCAGGGTCCAGGTGCGGAAGCGGGGGTGGGGGAAGGTGCGGAAGGCGCCGCCGCGGCCGTTGAGGGCCCCGTGGGCGGCCTGGAGGACGCGGAGGGGGCAGGAGTGGCGGGAGAGGCTGCCGGGCCCGTGGAGCGGCACTGGGCGCCCGGGCGTGATGTGCGGCATGCGGTGTACGGGGCCGGGTGGGTGCAAGGCAGCGGGCTCGGGCGGGTCACCGTGCGGTTCGAGGAGCCGAGGTCGGCCGTACCGGGGCGGGTCCGGACCTTCGCGGTGGACGATCCGGAGCTGGTGGAGGGGGAGCCGTTGCCCCTGGTGGGGTGAGACGGCCGCGACTGTGCCCCACCCGCGCCGGCCGGCGGTCGTGCGGGTGGGTGGGGGTGCGCCCCGCGGAGGTCGGCCGGGGCGGGGCGCCGGGGGTCAGGGGCCGGCGAGGCGCCCGAAGTCGGTGTCGGGGTAGTCGCTGGGGGGCGGGGGGAGGGTGAGGCTGTAGTGGCGGTAGAGCTGGAGCTCCTGCTCGGGGGAGAGGTGGCGGCCGACGCCGAAGTCGGGGGCGTCCTTGATGAGCGCCCGTTCGAAGGGGATGTGGAGGCCGTCCGCGAGGAGATCGCTGGGTTCCAGGGGGACGAAGGCGTCCCGGCTGAAGAGGCCGGTGCGGACGGCGGCCCATTCGGGGATGCCGGTCGCGTCGTCGAGGTACACCTCGTCCACGGTGCCTATCTTGTGTCCGTTGCGGTCGAACGCCTTGCGGCCGATCAGGCTGCGCGGATCGATGTCGGTCTGCACGGTCCCTCCAACTGGTCGCAACTGCTCTACACCCCTACCAAAGTGCACAACTGGGATGTCGGCCACTTGAGCGATGGGAGGGACAACCGCGCTGGTAGGCTGGCTGTGGCTGTCGACCCTGTGCGGGAGAGTCCCCCGGAGAAACCTTCCGGTGGGCGCCGAAGGAGCAAATCCTCCCCGGAATCTCTCAGGCCCCTGTACCGCGCGGACGAGGTCACTCTGGAAAGCAGAGCGGTGTCCGACGGCACTCGCTCTCACCGACGGTGAAAGCCGGCGTGCCGCGAGGCGTGCCGGTGAAACTCTCAGGTTGAGATGACAGAGGGGGAGGCCGTCCGGGTACCCGCGCCGTGGTGCCCCTCGCAGGTCGTGACGACCAGGAGGCCTCCGTACATGACCGCCAACCGCATTCCGCTCTCCGAGCTCGAGCAGGGCATCCCGTTCGAGCAGCGGCACATCGGACCCGACGCCGAGGCGCGGGCCAAGATGCTCGCCCAGGTCGGTTACGGCTCGCTCGACGAGCTCACCGCCGCCGCGGTGCCGGACGTGATCAAGAACGCCGAGGCGCTGGGCCTGCCGGCCGCGCGCACCGAGGCAGAGGTCCTCGCCGAGCTGCGTACGCTCGCCGACCGCAACCAGGTCCTGGCCCCGATGATCGGACTCGGCTACTACGGCACCTTCACGCCGCCGGTCATCCTGCGCAACGTCATGGAGAACCCGGCCTGGTACACGGCGTACACGCCCTACCAGCCGGAGATCTCCCAGGGCCGCCTCGAAGCCCTGCTGAACTTCCAGACCATGGTCGCCGACCTGACCGGTCTGCCCACCTCGGGCGCCTCCCTCCTGGACGAGGGCACCGCCGCCGCCGAGGCCATGGCGCTGTCCCGCCGTGTCGGCAAGGTCAAGAACGGCGTCTTCCTCATCGACGCCGACGCCCTGCCGCAGACGATCGCCGTCATCGAGACCCGCGCCGAGCCGACCGGTGTCGAGGTCGTCGTCGCCGACCTGAGCGAGGGCATCCCCGCCGAGGTCGCCGAGCGCGGTGTCTTCGGCGTGCTGCTCCAGTACCCCGGTGCCTCCGGCGCCGTCCGCGACATCAAGCCGCTGATCGACGCCGCCCACGAGCTCGGCGCGATCGTCACCGTCGCCGCCGACCTGCTCGCGCTGACGCTGCTGACCTCGCCCGGCGCGCTCGGCGCCGACATCGCGGTCGGCACCACCCAGCGCTTCGGTGTGCCGATGGGCTTCGGCGGTCCGCACGCCGGCTACATGGCCGTCCAGGACAAGCACGCCCGCTCCCTGCCCGGCCGCCTGGTGGGCGTGTCCGTCGACGCCGACGGCAACCGCGCCTACCGCCTGGCCCTGCAGACCCGCGAGCAGCACATCCGCCGCGAGAAGGCCACCAGCAACATCTGCACCGCCCAGGTGCTGCTCGCCGTCATGGCCGGCATGTACGCGGTCTACCACGGCCCGGACGGCCTGAAGCAGATCGCGCAGCGCACCCACCGGTACGCCGCCATCCTCGCCGCGGGTCTGACCGCCGGCGGCGTCGAGCTCACCCAGGGCGCCTTCTTCGACACCGTCACCGCCCGCGTCCCGGGCAAGGCCGACCAGGTCGTGGCCGCCGCCCGCGAGGCCGGCGTGAACCTCCACCGCGTCGACGCCGACCACGTGTCGATCTCCTGCGACGAGACCACCGGCCGCGCGCAGCTCGCCACGGTCTGGGGCGCCTTCGGCGTCACCGCCGACGTCGAGGCCCTCGACCTCTCCGTCGAGGACACCCTGCCGGCCGGGCTGCTGCGCTCCGACGCGTACCTGACCCACCCGGTCTTCCACGCGCACCGCTCCGAGACCTCGATGCTGCGCTACCTGCGCAAGCTCGCGGACCGCGACTACGCGCTGGACCGCGGCATGATCCCGCTCGGCTCCTGCACGATGAAGCTGAACGCGACGACCGAGATGGAGCCGGTGACCTGGCCCGAGTTCGGCCAGATCCACCCGTTCGCCCCGGTCGAGCAGGCGCAGGGCTACGTCACGCTCATCACCGAGCTGGAGGAGCGCCTCGCCGAGGTCACCGGCTACGACAAGGTGTCGATCCAGCCCAACGCCGGTTCGCAGGGCGAGCTGGCCGGCCTGCTCGCCGTCCGCGCCTACCACCGCGCCAACGGCGACCTGCAGCGCACGGTCTGTCTCATCCCGTCCTCCGCGCACGGCACCAACGCCGCCTCCGCGGTGATGGCCGGCATGAAGGTCGTCGTCGTCAAGACCGCCGACGACGGCGAGGTCGACGTCGCGGACCTGCGCGCCAAGATCGAGCAGTACCGCGACGAGCTGTCGGTGCTGATGATCACCTACCCGTCGACGCACGGCGTCTTCGAGGAGCACGTCGCCGACATCTGCGCCGAGGTCCACGAGGCCGGCGGCCAGGTCTACGTCGACGGCGCCAACCTCAACGCGCTGGTCGGTCTGGCCAAGCCGGGCAAGTTCGGCGGCGACGTCTCGCACCTGAACCTGCACAAGACCTTCTGCATCCCGCACGGCGGCGGTGGCCCCGGCGTCGGCCCGGTCGGCGTCCGCGCCCACCTCGCCCCGTACCTGCCGAACCACCCGCTCCAGCCCACCGCGGGCCCGGAGACCGGCGTCGGCCCGATCTCGGCCGCCCCGTGGGGCTCCGCGGGCATCCTGCCGATCTCGTGGTCGTACGTCCGCCTGATGGGCGGCGAGGGCCTCAAGCGCGCCACCCAGGTCGCCGTCCTCGCGGCGAACTACATCGCCAAGCGCCTGGAGCCGCACTTCCCGGTGCTCTACACCGGCCCGGCCGGTCTGGTCGCCCACGAGTGCATCGTGGACCTGCGTCCGCTCTCGAAGGAGACGGGCGTGACGGTCGACGACATCGCCAAGCGCCTCATCGACTACGGCTTCCACGCGCCGACGATGTCGTTCCCGGTGGCCGGCACGCTGATGATCGAGCCGACCGAGTCCGAGGACCTCACCGAGCTCGACCGCTTCTGCGACACGATGATCGCGATCCGCGCCGAGATCGAGAAGGTCGCCTCGGGCGTGTGGCCCGGCGACGACAACCCGCTGCACAACGCGCCGCACACCGCGGCCGCGCTGGGCGGCGAGTGGAACCACCCGTACACCCGTGACGAGGCGGTCTTCCCGGCCGGCGTCTCGGCCGCCGACAAGTACTGGCCGCCGGTGCGCCGCATCGACGGTGCCTTCGGTGACCGGAACCTGGTCTGCTCGTGCCCGCCCATGGACGAGTACGACCACTGAGCATGAGCCGAGGGCCGGTTCGGAGGATCTCCTCCGGGCCGGCCCTCGGTCTTTCCCTCGAAGGCCTTTCCCTCGAACGGTGGCGCCGCCCGCTCAGGCGGCGGTCGTCACCTGGCCCGCGGTGAGCGGCCGGTGCGGGGCGATGATCTGCCCGTCCGGCAGCAGTTCACCGGTGTCCTCGAAGAGCAGGACGCCGTTGCACAGCAGGCTCCAGCCCTGCTCCGGGTGGTGTGCCATCAGTCGGGCCGCCTCCCTGTCGGCGGAGTCGGCGGTCGGACAGGCAGGCTGGTGCTGGCACATGGGTGGGTTCTTTCGCTGCGTCGTAGTGGATGTCCTGCGGCTCTTCGCGCTCATCGCCGCCCCCGTCGGTCGGTTCGGTTCCGATCCCAGTCTTGCCCTACGGAAGGTCATCCGCAGGTATTTCGCGTCAGCTCGTCCTCTCCGGGGAAGACGCATCACCCGCAGGGGCGGTTCAGGTCAACTGCACCGTCTCTTCGGGTGGTTCGGGGTGGTCCGAGCGGGCTAGTCCGTACGGGAGGGGTGTTCGGGAGGTCCGTTCGGGCGCGTTGCTCGGACAGCAGTGCGCCCCGTGACCCGGCCGGGTCACGGGGCGGTGCGGCGCGTGCGGTGGATCAGGCGGGCGCCGCCGAGCCCAGAAGGGGCGGCGGCGCGAGGCGCGTACTCAGGACGGGCAGGAGGTCGGCCACCTGGTAGGGCCGGTGGGCCGCGATCCCGGGCGGCGCGGGGGCGAGCGGCACCATCAGGTCGGCGGCGGCCGGGGCGACGGCGGTGCCCTCGGGCTCCGGGTCCGCGTGCAGCCAGAGGGTCAGCATGTAGAGCTCCGGTACGGAGAGCAGCCGGGGTTCGTACGGGACGGGCAGCGCCTCGGCCTGGAGGAGGGCCCGTTCGGTCGCGGTGACGTACGGTCCCTCGAAGAAGTGCGAGAACGTCCAGCCGTCCGGTGTGAGCATGGTGTCCGCGGCGGCGATCGCCCGGTCCCCGTGCCGGATGAGGAAGCGCCAGCCGGCGAGCCGGGTGCGGGGCGCGATCCCCGGTGCTCCGGCGACGCCGAGGACGTGCACCGGCAGCGGGTGTTCGGGGCTCAGTGGTCCCTGTGCGGCCCGCAGGGCGGGCGTTCGCGCCTCGCGGACGGCGGTCGGCGAGCCGAGGGCCGCGAGGACACTGCGGAGGGCCGGCGCGGGGGCCGGAGAGGGTCGGAGCATGGTGGGTCGCCTCTCACTCAGGAGACACGGTGACGCGTGGGCAGGTACGACGGCGCTGTCGGCGGCGGGGCCAGAGAGGGGCCATGAGGCCATGGCCGGGCGCCAACACTCTGCCTCGTCCGCGGAGTTTATACGACACGTGTTCACACAGTGTTTCCGCTAGACGCCGCCGATATTCCTGACAAGGCGTCATCAAGCCGTATTCGGGGGGAGTTGAAGCGGAATCGTGATGAAGGCGCCGCCCTCACCTGCGTAAATCCCGTGGAGCCGGACGGCTGAATTCCGACCCCGGCTTCGCGGACAATAGGACATTGGTATATGTCGGCCGTTCCGTGCCTTCGGGATGTGCCGGTGGAGCTCTCCGTCAAGACTATCGTCCGACGGCTCACTTCCGCAGGCGTTGTGGATCAGAGGGTTGGGCATCATCGTCCGTGACACGCGGCCGCCATGCGCGGCCGCCCGCTCGGGGAGGGACGCTTCGATGGGGGAGAAGGTCGTGGCCGACGGGTTCGGCCCGTCCGACCGGCAGCACTACCGGAGAAAGCTCCAGCAGTGTCTCGCGGGACTCGCGAGGCTCCTGGCGGAGAAGAGGTTCGACCGGCCGCGCAATCTCATGGGCGTGGAGATCGAACTCAATCTCGCCGGTGCCGACGGGCTGCCCCGCATGCTGAACCAGCCCGTTCTCGAAAAGATCGCGAGCGCCGATTTCCAGACCGAACTCGGAATGTTCAACCTCGAAGTGAACATCGCCCCCCACCAGCTCGGCGGGCGCGTATTCGACCGCCTCGCGGAAGAGATCGGCACCGGGCTCGGATATGCCGACCGGAAGGCCGCCGAACTCGACGCGAGCGTCGTCATGATCGGCATACTGCCCACCCTCGCGCAGAGCGACCTCGTCCACGAGAACCTGTCGTCCGCCGACCGCTACACGCTCCTCAACGACCAGATCCTCGCCGCCCGAGGCGAGGACTTCACCCTCGACATCCACGGCGTCGAACGGCTGCTCTGCACCTCGGAGTCGATCGTCCCCGAGGCGGCCTGCACATCCGTCCAGCTCCACCTCCAGGTCACCCCCGCCCGCTTCGCCGCCGTGTGGAACGCGGCCCAGGCGGTCTCGGGCGTCCAGATCGCGCTCGGCGCCAACGCGCCCTTCGTCTTCGGCCGCGAACTGTGGCGCGAGTCCCGCCCGCCGCTCTTCCTCCAGGCCACCGACACCAGGCCGCCCGAGCTGCAGTCCCAGGGCGTACGGCCCCGCACCTGGTTCGGCGAGCGCTGGGTGGACTCCGTCTACGACCTCTTCGAGGAGAACGTCCGCTACTTCCCCTCGCTCCTGCCCATCTGCGACGAGGAGGACCCGCTCCTCGTCCTCGACGAGGGCGGAGTGCCGCGCCTCCAGGAACTCGTCCTCCACAACGGCACGATCTACCGCTGGAACCGCCCCGTGTACGGCTGGGTCGACGGCGTCCCGCACCTGCGCGTCGAGAACCGCGTCCTGCCCGCGGGCCCGACCGTCGCCGACGTGATCGCCAACGCGGCCTTCTACTACGGCCTCGTCCGCTCGCTCGCCGACGACCCACGGCCGGTCTGGAAGCGGATGACCTTCGAGGACGCCGAGGCCAACTTCGACGCGGCCTGCCGGCACGGCATCGAGGCCGAGCTCCGCTGGCCCCGGTCCGGCCGCGCGGGCGGCGTCGCGACCGTCCCCGCCGTACGGCTCGTCCTCGACGAACTGCTGCCGCTGGCGGCGGCGGGTCTCGACGCCTGGCACATCGAGCCGGCCGACCGCGACCACTACCTCGGGATCATCGAACAGCGCTGCCTGCGGCGGGTGAACGGCGCATCATGGCAGGCCGACACCTTCCATCAGGCCCTGGAATCGGGCCTCGACCGGGAGGCGGCGCTCGCGGCGACGACCCGGCGGTACCGGACGCTGATGCAGGAGGGGGAGCCGGTGCACACCTGGCCGGTGGGCATCGGCTGACGAGGAGAGGTGCTGCCCGCCCCGGGGCGGGCGGGCGGTGGGTCTCCTGCTCTCCGGCGGGTCATGGGTGATCATGTCAAGGTGGTCGAGTCCGGGCGGGGCCAACCGGTCCGGACGAGGCCGACGGATCGGCGTGCGCCCGCGACGGGGAAGTGGAGACAGGTGTGGTGTCGGAGCAATACGTGAGGGACGCTTCCCTGCCCCCGGACGGACTGCCGCGCAAGGTGCTGCGCTCCGAGACCCTGATCGTGCTGGCGCTCTCGCTCGGCGCGAGCGGGGTGTCGTCGCTCATCAGCTTCATCGGCTCGCTCACCAAGCCCGGCGCGCTGAAGGAGCAGGCGGCGACCCTCAACGGCTCGTACGCCCCCGGCCGGCCGTGGCTCGACCTGTCCTGGCAGCTCTTCGGCATCGCCACGGCCCTCGTGCCGGTCCTGCTCGTGGCCCACCTCCTCATGCGCGAAGGCGCCGGGCTCCGGGCCATCGGCTTCGACCGGACCCGCCCCTGGCCGGACCTCGGGCGCGGGACGCTCGTCGCGGCGGGCATCGGGAGCGCGGGCCTCGCCTTCTACCTGGCCGCGCGGGCGTCCGGCTTCAACCTCACCGTGGTGCCGGAGTCGCTGCCCGAGGTGTGGTGGAAGTACCCGGTCCTCATCCTCTCGGCGGTGCAGAACTCCGTCCTGGAAGAGGTCATCGTCGTCGGCTACCTGCTGCGCAGGCTCGGCCAGTTGGGGTGGACGCCGATGGCCGCCCTCGTCGCGAGTTCGGTGCTGCGCGGCTCGTACCACCTCTACCAGGGGATCGGCGGCTTCCTCGGCAACGTGGTGATGGGCGTGGTCTTCGTCCTGCTCTACCGCCGCTGGGGCCGGGTCGGACCGCTGGTGGTGGCGCACGCGCTGCTCGACATCGTGGCCTTCGTCGGGTACGGCCTTCTCGCCGGCAAGGTGGGGTGGCTGCCCACCGGCTGAGGTGCCTCGGCCGTTCTGGGGGGGGAGAGAGACGTGGGGCGTACGGACCGGGTCCGTACGCCCTTCGCCGTTCCCGGGTGTCAGGCGTGCAGTTCGCCGTCGATGACCGTCACGGCACGGCCGGTCAGCAGGGTGCGCTCGCCGCGCAGACGGGTGTGCACGAGGCCGGTGCGGGCGCCGCCCTGGAAGCCGGTGAGGTCCTCGCGGCCGAACCGGGCCGACCAGTACGGGGCGAGGGCCGTGTGGGCGCTTCCGGTCACCGGGTCCTCGTCGATGCCGACGGCGGGGAAGAAGCCGCGGGACACGAAGTCGTAGCCGCTGTCCGGGCGTTCGGCGGCGGCGGTCACGATGACGCCCCGCGAGGAGAGCGTCACCAGGGCCGCGAAGTCCGGGGTCAGGGAGCGGACGGTGGCCTCGTCGCGCAGCTCGACGACCAGGTCGCCGATGTGGGCCGCGGTGTCGTGGACCGCCACGATCTCGGCCCCCAGGGCCTTCGCCAGACCTTCGGGGGTGGGTACGGGGGTCAGGGACGAGGTCGGGAAGTCCATCGTGATCGTGCCGTCCGCCTCGGCCGTGGCGCCGAGGACGCCGGAGCGGGTCGCGAAACGGACGGTGCCGTCCGCCTTGCCGGTGGCGTTCAGGACGTGGGCGGTGGCGAGCGTGGCGTGGCCGCACATGTCGACCTCGGTGGTCGGCGTGAACCAGCGCAGGGCCCAGTCCACGTCCCCGCCGGCCGGCAGCGGGTGGGCGAAGGCCGTCTCGGAGAGGTTGACCTCCGCGGCGACCTTCTGGAGCCAGGCGTCGTCCGGGAAGGAGTCGAGGAGCAGGACCCCGGCGGGGTTGCCGGCGAACGGCCGGTCGGTGAAGGCGTCGACGATTCGGATGCGCATGCCACCGACCGTACAAGGGCCGTGAAGCCCCGGACCAAGGCCAATCGCCGAGAACTGGACCCTCGATGCCGGGCGTCCTCCGGGTGGGGCGTGACCACGCCCACGGTCTTGTGCCGGGCTTCCGGCGCACGGTCACTGGGGGGCTTCGATGATGTTCGGTTATTCGGACGAGTGGTGGGCGCTGCTGTTCGTCCCGGTGATGCTCTGGGTTCCGTTCGGGCCTTTCATCATGTGCGGCATGGGCGTTTGCTGCGCCCTGCGGCCGGGCTGGCGGGCCCGGTTGTGGTCCGTGCTGCTGCCGCTCGTACCCGTGGGGGTGTCCTCGGCCGTCATGCTGCGCCCCTGGGGAGAGCCGAGACGGACCGACGATCTCGTCGGGTACTTCGGTGTGTACGTCCTGGGGATCACCGTGCTGCCCTGGGTGCTGGGGTACGGGGTGACGCGGGTGGTGCGGGCGGTGAAGGCCGCTCGGGGTCGGGGTGCCAAGGGGGGGGCGGCGAGGCGGACGCGGAAGGGGCGGACGCGGAAGGGGGGGGGGGGGGGGGGGGGGGGGGGGGGGTGGTTGGGGGGGGGGGGGGGGGGGGGGGGGGGGAAGGGGGGGGGGGGGGGGGGGGGGGTGGGCCCCCCCCCCCCCCCCCCGGGGTGGGGGAGAGGGCTACTTCGGGTCGCGGTCGAAGGAGGACTTCGACCAGAAGTAGCCGAGCACGGAGAGGGCGAGGCACCAGCCGAGGGCGAACCAGCCGTTGTGGCCGATCTCGGTGCCGAGGAGCAGGCCGCGGAGGGTCTCGATGGCGGGGGTGAAGGGCTGGTACTCGGCGATGGGCTGGAACCAGCCGGGCATCGCGTCGATCGGGACGAACGTGCTGGAGATCAGCGGCAGGAAGATCAGCGGCATCGCGTTGTTGCTCGCCGCCTCGGGGTTCGGGCTGACCAGGCCCATGCCGACCGCGATCCAGGTCAGCGCCAGGGCGAAGAACGCGAGCAGTCCGAAGGCCGCGAGCCATTCGAGGGCCGTGGCGTCCGTGGCGCGGAAGCCGATCGCCACGGCGACGCCGCCGACGAGGGCCACGCTGACCACGCACTGCAGCACGCTGCCGATGACGTGGCCGATGAGCACCGAGCCGCGGTGGATCGCCATCGTGCGGAAGCGGGCGATGATGCCCTCGGTCATGTCCATGGAGACGGAGACCGCGGTGCCGATCGTGGTGCTGCCGATCGTCATCAGGACCAGGCCCGGGACGAGGTACGCGATGTAGTCGGAGCGTCCGGCGCCGCCCATGCCCGCGCTCATCACGTCGCCGAAGACGTACACGAAGAGCAGCAGCAGCATGATCGGCGTGAGCAGCAGGTTGAGCGTCATCGACGGGTAGCGCCGGGCGTGCAGGAGGTTGCGGCGCAGCATCGTGGACGAGTCGCGCACGGCGAGGGAGAGGGTGCTCATCGGACGTTCTCCTTCGACTGGTCGGCCGGGCCGGTCTGGCCGGTCTGGCCGGTCTGGTGGGGCTGGTGGGAGTGGTCGGGGTCGTCGTTGCCGGTGAGGGCGAAGAAGACGTCGTCGAGGTCGGGGGTGTGGACGGTGAGTTCGTCGGCCTCGATGCCGGTCGAGTCCAGCCAGTCGAGGATGGCCCGGAGTTCGCGCTGGCTGCCGCCGCTGGGGAGCTGGAGGGTGAGCGAGTCGTCGTCGCGGGTGACCTCGCGCAGCGCGGTGGCGGCGGCGCGGTAGGTGTCGGGGTCGGTGAAGCGGAGTCGTACGTGTCCGCCGGGGATGAGGCGCTTGAGTTGTTCGGCGGTGCCTTCGGCGGCGATCTTGCCGTTGTTGAGGACGGCGATGCGGTCGGCGAGTTGGTCGGCTTCTTCGAGGTATTGGGTGGTGAGGAAGACGGTGACGCCGGTGGTGACGAGTTCGCGGATGATCTGCCACATGTTGTGGCGGGAGCGGGGGTCGAGGCCGGTGGTGGGTTCGTCGAGGAAGATGACGCGGGGGTCGCCGACGAGGGTCATGGCGATGTCGAGGCGGCGTTTCATGCCGCCGGAGTAGGTGGAGGCGGGATTCTTGGCGGCTTCGGTGAGGTCGAAGCGGGCGAGGAGTTCGGTGGTGACGCGGCGGCCTTCCTTCTTGGGGAGGTGGTGGAGGTCGGCCATGAGGAGCATGTTCTCCTCGCCGGTGATGAGGCCGTCGACGGCGGAGAACTGGCCGGTGACGCCGATCGCGGAGCGGACCTTCTGGGCGTCGGTGGCGAGGTCGTGGCCCGCGATCTGGGCCTGGCCGGCGTCGGCGCCGATGAGGGTGGAGAGGATCTTGACGGCGGTGGTCTTGCCGGCGCCGTTGGGGCCGAGGAGGGCGAAGACCGATCCGGCCGGGATGCGGAGGTCGATGCCGTCCAGGACCACCTTGTCGCCGTAGGACTTGCGCAGGCCGATGGCGGAGATGGCGGTGGGCGGGAGTTGATCACCGGGTCGGGTGGGCATGGGCATGACAGAAGAAGGCATGAGGCCCTCCAATCGAGGGGTGAAAGCGGGGGTGAGGAGGGGCGTTGAGCGGCGCGGGGGCTGAGGGGGTGGTGGTGCTCAGGCCTTGGCGCGGCGGATGTCGATGTTGCCCCAGTTGCTGCGGGCGCGGACCTTGACCGTGTCCTCGGTCGCGTCCGGCGCCTCGGCGGAGGCGAGCGTGTTGCGGACCTGGCCGCGGTGGGAGCTGACGTCGAGCCAGGCGGCGGTGCCCTGGCGGATGCCGACCTCGATGGAGCCGTTCGAGGTCTCCAACTGGACGGTGCCACGGGCGACGTCGGCGACGCGGAGGAAGCCGTGGGTCGCGGTGCCGGTGACCGAGGACTCGGCGCGCATGATGTCGATGCCGCCGTTGGCGCCGCTGACGCGCAGTTCGCCGGTCACGACGTCGACGGTGGTGGCGCCGTGGGAGTTCTTGAGGACGGCGGGGCCGTCGATCGTGCCGATGCGTACGTTGCCGCTGCTGCTGGTGATCTCGGCGAGGCCCTCGACGCGGTCGATGACCGTCGAGCCGTGGGACGCGTTCAGCGTCACCGGGCCGGTGGTGTCGAGGCGGACGTCGCCGGCCGTGGTCTTCACGCGGACCTCGCCGAGCCGGCCCTCGCCGAGGATGTTGGCCGCGGCGCCGTTCACGTCGATCCGCGAGCCCGAGGGCAGGTCGACCGTCACGTCGACGGTTCCGGCGCGTCCGAGCAGGTTGGCCTTGGGGGTCCTGACGGTCAGCACGCCGCTCGCGTACGTCACCTCCGTCTGCTCGGCCGCCCGGACGTCCAGGTCCTTCTTCGCGACGCGGGGCCGCACTTCGACGACGGTGTCGTGACGGTCGCTCGCGGTGAACTGGATGGAACCGGTGTACACGTACGCGTTGACGGTGATCGGTGCGGGAGTGTCGAAAGAAGGCATGGCTGTCCCGTCCTCTTGGGTCTTCGGATCGTCCCCGCTGGTGGGACGTGGTGTGGGCGACGTGATGCGGGGCAGGGGCGCGCCTGCCGCCGGGCTAGCGGACCCAGCCCGTGATGCTCTGTCCGGCGGACTGGGCCTTCTGCGTCGACTGCGGCTGGGTGCCGCCGCCGACCGCGGCCGAGACGGCCCGTACCAGCCACGCGTTGACCGACAGGCCCTCGCGCGCGGCCGCCTCCTCGGCGCGGATCTTGAGGTGGGCCGGGAGGCGCAAGTTCACTCGGGCCGTGCCGCCCTCGTCGCCCTCGGCGGGCGCAGGCGCCGGGAGCGCCTCGGTGGGCACGGCGGGTTCGGCGGGGGTGCTGTCTCCGGTCGGCGGCAGCGTCACCACGAAGTCGGGGTCGAGGCCTCGGAGTCGTACGTCGACGGATCCGGGAGCGAGTTCACGCGTGATCTCGTCCGTCGCCGCGGACAGCACGTTGAGCATCGTCAGGCGGGCCGCCGACTCCAGGGGCGCGGTCAGCCTGTCCGCCAGCTCTCGTGCTTCCTCGCCGCCGGCCTCGGCGGCCACCGCGAGTTCGCGGCGGAGGGTGTCGACATACGGGGTGAGGTCCATGACGCCATCATGGCACCACCTTGGCGCCATGCGCAAGCGCTGAGGGCGTCTTGGGTGGGATGAAGTGCTGCGGGGTGGCGCTGACCTGGGGGAATTGGGTGATGGGGGGTTGTGGGGGAGTGGCGTCGGGGGGTGTGGGGGGATGCTGGGTGGCATTGGGTGGCGCCATCTGGTGCCACGTGGTGCCATGTGGCGCCATAGCGTGGCGCCTGGTGGTGCCGGTGGTTGCCGGGTGGTGCCGGTGGTGTCTGGTCTGGTGGTGCGGGTCAGTCCTTCGGCGGCGGGGGTTCGGTGAGGAGTCGGCGCTTCACGTGGGCGTAGTCGGCGAGGGCTTGTGGGTCGCCGCGGTGGTAGGACGTCCAGAATCCCGGGCGCTGCCACCTGGCGTCCGCGAGGCGGGTGTGGCCGTCGGTGGTGACCAGGGTCCAGTCCGGGGGGATGTGGCCGTCGACCGTCTCGAAGTCGGCGTGGTCCCAGAGGAGTCCGGGGTCGGGCGTGTCGGGGCCCATGACGCGGATCTGGCAGTCGATGTCGTACGCGACCAGCTCCAGGACCGGGTAGACGCCGCCCACGCGGATCCCGTCGTACTCGGCGACCGGGACGTCGGCCGCGGGATGGATGATCTGCCGGCATCTGACTCTCATGGGGGGAGTCTCGTTCCTCTGGGGGCTGCGGTCGAGATCTAGGTCGGGCGGCTTGTTCGGAGAACAGTTCCGATATATCGTTGAGGCATCGCGACAGTTCGACGATGAATCACGATGGAAGGAGCGTTGCGATGCGTTCACATGGACACGAGTACGGAAACGGACACGGGGCCGGACGTGGGGGCTGCGGGCCTCGTGGGGAGTTCGAAGGACGGCGGGCCGCGTTCGGGCCGTTCGGGCCCGGGTTCGGGGGCGGTCCCTTCGGGGGTGGCCCGTTCGGCGGGCG
Organism: Streptomyces sp. NPDC037273; assembly: GCF_055603625.1. Taxonomy (NCBI): domain Bacteria; kingdom Bacillati; phylum Actinomycetota; class Actinomycetes; order Kitasatosporales; family Streptomycetaceae; genus Streptomyces; species Streptomyces sp. NPDC037273. Next base: position 24,179 of record NZ_JBVJVO010000020.1, read on the forward strand.
CGGGCGTGGCGGAGGCCGGGGGAGGGCGCGGCGCGGAGACGTGCGGGCGTCGATCCTGGCGCTGCTGAAGGACCGGCCGATGCATGGGTACGAGATGATCCGCGAGATCGGCGAGCGGAGCGAGGGCGCGTGGAAGCCCAGCCCCGGTTCGGTCTACCCGACCCTTCAGATGCTGGAGGACGAGGGGCTGATCACCAGCGCGAGCGAGGGCGGCAAGAAGCTGTTCACGCTCACCGACGCGGGGCGCGCCGAGGCCGAGGAAGGGTCGGAGGCTCCGTGGGAGGAGGCCGGGCGCGGGGTCGACTGGGAGGCCGTGAACGAGATCCGGCAGGCCGGCTTCGGTCTGATGGAGGCGTTCGGGCAGGTCTGGAAGACCGGCACCCCCGAGCAGCGGCAGAAGGCGGTCGGCGTGATCAACGAGGCCCGCAAGAAGCTGTACCTGATCCTGGCCGACGAGCACTGAGGCGTATACGGGAAGGGCCCCGCGGCGGTGTGCCGCGGGGCCCTTCCGGGTGTGCGGGTCAGACGACCAGACCTGACAGCTTGCGGAGGGACTCGGTCAGGGCCGCCGTCGCCGAGTCCTTCAGCTTGCCCGCCATCAGGGAGACCGCCGCACCGGTGAACTCGCCGTCGATCCGCACGGTCGTCGCGTCGCCGTCGGCCGCCAGCGAGTAGCGGGTGGTGACGATGACGCCCATGGGGCCCTTGCCCTTGATGGCGAAGGCCCGCTCGGACTCCAGTTCCTCGATGGTCCAGAGGACCTCGGCGGGGAAGCCCATCAGCTTCATGTTCTCCGTGAAGGTGGCGCCGGCCTCCAGGGGGGCGGGGCCGCCGTTCGGGAAGCTGGTGTGGGTGGCGTTCCATTCGCCGTACGCGGTGAAGTCCGTGAGCTGTGCCCAGACCTTCCCCGCCGGCGCCTCGATCCGTGCCTCCGCGCTGACTTCGGCCATGAGACCACCCCTTCACGCGTGCCAACTGGGTTCCGGTGTCGCGGAACGTAGCGGGGCGGCCGCGAACATTCAATACTGATGAACCGTCAGTTCTGCGGCGGCCGGTCCCGCGCCGTCGCCGATCCACCAGATCTCCGAGGCGTCGAAGCTGTCCGAGGCGCGGGGCGCCCCGTCCTCCTCGTGGCAGTGGAACGCGGCCCAGAACAGGTCGGCCGGCAGCGCTTCCCGGGGTGCGTACACCCGGTACACGTACTGCCGCCCGTCGACTGAGAGCAGAGCCACCATCCAGAACACGACCGGTGAGACGTGCCGGCGTGGGGTCGTGGTTGCAACAGGGGCGCAAAGCAAGGCGGCGCGCGCCCCTCGGGGAAGATCGGCGCGATCTCATCCGGAAGGAGGAGGAACCGCGCACCCGTGCCCAACTCCGGTGGGATGCGGACATGCTTCTCGCCGGTGATGCTCCGGCCGCGCCCGCCTGATGAGGTGAAAGGGTGCACGATCCCGTCCCGCTCCCTCCGCCCCTCCGGCAGCCCATCGCCCTGCGCGCCGAGCTCGCGTCCTTCCTGACGCCCTCGCTCGCCGCGGTGGTGACGGGCGCGCGCCGCAGGGCGCTGCGCGACGGGGACCGCCAGATCGACACCGCGCACCTCCTCCACGCGCTCCTCGAATCCGACCCCGAGGCCCGCGCCGCCTTCGCGGACGGCGCCAAGCTCGCCCGCGTCCTCGGCTATCTGGTCCAGCGGTCCATCGGATACGGCCTGCGCTGGCAGCGTTCGGTCGAGGACTCCGGGGCCCACCGCCTGCTCCCGGTCCTCCGTGGCGCCGAACCCCAGGGCGCCCGGGCCTCCGGCTGGTCGCCCGCGGCGGCCGTCGCCCTGGAGAGCGCGTTCCGGCGGGCCGCCGAGCGCGGTGAGGAGCACGCGCGGGGCCTCGATCTGCTGGCCGTGATCGCGGCCGACCCGGAGAGCCGCGCCGTGGAGGTGCTGCGGCGGGCGGGGGTCGATCCGGCCGGCCTCGCGGGCGGGACCGGCGGTCAGGCCGGCCTCGCGGGCGGGACCGGCGGCGGTCCGGTCGAGGGAGACGGCTTCGTCCACGCGCGCGTGGACGGCGAGTTGGACCTCCCCGGGGATGTTCGCGCAGGCACGCGCGGTGAGGGCGCGTCTCAACAGGTGTAACGGGGGTTACGCACCTGACGGCGTCCTGTCATCATGGCCCGATGCACGCGTCTCAGGGGAGAAGCGCCGGCCTGGGACTTGCCCTGGCATCGGCCTTCGCATTCGGTGGTTCGGGAGTGGCGGCGAAGCCGCTGATCGAAGCGGGACTCGACCCGCTCCATGTGGTGTGGCTCCGGGTCACCGGCGCCGCGCTCGTCATGCTGCCCGTGGCCTGGCGCCACCGGGATCTCCTGCGCCGCAAACCGGCCCTCCTCGTGGGCTTCGGCCTCCTCGCCGTCGCCGGTGTCCAGGCCTTCTACTTCGCCTCGCTGTCCCGGATACCCGTCGGCGTCGCGCTGCTCATCGAATACCTCGCGCCCGCCCTCGTCCTGGGCTGGGTCCGGTTCGTCCAGCGCCGCCCGGTCACCCGCGCCGCCGCGCTCGGGGTGATCCTCGCCGCCGGCGGTCTCGCCTGTGTCGTGCAGGTCTGGTCGGGGCTGAGCTTCGACCTCCTCGGCCTGCTCCTCGCGCTCGCCGCCGCCTGCTGCCAGGTCGGCTACTTCGTCCTCTCCGACCAGGGCTCCGACGAGGCGGGGCAGGCCGATCCGCTGGGCGTCATCGCGTACGGACTGCTCGTCGGCGCACTCGTCCTCACGGTCATCGCCCGCCCGTGGGGCATGGAGTGGTCGCTCCTCGGCGGTCACGCCGACATGGACGGGACCAGCGTGCCCGCGTGGCTGCTGCTCGGCTGGATCGTGCTGATCGCCACCGTCCTCGCGTACGTCACCGGGGTCATCTCGGTGCGCCGTCTCTCGCCGCAGGTGGCGGGTGTCGTGGCCTGCCTGGAGGCCGTCATCGCGACGGTCCTCGCCTGGGTGCTGCTCGGCGAGCACCTGGAGGCGCCGCAGATCATCGGCGGTGCGGTGGTGCTCGTCGGTGCCTTCATCGCGCAGTCGTCGACGCCGAAGGCGGCCCTGGCCGAGCCGGTCGCCGGTTCGGGCACAGAAGCTGAGGCCGGGGCTGGAGCCGGAGCCGCGGTCGGTGCCGTGGTCGCCGGGGTCGGTTCCGGGGGTGACGAGGGTGCCGCGGGGCAGGAATCTCGGTTGTCGGGCGAGCGGGCCGCGCCGTAGGGTGCCGGTCATGCATTCGACCGTGCTGCCGCCTCCCGCCGCCTAGCGCGCCGGGACACTCCTCGACGAAGACCGGGCTCGGGCGGGCGACTCCTCGCCCCCGAGCGGTTCGTCGCTGCCCGCGCGCGGACTCCAGCGACCACCTTTCCCTCCTGTCTTCCACGGAGAAGTCACGTGTCGAACTCCTCGGGATCCGCCCTGTCCGTCGGGCGGAGCCTGCTCTATCTGATCGTCGCCGGAATCGCCTGGGGCACGGCCGGTGCGGCCGCCTCACTGATCTTCAGGGTCAGCAACATGGGGCCGCTCGCCCTGTCGTTCTGGCGCTGTGTCGGCGGCCTCGTCCTCCTGCTCGGCGCGCTCGCGCTGCGGCCGCGGCGGGGCCGGGCCCGTACCGCCGGTGAGCCGCGCGGCCGGCGTACGGCCCGCATCCTCGGTACGGGCATCGGGCTGACCGTCTTCCAGAGCGCGTACTTCGCCGCCGTGCAGGCCACCGGTCTCGCGGTCGGCACGGTCGTCACCCTCGGCGCCGGGCCCGTCCTCATCGCGGTCGGCGCCCGGCTCGCCATGGGGGAGCGCCTCGGGCGCGGCGGGATCGCCGCCGTCGTCGGGGCGCTGGCGGGGCTCGCCGTGCTCGTCCTCGGCGGCGGCGCGGCGGAGGTCAGGCCGCTGGGTGTCGTCCTCGCGCTCGTCTCGGCGGCCGGATACGCGGCGATCACCCTGCTCACCCGGTGGCTCGGCAGGGACGGCGGCGGTACGGACGCCCTGGCGACCACTACCTGGGCCTTCGCGATCGGGGCCGTCGGGCTGCTGCCCGCCGCGCTCGCCGAGGGACTCGTACCGCACACCGACGCGCCGGTGAGCGTGGTGCTGCTCCTGGTCTACGTGGCCGCGGTGCCGACGGCGCTCGCGTACGCGCTGTACTTCGCGGGGGCCGCCGTCGTCCGGGCCGCCACCGTGTCCGTGATCATGCTGCTCGAACCGGTGAGCGCGGCCCTGATCGCCGTCTCGCTCCTCGGTGAGGAGCTCACGGCGGCGATCGTCCTCGGGACGCTGCTGCTGCTCGCCGCCGTCACGGGTCTCGCGTTCGCCGAGGCCCGGACGGCGGTGGAGGAGCGCAGGCGGGAGGCGGCGGTGGCGGCGGCGGTCTAGTACGCCCGCCGCGTGTACGGGGGGTGCGGGAGGGGTGGGGGGCTTGGTGGCCCGCACCCCTCCGGGCCCTGCGGCGTCAGCCGGTGGCGCGGCGGCGGAGCTGGTGGGAGCGGGCGGCCGGGTCGCGGGGGCCGGCGCGCTCGGCGAGCCGGTCCGAGACGCGGGTTTGGACGTCGAGCGGTTTGTTGCCCGCGTACTTGAACTTGGCGCGGACCTCGGTCACCTCCAGGTCCAGGACCCGGATGCCCGGGAGCAGGCGGCCGAAGGGGGCCTCGCCCGGGGTGACGGGGGCGGTGCCGCCGTCGGGCTGGAAGTGGGCGACCTGGCGGTCGAGGAGCTCGGCCTTCTCCGCCGGGTCGTCGACGACGCGCGCGGTGCAGCGCAGCTGGACGGCCGCGTAGTACGAGGTCGGGGTGCCGTGTGCGGGAGGCGCGCCCTCGGGGGCCGTCCACGTGCCAGGGACGTACACGTAGTCGTCGACCACGCTCAGGAGCACCGACGGGTCGGCCTCCAGGGCCCGCCACAAGGGGTTGGGGCGGGCGAGGTGGGCGAGCGCGCGGCCGTACGGGCCGGGCTCGGAGTCGTACCGGAAGTGCAGCGGCTGGACCCAGGGCGGGTCGCCGGGCAGGCCGTTGACGGCGAGCTGGCCGAAGTCGTGGCGGGAGAGCCACTCCCGCCACTCGGCCTCGTCGTGGGCGGCGTCCCACGGGTGGATCAGCATCGTTCCTCGTCCCTTCCCTCTCCCGCTCCTGTTTACAGGGTGGTGAGGTAGTCGGGCAGGGCGACGGCCGGGTCGAGGTCGGCGGCGGGGATCGGCGCGCCGTAGCCGGTCTGTACGGGGATGACGCCGGCCCAGTGGGGGAGGCCGAGGTCCTCGGGGTCGTCGTTGGGGCCGCCGGTGCGGACCTTCGCCGAGACCTCGTCCAGGTCGAGCCGGATGACGGCGGTGGCGGCGAGCTCCTTGGCGTTGCCCGGACGCGAGTCGGCGGAGCGGCCGGGGACGACGTGGTCGACGAGGGCGTCGAGGGCGGTGCGCAGCTCGTCCGGGTCGGTCACCTGGTGGGCGGTGCCGTGGACGACGACCGAGCGGTAGTTGAGGGAGTGGTGGAACGCGGAGCGGGCGAGGACCAGGCCGTCCACGTGGGTCACGGTGAGGCAGACGGGCAGACCGGGGGCCTTCACGCCGTCGCCCGCCGCGCGCAGCGGGCGCGAGCCGGTCGAGCCGTGGACGTACAGGCGGTCGCCGACCCGGCCGTACAGCGTGGGGAGCACGACCGGCGCGCCGTCGCGGACGAAGCCGAGGTGGCAGACGTACGCCTCGTCGAGTATCGAGTGGACCAGGGCCTTGTCGTAGGAGGCCCGCTCCCGGGAACGGGTGGGGACGGTCCGGTCGGTGGGCGCGTAGGTCTCGGCGGCGGCGGTCATTGCGTACTCCATTGCACTAGTGCATAATCTCTTTTGTGCTAGGAGAGTATCGGATCGAAGGTCGTCGCGCATCGGAGATCGCCGCCAGCGTCGAGCGGGGAGTCGGCACCGGAGCCCTTGAGCCCGGCCAACTCCTCCCGCCGATGCGGGAATTGGCCCAATCGCTCGGTGTGAACCCGAATACGGTCGCCGCCGCCTACCGCACCCTGCGCGAGCGCGGTGTCATCGAGACGGACGGACGGCGCGGCAGCCGGATCCGCCCGCGGCCCGCCACGACCGCGCGCGGCTCCATCCGCGTCGACGCGCCCGCCGGCGTCCGGGACATCAGCAACGGCAGTCCCGACCCCGCCCTGCTGCCCCCGCTCGACGCCGCCTTCGCGTCGGTCGCGCGCGACTACGCCGAACGCCCCGGGCTCTACGGCGAAGCCCCCGTCGACGAGGAGTTCGGCCGGCTCGCCCGCGCCGCCTTCGACGCGGACGGCGTGCCGGACGGTCCCGTGGGCGTCGCCTCCGGCTCGCTCGACGCCGTCGAACGCGTCCTCGCCGTCCACCTCAGGCCCGGCGACGCCGTCGCCGTCGAGGACCCCGGCTGGGGCAGCCTCCTCGACCTCGTCCCCGCGCTCGGACTCCGCCCGGTGCCGGTCGCCGTCGACGACGAAGGCCCCCTGCCCGAGGAGGTCGAGCGCGCGATCCGCCAGGACGGGGCGCGCGCCGTCATCGTCACCGACCGGGCGCAGAACCCCACGGGCGCCTGCGTCACCGCCGACCGGGCCCGCGCGCTGCGCCGCGTCCTCGCCGCCCACCCCGACGTCCTGCTCATCGAGGACGACCACGGACACGGCATCGTCTCCCAGCCCCTGCACCCGCTCGCCGGCGTCTCCGACCACTGGGTGCTCGTCCGTTCCGTCGCCAAGGCGTACGGCCCCGACCTGCGCATCGCCGCCTTCACCGGCGACGCGGAGACCGTCGACCGCGTCCTCGGCCGTCAACAGCTCGGCCCCGGCTGGGTCAGCCGCCTCCTCCAGCGTGCCGTCGCCCACCTCTGGGCCCACCACGCCGTCGACCCCGCCGTCGTCGCCCGCTCCTACGGCAGGCGTCGCGACGGCCTCGTCCGGGCCCTCGCCCGCCGCGGTGTCGTCGCCCACGGGCGCGGCGGCATGAACGTCTGGATCCCCGTCGCCGACGAGACCGCGGTGGTGGGGCGTCTCATCGCCGCCGGGTGGGCGGTCGCGCCCGGTGCGCGATTCCGCATGAACGCGGGGCCGGCGGTGCGGGTGACCGTCTCGGGACTCGCGGTGTCGGAGATCGAGGGCTTGGCGGAGGCCGTGGCGGGAGCGGTGCGGGTGGGGCCGGTGCGGAGCTGGGGGTGAGGGGAGTGAGGGGGCTTGCGGGCTGAGGGGGCTTGCGGACTGAGGGCTCGGGGCTCAGGTACGGGTCGCCGGTTCTCGGCTGGGGGTGCGGGTGGCGGTGACGCCGGTGGTGAGGGGGCTGGTCGGGGTTCGGGGGCGGGTGGGGGACTGGGTGAGGGCGGCGCCGGCGAGGACGATGAGGGCGCCGACGGGGGTGTTCCAGGCGAGGTGTTCGTCGAGGAGGGCGACGCCGGCGGTGGTGGCGATGACGGGGATGAAGTAGGTGACCATCGAGGCGGTGGTGGGGCCCACCTCGGCGACGACGCCGTACTGGAGGAGCATCGCGTAGCCGGTGCCGAGGGCGCCGAGGGCGATGACGGCGAGGAGGGGCAGGAGCTCGATCGAGTCCGGGAGGGTGGTGAACCAGGGCGTGACGAGGGCCAGTTGGAGCGTGGCGAGGCCCACCTGGGAGGTCGCGAGGGAGAGGTGGGAGGCGCCGGTGCGGGCGAGGGTGCGGCGGACGTAGATCCAGCCGACCGCGTAGCTGAAGGAGGCCAGGAGGGCGAGGGCCGTGCCGGTGACGTCGAGGCCGGAGAAGCCCTGCCAGGCGCCGAGGACCGTGAGGACGCCGACGAAGCCGATGCCGAGGCCGGCCGCGCGGACCCGGGTGGGGCGGTCCTCGGAGAGGGCGACGAGCGAGAGCACCATGCCCCAGAGGGGCGTCGTGGCGTTGCAGATGCCCGCGAGGGTCGAGGGGATCGTCAGCTCCGCGTACGCGAAGAGCGAGAACGGCAGGGCGTTGAGGAGGAAGGCCGCCACGGCGAGGTGGCCCCAGACGCGGGCGCCGCGCGGGAGGCGGTCGCGCTTGACGACGAGGGCGGCGGCGAGGACCACCGTGCCGAACAGGAGCCGCCCGAAGGTGACCTGGAACGGCGCGAAGCCCTCCGTACCGACCTTGATGAAGAGGAAGCTGAAGCCCCAGATCAGGGCCAGGGCGCCGAAGCGGACGCGCCAGTCGAGCAGGCGGGAGGTACGGGCGGTGGGCGGGGCTGCGGGGCTCATGTACTCAGGGTGACCGGCGCCATCTCTTAGGACAAGCGAGAATTCCTCGACCCCTTCCCTTAGTATCGCTTACATGTTGAACCTGGAGCGCCTGCGCACCCTCGACGCCGTCGCCCGCCACGGCTCGGTCAGCGGCGCCGCCGACGGGCTGCACGTCACCACCTCGGCCGTCTCGCAGCAGCTGTCCAAACTGGAGCGCGAGGTCGGCCAGCAGCTCCTCGCCAAGAACGGCCGCGGCGTACGGCTCACGGACGCCGGGCTGCTGCTCGCCGAGCACGCCGCCCGCATCCTCTCCCAGGTCCAGATGGCCCAGGCCGACATCGAGGCCCAGCGGGGGCAGGTCGTCGGCGAGGTGCGGGTCGCGGCCTTCCCGACGGCGGCCCGCGGGCTGTTCCCCGCCGCACTGGCCGCCCTCCGCGACGGGCACCCCGAGCTCCGGGTCCGTACGACGGAACTGGAACCCGAGCAGGGCGTGCGCGCGGTGCTCCGCGGCGACGCCGACCTCGCGCTCGTCCTCGACTGGAGCAACAAGCGCGCACCCGTGCCCGGCGGACTGGAGCGCGCCCACCTCCTCGACGACTCCGCCGACGTCGCCCTGCCCGCCGGGCACCCGCTGGCCGGCCGTGAGTCCGTCGACCTGGAGGACTTCGCCGACGAGGAGTGGGTCTCCTGGCCCGAGGGCGAGTTCTGTCACGACTGGCTGATGTTCACCCTGCGGTCCCAGGGCATCGAGCCCCGCATCGGGCACCTGGCGGGGGAGCACCACACCCAGCTCGCGCTCGTCGCCGCCGGCCTCGGGATCTGCGTCACGCCACGGCTCGGCCGGCCGCTGCCGGACGGCGTCGTCTTCGTTCCCGTACGGCAGAAGGTGCGGCGGCACATCTACGCCACCTGGCGCGCCGACGCGGGCCGCCGCCCCTCCGTGCGCGCGGTCGTCGGGGCGCTCCGGTCGGCCGCCGAGCCCCTGCGGAGCTGAGGGCGGGTTCTCAGAGTCCCGCCAGTTTTCTGAAGTCCCATGAGGCGATGGCGTCGGGGGTGAGGCGGAGCCAGGCGTGGCGGCCGTCGTGGGGCATGGTGTCGAGGCCGAAGTTCTTGGTGGCGAAGAGGCTTTCGGGGGCGTCGAGTTCGGGGCAGGGCTCGCCGGTGCGGGGGGCTTCGCCGACGAAGACGGCGGTGCCGGAGAGCTCGACGCCGCGGAGATCGCCGTACTCCTCGCCGTCGTCGATGACGACGGCGATCCGCGGGTCGGCGCGCAGCTCCGCCCAGCGGCGGCTGCGGGTGATCGAGTACAGCCAGAGCGAGGTGCCGTCCCAGGCGAACCAGAGTGCGCTGACGTGCGGGCGGCCGTCGGCTGAGACGGTCGCGACGCGGCAGGTGCGCTGTTCGGCGAGGAAGGAGTCGAGCTCGGCCGGGGTCATCATGATCCGGCGTCCACGGCGCTGTGCGACGGTCATCGTCCGCACCCTTCTGGATTTCTGATGAGACGTCAGAAAGCATGGGGGGCCATCCGCGCGCGTGCAAGGGGGAGACCATGGGGCAGAGTTCGTCGGAACGGCTCGGGGAGCGGATCCGCCCGGACGGCGGTGTCGTCCTGCTCACCGTCGAGTGCCAGCGAGGGGTCGTCGGCCCGGAGAGCGCGCTGCCCGAACTGGCCACCGCGGCCCGCAGGTCGGGCGCGCTCCGGAACGTCGCCCGGCTCGTGGCGGCGGCCCACCGGGCCGACGTCCAGGTGATGCACGCCGTCGCCGAGCGGCGCCCCGACGGGCGCGGGGCCAGTACGAACGCCCGGCTGTTCCGGGCCGCGGGCCGGCTGCCCGTACAGCAGCACAGCGGAAGCACGGCGGTACGGATCGCCGAACCGATCGAGGTCGCCGACGAGGACCTCGTGGTCCGGCGGCTGCACGGACTCTCGCCGCTCGCCGGCACCGACGTCGACGCGCTGCTGCGCAACCTCGGCTGCCGGACGCTGATCGTCACGGGCGTCTCCGCCAACGTCGCCATCCCCAACGCGGTCTTCGACGCCGTGAACCTCGGCTACACGGTGGTCGTGCCCGGGGACGCCATCGCGGGGGTGCCGGCCGACTACACCCCCGCGATGATTCGTCACACCCTCGCCCTCGTCGCCACGATCACCACGACGGACGAGGTCCTCGACTGCTGGAAGGCCCCCCGCGGTGCGGGGCGGCCCGGACCGGGCGTCAGCCGAGGCTGATCGCGTCGCCCACCACCTGGATCGGGGTGGGCGGCAGGGCGGAGGGCGCCGGGCCGGACTTCACGCTGCCGTCGTTGACGTCGAAGTGGCTCTGGTGGCAGGGGCAGATGATGGCGCCGTCCTTGACGGCGCTCACGGCGCAGCCCGCGTGGGTGCACTTCGAGGAGAAGGCCTTGAACTCCCCGGCCTTCGGCTGGGTGATGACGAGCCCCTGGTCGGCGAGGACCTTGCCGCCGCCCACCGGGATGTCCCCGGTGCGGGCGAGTGTGGCGCCCTCCGCTTCCGTGTTCTTCTCGTCGGTGCCGCCGCCGCAGGCGGCGAGTGCCGCCACCAGGCCCGCGCTGCCCGCCGCCGCGACGACCGTCCGGCGTGCCACTCCGCTCATGTACTGCCCCTTTTCCCTCGGTGCGCTGGTGTCCGGCCCTGACGGTACGGCTGTGAGCTGTGTCCCGTTCACAGGTTGGCGTCTTCGGCTGCCTTACAGTTCCCAGTAGAGTGTCGGAAGTTGGACATCGGTCGATGAAAGTGTCCAGCCCCGGTGAACCCGGGGCCCGACACCGCCGGGACGGGGGTCACACGGATGCCGACGCCTTCGGTCAGCGCCCACCACGTACGGGCCGTGCTCCTCGGGGCGGAGCGACGCGGGGTGGCCGTGGCTTCGCTGCTCGCCCGGGCCGGGCTGCCCGCCGCGCTCGTCGAGGAACCCCGCGCGCGCGTACCGGCCGAACAGTTCGGGCAGCTCGTCAGGATGCTCTGGGCCACGCTCGACGACGAGCTGATCGGCTTCGGCGGAGCGCCCAGCAAGGTCGGCACCTTCGCGATGATGGCCCACGTCGCCGTCCACGGCAGCCGAGACCTGCGCGAGGCGCTCCGCCGCTGCCAGACCTTCTACTCCCTCTTCCCCGCCGGGCCGCGCTTCCGCCTGGTGGAACCGGAGGTGGGAGGCGGCGGCGAGTCCGACGAGGCCCGCATGGAGTTCGACGTGTCCGCCTACGACGACCCGCTCCACTTCGGCGCGGAGTCCACCGTGCTCGTCGCGCACCGCTTCGCCGGCTGGCTCATCCGGCGCCGGATCGGACTGCGACGCGTCGAGTTCGCGCACCCCGAACCGCGCCACGCCGGGGAGTACGCCCTGCTGTTCGGCGCTCCCCGGGTCTTCGGCGCCGGGCGCACCGCCGCCGTCTTCGACCGGGCCGACCTCGACGAACCGGTCCTCCGCGACGCGGCGGCGCTCAAGGTCTTCCTCCGCCGCGCCCCGGTCGACGTGCTCGTCTGCGCCGATTACGGGAGTACGGCCACGGGCCGGGTACGGCACCTCATCGGGCGGGCCCTGCCGGCCGGGCCGGTGCCGACGCCCGAGCAGCTGGCCGACCGGCTCTCCGTCAGCCCGCAGACCCTCCGCCGTCAACTGGCCGCCGAGGGGACCACGTACCAGCGGCTCCGCGACCAGGTGCGGCGGGATCACGCCATCGCCGAACTGACCGGCGGCCGTGTCTCCATCGAGCGGCTCTCCCGCCAGCTGGGCTTCTCCGAACCCAGCGCGTTCCACCGGGCGTTCCGGCGGTGGACCGGCGAGACGCCCCGGGCCTACCAGGCCCGGCCCCGGGCGGTGGCGGCGGAGGCGGGTCCGCGCGGTCAACAACCCTGAGCGGTACGGTCACAGTCGCCGTCCGCGGCCCGTCCTACCGTCCCGCCATGACCGAAATCGACCGGTCCGGCGGCGCGCGACGGCCCCCGGACCCCAAGGGCCGCCGGTGAGGCCGCGCCAGGTCGCCGGTGCCGTGCTCGGGGCCGGGGTCCTGCTCTGTCTCGTCGCGGGAGTGGCCGTGACCGCCCTCGGGGTGCGGGTCGACGGCACGAGCATGGCGCCCACGCTCCACCAGGGCGACCGGATCCTCGTCGCCCCGGGGTCGGCGGGCGAGGCCCGCCGGTTCGACGTGGTGCTGCTGCGGGCCACCGGCAGGGACGCGCTGCTCGTCAAGCGGGTGATCGGGCTGCCGGGCGACCGGGTCGCCGTCGTGTCCACGCCGGACGAGCCCTTCCAGGTCCTCCTGCAGGAGGGCGGCCGGGGGCCCGTCTACCGGGTGGTGGCGCCGCAGTGGACGGACCGGGTCCGGCGTACGGGCGCCTGCTGCGGGCCGGACGGCAGCCGGTCGGCGCGGGCCGGGCTGCGGACCGTGCCCGAGGGCGCGTTCTTCTATCTGGGCGACAACCCCGACCTGTCGGACGACTCGCGGATGTACGGCTGGGGTGAGATCGGGCGCGTCGAGGGAAGGGTCGGGCTGCGGGCCTTTCCCGTCACCTCGGCGCGGGAGATCGGCAACCGGCCGGTCCTGGAGGAGTACCGGGGGCCGAGCCCGTGAAAGCTACTCGGGGAGCTTCTCGTGGCCGGTGCTCAGGGCGACCCGGACCACGGTGTCCGCGACGCGGCGGGCCGACGCCTCCGGTGAGGGGCCGGCCTGGACGATGTGACTGGCGGTCAGCCGGACGGCGGCGTCGACGGCCAGTTCGCGGGCGGAGGGGTCGACGGTCGGCCAGGCCTCGGTGACGTAGGCGTCGGCCATCGCCGTCGCCGTCTCGAAGGCCGCCGCCGAGCGGGTGGTCAGATAGGGGAGGAGTCCGTCCTCGCCGGTGCTGGTCAGCATGGCCTTGATCAGCGGATTGCGGCCGGCCAGCGTGAGGGTGAAGCCGACGGCCGCCTCGACCGCCGCGTGGAGGTCGTCCCGGTGCGCGTCCAGGCCCTCCTGGATGCCGACGAGGCAGCGCTCAAGCTCGCGCTGGAAGAGCGCCTCGCCGACCGCCTCCTTGGAGGCGAACTCCGAGTACAGCGTCTGGCGGCTGACGCCGACCGCCCCGGCCAGGTGCGCCATGCGCAGCTTGTCGAAGCCGCGGTCCGCGACCGCCTCGTACGCGGCGTCCAGCAGGCGCTCGCGCAGCAGTGTCCGGACCGTCTCCCTGAACCGTGGCATCGGGCAAGCCTAGACCAGCGCAAAAATCCCGACCCTTGTCCAAACTGTTGACACTCCGTCTAAGAGTGTCCAATTCTCGAACAGGCAGCCGCGAAGTGTCATTCGACCAGTGCGGCACGACGGTTGGAGATCCCATGCAGAACGAGAACAGAGGCGTCACCCGCTGGCGCAGATCCGCCTTCCTGGCCCTGCCCGCGAGCGCCGCCGTCGCGGCGATGGCCACGGCGATGGTCCAGGGCGCGCTCGCCGCGAACCTCTCGCTGACGAGCGTCCCCTTCGTCCTCAGCTCGAAGACCGTGGCCGCGCCCCAGGGCATCGGCGCCGTCATGCACACCATCGACGCCGGCGGGGCCAAGGGCGCCGCCGAGGTCGGCATCGCCAAGGCCGGACTCGACGGCATCTGCGTCCACGCCGTCCAGTCCGTCAACCTCCCGGTGATCGGCAACCTCGGCACCTGGTCGCTGAACATCTCCTCGCCCGCCGCGGCGACCCCGCTCACCAGCGACCAGCTCGTCGCGGGCGCCGGACTCCAGGCGAACAAGCTCGTCCTGGACGCCCAGTCGCTCAAGGCCGCGACGGCCACGCTCAACGCCAGCGACGCCACGCCGAACACCATCGGCGCCGCCGCCGACGCCGCCGCCATCAAGGGCACCGGCATCAACGACGGCACCCCCGGCCAGTTCGGCCTGGACGCCACCGGTGGCCGCACGGACATCAAGAACCTCAACGCCGACGCCAACGGCGCCACGATCTCCGGCGCGATCACCCTGCCCGACCTCGCCATCGGCATCGCCCACGGCGACAAGGGCTGCTGACCGGCACCCGTATCCGCACCGCACCGCATCCACCGCCCGTACGGGCCGGGACTCCGCGCGACCGGTACGCGCGCGCGGGGCCCCGGCCCACCCCCCGACCCATCGCTGTGAGGCCGCCATGACCATCGATCCGCCACCGGAGCCCGGAGACCCGACCGAGTCGACCGAGCCGTCCCCGCAGCCCGCCCCCGGCCGGCCGCGCCGCGCCCGCCTCGCGTTCCGCCGCTGGCGCCGCACCCGGCCGTTCTGGGCCGCGCTCTGGACCGGGACCGGCGGCTTCGTGATCTTCTTCCTGCCGATGGCGCCGCTCGGCAAGATCCTCCAGGTCGGCGTCGGAGGGATCGCCGGAATGGCCGGCGGGGTCGTCCTGATGGCGATGGCCCTGCTGATCCTGCTGCTGCCCGGCCAGCGTCACACCGCCGGGGTCATCGCGGTGATCGCGGGCGTCGCGTCCTTCCCCCTGTCCAACCTCGGCGGCCTCTTCGTCGGGATGATCCTGTCCGTCCTCGGCGGCTCCATGGCCTTCGCCTGGCTGCCCGAGAAGCCCGCACGCAAGCGCGGCCCGCTGCGCCGCGGCCGCCGGACCGCCGGCGGAACGCCCGTACCCCCCGTGTCCGTTGGGAGCGGATCCGTATGACACGCATGACCGGCCGCATCGGCCCGTCCCTCACCCTCGTGCGCACCAGCGGCCCGCGGGCCGTCGCCGACTGGAACGCCCGGATGCTCGCCGAGGCGGCCGACGGCACCCGGCGCGGCACCCGCTGGGGGCGCGGCGCGCTCGCCTTCGTCCCCTCGGTGCTCGCCATCGGCGCGCTCGGCACCGCCCTCGCGCAAGGCGCGCTCGCCGCCAACTTCAGCGTCACCGGGGAGCCCTTCACCCTGACCTCCAACGGCGTCGCGGGCACCGGCTTCGGAGCCATCGTCAACACCCCGGCCGTGGGCCGCCCGGACGGCACGTCGACGACCAACACCGCCATGGCGCGCGTCGGTTTCGCGAGCGCCGGGCTCGCCGGACTGTGCGGCATCGTCCACCAGACGATCGCCGGAGTGCCGTACTCGCTGCTCCTGACCGGCGGCCAGAAGGTGACGGCCACCCCGCCGGCCACCTTCACCACGGACATCGACGCGTCGAACCTCTACATCCAGGCCACGGAACTCCAGGCGTACGGCCCCACCACCCTCCAGAACGCGGTGCTCGGCCAGTCCGCCGACCAGGTCACCGTGGCCGGAAAGCCGCTGACGGGCGCGCTGCCCGGCGGGTTCGGGCTCGGCTCGGCGGGCGGCGAGGGCGGCAGCTCCATCAAGCTGCACGGGCTCAACGCCACCGCCTACGACGCCGAGATGGCCGGGGCGCTCGTGCTGCCCGACCTGAAGATCAGGGTCGTCGCGGGATCGGCCACCACATGCTGAGCCGGGCGAAGGCCGCGTACCGCTGGTTCCGCGCCTTCCGCCGCACCCGCCCGTTCTGGGGCGGGGTGTGGCTGGTCGCGGGAGGCTGGACCGTCCTCAAGTTCTCCTTCAGCTCGCTCCAGCTGATCGTCAGCACCGGCTTCGGGGGAGTGGCCGGCTACCTCGTCGGCGGCGGGATGATCCTCTGCGGGCTCATCCCGATCGCCCTGCCCGCCCAGCGGTACACCTTCGGGCTCATCGGCGCGGTGCTCGCGGTCGTCTCGCTGGTCGTCTCCAACCTCGGCGGATTCCTCCTCGGCATGGCACTCGGAGTCCTCGGCGGTTCGATGCTGGTCGGCTGGGGCGCCAAACGCCCGCGCCGGGCCCGTGCGGCGGTGGAGGGGTGACCCGCCGGGCACGGCGCAAGGCGGTCGCGCTGCCCGCCGCCCTGGCGCTCGCGGTCGCCACCGCCGTCTGGTCGGGACAGCCCAGCAGCGCCTCCGCTCCGAGCGCCGCGCCCGAACCGCTGGGCGTCCCCTTCCTGCCCTCGCCCGACCCGCTGCACGTCACCATCGACAGCATGGTCGCCGTCTCCATGACCGTGGACAAGAACGTCACGATCCGGCTCTCCGACGGCACGACGCGGACCACCACCCAGTACACCTTCACCAAACTCAAGATCCGCTCGCACATGAACGTCACCCAGCGGGCGGCCGGGCACACCGTCACCATCGACGTGCCCGGGGAGGGCTCCCTCGGCGGGTACGACAGCGCGGGGAACCCCGAGACGACCACCATGTGGGGGAACATCACCAACGTCTGCGTCCGGGTCCTCGTCAAGATCTGCGGGGTCCAGGGCCTGCTCGACTTCTTCGGCTCCTTCATCCCCCTCACCGCCGGGGCCGAGGACTTCGCCGGCGACATCTACGCGATCCGCACCGTCGACGACCACGCGGCCCTGAACTCCACCGACAACCCCGTCCACCTCCCCGGAACCATCACGGTGACCACCCCATGACCCCCGACCGCCACCCCGGCGAAGGACGCACCCACTGGCGCCGTTCCCTCGCCGTCGCCGTGCCCGCGCTCGCCGCCGCCGGCGGCATCGGCTCCGCCATGGCCACCGGAGCGCTCGCCGTCGGCCTCCAGATCCAGGACCGGCCCGTCGACTTCACCACCAGCAGTCTGTACGGGACGCAGTACGCCGCGGCCGTCGTCGACCAGGCCGTCGTACGGCCCGACGGCACCACCGCGACCGTACGGGTGCTCCGCATGGGCTTCGCCGACGGCATGCTCAACGGCCTCTGCCTCAGCCAGCGCCAGCAGATCGCGGGAGCCACGTACACGCTGCTCCTCACCCTCGGCGACGACAACCCCGGCTCCTGGGAGATCAGGACCAAGAACACCGTCCTCGACCTGCGCGCCGCCACCGGCGTCCTCGACATGGACGGGGTCGTCGACCTCAACGTCAACGGCGCCGACGTGAAGACCGTCAAGGACGCCACCGGCGCGTACGTCGTCAACCCCCTGAACAGCCCGCAGCACCGCTTCGGCATCCAGGCGCGCTACGCCAAGTTCGACCGGATCGTCGGCACCGCCCAGGACTTCCAGATCCCCGGCCTCCTCACCACCCCCCGACTCAAGCTCTCCGTCCGCCCCGGCACCGTGAACTGCCCCGCCCCGGCCGCCCCCACCGGCACCCCGGGCACGCCGTAGATCCCGCCGTAGATCCCCTGGCGCGCGTCGGCGTTCCGGTGCATCCGTCCGTGCCACCGGCACGGAAGTATGGCCGTGACCCACTCGACCGATGACCGAAGCCCGGGAAGGACGCCATGACCGTCTCCGTCGTCCTGTACACCTCCGACCTGCGCGTCCACGACCATCCGCCGCTGCGCGCGGCGGTCCGGGCGGCCGACGAGGTCGTGCCCCTGTTCGTACGGGACCCGGCCGTGGACCGGGCGGGATTCGCGGCGCCCAACCGGCTCGCCTTCCTCGCCGACTGCCTGGCCGATCTCGACGCCGGGCTGAAGCAGCGGGGCGGGCGGCTCGTCCTGCGGTCAGGGGACACCGTGGACGAGGTGTGCGCGGTGGTCCGGCGCACGGAGGCCGGCGAGGTCCACCTCGCCGCGGGACACACGGCGTTCGCCCGGAGCCGGGAGGAGCGACTGCGGCGGGCCCTGGAGTCCGACGGGTGCCGCCTGTACGTCCACGACGCCGTGACCTCCGTCGTACCGCCCGGAGACATCACCCCCCAGGGCTCCGACCACTACGCCGTCTTCACCCCCTACTTCAGACGCTGGTCCGCCGAACCGCTCCGGGCGCCCCTCGCCGCCCCCCGGTCCCTCCGCGTGCCCCCCGACCCGCGCTCCGACGCGCTGCCCGCCCGCGCCTCCGTCACCGGCGTCTCCGAGGGCCTCGCCACCGGCGGGGAGACGGAGGGACGCCGGAGACTGAGCGCCTGGCTGCTGCGGCACGCCGACGCCTACGAGACCGGCCACGACGACCTCGCGGGCGACACGACCTCCCGCCTCTCCCCGTACCTCCACTTCGGCGCCCTCTCCGCGACCGAGGCCGTCCACCGGGCCCGCGCCCGCGGCGGCCCCGGCGCCGAGGCCTTCGTACGCCAACTCTGCTGGCGCGACTTCCACCAGCAGGTCCTCGCCGCCCGCCCCGAAACCGCGCTCGACGACTACCGGCCACGGCTCGACCACTGGCGGCGCGGCAAGGAAGCGGAAGCCGACCTCCAGGCCTGGCAGGAGGGCCGCACCGGCTATCCCGTCGTCGACGCCGCCCTCCGCCAGCTCGCCCACGAGGGCTGGATGCACAACCGCGGCCGGCTGCTCGCCGCCTCCTTCCTCACCAAGACCCTCTACCTCGACTGGCGCGACGGCGCCCGCCACTTCCTCTCCCTCCTCGTCGACGGCGACATCGCCGCCAACCAGCTCAACTGGCAGTGGGTCGCCGGCACCGGTACCGACACCCGCCCCCACCGCGTCCTCAACCCCGTCCTCCAAGCCCGCCGTTACGACCCCGACGGCGCCTACGTGCGCCGCTGGGTCCCCGAACTCGCCGCCCTCCCCGCCCCCTCCATCCACGAACCCTGGCGCCTCCAAGGGCTCGACCGAGCCGCCTACGACTACCCCGACCCCCTCATCGACCTCGCCGACGGCCTCGGCCGCTTCCGCCGAGCCCGGGGCCGCGACTGAGCTCAGGGCCGTGGACTCCGTCGCCTTCGGTTCCTGGCCGCTGTCAGTGGCCGCGCGGTGGCCGCCGGCCGTAACACGGGGGCCGTATCCGGCGGCCCCGGTGACCTGACAGACTGCGGGTCCGATGCCCGGCTTCCCGTGGGGGAGCGGACCGCCGAGGGCGGGGAGCGGCAGGAGATCGAGGGAGGGCGCATGGCGCAGCGGCCCGGTGACGGGGCCCGCACGGCGGCTCGCACCAGCGGGGTGGCCGGGCGATGACGAGGTGTCGGACGCGCCGGGCCGAGGGGGGCCGGGCCGAGGGGGGCCGGCTGGTCGTGCGCAGTGCGCCGGGGGTGCCCGGCGCGGCCGTTCTCGTGCTGCACGGAGGGCGGGCCGACGCGATGGAGCCGCCGCCGGCGCTGAATCTTCCCGCGCTGCGGATGAGGCCCTTCGTCACGGCCGTGACGCGTGCGGTCCGGGGGCGGGACGTCCTGGTCGCCGAGGTGAGGTACGAGCGACGCGGCTGGAACGGGGAGCGGGCCGACGCGGCGCGGGACGCGGAGGCCGCGCTGGCACGGCTGCGCAAGGAGGTGGGGCCGGTGCCCGTCGTGCTGCTCGGGCACTCCATGGGAGGCCGCGCGGCGCTGCGTACCGCCGGAGATCCGGCCGTCCGCGGGGTCGTCGCCCTCGCGCCCTGGTGCCCCAGCGGCGAACCCGTGGACCACCTCGGCGGGCGCAGGCTCTACCTCCTCCACGACGAGGCGGACCGCGTCACCTCGGCCCGTGAGTCCTGGGACTTCGTCCGGCGGGCGCGGGCCGCGGGCGCCGACGCGGCCGGCATTCCGATGCCGGCCGGAGGCCACGCGATGCTCCGGGGCGCGGGCGTGTGGCACCGCCGCGCGGCCGAACTCACCGCCGCGCTGCTCTCCCACGGCTGAGGCGACCGGGACCGCTCCTACGCGGTGCCGTTTCCGCCGTCCTCGCGCGCGCGTACGTAGAGGTACGCGTCCCGGTAGCCGGAGGCGAGCCGCACGCCGTCGGGGACGAGCCGTTCGCGGCGGAAGCCCGCGCGTTCGGCGGTCCGTACGGAAGCCGTGTTCCAGGGCTCGACCTGGAGTTCGAGCCGGGGGATCGCCAGGTCACGCTGGGCCCAGTCGGCGACGGCCCGCAGCGCGGTGAGCGCGGCGCCGCGCCCACGCGCCGACTTGACCACCCAATAGCCCACCGACGCGTGACCGGGCTCCGGCCGCAGCCACAGCCCGACGTTGCCGACGGGACGGCCCTCGGGCGCCACGATGACGAACGGGTATCCCGTGCCGACGGCCGCCCGACCCCACTGCCGCTCGACGAACGCGATCCCCTCCGGCCCGGAGTACGCCCTCGGGACCGTCGTGATGAGGGGGATGTACTCGTCCTCCGACGCCTCCCGCACCAGCGGGAGATCGGTGAGCCGCCACGGCCGCAGCGTGAATCCGTCGGCGGCGGGGAGTTCGGGCACGTCGAGCAGGGGTTCCATTGGGCCATGGTGCCGGGGAGGCGGGCCGTACGCATCCGGATTCCGGACGCGTGACCGGGGCGGGGCGCCCGGGGCAGGCCGTCCGTCTAGGGCTGGGCGCCCTGGGTGCGGCCCAGGAGCGTGAGGGCCTCCGGCAGGCCACTCGGGCGCGCCATGCCCGGCTCCGGGGCGCGGCCCGCCCAGCCGGGTCCGGCGAGGAGCACCAGGGGGCTCGTCCGGGCGCCGCTGACACCGAACGCGCTGCCCGCGACGTGCCGGGCGAGCGCGTGGTGCGCGGTGGAGCGCGCCTGGGACCAGAGGACGACCGCGGCGGGTCCCGTCCGCCGCACGGCCGCGTCGAGGGCTTCGGCGGGGACGGCGGCACCGAACATCCTGGTCGGCAGGCCGAGTTCGGCGAGGGCGGCCATCAAGGCCTCCAGGGGCAGGGTGTGCTGCTCGCCGGGGACGCAGGCGAGGAGGATCGGGGAGGCGGGCGACGGCGGGCCGTGACCGGCGGGGACGGTCCGGCGGAGGGCGGTCGACACGTGCCAGGAGAGCAGGTGCTCCACTTCGACGTACCGGTCCCCGGAGGTCTCCCACTTCCGTCCCACCGCGTGGAGCGTCGGGGCCATCACCTCCTGCCAGGCGGTGACGAGTCCGTGTTCGGCGATGGCCTCGCGGAGCAGGGCGTCCACGGCCGGGCTGTCGAGGCGTACGGCGGCCCGGGCCAGGCCACGGCACTCACGGCGTACGTCGCCGAGGGGCAGGCCGGAGCCGGAGCGGGAGCCGGAAGACCGGGGGGGCGCGTCGGGTACGGCGACGGGCCGCCGGGTCCCCTGCGCCGCTCGGGCCGCCTCGGCGGGCGGCACTCCGGAGGCCGTGAGCCGGCACATCTCCTCCAGGAGCGCGATGTCCGCCGGGGTCCATCGCCGGTGCCGGGCCCCCTCGCGTGCCGCGGGGCCGATGCCGTACCGCCGCTCCCAGGAGCGGAGGGTGGTGGGGGAGACCCCGAGGTGCCGTGCCACCGTGCCGGTCGTGACACCGGGGCCGGCTGTCGTGTCGGACATGGGTTCAGATTACGACGCGCGGACGGTGCGCTCGCGCCGATCAGCCCCGACCGGCGGCCTCGGCGGCCTCGGCCGTCAGGAGTTCCGCGCAGGCGGCGCGGGTCGCGCGGTGGACGGCGCGGGCGAGCCGGGCGCCCCAGAGGGAGCGGGGTCCGGCGAAGGCCTGGGTGTCGGGGCCGGTGGGGGTGGGGGCGGCGACGCAGACGGCGTCGGTGGGGGTGCCGGAGGCGTCGGCGCCGAGTTCGACGAGGGCCTGGGTCTTGGCCTCGGTGGCGGTGGCGACCGCGTTGACGAGGGCGGCGTCGGTGAGGGGGACGGGCAGCGAGACGATGATGTTGATCGTTCCCGGGCGCGGGGGTACGAGGTTGCCCGCGCTGGGTGCGGCGGCCCAGCCGCGTACTCCGATGCCGGCGGTGACCACGGCCCGGGCGCCGCCGTCCTCGGCGTACCGCCGGTCCGCGACCGAGGCGGCGGTCATGAGGCCGACGCCGGGTCCTTCGAGCCCCGCGCCGGACGCGAGCTCGCGGAGGTGGGCCACGGGGTCGAGCCGGCCGTAGCCGGGCGGGACCTGGGCGTTGAGCACCCAGGCGCGCTCGCCGATTCCTCCGCCGAGGACCGCGCTCGACACCATCCGTACGCCGGGGCCTGGCACCCAGACCAGGAGCGGCCATTCCCGCCCCTGCTCGGTGTGGGAGAGCAGGGCTGCGTCGGCGAGGGAGCGGCAGGTGAGGAGGGTTCGCGGGAGCACCCCACACCCTAACGCGGGGTGTCCGCCGGGCCACGGGCCGCACGGGCCGCAACGGCCGCGAGGGGGGCGCGCCCGTCAGGCATGTGTCCGTCCTGGCGGACCCTCGACTTCGAGACCGGCACCGATCGGCGGACCGTCGCCCCGGTGTCGTGACGTCTGTCACGGGATCACCGCTCGCAGGTGGTGAGTTGGAAAGATCCATCACGACATGGGTGATATGGCCACACCTCCTGCCCGGGGTCCAGTTCGTCGGATCCTGCGCGGAGTTTGTGAGTTCCCTGTGGATGCATATAGGACTACCCCCCACTGATCATTTCCGTGGGAGCTTTAGGTGCGTATCACGCGTCCAATCGTCATATTCATGGCGTTCACCCTGGCTGTGCTTGCGGGCACGGAGCAGACAGCCCTGGCGGTCAACCGCTGGGGCGAGGCCAGATCCGGCCCAGGAGCCGGCGAATCACCCGAGCAGAGATGGGGATCGGCCCGCGGGCGTGGGCACAGCGCGTCCGGCGACGCCACGCACGCGGCCGCGTCCGGCGGCCGAAGCGGCGCCCTGAAGGGCCGCGGCGAACTCGCGTCGGACTCCGGTACCACCCGGCTGAGGCTGGGCAACGCGCCGAAGACGCCGCTGCCTTCGTACAGCAAGGTCCCGTCTCCGCGGCGAGCCGCGCCCAAGGGCTTCGACCCCAAGGCCAGTTCGGAAGTGACCGGCAAGCGGACCGCGGACGCTCGTACGTTCGCGAATCCGGACGGCACCTTCACGACCCGTTACTACAACGAGCGGGTCAACTTCCTTGGCGACGACGGCACGTGGAAGGCCGTCGACACGCGGCTGGCTAAGTCGTCGCCGCCGGCGGGCGACGAGGATTCCCCGGGCTCCGGCTGGCAGGCGAAGTCGACCGAGGACAAGGTCTACTTCTCCGAGTACGCCGATGCGGAAACGTTTGTGCGCCTGGGGGTCGACGACACCACCGCGATCGGCTACTCGATCGAGGGTGCGGCCCGATCGCAGGGCCGGGTGGCCGGCAGTGTCATCACGTACCCGGACGTCCGCCCCTCGGCGGACGTGGAACTGATCGCCGGCAGTGACTCCGTCAAGGAGACGCTGATCCTCAAGGACAGGACCGCACCGACCGAGTGGCGCTTCCCGCTGGCCCTGAAGGGCCTGACGGCGAAGCTCGACGGTCACGGCGGCGTCACCTTCCACGACGCGGCGGGCCGTCAGCAGGGCTGGATGCCGGCCGGCTGGATGGAGGACTCGAAGAAGGCGCCCAACTCCGACGAGGGCGCCGTCTCCTCCGGTGTCACCTACGGTCTCGTCCGCGAAGGCTCCCGCCAGGTCCTGGTCGTCACGCTGGACCAGAAGTGGCTGTCGGCCGACGAGCGGGTCTTCCCCGTGAAGGTCGACCCCTCCGTGAACGGCCTGGAGGCGGCCTCCGGCACCTACGTCGAGTCGCCGTACAGCCAGAACTTCTCCAGCTCCACCGAACTCAAGGCCGGCACCTACGACGGCGGCAGCCACAAGGCCGCCTCGTTCCTGAAGTTCAACGGCCTGGACACCACCCTCAAGAACGCATTCGTCATCAATGCGAACCTGAGCCTCTACAACACCTGGTCGTACTCGTGCACCGCACGGCCGGTGACGGTCCACGAGATCACCTCGAACTGGTCCGAGGGCAGCACCAACAGCTACCCCGGTCCCGCCACCGGTGGCGCCCTGGGCTCCAAGTCCTTCGCGCACGCCTGGCGTCCGGACGGTTCGACGAGCTGGCCCTGCGGTGCCGCCGCGTGGGAGTCGATCCCGCTCGGCGATTCCGGCCGCAAGCTGGTGGACGACTGGACGCACGGCCGCAAGGCCAACTACGGCCTGGCCGTGAAGGCGGCCACGAACGACTCCTACAGCTGGAAGAAGTTCGGCTCCGACAACTACCCGGGCGGCAAGCCCAGCCTTGACGTCACGTGGTCGAAGTACGGTGCCACGTACGGACTGGGCGGCTTCGTCCAGCCCCCGACGGCCACCAGCGAAGGCGCCTTCAAGGTCACCGTCACCAACCAGGGTCAGCAGACCTGGGGCGCGAGCAGCAACTTCAAGCTGCGCTACGACCTGTTCGACGCGAACGGCAACAAGGTCGGCGGTGACTACTGGAGCAAGATCCGGTGGACCCCGATGCCCTACGACGTCGCACCCGGCGCCTCCGCCACCGTCGACGCGAAGATCGCCCCGCTGGCCCCCGGCACGTACACCATCCAGTGGACCATGGACGAGTACGGCACCCGGGCCTTCGTCGACGACGGCGTCCCCGGCCCGACGGTCCGCTTCGACGCGGTCAACGCGCCGCCGTACCTGACGGGCGCCGCCCCGCCGAGCGGCACGGTCGTCGACACCCTCAATCCGACGCTGTGGGCGAAGGCGACCGACCTGGACAAGTCCCCGAGCTCGCTGACGTACCAGTTCGAGGTATGTGAGGTCGAGGGCAAGGACGTACGGAAGAACTGCCGTGGCAACACGCACGCGGCCTCCGAGAGCTGGACGGTTCCCGCCGGCTGGCTGAACTGGGCCAAGACGTACGCCTGGTACGCGTACGCCAATGACGGCAAGGACCAGTCGGCGCGCACCGCCCCGTCGATCCTGACCACGCAGGTCCCGCAGCCCGTCATCACCTCCCACCTGGGCGGCGCCGACAGCGGGCGGACCTTCGGCGAGCGGGCCGGCAACTACGCCACCGCCGCCACGGACGCCGCCGTACCGAGCGCGGGCCCCGAGCTCGCGGTCACGCGCACGTACAACTCGCAGGACCCGCGCACCGCCAACGCCTTCGGCACCGGATGGGCGACCCGCTGGGACATGCGGGCCGTCGCCGAGCCCGACGGCAGCGTCGTCGTCACCCTCGACAGCGGCAGCCAGGTCCGCTTCGGCAAGAACAGCGACGGCACGTACAGCGCCCCGGCCGGTTCGGTGGGTGTACTCACCGCCGTCACGGGCGGCGGCTGGACGCTGCGCGACTCGGCGGCCACGATCCACACGTTCGACGCGACGGGCCGCCTGACCAAGGTCAAGGACGGCCACGGCCGTGAGCAGCTCCTCACGTACACGTCCGGGAAGCTGACCAAGGCCACCGACGCGCTGTCGAACCGCTCGCTGACGTTCACGTGGAGCGGTGCGCACGTCGCCTCGGTGTCCACCGACGCCGTCGGCCCGGTCGCTCCGGCGCTCAAGTGGTCGTACACGTACACCGGCGACCAGCTGACCAAGGTCTGCCCGCCCGATTCGACCACCGCGTGCTCGACGTACGAGTACACCGCCGGCTCGCAGTACCGGGGCATGGTGCAGGACGCGGGCCCGGTCGGCTACTGGCGGCTGAACGAGACCGAGGGCGAGTCCGCGGCCAGTGAGGCGGTCTCCCGCACCGGCATGAACGCCGGCCACTACCGCGACGTGACCTTCGGGTCCGCGGGTGCGCTGGGCGCGACCGGCAACAAGGCCGTCTCCTTCAACGGCACCACCTCCTACGTGGAGCTGCCGGAGTCCACCCTGACACCCTCCACCGTGCTGTCGGTGGAGCTGTGGTTCAAGACGGACACTCCGAACGGGGTCCTCGTCGGCTTCCAGGACGACCCGCTGGGCCCGACGCACCCCAGCGTCTACAACCCGGTCCTGGCCGTCGACTCGGCGGGCAAGCTGCGCGGTGCCTTCGAGAAGGCCAACGGGGGACTCGTACCGATCACCTCCACGGCCACGGTCACCGACAACGCCTGGCACCATGCCGCGCTGACCAGCACCGGCACCGGCCAGACCCTGTACCTCGACGGGCAGGCCATCGGCACCCTCACCGGTCCCGTCAGCCACTCCACCAAGACGTACACCTACCTCGGCGGCGGCTTCACCGACCAGTCGTGGGACGGCGCCGGCACCTACGGCACGCGCTACTACAAGGGCCTCATGGACGAGGTCGCGGTCTACCACCGGGCCCTCGACGCCGGAGCGATCAAGGCCCGCTTCGACGCCCGCACGGGCGGGTCGAAGCTGACCAAGTCCACCCTGCCGTCCGGCCGGGTGAGCGCACTGGTCGAGTACGACGGTGACACCGGCCGCGCCACGAAGGTGACGGACGAGAACGGCGGCGTCTGGCAGATCTCCGAGCCGCGGTACGCCGCCGGCTCGCAGGCCTACAGCGATGCCGTACTGGCCTCCTCGCCCGTCAACTACTGGCGCTTCGGCGACCGGAGCGGTGCCGCCGCGGCCGACGAGATATCCGCCGGCGGCAACGGCTCCTACCGTGACGGTGTCACCCTCGGCGGCGTCGGGGCCTTCCTCGACGGCGACGACGGCGCGATCACCCTCGACGGCACGAAGGGCGCCGTCTCGGTGCCCAGCGAGTCGATCGCGGGTGCCACCTCCCTGTCCGTGGAGCTGTGGTTCCGTACGGACAAGCCGAGTGGCGTGCTGCTCGCGCTGCAGAACACCGAACTGGGCACCACACCCCAGATGTGGAACCCCAGCCTGGTGATCGACGCGGAAGGCAAGCTGCGCGGCCACTTCTGGACCGCTCCGTCCGCGGGCTGGCCCGTCATGGGCGGAGTCAAGGTCACCGACAACAAGTGGCACCACGCCGTGCTCGCGGGCGGTCCGGCCGGCCAGTCCCTGTACCTGGACGGCGTCAAGCTGGGCTCGCAGTCCGGCGGGGTCCATCCGGAGACCCTGAACTACGCCTACCTCGGCGGCGGGTACTCCAGCGAGGCCTGGGACGGCCAGGCACCGGCCACCCGCTACTTCCGCGGGCAGCTCGACGAGGCCGCGTTCTACTCCAAGGAGCTGGACGCCCAGACCGTCGCGGACCACTACAAGGCCCGCAACCGCCTGGTCTCCGGCAACGGCGACCAGTACGAGGGCGTCGTGATGGCGGACGCCCCGGCCGGCTACTGGCCGCTCGACGAAGCCGGCGGCACCGCCGTCGTCAACAAGGTCGCCGCCACCGGCGGCAGCGGCACGTACACCAAGGCCACCCTGGGCGCCACCGGTGCCTTCGGCCTCGGCGACCGGCCGTCGGCCGGTTTCGCGGGCGACGGGTACGCCGAGATACCCCCGGTCGGCACGTCGTCCACCGACGTGTCCGTCGAGCTCTGGTTCAAGACCACCAAGCCCGGCGTGCTCTACAGCGACCAGCAGATCCCGATGCCCGGCCCCTCGGGCGGCACCTACACGCCCGTCCTGTACGTCGGCACCGACAACAAGCTGCACGGCCAGTACTACACCCAGGGCGTCAACGCGACGAACGCATCGCCGAACACGGTGACGGACGACGAGTGGCACCACGCGGTGATCACCGCCCAGGGTGGCACCCAGACGCTCTACCTGGACGGATCGCAGGTCGGACAGGTCACCAACGCGCCCGTCAACCACCAGGCCAACTCGCACACCTACCTCGGTGGCGGCTTCACCACGGGGTGGCCCGCCGGACCCGGGGCCGTCAGCTACTTCACGGGCCGGATCGACGAGGTCGCGGTCTACAAGCGGCCGCTCACCACGAGCCAGGTGGCCAACCACTACAAGGCCCGCACCGAGGCGAGCGGCTCCTCACTCACCTCGACGGTGACGGTCACCGACCCGACGGGCGCCAAGACGTCCAGCACCTTCGACGCGGTCCGCGGCCAGCGCCGTACGGCCTCGACGAACGCGGACGGCGGTGTCACCACGTACGCGTACGACACCGGCGGCTTCCTGCACACGGTCACCGACCCCAACGGTCACGCGACCATCACCGGTCACGACGAGCGCGGCAACACCGTCTCGACGACGACCTGCCGGGACGCGAACTCCTGCTGGACCTCGTTCGCCGAGTACTCCCACAACCCCGCCGACCCGCTGGATCCGCGCAACGGCAAGCAGATCGCGATCCGCGACGGCCGCTCCTCCGGCCCGACGGACAACCGCTACCGGACGACGACCTCGTACACGGCGCTCGGCCTGACCGACACGGTCACCTCGGTCGACGGCCGTACCGCGACCACCACCTACACCACGGGCACCGAGGTCGCGGTAGGAGGCGGTACCACCCCGGCGGGCCTTGTCGCCACCAAGAAGTCCACGGGCGGCGCCATCGTCTCCTACGCGTACTTCGCGAGCGGCGACCTGGCCAAGACGACGGCGCCCTCCGGCGCGGTCACGACGTACACCTACGACGGCATCGGCCGGAAGCTGACCGAGACCCAGATCTCCGACGCCAACCCCGCCGGCGTCACCACCACCTACGCCTACAACGCCATGTCACGCGTCATCGCGGAGACCGGCCCGGGCGTGAAGAACGAGATCACCGGGGTCACCCACACCGCCCGCATCAGCCGCACGTACGACGCGGACGGGCAGCTGCTCACCGAATCCACGGAGGACACCACCGGCGGCGACGCCACCCGCACCACCACCTACCGCTACAACACGCGCGGCCTCAACGACAGCGTCACGGACCCGGCCGGCAACGAGTCGACCTACGCCCACGACGCCCTGGGCCGCGTGATCAGCGAGACGGACCCCGCGGGCAACGTCGTCACCCACACGTACACCAAGCGCGGCCAGTTGGCCGGGTCGGTCCTGAAGAACTGGACCGGCGACCCGTCCGGCCAGACCCGCGACCTGGTCCTGGGCTCGAAGGCCTACGACCCGGCGGGCCGACTGGCCTCGACGACCGACGCGATGGGCGCCACGACCGCCTTCACCTACTACGACGACGGCCTCCAGGCCTCGGCGACGGCGAAGCAGGTCACCCAGGCCGACGGCTCCAAGAAGGACATCCTCCTCGGGTCGACGGTCTACGACGGCGCGGGCAACGCGGTCTCGGCCACCGCGAGCGGCGGGGCCACCACCGTGAACACGGTCGACGCCCTGGGCCGTATCACCCGCTCGGTGTTCGACCCCAACGGGCTGAACCGAATCTCCACCTACGCCTACGACGCCGAGGACCGGCTCACCGAGTCGACCCGCTCCATCGACGGCACCGGCAAGAAGCTGACCTCGACCACCGAGTACGACGCGGTGGGCAACCCCAAGAAGCAGACCGTCACCGACGGGACCACCAACCGGGTCTCCTCGGCGACCTTCGACCAGCGGGGTCTCCCGCTCACCCAGACCACCCCGCGCGGCAACACGAGCGCCGGGCGGTTCGACGAGCTGGGCCGCCTGGTCGAGACGACGGCTCCGCAGGTGCAGGCCGAGGAGAACGGCGGTGCGGCCGCGGCCGTCACCCCCAAGTCCCTGGTCGGTTACAACACCTTCGGCGAGGTCACCGAGTCACGTGACGCACGCGGCCTGGTGACCAGGACCGAGACCGACAAGCTGGGTCGCACCGTCGCGGTCACGCTGCCCGACTACACGCCGCCGGGCGCGACCGCGGCCATCACGGCCGTCTCGCGCACGACGTACGACGCTCTCGGCAACACGGCCTCCACCACCGACCCGCTGGGCCGTGCCACCTACTACGGGTACGACCAGGTGGGCAACCTGGTCAGCAAGACCGACCCGGCGGTCGCCGGCGCGCAGGGCCTGACGGCCCCGGGCACGGCCTCCCTCAACGGCACCTCCAACGCCCTGTCCGGTGGTGGCGTCTCCACCTACACCTGGACCCCGACCGGTCTGCAGCTCTCCGCGACCGACCCGACAGGAGCACGCACCGAGTCCACCTACGACGAGCTGGGCCGCAAGCTCACCGCCACCACGGTCGAGCGCAAGCCCGTCCTCCAGAACCTCGTCTCCCGCTTCACCTGGGACGACGCGGGCAACCAGGTCTCCTCGACCACGCCCGGCGGGCGGGTCACCAGCGCGACCTACGACAAGGCCGGCCAGGCCCTGACGGTCACCGACCCGGCCGGCGGCGTCACGCGCGCCGCCTACGACGGCCTCGGCCGCCAGACCGAGAGCAAGGACGCGACCGGCCGCAAGACCGTCACCGCGTACGACCTCGCGGGCAGCCCGGTCTCCGTGGCCGACTACGGCACCGGTACGACGGCCCTGCGCACGACCACCACCGAGTACGACGCCGACGGCAACGTCACCGCGTCCGTCGCGGCCGGCGGCGCGCGCAGCACGTACACCTACGACGCGCTCGGCCGGCTCACCAAGCAGGTCGAACCCGTCACGGCCACGGCTGCCGACTCGATCACGACGGCCTTCGGGTACGACGCGGCGGGCCACCGCACGCGCCTGACCGACGGCCGCGGCAAGATCACCTCCTACACCTTCAACACGTGGGGCCTGCCCGAGTCCACGATCGAACCGAGCACGACCCTCCACCCGGCCCTGAGCAACCGCACGTGGACAAACGTCTACGACGCGGCGGCCCGAGTCGTCACCGAGCTGCTCCCCGGCAACGTCAAGCGTCAGAAGACGTACGACGACCTGGACCGGCTCACCGCGGAGACCGGCTCCGGCACCGCCGTGGCCACCCGTCCCCGCTCGCTCTCCTACGACCTCGCCGGCCGCCTGACCGGCGTCGGCGGCGACGGAGCCCTCGCAGGCAACACCTACACCTACAACGACCGCGGCCAGCTCCTGACCACGGACGGACCGGGCGGCACCTCGTCCTACGCGTACGACGCGGACGGCGAGATGACCACCCGCACCGACGCGGCGGGCACGACGGCCTTCACCTACGACGTCGGCGGCCGTCTCGACACGACCACCGACCCGCTCACCGGCACGCAGGCGCGCAGGGACTACGACGCGGCCGGACGCCCGACCGCCGACGAGTACGCACGTCCCGCCGCCGGCGGCACCTGGACGATCGGCGCGAAGCGCTCGTACACCTACGACGCCCTCGGCCGACTCACCGACGACAGCGTCAAGAACACCACCACAGGCAGCGCCGTCCAGGGCACGGCCTACGAGTACGACCTCGACGACCGCATGGTCAAGAAGACCGCGTCGGGCACGGCGGGGGCAGGCGCCAGGACCTACGCCTACGACCTCGCCGGCCGCATGACCGCCGAGACCAGCGGGGGCTCCACCACCGCCTTCGAGTGGGACAAGGCCGGCAACCTCACCAAGAAGGGAGACATCACCGGCACCTACGACTCCCGCAA
Source organism: Streptomyces sp. NPDC037273 (assembly GCF_055603625.1). Classification (NCBI taxonomy): domain Bacteria; kingdom Bacillati; phylum Actinomycetota; class Actinomycetes; order Kitasatosporales; family Streptomycetaceae; genus Streptomyces; species Streptomyces sp. NPDC037273. The sequence continues at coordinate 55,347 of NZ_JBVJVO010000020.1, forward strand.
CCGGCTCCAGACCTGGGGCACCCAGACCTTCGACTACTCCGCACGCGGCACGGTCAAGGGCATCACGGACACCGCCGGCCCGGCCCGCACGATCAACTCGGACGCCTTCGAGCGGACGGTCAACAACGGCACGAGCACCTTCACGTACGACTCGCTCGACCGGGTCATGACCCACAACGGCACCGCCTTCAGCTACGACGGCGGCTCCAACGAGCTGGTCAAGGACGGCACGTCCACCTACAGCCGCACCCCCGGCGGCGCGCTGCTCGCCAGCGCCACCACCGGGACCGCCGGCTCGGCGCGCCTGGCCGTCACCGACGGTCACACCGACCTGGTCGCCGGCCTGTCGGCGGACGGCACCACGGTCACGTCCTCGCGTGCGTACGACGCCTCCGGCAAGGTGACCGCGAGCAGCGGCTCCACCCCGTCGGTCGGCTACCAGTCGGGCTGGACGGACTCCTCCACCGGCGAGGTCAACATGGCGGCCCGCTGGTACCAGCCCGGCACCGGCGGCTTCACCAGCCGCGACACCTGGCAGCTCGACCCGGACCCCTCGGTCCAGGCGAACCGGTACACGTACGGCAACGCCAGCCCGATGAACGGGACCGACCCGACCGGGCACAAGGTCGAAATGGGCGGCGGCAGCGGCTCGACGGGCACCTGGATGCCGGGCAAGTGGTCGCCGCCGCAGCCGAGCACGACCGCGGCCCAGATGCGCGCCGAGATGGACCGGTACCTCGGTCTCGTCAAGAAGTCAGGCGAGTACAGCTCTCAGTACCAGTCCTCAGGCGGTGGCGGCGGCTACCGAGGAGGGACCTACTGCGACAAGTACTGGTACCGCAGTGAGTGCGGTGGCCGGGGATCACGCAGCGACTACGTGTACTCCGGCGGCAATGGCGGTTATGCCCGTGGCAACAACAGCAGCAGTGGCAGCCGCGGCGGTGGCGGCCACAACTACTCGGGCGGCGGACGCGGCGGCACCTCCACGCTGACCCGTCCGAAGCGGCCGACGGCACCTCCGAAGCCGAAGGTCCCGCAGAACCCGTACACCGGCAAGAACCCGCCGCCGGCGCCCAAGCACATCCCCAAGCCGGACTGGAACCCCAGCACGGCCATCTGGACGGCCACCGAGGCCGTCGACATGGTCGTCAGCGGCGCCAACCTCCTCGCCATGCTGGCGGGCGGCGCCGACACGGTACACAACCCGGACCAGGTCCCGGACACCCAGGACGCGCCTGGCACGGATCCGGGGGCAGGCGGCAGTGACGACGGGGGGCAGGACTGCAGGCGTGGAGGCAAGGGCTGGGTCGATCCCGGTCCTCGCGACAGCATGAACGGGAATCGCGCCACCGGGGTGGAGGCATGCCTTGACCTCGCCCGTCTCACCACCCACCCCGGCACCCCCACCAACACCAAGGCCGGCATCACGCCACCTGGGTATGACTGGGCCCGGTCCTACGTCGGATATCTGGGAGGTCAGCCCCGCGACGTCAACGCCTGCCATCTCCTCGGCGCCCAGCTGGGCGGATCGGGGACCGACCTGGCCAACCTCGCGACCTGCGGATCTGACGCGAACGCCTACGTGGGCAAGCCCCAGAAGCCGATTCCTTCCATGGACAGCATGCTGACCTTCGAGGACAAAGTCCGGTCCCTCATCGATTCGAAGCATGTCGTGCGATACAAGGTGACACCGGTCTACAAGGACGGCCGAACCGTGCCCTACGAATTCCGCATGTCCTACACGGCATGGGACAGCAAGGGACGCTACGCGGGCTCTGATGCCACAGAGGTATCGAACCTGATTTACACCGCCGGCAGCGGTTGGAAGAATCTGGGCACCGCGATCGACAGCCGCACCGGTGGAGACGTGCCCCTGCCGGGGCAGTCATGAGATGGCCTTCCACCACCACGCGAAGGAAAACTGATATGCCTCACCGCGCCGTCGCGCGCCTGCGTGAAATTCTCCCGCCGCCCGTCTCCGGCGGCGACTCGATCGACTGGCAGGAAATCGAGCGGACGACAGGTCTGACGCTTCCCGTCGATTACCGCGAGTTCGTCGAGTCGTACGGAGGGGGAGAGATCGACGAGTACCTGTCCATCAGTACGCCGCCCGTCCCCGGGTCGGCGTACGGAGACCTCCTGGACAGAACAGATCCCGCCCTCGCGGACGAGGAACATCTCCTTGCGCTCCTGCCAGGAAGTGAGCTGCCGTCACTGCTGCCCTTCGCGGACTCGGCGAGCGGCGACGTGGCCTTCTGGCTGTGCGAGGGCGCTCCCGACGACTGGCGCGTGGCCGTCTTCCGGCGGCAGACGCCGTACGGGATGAACCGCTGGACCGTGTTCGACGGCGGAATGGCGTCCTTCTGTGTCGCGGTTCTGACCGGCGAGGTGAACCCGCTCAGCGAACGGTTCTCAGCGGAGGACCGGCACGAGTTCCTGACGTGGCGTCGGGTGACCTGATCCACTGAGGTAGTGGCGTGACAGAGCCCCTGGGTGTCGGCGGTGACGATTGCATTCACACCACCGACAGCCCGGGGGCTCTGTTGCTTCCGTCTCACTACAGTGAGAGCGGCTGGGGAATTCTTACGGATCACTCTCGGTTACCATGCTCACTTCATGCCGGAAGCCGGCGGCAAGGGGCGTGGCGCCATCGAGGGTGAATTGCGCCTCCACGCTTCGGACGAGTCGTCCGTGGAGTGCAAGGTTGAAGAGATGGGTGGCCTACGGAAGTGTTGCAAGAGGTCGTAGCGACCCGCTATGTCACGCCTTTGCGTGAGGGCGGATCACTCCCGGGGATCGTCGAGGCCGACGACTTCGGCACGTATGTCATGAAGTTCACGGGCGCCGGTCAGGGGCGTAAGACGCTGGTCGCGGAGGTGATCTGCGGGCAGCTGGCGCGCCGGCTGGGGCTGCGGGTGCCCGAGCTGGTCACGATGCAGCTGGATCCGGTGATCGGGCTCTCTGAACCGGACCAGGAGGTGCAGGAGCTGCTCAAGGCGAGCGGCGGGCTGAACCTGGGCATGGACTTCCTGCCGGGGTCGCTGGGGTTCGATCCGCTGGCGTACGAGGTGGACGCGAAGGAGGCCGGGAAGGTCGTCTGGTTCGACGCGGTCATCAACAACGTGGACCGGTCGTGGCGCAACCCGAACATGCTGGTGTGGCACGGGGACCTGTGGCTGATCGACCACGGCGCCACCATGATCTGGCACCACAACTGGCCGGGGGCGCAGGCCTCCGCCGCCAGGCCGTACGACGCCTCGGACCACGCGCTCGCCCCGTTCTCGCCGGACGTGGCGTCGGCCGCGGCCGAGCTGGCGCCGCTCGTGACCAGGGAGCTGCTCGACGAGGTCGCGGCCGACGTGCCCGACGAGTGGCTGGTCGACGAGCCGGGCTTCGCCGGTACGGACGAGGTGCGGGCGGCGTACGTCGAGGCGCTGCTGCCGCGTGCGGCCACCATCCACGAGCGGATCACGCTCGGCCCCCGGACCGACAGCCGGCCGCAGCAGCCGCCCGGCTGGCTCGCCGAGCGTCTCGCGCCCCGGCCGCACTCCACCGAGAAGGACAGCACCACGTGACCGACCGCGATGTCTTCGAGTACGCGCTGCTGCGCGTGGTGCCGCGGGTCGAGCGCGGCGAGTGCTTCAACGCGGGCGTGGTCGTCTACTGCCGCGCCCGGTCCTTCGTGGCGGCCCGTACGCACCTGGACGAGGCGAAGCTGGCGGCGCTTGACCCGGCGGCCGACGTGACGGGCGTCCGGGCGGCGCTGCGCGCGGTCGAGGGGGTGTGCCTGGGCGGCGACGCGGCGGGCCAGGCGGCCGGGGACGACGCCGGGCGCCGGTTCCGCTGGCTGATCGCGCCGCGTTCCACGGTGGTGCAGCCGGGTCCCGTGCACACGGGGCTCACGGCCGACCCCGTGGCCGAGGTGGAACGCCTGCTCGACCTGTTGGTGCGCTGAGCGCAGCCGCCCCGGAACGGGGAGTGACCTGGTGCACCCGGTGGGCCGTTGACACCGGGTGCCAGGGCTTCTAGCGTCTCGTTCTGCGGACGATACTAAGCGGTCGCTCATGTGCGGGACGCCTGAGCGCGCGAGAGGTTCGGCCGCGACCAGGGACGATCCAAGGGCGAGGAGAACCAAGCATGTCCACCACCGAGCAGCGCGTAGCCGTCGTCACGGGTGCCGCACGGGGCATCGGGGCCGCCACCGCGCTCCGCCTGGCGGCCGAGGGCCGCGCCGTCGCCGTACTCGACCTCGACGAGGCGGCCTGCAAGGACACCGTCGAGAAGATCACCGCCGCGGGCGGCACCGCCCTCGCGGTCGGCTGCGACGTCTCCGACAGCGCCCAGGTGGAGGCCGCCGTCGCGCGGATCGCCGCCGAGCTCGGCGCGCCGACCATCCTCGTCAACAACGCCGGCGTGCTCCGCGACAACCTGCTCTTCAAGATGTCCGAGTCCGACTGGGACCTGGTCATGAACGTGCACCTCAAGGGCGCCTTCCTGATGTCCAAGGCCTGCCAGAAGCACATGGTGGACGCGGGCTTCGGCCGGATCGTGTCGCTCTCCTCCTCGTCGGCGCTCGGCAACCGCGGCCAGGCCAACTACTCGGCCGTCAAGGCCGGTCTGCAGGGCCTCACCAAGACCCTCGCCAAGGAGCTCGGCAAGTTCGGCATCACCGCGAACGCCGTCGCCCCCGGCTTCATCGTCACCGAGATGACCGCGCAGACCGCCGAGCGCGTCGGCATGGGCTTCGAGGAGTTCCAGGCCGCCGCCGCCTCCATGATCCCGGTGCAGCGGGTCGGCCGCCCCGAGGACGTCGCCAACGCCATCGCCTTCTTCGCGGGCGACGACGCCGGCTTCGTCTCCGGCCAGGTCATGTACGTGGCCGGCGGCCCGCTCAACTGACGTACCGGCAGCAGCGAGAGGAGGAGGCGGACATGACCGCGAACGAACGGCCGGAGCTCTCCGGCAAGGTCGCCCTCGTCACCGGCGCGAGCCGGGGCATCGGCTACGGCGTCGCCGAGGCGCTGGTCGCCCGCGGCGACCGGGTCGTCATCACCGGACGCGGCGAGGAGGCCCTCAAGGAGGCCGTCGAGCGGCTCGGCGCCGACCGGGTCATCGCCGTCCCCGGCAAGGCCCACGACGAGGCCCACCAGGCCGCCGCGGTCGAGGCGGCGATGGACGGCTTCGGCCGGCTGGACTTCCTGGTCAACAACGCCGGTACGAACCCGGTCTTCGGACCCATCGCCGATCTGGACCTCGGGGTCGCCCGGAAGGTCTTCGAGACCAACGTGATCTCCGCGCTCGGCTTCGCCCAGCGCAGCTGGCACGCCTGGCAGAAGGAGAACGGCGGCGCGATCGTGAACATCGCCTCGATCGCCGGCGTATCGGCCTCGCCTTTCATCGGGGCGTACGGCATGAGCAAGGCCGCGATGATCAATCTGACCCTGCAGTTGGCGCACGAATACGCGCCGCTGGTCCGGGTCAATGCCATTGCTCCGGCCGTCGTCAAGACGAAATTCGCGCAGGCTCTCTACGAGGGCCGGGAGGCCGAGGCGGCGGCCGCGTACCCGCTCGGCCGGCTCGGCGAGCCCGCGGACATCGGCGGCGCGGCGGCCTTCCTGACCTCCTCGCAGTCGGAGTGGATCACCGGCCAGACCCTCCTGGTCGACGGCGGGATTTTCCTGAACGCCGGAGTCGGGTGACCGATAACCGGACACTTTCCGGATTTCGTGTCCGGATTGACCCCGGTTATACGTTGAATGCCTCAAGTGCCCCGTCAGGCTCGAACATTGACCTGGCGGGGTGCTGCGGTATCGTCGGCCGACCCCTGGCTGAACGAGGAGCGTGCACGTGTTCAACCGGACCAGTCTGCAGGCCGCTGCAGCCCTTGTGTCCATATCCCTGGTGTCCGGATGCGGTGTCTTCTCGGACAGCGATTCCGCCGGGGAGCAGAGAATCGTCATCGGCACGACGAGTTCTCCCACCACGCTTGATCCGGCCGCCGCCTGGGACAATTCCTGGGAGCTCTTCCGGAATGTCTTCCAGACACTGGTGGCTTTCCCGACGGGCAGTACGACCCCGCAGTCGGACGCCGCCGACTGCAAGTTCTCGGACACCTCCAGCCGGGTCTTCGAATGCAAGCTCATCGAAGGCCTCACGTTCTCCAACGGGCACAAGCTGGACGCCAAGGCCGTCCAGTACTCGATCGAGCGCATCCGCACGATCGACCAGGAGGGCGGCCCGAACGGGATGCTCGGCTCGCTCGACAAGATCGAGACCGTCGGCGACCGGACCATCGTCTTCCGGCTCAACAAGCCGGACGCCACCTTCCCGTACGTCCTCGCCACCCCGGCCATGTCGATCGTGGACCCGGCCGACTACCCGGCCGACAAGCTCCGCAAGGACGGCAAGATCACCGGCTCCGGGCCGTACGTCCTCGACTCGTACGAGGAGCGCAAGACGGCGGAGCTGACGAAGAACTCCCGGTACAAGGGATTCGCCGACCGCAAGAACGGCGGCGCGACGATCCGGTACTTCGACGACTCCGACGCGATGGTCGCCGCCCTCAAGAAGGACGAGATCGACGCCACCTACCGAGGCCTCACCGCCGAGGAGGTCGTCGGACTCCAGGACGACAAGCCCGAGAACAAGGGCCTCCAGCTCGTCGAGTCCACCGGCGCCGACATCCGCTACCTCGTCTTCAACGCCCAGGACCCCTCGGTCGCCAGGCTCCCCGTCCGCAAGGCGATCGCCCAGCTCGTCGACCGCGACGAGCTGGTCAACAAGGTCTACCAGGGCACCGCCGAGCCGCTGTACTCCATGGTGCCCAAGGGCATCGCGGCTCACACCACCAAGTTCTTCGACCGCTATGGCTCGCCGAGCGCCGCCAAGGCCAAGAAGATCCTGCGCGAGGCCGGCATCGACGAGCCCGTCGAGCTGACCTTCTGGTACACCACCGACCGGTACGGCTCCTCGACGGCCGCCGAGTTCGCCGAACTCAAGCGCCAGCTGGAGGAGGACGGCCTCTTCAAGATCACCCTCCAGGGCAAGCCCTGGAAGGAGTTCCAGGAGGGCTACCAGAAGGGCCGCTACCCGGTCTTCGGCCGCGGCTGGTTCCCCGACTTCCCGGACCCGGACAACTTCGTCGCGCCGTTCATCGGCAAGGAGAACGTCCTCGGGACGCCGTACCTCAGCCCCCGGATCACCAACGAGCTGCTCCCCAAGTCCCGCCGCGACAGCGACCGCGGGACCGTCACGGACGAGTTCGTGGAGGCCCAGGAGATCATGGTCCAGGACGTCCGGCTGCTGCCGCTCTGGCAGGGCAAGCTGTACATCGCGGCCGGCGAGGACATCGGCGGCGGCGAGCGCGCCCTCGACCCGCAGACCGTCATGCAGCTGTGGGAGCTGTACCGCAGGGCCAGCTGGTAGAGGTCCGCCGGGGGCCACTGTCAGTGGCCCCCGGTAGGTTCTCGGACGGAGAAACACGAACGTCCACCGGAGGTTGTTGACCGTGACCGACACCAGCATGCTGCCCGAGTCCTGGCGGGGTGTGCTCGGCGACGAGCTGCAGAAGCCGTACTTCGCGGAGCTCACCGAGTTCGTCGAGGCGGAGCGCGCGGCGGGACCGGTCTTCCCGCCGAAGGACGAGGTCTTCGCCGCCCTCGACGCCACCCCGTACGACAAGGTGAAGGTGCTGATCCTCGGTCAGGACCCCTACCACGGCGAGGGCCAGGGACACGGCCTCTGCTTCTCGGTCCGGCCCGGCGTGAAGACCCCGCCCTCGCTGCGCAACATCTACAAGGAGATGCACGCCGAGCTCGGCCACCCCATCCCGGACAACGGCTATCTGATGCCGTGGGCCGAGCAGGGCGTCCTCCTGCTCAACGCCGTGCTGACCGTCCGCTCCGGCGAGGCGAACTCGCACAAGGCCAAGGGCTGGGAGAAGTTCACCGACGCGGTGATCACCGCCGTCGCCTCGCGGCCCGACCCCGCCGTCTTCGTCCTCTGGGGCAACTACGCCCAGAAGAAGCTGCCGCTCATCGACGAGGAGCGGCACGTCGTGGTGAAGGGCGCCCACCCCTCGCCGCTGTCCGCGAAGAAGTTCTTCGGCTCGCGGCCCTTCACCCAGATCGACGCCGCCGTCGCGGCCCAGGGACACGAGCCGATCGACTGGCGCATCCCCGACCTCGGCTGAGCCTCGGCCGGATCCGGGCCGCAGGCGGCTAGCGTCGACCCTCCCAGTGGACGATCGGGTGGAGAGCGCGGTGACCGAGCAGCAGCAGGTGTCGGACGACGGGGTCATGACCAGGATCGGGCAGGCCCTCATGCTGCTCCACGGCGGTGACCGCGAGGAGGCCCGCAACCGTTTCGGGCTGATCTGGCAGCAGATCGGCCCGGACGGGGACCCCCTCCACCGGTGCACCCTCGCGCACTACATGGCGGACGCGCAGGACGACCCCGACACCGAGCTGGCCTGGGACCTGCGGGCGCTCAGCGCCGCCGAGGGCCTGGCGGAGGAGCGGCTCGCCACCCACGGCTCGGCCGTCGCGCTGCGCGCCCTCTACCCCTCGCTCCACCTCAACCTCGCCGCCGACTACGTCAAACTCCAGCGCCCCGACGCCGCGCGGGTCCACCTGGACCGGGCCCGCGCGGCCTCCGAGACCCTGGACGACGACGGCTACGGCAACGGGGTGCGGGCGGCCATCGAGCGCCTCGAACTGCGGCTCAGGGACGGCGGCTGACCCGCACCCGCTCACACGACCCCCCCTGCGCACCGGCCCGCCCCCGCTCACACGATCGCCCTGCTCAGCGGCCCGTCTTCCCGTGGCAGATCCCCGACGGGTCGCCTCCCGGCTCCCAGCCCCCGTACCGCTCGCCCAGTGCGCAGAGGTCCTCGCGGGCGGCCCGAGGGTCCTTCCGCAGCGACGCCAGGTCGGGCAGTTCGGGCAGTTCGGGCCGGGCCGCCGGATGCGGACGCTCCCGCCGGTGCGGCGCGGCATCGGGACGGGGCGACGCGGACCGGTGGGGGGCCGCCGCCCGACGGGGCTCTTCGGGTGGCGGTGCCTTGCGGGGCGCGGCGGACGGGGGCGGAGCGGGCAGCGCCGCTTCGAGCGCCTCCAGGGCCGGGCCCTCGACGATCTGCGGTGCCACCTCCTGGGCGGGTCGTACGGTCTCCGCCGCGGGAGCGGAGGCGGGCGCCGTCGCCGGCGCGTCCACCGAGACGCAGCCCGCGAGGGCGGCGACCGCCGCCCCGACCAGGATCTTCGCTGTTGTTCGGGTTCCATGCACCCGCGCAACTCTGACGCCCCGGTCGCGATCTTCGTACCCCTACCGGCGGGGAATGCCCCGCAAGGGTGCCGTGGCGGGCCCGGGCTTGACCCGTGTCCGGGTCGTGAGCCGTGCCGGGCGGCTACCGGTCCCCGGGCAGCATGCCGCGGAGCAACTCGTCGAAGCCGGTCCGCAGTTCCGCCCGGGTGGGCACCGAGGCGTGGAAGGACCCGGCCGCGCAGGAGAACATCAGGCCCTCGCACCAGGCGATGAGGGACAGCGCGTGCCGTTCGGGCTCGGGTGAGCCGGCCGCCTCCATCATCGCGACGAGCGGGGTGTGGAAGGTGGAGCCGGCCGTGTCGAAGAAGCTCCGCAGTTCGGGGCGGCGGGTGGCCTCGAGGGCCAGTTCGTAGCGGGAGACCAGCAGCGAGCGGTGGTCGGTGAGGTAGCGGTGCAGGGCGAGGGCGAGCGCGTCGACCAGCGCCGCGCCGCCGCTGTCCCCGGCGGGCAGCTCGTGCGGGGTGAGGACCTCCGACTCCCGCTGGACCTGGCGTCGTACGGCCGTCTCCAGGAGGGCCTGGCGGGTGCGCGCGTGGTTGGAGGTCGAGCCCTGCGGCAGCCCCGCGCGCTCGTCCACGGCCCGGTGCGTCAGGCCCCGCATCCCCCGCTCGACGAGGAGACCCAGGGCGGCGTCGCCGATGCGCTCGGCGCGGGAGGCGGGCGAGGCCGGTGAAGCGGGGGCGGTGGGGGAGGCGGCGGGCTCCGGGATCGGGGCTCCGGCGGGGGCTGGACTCATGGGGACAACCTACTACCGCCCCCTACCTCGGAAACTACACCTGTAGTACCGTCAGGGGGTCGGACTCACTACACCTGTAGTCCCCCGATCCGAGGAGCAGCCATGGAACAGCACCGTGCCGTCGTCGTCGGAGCCGGCATCGGCGGACTCACCGCCGCCGTCGCCCTGCACCGGCGCGGCTGGCGCGTCACCGTCCTCGAACGCGCCACGAGCCTCGCCCCCGTCGGCGCCGGCATCGGCCTCGCCCCCAACGCCCAGCGCGCCCTCGACGTCATCGGCCTCGGCGACCGCGTCCGTACGCTCTCCGCCTGGCAGGGCGACGGCGGCATGCGCACGCCCGGCGGACGCTGGCTCGCCCGCACCGACGCCCGGGCGGCGGCCGACCGCTTCGGCGGGCCGCTCGTCCTCCTTCACCGGGCCACCCTGGTCGAGATCCTCACCTCGGCCCTCCCCGAAGGCGTCGTCCGTACCGGCGTCGCCGCCACCGTCACCGACCCCGGCGACGACCACCGACCCGCCCGCGTATCCCTCACGGACAGCCAGGGCGGGGACCGGAGCGAGCTGGAGGCCGAGCTCGTCCTGGCCGCCGACGGCATCCACTCGGCGACCCGACGGGCGCTCTTCCCCGAACACCCCGGCCCCCGGTACTCCGGCAGCACCAGCTGGCGCGTGGTCGTCCCCGCCCCCGCCCGGGCCTTCGCCCCGCACGAGACCTGGGGCGCGGGCCGGCTGTGGGGCAGCCAGCCCCTGAAGGACGGCAGGGTCTACGCGTACGCCATGGCCGTGGCCCCCGCCGGCGCCCACGCGCCCGACGACGAACGGGCAGAACTGCTGCGGCTCTTCGGCGACTGGCACCACCCCGTCCCCGAGCTCCTCGCGGGCGTCGCCCCCGACCAGGTGCTGCGGCACGACGTCCACCACCTGCCCGACCCGCTGCCCGCCTTCCACCGGGGCCGGGTGGCCCTCCTCGGCGACGCCGCGCACGCGATGATGCCGAGCCTCGGCCAGGGCGGGAACCAGGCCATCGAGGACGCCGTCGTCCTCGCCCACCACGCGGGCTCCGCCCCCCGCTTCCGGCCGAGCGGCGCGCTCGCCGCCTACACCGCCGACCGGCTGCCCCGTACCACCGCCCTGGTCCGCAAGGCCGCCCGCACCGGCGCCCTCACCATGCTCTCCGCCCGCCCCGCCGTCGCCCTGCGCACGGCCCTGGTCGGCGCGGTCTCACGCTTCGGCCCCGGTCTCGTCCTGCGCGGCTTCGACGGCATCTGCGACTGGCACCCGCCCGTCGAACCCGCCCCGAGCACCCAGGACCCGAAGCGGACCGGCCGGGACGCGGGCACCCGCGCCTGACCGCGGTCAGGACCGCCGGGGACGCGACCCGCCCCCGCGTAAGCTGACCAGCGGGAACAGGCCCGGCCGAGGGCGGCCGGGTGTGGTGGACGACGACTAGGGAGACCCCGTGAAGGTTGGCTGCATCGGACTCGGCGACATCGCGCAGAAGGCCTACCTTCCCGTCCTCGGCACCGTCCCGGGCGTCGAGCTCCACCTCCAGACCCGTACCCGGGCGACCCTGGACCGGGTGGCCGACGCCCTGCACCTGCCCGAGGACCGGCGCCACGCGGACCTCGACTCGCTGATCTCCGCCGGACTCGACGCGGCCTTCGTGCACGCCTCCACGGCCGCCCACGCGGAGATCGCCACCCGGCTCATCGACGCCGGCGTCCCCACCTACGTCGACAAGCCCCTCGCCTACGAGTACGCCGACTCGGAGCGGATCGTGGAGCTCGCCGAGAAGCGCTCGGTCTCCCTCGCCGTCGGCTTCAACCGGCGGCTCGCCCCCAGCTACGCCCAGTGCCTGGACCACCCGCGCGACCTGATCCTCATGCAGAAGAACCGGATCGGCCTGCCCGAGGACCCCCGCACCTTCGTCCTCGACGACTTCGTGCACGTCGTCGACACGCTGCGCTTCCTGCTCCCGGGCGAGGTCGAGCACGTCGACGTGCGGGCCCGGATGCGCGAGGGGCTGCTGCACCACATCGTGCTCCAGCTCTCCGGTGACGGCTTCACCGCCATCGGCATGATGAACCGGATGAACGGCTCGACCGAGGAGATCCTCGAGGTCTCGGGGCAGGACACCAAGCGCCAGGTCCTCAACCTCGCCGAGGTGATCGACCACAAGGGGCAGCCCACCGTCCGGCGGCGCGGCGACTGGGTGCCGGTGGCCCGTCAGCGCGGCATCGAGCAGGCCGTGTTCGCCTTCCTCGACGCCGTCCGCGAGGGCCGGGTGCTCAGTGCCCGTGACGCCCTGCTGACCCACGAGCTGTGCGAGCGGGTCGTCACGGAGGCACTTGTCCAGGCGTCCTGAGCGGCCACTCGGCCGGACGCCCTGAGCGACCGGCCGTCCCGCTGTCAGTGTCGGCGCCACCGTTCGTCGACGACGACCGTGTGGAGGCGCCAGCCGTCGGGGGTGCGGCGGGCCGTGAAGGCGTAGCGGCCGCCGCAGACGAAGTCCTCGCCGGAGGCGAAGCGCATCGGGTTGACGTAGTCGGCGCGGATGTCGGCCTCGTCGCCCGGCTGGGGAAAGCCGCCGGGGGCGCGGAAGGTGACGAGCCGGTTCACGATGAGGTGCTGGCGTACGGGGAAGAGGGTCATCGCCTCCGCGAGCCAGTCGGCCACCTCGGCGACCGGCCCCTCGATCCCGCCCGAGCCCCGGTAGTCGGCCCGGCCGCCCGCGCCGAACAGGGCCCGGTAGGCGGGCCAGTCGCCGTCGTCCACGGCCGCCGCGTACCCGGAGACCAGGTCGTCGACGGCCAGTCGGTCCATCAGGGTCGCGAGGTCCACGCGCTGGGTCATCGGCTCAGTGTCCGGCAGCGGGCGCCCGGGGCCAAGGGGCGTGCGCCGGGGGAGTTCCGGAGCGCGGTCATACTGTCCGACATGCGCGTGAACTTCGACCCCGACCTGAGCGACGGCCCCTCCTTCTACCGGCTGCTCACCGCCACCGTCGTCCCCCGGCCGATCGCCTGGGTCTCCACGACGTCCGCCGACGGCACGGACAACCTCGCCCCGCACTCCTTCTTCAGCATCGCCTCGGTGAACCCCCCGGTCGTGCAGTTCACCTCCGTCGGCCGCAAGGACTCGCTGCGCAACGTCGAGGAGACCGGGGAGTTCGTCGTGAACCTCGCCCCGCAGGCCCTCTTCGAGCAGATCAACGCCACCGCGACCGACTTCCCGCGTGGCCTGAGCGAGTTCGACGCCTGTGGGGTCGAACGCGAGCCGAGCCTGCGGGTGAAGCCGCCCCGTGTCGCCGCTTCCCCCGTGGCGCTCGAATGCGAGCTCCACAGCACCCTGCGCATCGGCGACTCGACCGTCGTCTTCGGGCGTGTCCTGCATGCCGCCGTCGACGAGTCCGTCCTCGTCGACGGCCACCCCGAGATCACCCTCATGCGGCCCCTGTCCCGCCTCGGCAAAAACGAGTGGGGCACCCTGGGAGGGATCGAGGAGATCGCCAGGGTGCCCTACCGGGACTGAGGCCGTCAGCCCGCGGACTCGCCCGCGTGGGGGCTGAGGACGTCGGTGCCGACCAGGATGAAGAGCAGGATGCCGAGCAGGATCCGGTAGATCACGAAGGGCATGAAGGACTTCGTGGTGATGAACTTCATGAACCAGGCGATCACGGCGTAGCCGACGCCGAAGGCGATGATCGTGGCGAAGATCGTCGGGCCCCAGGAGACGTGCCCCTCGCCGGCGTCCTTGAGCTCGAAGACGCCGGAGGCGAGGACCGCCGGGATCGCGAGGAGGAACGAGTAGCGTGCGGCGGCCTCGCGGGTGTAGCCCATCAGGAGGCCGCCGGAGATCGTCGCGCCGGAGCGGGAGACGCCCGGGATGAGGGCCATCGCCTGGCAGAAGCCGTAGATGAGGCCGTCCTTCACGCCGAGGTCCTTGAGCGTCTTGCGCTCCCGGACCTGGCGGTGGCGGCCGCCGATCTCGTCGCGGGCGGCCAGCCGGTCCGCGACACCGAGCACGATGCCCATGACGATCAGGGTGGTCGCGATGAGCCTCAGGTCGCGGAAGGGGCCCTCGATCTGGTCCTTGAACGTGACGCCGAGGACGCCGATCGGGATCGAGCCGACGATCACCAGCCAGCCCATCTGGGCGTCGTGGTCGGAGCGCATCGCCTTGTCGGTCAGCGAGCGGAACCAGGCCGAGACGATCCGGGCGATGTCCTTGCGGAAGTAGATGAGGACAGCGGTCTCCGTGCCGATCTGGGTGATCGCGGTGAAGGCCGCGCCCGGGTCCTCCCAGCCGGCGAAGGCGGCCGTGAGACGGAGGTGCGCGCTGGAGGAGATGGGAAGGAACTCCGTCAGCCCCTGGACGAGCCCGAGGATGAACGATTCGAACCAACTCATGGGGCTAGGGCCGTCCCGTTATGTACGTGTGCGGTCAGAAGGTCGTCCGCAGCGTACCGTCCCAAGATGACGGCCCGGTGATCAGGCCTCCACGGGGCCTGTCGTCGTCCAGCCGGGTGACCTGACGTGGTGGCTGAGACTCGCCCTGTCGGCCTCGCCGCCGCAGTGGGCGCAGATGAGACGGGGGCTGAGGACCTCGCCGCACGCGTGCTCCAGGACGACGGGGCGGGCGTCCGCGTTGAGGTGACGGTCGCCCCAGGCCATCAGGGTCACCAGGACCGGCTGCAGCTCCTCGCCGGCGGCCGTGGCGCGGTACTCGTGGCGGAGCGGCCGTTCGCTGTACGGCACCTTCTCCAGGATCCCGGCGTCGACCAGCCGCTTGAGGCGGGCGGTGAGGATGTCGCGGGGCGCGCCCGTGTTGCGGGCGATCCGGTCGAAGCGGTGCACGCCGAGCGTGACCTCGCGGAGCACGAGGAGCGCGTACTTCTCGCCGACGAGCGCGAGGGTGTCGGCGATCGAGCAGGGGCGGGGGGCGGCCTTCATGGGGTCAGCCTAGGGCAGTGGCCGAGGGGAGGGTTGGGAAAACGAACTCACCGGGGCCGGAGGGTTTGAGAATCCAACTCGCTGGGCTAAGTTACCGATGAGTCTTCGTCCAGTTTTCCAACCATGTCAGTCCAGTTCTCCAACCGAGGAGCCTGTCATGCGTGACGCCGTGATCGTCGAAGCCGTCCGGACCCCGATAGGGAAGGGCAAGGCGGGCGGAGCCCTGTCCCACGTCCACCCGGTTGCCCTCCTGTCGCACACCCTGCGTGCCCTCGTCGAACGCAGCGGAATCGATCCCGCCCTCGTCGACGACGTGATCGGCGGCACCGTCGACCAGGTCGGCGAGCAGGCCATGAACACCACCCGCTACGCCTGGCTCGGTGCCGGACTCCCCGAATCGGTGCCCGCCACCACCGTCGACCGGCAGTGCGGCTCCTCGCAGCAGGCCGTCCACTTCGCCGCCCAGGGCGTGCAATCAGGTGCGTACGACATCGCCATCGCCTGCGGGGTCGAGTCCATGAGCCGGGTCCCGATGTGGTCCAACGTGCCGCCCGGCGCCGACCCCTTCGGACCCGGCGTCGCCGAGCGCTACCCGGAGGGCCTCGTCCCGCAGGGCATCAGCGCCGAGCTCATCGCCGCGAAGTGGTCCATCCGCCGCGAGGCCATGGACGCCTTCGCCACCGAATCCCACGCCAGGGCGGCCCGCGCCTGGGAGGCCGGACTCTTCGACCGGGAGGTCGTCCCGTACGAGAACGTGCGCCGCGACGAGTCGGTGCGCCCCACGACCACCCCCGAGATCCTCGCCGGCCTGCGTCCCGCCTTCGAGGACCCCGGCTTCGCCGAGCGCTTCCCGCAGATCGACTGGTCCGTCACCGCCGGCAACAGCAGCCCCACCAACGACGGCGCCTCCGCCGTGCTCGTCATGGCCGCCGACACCGCCCGGAGCCTCGGCCTGCGCCCCCTCGCCCGGCTCCACGGCTTCGCCGTCACCGGCTCCGACCCGCTGCTCATGCTCACCGGGGTCATCCCCGCCACCGAGAAGGTGCTGCGCCGCAGCGGTCTCGACCTCGCCGACATCGACCTCTTCGAGATCAACGAGGCCTTCGCCGGCGTCGTCCTCGCCTGGCAGCAGGAGACCGGCGCCGACCCGGCCAGGGTGAACGTCCACGGCGGCGCCATCGCCCTCGGCCACCCCCTCGGAGCCAGCGGCACCCGCCTCACCACCACCCTCGTCCACGCCCTGCGGGCCCGCGGCGCCCGCTACGGCCTCCAGGCCATGTGCGAGGCGGGCGGCCTCGCCAACGCGATGATCGTCGAGGCGCTCTAGGGGGTGTCCCGGAGAGGCGGCTCAGGCGGCGGTGACCACCCGCTCCGGCTCCCGTTCGGGAGCGGGAGCCGTCGCCGCGCGCAGCCCGTGCCGCTTGCGCCAGGCGACGATCGCGCCGACGAGGCCGGACACCACGATGAACCCGGCCGAGAAGAGGAAGGCGGGCGAGCCCGGCGAACCGGCCTGGGCGCCCGCCACCACGTACGCGGCCGTGTTCGGCACCGAGCCGAGGGCCGTCGCGAGGAGGAACGGCAGGTACTTCATGCGGGAGATCGCCGCACAGTAGTTGGCCGCGGCGAACGGCACACCGGGGAACAGCCGGATCGCCAGCATCGAGCGGAAGCCGTGCCGGCTCAGCTGCCCGTCCGCCGCCGTCAGCCAGCGGCCGCGCAGCAGCGGCCGCAGGGCGTCCTGTCCCAGGTACCGCCCGAGCGTGAAGGAGATGCCCGCGCCGAGCACCGTACCCGCGACCGCGGCCGTCAGACCGAACGCGGACCCGAAGAGCGCGCCCGCCGCCAGGTTGAGCACCGGCCGCGGCACGAAGGCCGCCGTGCACACCCCGTACGCGAGGCCGAAGAGCAGCACCGCGCCGGCACCGCTCGTCCGCGGGGGCCAGCCCGAGGCGAGCAGCCGCTGTGGTTCGTAGAGCACCACCAGGGCCGCGGCCGAGAGCAGCAGCAGCGCGAGCAGCGACAGCCGCGAACGCGGCGAGAGGAGGGCCCGGGAGCAGCGGACGGCGAGGGAGCCCGGCGGCCGGGGGGCGGGAGCGAGCATTCGGGGAGACTAACGGAAGCGTCCGTATGATCGCCGTAATGTGCGTCATGTCCGCCCGGGCCACCGCCCGGAGCGCGATCCGCGTCCTGCCAGTCCGGGCCCGCCCGGAACGTGCCGCGACCGAGAGGGCTCCATGACCGACGCCGGCTCCGCCGCGACCCCCGCCGACGCCGACACCGTGCTCCCCGGTGGCGTCACACCGCCGGACAGTGTCCTCGCCGACACGGTCCTGGAGCGGCTCACCGAGGTCTACCCGGCGGCGGGGAACCCGTTCCGGGCCCAGGAGATGGTCGCGTACATGAAGGGGGTGGCGCCCTTCCTCGGGGTGCGCACGCCGGAGCGGCGGGCGCTGTCCCGTACCGTCCTCGACGGGACGCCGCGCCCCGACGAGGGCGACTGCGCCGCCGTCGCCCTGCGCTGCTTCACGCTGCCGGAGCGGGAGTACCACTACTTCGCGGTCGACTACCTGCGCCGCCATGTGAAGCGCTGCTCGTCGGGTTTCCTGCCCGTCGCCCGCACGCTCGTCACGACGGTGTCGTGGTGGGACACCGTCGACCACCTCGCCGCCCATGTCGTCGGCGGCCTCGTGGCCGCCGACCCGGCCCTGGCGGCCCGGATGGACGAGTGGATCGAGGACGGGGACCTCTGGGTCGCGCGCACCGCGCTCCTGCACCAGCTCCGCTTCAAGGACGCCACCGACGCCGAGCGGCTGTTCTCGTACTGCCTGCGCCGCTCCGCCGACACCGACTTCTTCCTCCGCAAGGCGATCGGCTGGAGCCTGCGGGAGTACGGCAAGACCGCACCGGCCGAGGTGCGCGCCTTCGTCGCCGCGCACGAGTCCCGGCTCTCCCCGCTCTCCGTCCGCGAGGCCCTCAAGAACCTCTGACCGGCCCCGTACCCCCGGACCGGCCGACGGCACCGGCCCGGGCGGCGGCACAATGAGGGCGTGAACGAGCAGATTCCCGTCATCCGCGAGGTCGACCAGGGCACCGCGCGCCTCATGCCCGATGTGGACCGGGAGCGGGCCTGGCTCCTGACGGTCGACGGCGCGCCCCAGTCGTACGTGGACCTGGACGATCCGGCGTACCTGGAGTTCGAGTACGCGCGGCGGCTGGCGCACGTCGTCGACGGCGCGGCCGGCGAGGGCGAGCCACTGGACGTCCTGCACCTGGGCGGCGGGGGCCTCTCGCTGCCCCGGTACGTCTCCGTGACCCGGCCCGGTTCGCGGCAGGACGTCGTGGAGGCGGACCGGGGACTGCTTGACCTGGTCGCCGAACACCTGCCGCTGCCCGGGGGTTCGGGCGTCACCGTGCACGGAGCGGACGCCCGCGGCTGGCTGGAGGCGGCGGCCGACGCCTCGGCCGACCTGATCGTGGGCGATGTGTTCGGCGGCTCACGGGTGCCCGCGCACCTCACGTCGGTGGAGTACGCGCGCGAGGTGCGGCGGGTCCTGCGGCCCGGCGGGATCTACGCCGCCAACCTGGCCGACGGGGCGCCCTTCGCGTTCCTCCGCTCCCAGATCGCCACCTTCGCCGCCGTCTTCCCCGAGCTCGCGCTCGTCGCCGAGCCGGCCGTGCTGCGCGGCCGCCGCTTCGGGAACGCGGTCCTCGTCGCCTCGGGCCGGGAGATCGACACCGCGCACCTCGCCCGCCGGGCGGCGGCGGACGCCTTCCCCGCGCGCGTGGAGCACGGTACGACCCTGGACCGGTTCACCGGCGACGCGGAACCGGTCGCCGACGCCGGAGCCGTACCGTCACCCGTTCCCCCGGACGGCGCTTTCGGCATCGGCTGAGGCCTCCGGGGCCGCCCCCGCGACCTCCTTCGTGGGCGTACGCCGGGCCAGGTTCCGTACGTCGGGCACCAGGAGGACGAGCGCGGTGACGATCACCATCAGGGCGGCCGCGCCCCACAGGGAGGCGCTGCGGCCGAACGCGGTCTCGGCCGGGCCCGCGAGGGCGGTGGACAGCGGCAGCAGGGCCGTGGAGCCGAACCAGTCGTAGGCGGAGACCCGGGACAGCTTCTCCTCCGGGATCTCCTGGTGCATGGTCGTCATCCACGAGACGCCGAAGACCTCGATGGCCACGCCGCTCACGAACATCGCGACGGCCAGGCCCGCCGCGTCGAGCGGCACGGCGAGCGCCGCCGAGGGCAGCGCGATCGGGAAGACGCAGAGCGTTCCCACGAACAGCAGCCGGCGCGGCTTCCACCGGGTCATCAGGACGGCCCCGGCGACGGTCCCCACGCCGTACGCGGCGAGCGCGAGGCCCCAGGGGCGCGAGCCGCCGAGCTGGTCGCGGGCGACCAGCGGGCCGAGCACCGCCTCGACCGCGCCGATCAGCGCCACCACGACGGAGAACTGGGCGACGATCGACCACAGCCAGGGGCGGCCGATGAACTCCTGCCAGCCCTCCCGCAGATCGGCGAAGAGACCGCCGCTCGGGGCGCGCTCCGGGATGCCGCGCACGTCGAGGAACGCGCGGAGGCCACCCGCCACGGCGAAGGCGAGCGCGTCGATCGCGAGGACCCAGCCGGGGCCGACGAACGCGACCAGGGCGCCGCCGAGGGCGGCGCCGCCGATGCTGGCGCCGTGCATGGCCATCCGGTAGACGGCGAAGGCGCGGCTCGCCTGTTCGCCGGTGACGCTGGCCATCAGCATGGCCTCGGCCGCCGGGTTGAAGAAGGCCTGACCGGTGCCGCAGAGCGCGGTGAGCGCCATCATCTGCCAGATCTGCGCCTCGCCGGAGAGGACGAGGACGGCGAAGACGGCCTGCGAGACGCAGTTGAGGACGTTGGCGGCGACCATCACCCGGTGCCGGGGTATGCGGTCGGCGACCGCGCCGCCGATGAGCAGGAAGAGGACGAGCGGCAGGAAGCGCGCCATCGCGACGAGTCCCACGTCGCCCGGGTCGCCGCCGGCGTCGAAGACCGCCCAGGTGGTGGCGATGAGCGCGCCGTTCGCGCCGAGGTTGGTCACGATCGTGGCGGCGGTCAGCAGCAGGTAGTTCCGGCCTGCCCACTCGGGGCGTCGGCCGGGGGTGTGGCCGAGGGAGGCGGGGGAGTCGGCGGGATTCGTCACCCCGGGACTATCCCTGCCGCCTCCCCCTCCTGCCAAACCGATATCCGGACCGATGGATGCCCGGACCGATGCCCGGACCGATGCCCGGACCTATGTCCGGTCGCGAGCCGGAACGGGTCGTCCGTCAGGAACCGGAGAGCCGGACCGTGGAGAGGATCTGCTTGATGGTGGCGTCGGGCAGTTCGTCCTTGACGCCGTCCGCCGCATAGAGCACCCAGGTGGAGAAGTCGCCGGCGGCGTTCTTGAAGGTGAACGCGATGGACTTGCCGTCGGACTCGCACTTGTTGCGCTTCTTGACGCCCGGCGCCGTCGCCATCGCCATGCTGCCGGTGAGGCCGGACTTCGTCGTGTACGGCACGGGCTTGGTGATCTTGATGGTGCTCTGCGGCATGTGCTGCGCGTAACCGCCCCACACCCACGTCCCGGCCTCGCTGCGCGCCGCGTCGGAGGTGTTCTTGGCGCCCTGGCCGCCCTTGGTGCCCGCGGTGCTCAGGCCCCAGGTCTCCTCGGTGCCGTTCTTGTCGGTGTCGAAGGTGCACCACTTGCTCTTGAAGCGCGCCGGGCTCGACATGGTGACGAGCGGGGTGCCGTCGTGCTTCTTCTCGTCGTCGAAGTAGGTGATCATCCCCGGCTTCAGCACCTCCCACTCGGGCGGTACGTCGAAGAGGGTGCCGTACTTGGGGTTGTAGACGACCTTCCAGCCGGGGATCGTCGGCTGCTGGGCGGCGCCGTCACGCGGGTTCTCGATCGACGGCGAGGTGCTGGGCTCGGTCGTCGGGTCCGCGGAGGAGTCGCCCGGCGCGGTCGCCGTCACCGACGGCTTCTTGTCGTCGGCGTTCGGCTTCTTCTCGTCGTCCTTGCCGAGCACCAGGTAACCGGTGACACCGGCCGCGACGACCACGGCGGTCGCGGCGACGATCGCCACGAGCGTCGTCTTCTTCTTCCCGTCGCCGGGGCCGCCGGGCTGACCCGGACCCGGCACCGCGTACTGCTGGGGAACCGTCGGCTGCTGGTACGGGTTCGGCTGGTTGTATCCGGGCTGGCCGTAACCCTGCTGCGGGTACCCCGGCGGCTGCTGCGGATACCCCGGCTGCGCCGGCGGCTGCTGCGGGTAGCCGGGCTGCGTCGGCGGCTGGCTGTACGGATTGGGCTGCTGGTACCCCGGCTGCTGGTACGGGTTCTGGTTCTGGTCCTGCGGGTTCTGCTCGCCCCCGGGCGGCTGCTGTCCTGGCCACATGGCCAGTAACCATAGAGGTGCGGGGGCGGCCGGACCACGAGAGGGATGGCCAAGGCTGCTACTCGTGGGTAACATCACGGTCATGAGCGCAGACCAGATGACCGTCGGCGAGATGCTCGCCGCGACGGTTCCCATGGCCGGAACCCTCAACCTGGAGTTCCTGGAGACCACCGCCGAGCGCGCCGTCGTGCGCCTGCCGGACCAGCCCGCCTACCACAACCACGTCGGCGGCCCCCACGCCGGAGCGATGTTCACCCTGGCCGAGTCCGCCAGCGGCGCCATCGTCCTCGCCGCCTTCGGCGACCAGCTGAGCCGCGCGGTCCCGCTCGCCGTCAAGGCCGAGATCGGCTACAAGAAGCTGGCCATGGGCGTCGTCACCGCGACCGCCACCCTCGGCCGCCCCGCCGCCGAGGTCGTCGCCGAACTCGACGCCGGCGAGCGCCCCGAGTTCCCCGTGCGCATCGACATCACCCGTGAGGACGGCGCCGTCACCGGCGAGATGACGGTCGTCTGGACCCTGCGCCCGCACTCCTGACCCACCGCGCCCCGCGCCGCCCCCGCACCCCCCTTCGGGTGCGGGGGCGGCCGCGTTCCGGGCCACCGGCGCGGAATCGGACACCCCGTCACGCATAGTGCGCTCAGGGCACGGACGCACCCGGCCGGGCCCGCACCCCGCGCGAAGGAGCCACCGCGTGTCCGACGAACCGTCACCCGATCCCGCCCGCACACCGGAAAGCCCCACCACACCGGAAAACCGGGAAGGCCGCCCCACGCGCGCGCGTGTCCGGCTCTCGCGGCGGGCCCTGCTGCTCGCCCTCACCGGCGGGGTGGCGCTCACCACCACCGCCGGGCCCGCGACGGCGTCCCGCCGAAGGGGCCGCGAGGAGCCGGGGGCCGCGCGGGTCGACGGACTGCTCGCCCGGCTCACCCTCGACGAGAAGGTGTCGCTCCTGCACGGTGCCGCCGACCCCGCGAGCCTCGGCCAGGCCGGGTACGTGCCCGGCGTGCCACGGCTCGGCATCCCGCCCCTCCGGCTCGCCGACGGGCCGGCGGGCATCCGGGTGCGGAGCGCGGCGACGGCCCTGCCCGCGCCCGTGATGCTCGCCGCCGCCTTCGACCCCGGCCTCGCCCGCGCCTACGGGCGGGTCGTCGGCCGCGAGGGCCGGGCCCTGGGCCAGGACGTACTCCTGTCGCCCATGGCCAATCTGATCCGCACCCCGTACGCGGGACGGAACTTCGAGACCTTCTCCGAGGACCCGCTGCTCACCGCCGACCTGGTCGCCGAGGAGATCAGGGGCGTCCAGGCCGAGGGACTCGTCGCCACCGTGAAGCACTTCGCCCTCAACAACCAGGAACGCGACCGGGCCTCGGTCGACGTCCGCGCCGGCGAGCAGACCCTCCACGAGACCGAACTGCGCGGTTTCGAGGCCGCCGTGGCCGCCGGGGCGGGCGCCGTCATGGCCGCGTACAACAAGGTCGACGGCGTCCACGCCGCCGAGAACGCCACGCTGCTCACCGCGATCCTGCGGGACCGCTGGGGCTTCGACGGCTGGGTGATGAGCGACTGGGACGCCGTCCACACCACCGCGGGCGCCCTCGACGCCGGCCTCGACATGGAGATGCCCGGCGGCTCCCGCTACGGCGCCGCGCTCCGCGACGCGGTCCGCGCGGGACGCGTCCCCGAGGCCTCCGTCGACCGCGCCGTCCGCCGCGTCCTGTCCGTACGGGAGCGCTTCGGGCTCCTCGACGAGGGGGCGCGCCCCGAGCGGGACGCCGCGTCGGGCGCCCGGCTCGCCCTGCGGGTCGCGCTCGCCGGGGCCACGCTGCTGCGGAACGAGCGCGGGGCGCTGCCGCTGACCGGGCGGGCCGCCGGGTCCCTCGCGGTCGTCGGGCCGACGGCGTCGGTGCCCTTCGTCAGCGGCGGCGGCAGCGCCCACGTCGTCCCCGACGCGGCCGCGAGCCCGCTGGACGCCCTCCGTACCCGGGCGGGGGAGGGCGCAGAGGTCGCGTACGCCGTCGGCGAGGACCTCTTCGGCCGGCCGCTGCCGCCGCTGACGCCGGGCGTCGACCTGGCGGGCGTCAAGGTCGCCGCGGGTGCCACCTGGAGCCGTACGGCCACCCTCACCGCCACCGACCCCGACGAGTGGACCTTCCTCGTCCACTACAGCGGGGCCCGGCCCGCCGTCACCCTCGACGGCACCGAACTGTTCCCGGTCAGGGAAGGCGTCGCCGAGTACTTCGCGGGCGGCCTCCTCGGGCGGGCGGCCGACGGACTCACCGTCCGCCGGGCCACCCTCCGCCTGGCCGCCGGACCGCACGAACTGAAGGTCACCGCCCACGGCGGCCCCGCCGGGCAGCTCTTCAGGCTCCGGGCCGTCACCGGGGCGACCCGCGCCGCCGACGTGGCCGAGGCCGTTCGGGTCGCGCGCGCCGCGCACAGCGTCGTGCTCTTCGCCTACGAGGACGCCACCGAGGGCCAGGACCGGACGAGCCTCGCCCTGCCCGGCCACCAGGAGGCCCTGATCGAGGCGGTGACCGCGGCCAACCCCCGTACCACCGTGGTCCTGAACACCTCGTCGGCCGTCACCATGCCGTGGCTGGCGCGGACGGCCGCCGTGCTCCAGATGTACTACCCGGGCCAGGAGGGCGCGGCGGCGACCGCCTCCGTCCTCTTCGGGGACGCCGACCCCGGCGGCCGTCTCACCCAGACCTTCCCGGCCTCCGAGGACCGCCACCCCACGGCCGGCGACCCGGTCCGCTACCCGGGCAAGGACGGAGTCGAGGAGTACGGGGAGGGCGTGCACGTCGGCCACCGCTGGTACGAGGCGCAGGGCGTCACCCCGCTCTTCCCGTTCGGCCACGGCCTGTCGTACACCACGTTCCGGTACGAGGACCTGACGGTCGCCGCGGCGGCCGGCGGCTCCGGCGCGCTCGACGTCACCTTCACCGTCCGCAACACCGGCCGCCGCGCCGGCATCGAGGTCGCCCAGGTGTACGTCGGACCGTCGCCGGACCTGACGGCGCTCGGGATCGACCAGCCGCGCGGCGCCCTGGCCGGCTACCGGCGCCTCGAACTCGCGGCCGGCGAGCGGCGCCGGGTCACCGTCCACGTCGCCGCCCGCACCCTGTCCTCCTGGGACACCGCCCGGCACGGCTGGGTCCTCGGCACCGGCCGCCGTACGGTCCGGGTCGGCGCCTCCGCCGCCGACCCCGGCCTCACCGTCGGGGTCGAGGTCGGTCCGTACTGACCGGGTAGGCTTCCCCGGCGTGCCCGACGCGGTGCACGCCGGGCGGCCGACACGGGAGGAACCGCGTTGCACGTGCAGGAATGGCTGGAGACGATCCCGGCGGTGGCGATCTACGCCCTGGTCGGCGTGGTGATCGGTCTGGAGAGCCTGGGCATCCCGCTGCCCGGCGAGATCGTGCTCGTGAGCTCGGCACTGCTCGCCTCGCAGCACGGCGACATCAACCCGTACGTCCTCGGTGCCTGCGCCTCCGCCGGCGCGATCATCGGCGACTCGATCGGCTACGCCATCGGCCGCAAGGGCGGCCGGCCGCTGCTCGGCTGGCTCGGGAAGAAGTTCCCCAAGCACTTCAGCGAGGCCAACATCGCCCTGGCCGAGAGCTCCTTCCAGAAGTGGGGCATGTGGGCGGTGTTCTTCGGCCGCTTCGTCGCCCTGCTGCGCATCTTCGCCGGCCCGCTCGCCGGTGTCCTGCACATGCCGTACTGGAAGTTCCTCATCGCCAACGTCTTCGGCGGCATCCTCTGGGCCGGCGGCACCACGGCCGTCATCTACTCCGTCGGCGTCGTCGCCGAGGCCTGGCTGAAGCGCTTCTCCTGGCTCGGCCTCGTGCTCGCCGTCCTCATCGGCATCGCCTCGATGCTCGTGGTCAAGAACCGCGCCAAGAAGGCCGCCGCCCAGCGCGCCGACTCCCCCGAGGCGGAGCCGGTCCCGGTCGCGGACTGAGCCCCCGTCGTACGCGAAGGAGGGCGGCACCCGGTGACGGGCGCCGCCCTCCCTCGCGTAGGGGGGCCGGGCTCAGGCGTCGAAGGCCTCGGCGTGGCCCTTGGCGAGCAGCAGGTACATCTCGGCGTTCAGCTTGATGCCCTCCTTCTCCTCGTCGGTGAGCGGGCGGCGCACCTTCGCCGGCACGCCCGCGACCAGGGAGCCCGGCGGGATCTGCATGCCCTGCGGGACCAGCGCCTGGGCGGCGACGAGGGAGCCGGCGCCGATCCGCGCGCCGTTGAGGACGGTCGCGCCCATGCCGACCAGCACGTCGTCCTCGATGACGCAGCCGTGCACGGTCGCGTTGTGGCCGACGGTCACCCGGTCGCCGATGGAGACGGGGAAACCGGGGTCGACGTGCACGGTGCTGTTGTCCTGGATGTTCGAGTCCTCGCCGATCGCGATGGGCCCGCAGTCCGCCCGCAGCACCGCGTGGTACCAGACGCTGGCTCGGGCGCCGAGCGTGACCTCGCCGAGCACCACGGAGGTCGGGGCGGTGAACGCGGTCGGGTCGATCAGCGGCTCCTTGCCGCCCACACCCTTGATCAACGCCTCTGTCATGGTTCGCTCCTGATCGTCAGCCGTCGTGTCGCGCCCGGGGACACTCCCGCCCGCAGCCTATTGCGTGCTCATGACGGACATCACAGCGCACCGCGGTGATCAGGCAGGACGGCGCCGACTACGGTGGCCGGGTGCCCAGGAACAGAAACACGTTCTCCTCCCTCGCCGCCTGGCGACGCCGGGTCCTCGCCCGCGCCGTGCAGGGCGGCTGGCGCTGGGTGCAGCAGGCGGGCTCCGTCACCGCCGAGCAGCCGGGACGGCTGCGGTTCCGCCGGCTCGGCGCGGGCACCCGGCTCGCGTTCCCGCAGGGCACGGTCTTCGGCGAGCAGTGGATCGAGATCGGCGAGTGCTGCATCATCGCCGAGCAGGTCACGCTGACGGCGGGCATGCTGCCGGACCTCGACCTCGGCGCGGACACCGTCCTGACCCTCGGCGACGGTGTCGTCCTCGGCCGCGGCAGCCACGTCATCGCCGACGCGCGGGTGACCATCGGCTCCGACACCTACTGCGGGCCGTACGTCTACATCACCTCGACCAACCACAGCTACGACGACCCGGACGAGCCCGTCGGCCGCCAGTGGCCCCGCTCCGAGCCCGTCTCCATCGGCCCCGGCTGCTGGCTCGGCACCGGCTCCGTGATCCTTCCCGGCGCGCGGCTCGGCCGGAACGTGGTCGTCGCGGCGGGCGCGGTCGTCCGCGGCGAGGTGCCCGACCACTCGGTGGTCGCGGGCGCGCCCGCCCGGGTCGTCCGCAGCTGGGACCCCGAGCAGGGCTGGCAGCCGCCGCTGCGGACCCCGGCCCCCAAGCCGATCCCGGAGGACGTGACGCCGGAACAGCTCGCAGCCCTGGCGGGCTGGGAAGCCGAACAGACGACCACGTCCTCCTGACGAGTCACTCCGAACGCTGACGACGCGTCACGTGCTCAAGCGCGCGCCGGTCACGCGGCACGCCGGGCGAACGCGCGGGACGCGCGCCGGCGTTCGGGGTCGAACGCGTCGACCGCGCCCGCGCCCTCGTCGCCCGGACCGCTGTTCCAGCCGCCGATCTTGCGGGCGACCCCCTTCAGACGCGGGTGGCCGGGCTTGACCGCGATCTCGAAGTGGGACTCCTTCGGCGTCGTGAAGTCGCCGCCCCAGGCCACGACGCCGTCGAGCTCGGCGAGGATGTCCCGGACGACGATCAGCTCGTTCGGGTACAGGTTGCCCTTGGAGCCGACGGGGTACCACGTGGGGCGGATCGCCAGTGCGCTGCCGGACAGGTAGTTCGACTCGTACGGCTCCGCCACCGCCCGGTCGCCGGTCCAGCCGTGCACGTCGCCGGTGCGCAGCGCGTCGATCTCGTAGTGGAATCGCCGGGCCACGTGCAGCAGGACGGTGGCGGCGTCGCCGTCGGCGAGCGAGACGTGCAGGCCGCTGCCCTCGATGGCGAAGGTGTTCGCGTGGGCGAGGACGGGCCAGCCGCTGCTTGACGCCGTCGACTGCCACGTGCGGCTGTCGGCCAGGGCCGGGGCGGCCCCGCCGAACTCGACCAGCGTCGCGGCGATCGCGACACCGGAGGTGGCGCCGATGAACCGGCGCCGTGAGAGCCCGATCAGGTTCATGACTGGTGCTCCTTTCTGGACGGGCTGAGAAGACGGGCGACCGCGAATCGCAGCAGGACGACGAGTGCGGCCAGGGCGATGACAGTGAAGATCACGACGGCCGGGTTGACCCACGCGGGCACCAGGTCGTAGTCCGCGTTGCACTTGTTGTGCAGGGGGAAGAGCTTCCCGAACTCCTCCGCATGGGCCTTCCGGTAGGCCTCGTCGTAGTTCTCGTGGCGCATGTGGAGGCAGGTCTTGCGGGTGTCGAGGCCTCCCGCGAAAAGTCCCCAGAGCCACGACATCAGTCCGGCGCAGAGCGAGACGGAGAACACGCGCACCCACCACAGGGGGCGCCGCCATTTTCCGTCCCGCAGCCCGCCGGCGATGCGGAAGAGGTTCCATAGATTCCACAGCGTCCATCCGAGAAGAAGGAGGGCGCCGAGGGGTACGAGGATGTGTTTCATGCCGTGCTGTTCTCGCCGATCGTTACCGGGCGGACCGCGCTCGTGCGGCCTTGAGATAGTTCGAGTGGTTCGCCTGGAGCTTCGCCACGCTGCTCGTCTCCATTCCCATGCGGGCGAGCAGCGCGTCGACGAAGCCCTGCTCGAACCTCTGGAGCTTGTCGAAGCCGCCCGGGAGGTTCTGGTAGTCGGCCGGGAACGCCGCGCCGGCATAGCCGATGAGGTACGCCTGGGCGACGGAGAGCGTTCCGTCCAGAGCGGTCAGGGCATTATGGGCGGAGGTCTTGCAGTCCGTGGCGTTGCCCCACCGCCCGGTGAAGTAGTTGTTGAAGCGGCGCAGACCGCCACCACCGTTGTAGTGGGTCTTCATGGCGTCGACGATGTTCTTGCCGCCTCGCACGGCCTGGGCGAGCAGGTACCCGTCGGCGTCCTCGATGAGGTCGTTGAAGCCGAACGAGGAGGAGACGCCCGGGACACCGAGCCTGGCGTGGGCGAACGCCAGCGGATCGGCGTACTGCTGCTCGGAGTTGCGCCAGTCGGCCCAGAACGTCATCAGGTCACCGGCCCACCCGCCGACGTCACCGCCGTTGGCGGACTTCTTGTTGTCCGGCTGGGCGGTCAGCAGGTGGGCGTTGGCCGTGGCCATCATGTGCTCGGAGCCGAGCTGGTACCCGGTGAAGGGGTCGGTGAAGAACTGGGTGATGCTCATGCCCTTGGAGTTGCAGAAGTCGACGAATCCGCCGTCGTAGCCGCCGATGAGGTACCACCAGCCGAGCTTGTTGGCCGTGTCCTTGTTGCCGTACGCGGAGTGACGGATGTACTCCATGACCAGCTGGCTCTGCTTCTGGCCGGTGGCGCCGTACTGGCCCGCCAGGTCGTACAGCTTCTGGACATAGGCGATGAAACCGTCCGCAGGGCCGCCCGTCTGGTTCACCGAGGAGACGCCGACGTCGAGCCCGGAGGCGACGTCGTTGTCCAGGTCGAACGAGTCGGTGCCGTTGGTGACCTTGAACTCCTTGATCTGGTTGAACGCCCAGTTCCGCGGAATGGGGAAACCGAGGTTCCCGGAGAATCCCCAGGACATGCCGGAGACGAAGGAGAACCGGGCGAACGTCTTGTCGCTGACGGTGCTGCAGACGTTCCGCGATCCGTAGACGCCGTGCGTGTACTTCTTGCCCTGGGCGGCGAGGGCCGCCTGCACGCCCTGGAAGTACGGCACGATGGCGCTCGCGATCTCCTCGCTGGTCGCGTCGTAGTCGACGGCGAAGTAGATCGTGGTGCCCCGGTTGAAGCCGTATCCGTCGGCACACTTCTGGGCGTTCAGCCCGTGCTGGTAACCGGTGGTGTAGGAGAAGTCCGAAACCTTGCGGGCGTTGTCCTGATAGATCGGGAAGACCTTGAGCCCCGCGCGGAAGATGGTGTCCAGCTCGCCCGGCTTGATCTCCTTGTCGAGGGTGGAACCCGGCGGGTCGAAAATGTAGCGTCCGACGAACCGGTATCCGTTGTCGAACAGCCACTTGGCGCGTGACGCGGTGATCTCGAACCGGGTGTCCGACGCGGTCGCCTTGCGGTCGGGATCGCCCATGGACACCAGGAGCTGCGCCCATGTCGCGTAATCGCCGGTGCGGTTGTCGGTGAGCTTGTTGAACTTCTGGAACACGCTGACCCAGTCGCCGAGCTTGGAGTCGAACGTGGAGCGCCACGTCGTGACGACGGGGTCGCCGGTGGCGTCGAAAGTCGGGGAGTTGAAGAGGCACGCGGCGGAGAACAGCTGGA
Organism: Streptomyces sp. NPDC037273; assembly: GCF_055603625.1. NCBI lineage: Bacteria > Bacillati > Actinomycetota > Actinomycetes > Kitasatosporales > Streptomycetaceae > Streptomyces > Streptomyces sp. NPDC037273. The sequence continues at coordinate 85,157 of NZ_JBVJVO010000020.1, forward strand.
CGAAGACTCCGGACGCGCCCTCGGAGAGGGTGTGGGACCGCAGTCCCGCCTGCGTCGCGGGGCCGAAACTGCCGTTCGGCGCGGCGATGCCCAGCTCGTACTGGAGGGCGATCATCAGCGACTTCTGGACGTCGCGGGAGTAGATCCCGTCGCAGGGCCCGATGTTGTAGGCGTCCTTGGTCCAGTAACGGCTGTTCAGCCACTGCTGGACCGTCCGGATTCCGTCGCTTCCGCCGGCCACGACGACATAGGCGTCCATGTTGAGAAGGGCCTTGGCGACCTTGGCGTTGATGACGCCCGCGCCGCCGATTCCCATGTCGCCGCGGAGCTTCGACACGGCGTCACGGGTGACGCCGGTGAACCAGCCTTCGCTCTTGGGCTCGACGGCCCAGTATCCCTTGCACCACATCGCGAACTGGAGGATCGCGGTGATGTTCCGGTTCTTCTCCCACCCGAAGCCGATGTCGCCGAGCGCGGCGAACTTGGAGTAGGTGGTCGGGCCGAACGAGGCCACGACCGGGGTGATTCCGAGTTCCTTCTGCAGGCCCATGACCAAGGAGTTCATGGTCCCCCAGCCCGTGCGTCCGTCCTCGGGGCACGGCACGTATCCGGCGACACCCGCATAAGTGGAGTTCACCCACTTCTGGGCCCGGAGAACTTGCTCGTCCGCCACAGTTTCATTCCTTTCGTACGTACGGGGGCGGACGTGACGTGGTGTCGGCGCGGCAGCGCTTCCCCCGGTCTATGCGGGTTGGTCGATCCCGCACAAAAGAAATCCGTGTTCCGCCCCCGTGTTGGATTCCCGGATTCCGAATCTATCCATGCCCCGGTGGCCGGGACGAGTGATCTTCCGGCCACACGGTGCCGGTTACGAAGCGCCTCGGGCTCTGAACGACGCGACCGTCGCCAGGCGCTCGGGTGCGAACGCGTCGATCGAGCCGGCCCCCTCACCGGGAGTGTCCCGCCACTCACGCAGCTTGCGGGCCACGCCCCGCACCTTCGGGTGGGTCGGCCCGAGAGCCAGCTCGAAGTGCGACTCCTGCGGGGTCGCCAGGTCGCCGCCCCAGGCGACGACGCCGTCGAGCTCGGCCAGGATGTCCCGCACCACGACCTGCTCGTGCGGGTAGAGCCCGCCGCCCACGCCGAGCGGGTAGGCGTCCCGGCGGATGGATATCGCCGTGCCGGACAGGTAGTTCGACTCGTGCGGCAGGCGGATCCTGCGGGTCGTGGAGTGGCCCGTCACGTCCCCCACGCGCAGCTCGTCGATCTCGTAGTGGAAGCGGCGGGCGACATGGAGCAGAAGCGTCGCCGCGTCGCCCTCGGCCAGCTGGACGGAGCGACCGCTGCCCTCGATGGGGTGCGCGGCGGCCGCGTCGAGGATCTTCCAGCCGTTGGCCGAACGGGTGCCGCGCCAGTCGGTCGGCTTCGGGACCGTGCCGGCCGCGGCGCCCGGGACGGCGGCCGCCGCCGGGGTGAGGTCAAGCAGGCCGAGGGCGGTGGCCCCGGCCAGACCGCCGGCGGCGCCGAGCACACGGCGCCTGCTCAGATCGTTCATCACGTGCCCTTCTTGTCGGTACGGCGCCGTACGACGGCCAGTCGTACGGCATAGGCCAGGCAGAGGACCGCCAGCGCGGGCAGCACGGCCAGGGTCGGGTTGACCCAGGCCGGGACGAGGTCGTATCCCGCGTTGCACTTGTCGTGCAGCGGGTACCACCGCGTGTACTCCTCGAAGTTCGCGCTCCGGTAGAGCGCGTCGTAGGTCTCGCCCGCCCGGTGGCAGGCCTCCTCCGGGTCGAGCGAGGCGCCGGCCAGCGAGCCGACGAGGTACGTGACCCCCGTGGCCGCCAGGAGCAGGAACGCGCTCCAGACGAACCAGCCGGGGCTGCGGCGCCATGTCCCGGCGAACAACGGACGGCTCCAGAAGAAGACCCCGGCCAGGAGGGGGATGAGGAGGGGGAGGAGGAGGATCACCATGGGCCAAGCCTGCACGCGCCGCGTGCCGCACCGGCCCTATCGCGCCACCTCGCCGCGGTCGCGCCTATCGCTCGGCCCCTCGCTGTGCCGCACGCTGGTCCGCCTGCTTGCGGTAGGTGGCGAGGTTCTGCTTGAACTGGACGGCCAGGCTGTTCTCCAGGCCGATCAGGGAGAGCTGACGGTCGGTGAACCCCTGGCAGAACAGGGCGAGCTTCTCGGTGTTGCCCGGCAGCAGGACGTAGTCCGCGGGGAGCGCGGCGCCGGCGCCCGTGATGAGCGCGAGGCGGGCCAGGTTCACGGTGGTGTCGGCGGGGCCGGCGAGGACGTCCCAGCAGCAGGCGCGGCAGTCGGTGCCGTTGCCCCAGCGCCGGTCGAAGTGGCTGCGGAAGCGTCGCAGACCGCCGCCGTTGTTGTAGTGGGAGTTCATCCAGTCGAGGATGTTCCCGCCGCCGTCGACGTGCTTGGCCAGCAGGTAACCGTCGACGTCCTCGATCATGTCCGTGTAGCCGAAACTGGAGACCTGGCCGGGGATGGCCAGCTTGGCCTGGGTGAACGTGAGCGGCGAGGCGTACTCGTCGACGTGGTTCCGCCAGTCCGCCCAGAAGGTCATGATGTCGCCGCCCCAGCCGGCGATGTCGCCGCCCACGGCTTCCTTCTTGTCGGACGGGTCCGAGTTGACCAGGAAGCCGTTGGCCGTGGCCATCAGGTGGGTGGCGTCGAGCTGGTAGCCCGTGATGGGGTCCGTGAAGGTGTTGAGGACCGACTCGCCGCGGGCCTTGCAGTAGGCGACGAAGCCGTCGTCGTAGCTGTCCGCGAGCCACCACCACTTCACGCCCTGGTACTTCTCGTGGCGGATGAACTCCATCACGAGACGGCTGGCGTTGGTGCCGACGTTGTTCGCCGTCTTGTAGGCGTTGGCGTGGTTGAGGAGCCGCTGCACGTAGGCGATGTAGCCGTCGGCCGGGCCGCCCGTCTCGTTGACGGAGCCCACGCCGGGCTCGCCGTTCTCCCGCCAGACGTCCCGGTCCAGGTCGAAGACGTCGGAGCCGTTGGTGACCTTGAACTCCTTGATCTGGTTGATGGCCCAGTTCGAGGGCAGCGGGTAGCCGAGGTTGCCGGAGAAGCCCCAGGACATGCCGGAGACGAAGGAGAAGCGCGCACCGGTCTTGGCGGTGACGTTGATACAGACGTTGCGGGAGCCGTACACACCGTGGAGGTACTTCTTGCCCTTGCTCGCGAGGCCGGCGACCACGCCGTTGAAGTAGGCGACGACGCCCTGCGGCTGGCCGTCGATCTCCCACTGCTGGGCGTCGTAGTCGACGGCGAAGTAGATCGTGGTGCCCCGGTTGAAGCCGTAGCCGGTGGCCAGCTCGTGCGCGTTGAGGGCGTGCTGGAAGCCCTGGCTGTAGGTGAAGTCGGAGAGCTGGCGGGCGTTGTCCTGGTAGATCGGGAAGACCCGCAGGCCGGCGCCGAAGATGGTCTGCAGCTCGCCCGGCTTGATCTCCTTGTCGAGGGTGGACCCCGGCGGGTCGTACAGATAGCGGCCGACCATCCGGTAGCCGTTGTCGTACAGCCAGCGGGCCCGGGAGGGCGTGATCTCGAACCGGGTGTCCGATGCGGTCGCCGCGCGGTCCGCGTTGCCCATGGAGACCAGGAGCTGCGCCCAGGTGTCGAACTCGCCCACGCCGTAGGAGGCGTCGCCCTTCTTGTAGAGCTGCGCGAACTCCTGGAAGATCCCGACGAATTCCTTGGTCTTCGAGTCGAAGGTGCTCTTGAAGGTCGTCCGGACCTCCTGGTCGTCCAGGCCGCGCAGGATCACCGGCTCGTTGAAGACGCAGGCGGCGGTGAAGAGCTCCACGAAGATGCCGGAGTCGCCCTCGCGCACGGGGTGGGACCGCAGGCCGGCCTGGGTGCCGGGGCCGAAGTTGCCGCTGGGGGTGAGGCCCAGCTCGTACTGGATGGCGATGACCAGGGACTTCTGTACGTCCCGGGAGTAGATGCCGTCGCAAGGGCCGATCGAGTAGGCGTCCTTCTGCCAGTAGCGGCTGTTGAGCCACTGCTGGATGTTGCGGATCTTCTCGGTGCCGCCGGCCACGACGACGTACGCGTCCATGTTGAGGATGCACTTGAAGATCTTCGGCGTCACCTGGCCGCCCGCGGTCCCGGTGCCGCCGTCCGGCAGGCCCATGTTGACCCGGAGGGACTTGACCGCCTCGGTGGTGACCGCGCCGAACTCGCCGAAGCCGTTGGCGCCCCAGTAGCCCTTGCAGAACAGGCCGTGCTGGATGATCCGCACGATGTTGGCGTTCTGGTTCCAGCCGAAGCCGATGTCGCCGAGCGCCTGGACCTTGGCCATCGTGGTGGGGCCGAAGCTCGCCACCACCGGCGTGATGCCCAGTTCGTGCTGGAGGCCCATGATCAAGGAGTTCATGGTCGACCAGCCGGTCCTGCCGTCCTCCGGGCACCGTACATAGCCGGCCACGGCGCCGTAGGTCGCGTTGACCCATTTCTGGGCGTCGAGCACCTTCTCGTCAGCCACGGGATTCCCCCAACGGTCCGCTGCGCGCGCAGGGTCGCGAAGCCTCGCGACACGGCCGGCAGTTCTGGAAAGAGCCAGGTGAACCTAAGCCGGTTGCCGTGCCGCTGAAAAGGGGTTTCGGATCCGGCCACGGGCCGCGAACACCCATTCCTCTCCTCCGAGTTGAGGACAGGTCGAGGCAGCGAGGGGGTGTTACTCGGCCATGCGTCGGAGGACGCTTTACGGCCGGTCGCGGGTGCCTCTGGGGCGGCCGGTGCCCCTGGGGAGGGGCCGATGGCCGGATGGCGCGCGATTCCGCGACACCGTGGGTAGGGGGTGATTCAGGCCATGGCGGGGTGAGGCGCGAAGAGTGCCGGAAGAGGCAGAGAAGAGAGCGAGAGCGCCAGAGTTCGATGGTGTGACCTTGGTCACTCGCAGGGGTTTGGGTGGGGTGATCCTCAGGCCGCGACGAGGAGGACCGTGCCGCCGAGGGCGAGGAGCGCGCCGGCGGCCTGGATCGCGCGGAGGCGCTCCTTGAGGACCGCGAAGGCCGCGAACGCGGTGACGACCGGGTAGAGGCTCGCGAGGACCGCGGCGAGGCTGACCGGGCCCTGCTGGGCCGCGATCGCGTAGGTGCCGTTGGCGGCGACGTCGGCGAGGCCGACGAAGGCGAGGGCCGGGAGCGCGGCGCGGATGACCGGAACCCCGCCCTCGGGGAGCGCGCGGGCGCCGCGCCGCACGGAGGCGTACAGGGCGCCGCCGCCCACCACGACGTTGGTGACGCGCTGGACGAAGAGGGCGAGGAAGAGGCCGGTGACCGTGGTGGAGGCTTCGGCGATCAGCGCCATCACCGAGCCGAAGCCGAAGGCCGCGACCAGGGTGAGCAGGACCGCCTGGCGCTGGACGGGTGCGCCGCGCAGCTCGGGGCCGCCCGCGAGGACGACGCCGAGGACCGCCACGCCGATGCCGGCGAACTGGAGCAGGCCCGGCCGGTCGCCGACGATCAGGCCGACGGAGACGGGGACGACCACGCCGAGCGAGCCGAGCGGGGAGACGACGCCCATCGGGCCGAGCGCGAGCGCCTTGTAGAAGGCGAGCATGGCGGCCGGGCCGACGACGCCGGCCCCGACCGCGTACCAGAGCTGGGGTCCGGCCTCGGTCCAGGCGCCGGTGGCGAGGACGATCGTGCCGAGCACCAGGACCGCGAGGACCTGAGAGACCACGACGACCGTGAGGGCGGGGATCCGGCGGGTGAGCAGTCCGCCGCCGAAGTCGGCGAGGCCCCAGAGCAGGCTGGTGGCCAGGGCGAACAGGGCGGTCATGGATCCTCGCAGTCGCGTACGGCAGGACGCAGTACAGTGCAGTGAACAATCGGGTGCATCCCACCGTAGTTCAGTTCATTGAACTCTGTCATCCAAAATATTGGACGGAATGTGTCGGACCTCGATCAGCTCACGCAGTCGCTCGCCCGGAACCTGAAGCGCTGGCGCAAGGAGCGCGGCTTCACCCTGGACGCGCTCGCCGCACGGGCGGGCGTCAGCCGCGGCATGATCATCCAGATCGAACAGGCCCGGACGAACCCCAGCGTCGGCACCACGGTGAAACTGGCCGACGCGCTCGGCGTCTCCATCACGACCCTCCTCGACTACGAGCAGGGCCCCCAGGTCCGGCTCGTCCCGCCCGGGCAGGCCGTCCGCATGTGGTCCACCCCCACCGGCAGCCACACCACCCTCCTGGTCGGCACCGAGGCCCGAGGCCCGCTGGAGCTCTGGTCCTGGACCCTCATGCCCGGCGACGGCAGCGCCTCCGACCCGCACCCGGACGGCACGACCGAGCTCCTGCACGTCACCGCGGGAGTCCTCACCCTCGTCGTCGACGGCGAGGAGCACGTCCTGCCCGCCGGCACCTCCGCCGTCTTCGAGGCCAACCTGGCGCACGTCTACCGCAACGACGGCGACGAGCCGGCCGAGATGACGATGGCGGTCTCCATCCCGCCCGTACGCTGAGACGGCCATCCGTCCCCGGGGCGCCGCTTGTTAGCGTGCGGGACATGCGCGCACCCATCGGAGACTTCACCGACGCCCGGCCCGCCGCCGACCGGCTCGACCTGCTCACCGCGCCCGTCGCCGCCGCCGTCCGCTCCTGGGCCGGCCCCGTCACCGTCGACCGGCTGCTGTACGTGGACACCGACCCGGCCATCGCCGACACCGCCGTCTTCGTCGAACACCACGGCGCCGAGCTGCTCGACGCGTCCGCCAACTGCGTGGTCGTCGCCGGAAAGCGGGGCGAGACCACCACCCTCGCCGCGTGCGTGGTGAAGTCGGCGACCCGGGTCGACGTCAACGGGGTCGTACGCAAGCACCTCGGCGCCCGCAAGGCCTCCTTCGCGCCGATGGACACGGCGACCGGCGAGACCGGCATGGAGTACGGCGGCATCACCCCCGTCGGCCTCCCGGCCGCCTGGCCCCTGCTCGTGGACGCCGCCGTCGTCGACACCGAGTGGGTCCTGATCGGCAGCGGCAGCCGCCGCGGCAAGCTCATCCTGCCGGGCAAGGCCTTCGCCCAACTGCCCGGCGTGGTCGTCCTGGAGGGCCTCGGCGTCCCCGTCGGCTGACCGGACACGGCCCGGGACGCCGGTGGGCGCCCCGGGCACCGGGTCTCAGCCCAGGCGCGGGATCTCGATCGCGGGGCACCGGTCCATGACCATGTCCAGGCCCGCCGCGCGGGTCCGGGCGAAGGCGTCCTCGTCGATCACGTCCAGCTGGAACCAGACCGCCTTGGCGCCGATCGCCACCGCCTCGTCGGCGATCCCGCCCGCCTGCTCGCTGTTGACGAACACGTCGACGACGTCCACCGGGAACGGGATGTCGGCCAGGGACGCGTACCCCTGCTCGCCGTGGACCGTCTCCGCCTTCGGGTGGACCGGCACGATCCGCTTTCCGAAGCGCTGGAGCACCGCCGCCACGCCGTACGCGGCCCGCGCCTGGTTCGAGGAGAGCCCCACCACCGCCCAGGTGTCGCCGGTGGAGGTCAGGATCCGCCGCACCGACTCGGACGCGGAGTACGCCGTCGGCTCGGTCGGTCCGGTGGTCGTGGTGTCGACGCTCATCGTCTGTGCTGCCTTTCCTCGGCGCGGTCCGTCCACGAAGGGAACGAACCGCGCCATGAGGTGATTCCCTCACGCCTCCCAGGCGAGCCTTTCGGTCTCGCGCGGGGCCTCTACCAGGGACGGAGTGCCCGGGCCGAAGGTCATGACGGGCCGGGCCCGGTCCCAGGCGCGCCAGCCCGGGTCGCCCGTCGTGGCGAAGGCCACCCAGGCGGCGTGCATCGCGGTCGCCAGGTCCTGGGGAGCGTTCGGGCCCGTCAGCGCGCGCGTCTCCGGCCGGTCGAGCGTGTCGAAGACGAAGCCGATTTCGAGCGCGTGGCAGGCGCGGAGGTTCTGGACGGGGGAGGGCCAGCCGAACTCGTACAGATACGTCGCGGCGGCCCCGCCGTTCAGCCGGAAGTCCGCGTACCTGTTCTGCGGGATCCGCAGCAGCTTGTCCGCCGCGAGCACGCCCAGGACCTCGCCCGGCTTCTCCCGCGTCCGGCTCTCCCGGTACACCTTCGCCACACTCGGCGAGATCTTTCCCATCCGGAGCAGGAACCGCTGTCCGAGCGGCCCCACCTTCTCGGTGTGCCCGCCCGGCACGAACCACAGCCGGTACTCGTCCGTGTTCGTGCCCATCAGCAGCTCCACGTCCGCCGAGGCGCCGTCCGCGATCAGGTCCCCCGGATGGTCAGGCAGCACCTCTCCGTCGATGGCGATGTGGAAGGTGTGCCTGCTCAGGATCGGATTGCCCTTGCCCGACACCGCGGTCTGCGCCGCGAGCAGCCGGTCCGGGTCGACCGCGGCGAACGCCTCCGCCGTCGCGGGCACCCTGAGCCGCGAGGCGATCGCCGCGGTGGTCCCCCGGGCGACCTCAAGCGACCGGGCGATCGGCGCTCCGCTCTGGATCACGGCCCGCCGGAACAGGCCCTTCGCGAGCGGCGAGGCCATCAGGGCGGCGATCGATATCGCGCCGGCCGACTCGCCGAACACGGTGATCCGGTCCGGGTCCCCGCCGAAGGCCGCGATGTTCTCCCGTACCCACGTCAGCGCGGCGATCTGGTCGCGCAGACCGAGGTTGGCGGGCGCGTCGGGGAAGACCCCGAACCCCTCGACGCCGAGCCGGTAGTTGATCGAGACGAGGACGACGCCGTCCCGGGCGAAAGCGGTGCCGTCGTACACGGGGACCGCCGAGGAGCCGTGGATCAGCGACCCGCCGTGGATCCAGACCATCACCGGACGCCCGCCTCCGCCGGGACCACCGCTTTCGGCTCCGCCGCCGGCGGGCCACGGCGCCCACACATTGAGGTTGAGGCAGTCGTCGCCCGCGACGTCGGGATCGGGGAGCAGCGCTTCGAGCGGCGGGCCGTACGGGCGCTTCGGCGCGGTCGGGCCGAAGGCCGTGGCCTCCCGGACACCCTCCCAGGGCTCGGCCGGCTCCGGCGCGCGGAACCGCAGCGCCCCCACGGGGGCCTGCGCGTAAGGGATACCGAGGAAGGCGGCCACTCCGTCCTTCCGGGCGCCGCGCAGAGCGCCGGTCCGTACGAGGGTCTCGGGGCTGTGCTGTGACATCAACTCAGGCCTTCCCTAAGGGCGATGGTGACTAGACCGTACGGAAATGACCTCACTTCGCGCCACCAGTGCGCGTTTGAGAACCTTGCCGGTCGGGCCGAGCGGCAGGGCGTCCACGAAACGCACGATCCGGGGGTACTTGTGACGGCCCAGCCGCTCCCGGGACCAGTCGACGAGCTCGTCCTCCGAGAGCGGGGCGGCGCCCTCGCGGCGTACCACCACCGCGCACACCTCCTCGCCCTTCGCCTCGTCGGGGACGCCGATCACCGCGACCTCCGAGACCGAGGGATGCCGCACGAGCACCTCCTCGACCTCACGCGGATAGATGTTGAAGCCGCCGCGGATCACCAGGTCCTTCTTGCGGTCCACGATCCGCAGGAAACCGTCCTCGTCGCGGGCGCCCAGGTCGCCGGTGCGGAACCAGCCGTCCACGAGCGCCGCGGCCGTCGCCTCCGGGTCGTCGAGATACCCGGCGAAGACGTTGTGCCCGCGCACCACGACCTCCCCGACCTCGCCGTCCGCGAGCAGCAGGACCGCGCCCTCGACGGCCGCGTCCGCCACCCCCACTTCCACGCCCCACACCGGATGCCCGACCGTCCCCGGCCTGCGGCCCAGGTGTGGCTGGTTGAAGGTGGCCACCGGCGAGGTCTCCGTCAGGCCGTACCCCTCGAGGACCTGCGTGCCGAAGGCCTCCTCGAAGCGCTCAAGGACGGCGACCGGCAGCGCCGCGCCGCCCGACACGGCGGCGCGCAGGGCCGCCGGGCGCAGCTCCGAACCCGCCGCCGCCTCCACCAGGGCGTGGTACATCGTCGGCACGCCCATGAAGACCGTCACGCCCTCGTCGGCGAGCACCCGCAGCGCCGCGGGGCCGCTGAAGCGGGGCATGAGGACGAGCGTCGCGCCCTGGCGGAGCGTGCCGTTCATCGCACAGGTCTGGCCGTAGCTGTGGAACAGCGGCAGACAGCCGAGGACGACGTCCCCGGCGCCCAGACCCAACAGGTCCTGGGACGTCACGGAGGCGTTCATGACGATGTTGAGATGGGTGAGCAGGGCGCCCTTGGGGCGGCCCGTCGTCCCGCTCGTGTAGAGGATCACGGCGGTGCCGGAGGCCTCGGCGGGCTCCGGCGCGGACAGCGGCTCCGCCGCCGACGGCGCCCCCTGGAAGGCCCGCACCCCGGCGGCCCGCGCCGCCTCGTCGGCCACCGCCCACAGCGGCCCGCCGCTGACGATGCCGACCGCGCCGCTGTGCTCCAGGACGTACCGCACCTCGTCCGCGACGAGCAGCGCGTGCACCGGCACCACCGTCGCACCGGCCGCGAGGGCCCCGTAGTAGACGCGCAGGAACTCGGTCGTGTTCGGCAGCAGCACGGCCAGCCGGTCACCCGGCCGCACCCCGGCCTCCCGCAGCCCCGCGGCGCAGCGCAGCGCCTCCGTCCACAGCTCCCCGTAGGTGAGCCGGGTCGCCCCCTCGACGACCGCGATCCGGTCGGGGAAGTGGCGGGCGGACTCGCCGAGAACACCGGCGACGCTCAGTGACATGACACGCTCCAGGGACGTGGAGGGGACGACACCGGGGCGCCGCTCACGGGAAGCGGAGACGACGGCGTCGTCGACCATCGGCCGACACGCCACAGAATCCGCCGCGACCCCGCCCCCGCACCATGTGCAGACGCCCACCATGCGACCGCCCCGGCTGGGCAGCGGCCCCTCCGTCGAGCCCGACCCGTGGCATTCGCCAAATCCCGCCGCTACCGTGCCTCGCATGACCCACAGCCCGGCCGCACCCGGCGAGCCCGCCGGCCCGCGCTCCGGCGGCAGCCACACGCCCCTGGGCGGCGCCGGAGGCTCCGGCGCGCTCCGCCGCTCCCTCGCCACGACGATGCTCGCCGACGTCGACCGGCTCACCGACCGCGCCGTCGACGACATCCGCGCCCACTCGGGCACGTACGCCTCCGGGGCCCCCGTCACCCGCGAGGACCTGTGGGAGATCTGCCGGGACAACCTGCTGCGCGCCCTGGAGGACTTCGGCGGCCTCCAGGCCACCGGCGGCGACTTCGAATGGGCGGCGCGCGAGACCGGACGCCGCCGCGCCGAACAGGGCGTGCCGCTCGACACCGTGCTCCAGGCCTACCGGCGCGGCGGCCGGGTCCTCTGGCAGGTGATGGCCGAGCACCTCAGGGTCCGGGCCGGCCGGGCCTCCGACAGCCGCGACATCGAACTCGACATGGCGAGCGGCGTCTGGGAGACCATCGACCGCTACTCGGTCGCCATGGCCGACGCCTATCGGATCGCGCAGCTGGAGCTGCAGAGCCGCCAGGACACCCGGCGCGTCGCCCTCTTCGAGGCGCTGCTCGACGGCCGCGCCGACGACCCCGCCGTCGCCTCGGCCGCCGCCGCCGCGCTCGGCGTCCCCCCGGTCGACCGGTACGTCGCCGTCGTCGCCGCCCAGGACCCGGCCGCGCCGCCGCACCTCGCCCCCGTCCTGGAGGCCCAGGGCCTGTGGTCCTTCTGGCGGCCCCGCTCGGGGCGGTACGCCGGCATCGTCCGGCTGCCCCGCCGGGTCACGCCCCAGGGACGGCCGGCGACCGGGCCTGGCGGCGACGATCCGGCGGTACGCACCCTCCTCACGGCCCTGCGCGAGCGGACCGGCGCGACCGCCGGCGTCTCCCCGGAGTTCGATCGGCTCTCCCAGGCCGGCCGCGCCCTGCGGCTCGCCGAACAGACCCTCCGCACCCTGCGGGCCGGCAGCGGCGAGGTCGCGGGCTTCGACGCCCGGCTCGCCGAGGTGCTCCTCAGCGGCCGCACCGACATCGCCGAGCGGATCGTCACCGTCCACCTCGGGCCCGTCCTCGCCACCGGCGGCGAACGCGCCGCGCTCCTCACCACCCTCCGGGCCTGGCTCGACCACGGCTGCTCCGCCTCCCGGGCCGCCGAGGAGCTCTACTGCCACCGCAACACCGTCCTCAACCGCATCGGCCGCATCGCCGAGCTCACCGGCCGCTCCAGTGAGTCCGGCGACGCCCGCCTCGGCTGGGCCCTCGCCCTGCGCGCCCTGCCGTACGCGGGCCTCGCCGCCGCACCCGTACCGGCCGCGGGGGAGCGGGACGCCGACGGAACGTAGGCTGGCCGGATGCAGGAGCAGTACCGCACGCCGGCCCACGAGGGCGTCCACGAGACCGAGATCAACCGCTCGCGCTTCCTCTGCGCGCTGGCGCCCGTCGCCGACGAACGGGAGGCGCAGGAGTTCATCGCGCGCGTCCGCAAGGAGCACCCGACCGCCACCCACAACTGCTTCGCGTACGTCCTCGGCGCCGACGCCTCCGTCCAGAAGGCCAGCGACGACGGCGAACCCGGCGGCACCGCCGGCGTCCCCATGCTCCAGATGCTGCTGCGCCGCGACATGCGGTACGTCGCCGCCGTCGTCACCCGCTACTACGGCGGCGTGAAGCTCGGCGCCGGCGGCCTCATCCGCGCCTACGGCGGTGTCGTCGGCGAGGCCATCGACGCGCTCGGCACCGTCACCCGGCAGCGCTTCCGGCTCGCCACCGTCACCGTCGACCACCAGCGGGCGGGCAAGCTGGAGAACGACCTCCGCGCCACCGGGCGCGCCGTGCGGGACGTCCGCTACGCCGACGCCGTCACCCTGGAGATCGGCCTCCCCGACTCCGACGTCCCCGCCTTCCGCGCCTGGCTGGCCGACATCACGGCGGGCACCGCCACCCTCGAACTCGGCGGAGAGGCGTACGGCGACGCGTGACCCGCGCCACGGCGCGCGGTGGCGTACCCGGGCGTGACCCGCGGCCCGTGGGCACGGTGCCGGCCGGGGGACGTGACGCCCGCCACCCGCTGGGCGTGGTCCCGCGCCGGACGGCCCCGGCCACCCCGTCCGCCGGGATAGCGTGGAGGGCGCACAGGACGGGAACGAGCGAGCGAGGAGCGGCACACATGCGGGGTGGGACGGCATCGTGAGGCTCCTGCACACCTCGGACTGGCATCTCGGCCGGTCCTTCCACCGGGTCGGCCTGCTCGACGCACAGGCCGCCTTCCTCGACCACCTCGTGGCGACGGTCCACGCGCACCAGGCCGACGCGGTCCTCGTCGCCGGGGACGTCTACGACCGGGCCGTGCCCCCGCTGACCGCCGTCGAGCTCTTCGACACCGCCCTGCACCGCCTCGCCGAGGCCGGGGTGCCCACCGTCATGATCTCCGGCAACCACGACTCCGCCCGCCGCCTCGGCGTCGGCGCCGGACTCATCCAGCGGGCCGGCATCCACCTCCGTACCGACCCCGACGGCATCGGCACCCCCGTCGTCCTCTCCGACGCCCACGGCGACGTCGCGCTCTACGGCCTGCCCTACCTGGAACCCGCCCTCGTGCGCGACCGGCTCGGCGCCGCCAAGGCCGGCCACGAGGCCGTGCTCGCGGCCGCGATGGACCGGGTCCGCGCCGACCTCGCGACCCGGCCCGCCGGCACCCGCTCGGTCGTCCTCGCGCACGCCTTCGTGGCGGGCGGCGAGCCCAGCGACAGCGAACGCGACATCACCGTCGGCGGCGTCGCGGCCGTGCCCAGCGGGGTCTTCGACGGCGTCGACTACGTGGCCCTCGGCCACCTCCACGGCAGCCAGACCGTCACCCCGCGCGTCCGCTACTCCGGCTCCCCCCTCGCCTACTCCTTCTCCGAGGCCGACCACCGCAAGACGATGTGGCTCGTCGACCTCGGCGCGGACGGCGCGATCACCGAGGCCGTACGCGTCGACTGCCCCGTCCCGCGGCCCCTCGCCCGCATCCGGGGGCGGCTCGACGACCTGCTCGCCGACCCCGCGCTCACCCCGCACGAGCAGGCCTGGGTCGAGGCCACCCTCACCGATCCGACCCGCCCGGCCGAGCCCATGGCCCGGCTCACCGAGCGGTTCCCGCACACCCTCCACCTCGTCTTCGACCCCGAGCGGACCGGGGACGACACCGGCGGCTCCTACGCCCAGCGGCTCCGGGACCGCAGCGACCAGCAGATCGCGGAGGACTTCGTGGCCCACGTGCGCGGCGGCGCAGCCCTCGACGGCGCCGAACGGACCGTCCTGTACGGCGCGTTCGACGACGTACGGGTCGACACGGCCGAACGGGAGGCCGACCGATGAGGCTGCACCGCCTGGAGATCACCGCGTTCGGGCCCTTCGGCACCACGCAGTCCGTCGACTTCGACGCCCTCTCGTCGGCCGGGCTCTTCCTCCTCCACGGACCCACCGGCGCCGGCAAGACCTCCGTCCTCGACGCCGTCTGCTTCGCCCTGTACGGGACCGTCCCCGGCGTCCGCCAGACCCCCGGCACCACCCTCCGCAGCGACCACGCCCCCGTCGGCACCCCGACCGAGGTCCTCCTCGAACTGACCGTGGGGGAGCGGCGCCTCGAGATCACCCGGCGCCCCGCCCAGCAGCGCCCCAAGAAGCGCGGCGGCGGCTTCACCACCGAGAAGGCCCAGACCTGGCTGCGCGAGTACGACTCCGCCACCGGCGAATGGAACGGGCTCAGCCGCTCCCACCAGGAGATCGGCGAGGAGATCACCCAGCTCGTCGGCATGAGCCGCGAACAGTTCTGCCAGGTCGTGCTCCTCCCGCAAGGCGACTTCGCCAAGTTCCTGCGCGCCGACGCCGAAGCACGCGGACGGCTCCTCGGGCGCCTCTTCGACACCCGCAGGTTCGCCGCCGTCGAAGAGCGGCTCGCCGACCTGCGGCGCGCCGCCCTCCAGGAAGTGGAGGAGGGCGACACGCGGCTGCTCACCCTCACCCACCGCATGACGCAGGCCGCGAGCGGCCTCGACGCGGCCCGCACCCCCGTCGAGGGACGGCCCGGCGACCCCGGCCTCGCCGAAGCGGCGCTCACCTGGGCCGCCGTCGCCCGCACCGAGTCCCGCGAGGCCCTCGACATCGCCGGAGTACGGTTCCACCGGGCCGAGTCCGGCCAGGCCGCCGCGCGCGCCGCCCTCGACGCCGCCCAGGACCTCGCGGCGCGCCAGGCCCGGCACGCCGACGCCCTCCGGCGCCAGGAGCGGCTCGCCGCCCTCGCCCCCGAGCGCGACCGGCACCAGGCCGCCCTCGACCGGAGCCTCAAGGCCGACCGGGTGGCGCCCGCCCTCGGCCTGCGCCGGGACGCCGAGCGCGAGCACACCACCGCGCACGCCGCCCGCACCCGGCTCCGCGCCCTGCTGCCCCCCGACCTCGCCGACGCCGGGACCGAACAGCTCTCGGCCCGCGAACACGGCCTGCGCGAGGACCTCGGCGGTCTCGAAGCGGCCCGCCGCGCCGAGCGCCGCGCCGCCGTCGTCGCCGAGGAGCGCGCCGGGCTCGCCAGGGAGGCGCGGGCCGACGAGGACGCCCTCCAGGACGCGGCCGGCTGGCTCGCCGGCTGGGACACCCGCCGCGCCGCCCTCATCGAGCGCGTCGAAGCCGCCACGGACGCCGCCGCCCGCGCCGAACACCTCGCCGGCCGGCTCGAACCCGCCCGCCGCCGCCTCGCCGCCGCCCGCCGGCGCGACGCGCTCGCCCACTCCACCCGGACGGCCGAGGCCCGCCTCGCCGACGCCCGCGAGCACCGGAACACCGCCCACGAGACCTGGCTCGACGTCAAGTCCCGGCGCCTGGAGGGCATCGCCGCCGAACTGGCCGTCACCCTCACCCCCGGCGACCCCTGCCAGGTCTGCGGCTCCACCGAGCACCCCGCGCCCGCGCGCACCACCGCCGACCACGTCGACCGGGCCACCGAGGACGCCGCCTACGCGGTGTACACCGCCGCCGAAGAGGCCCGGACCGCCGCCGAACGCGAGCTGGCCGGCACCCGGGAGGCCTGGTCGGCGGCCCGCGCGGAGGTCCTGGCGGGGGCCGCCGCAGACCCGGCCGGAGCGGCGGCCGGAGCGGCGGCCGGAGCGGCGGCCGGAGCCGCTGCCCAGCCGGCCGCGGACGCCGAGTGTGAGCCGACCGTCGACGAACTCACTAGCGAGGTCGACGAGTTGACCCGGCTGCACGCCGAGGCGCACGCCCTCGCCGGGCAGACGCACAGCGCCCGGGAGGCGCTCGCGCGGGCCGAGCGGGAGTACGAGGAGCGGGACGGCGCGCGTCGGGAGACCGAGCGGCGGGTCGCCGCGCGGACCTCGCGGCGCGAGGCACTGGACCGTGAGCAGGCCTCGCTCGACGAGGAACTCGCCCGGGGGCGCGGCGCGTTCGCCACCGTGGCCGAACACGCCACCCTCCTCGAACGCCGCATCGCCCTCCTGGTGGACGCCGCCGGCACCGTACGCGACGCCGAGCTCGCCGCCCAGCGCCTCAAGGAGGCCGACGACCGGCTCGCCGACGCGGCCTACCGCGCCGGGTTCACGACCCCGGAGGAGGCCGCGGGCGCCCTGCTCGACGAGGGACAGCGCCGCACCCTCCAGCAGCGCGTGGACGGCTGGCGCGCCGAGGCCGCCGCCGTCGCCGACCGGCTCGCCGAACCGGGCACCGCGGCCGCCGCCGCCCTCCCGGCCGCCGACCCCGCGGCGGCCGAGGCCGCCCACACGGCGGCGGAACGCGCGGTCCGCGAGGCCGCAGCCGTCCTGTCCGCCGCACGGGAACGGACCGCCGGCCTCGCCGAGTTGTCCGAGCAGGCCGCCCGAGAGGTCCGGCGGCTCGGACCGCTGCGCGAGGAGTACGACCGGGTGGCCCGGCTCGCGGGCCTCACCGCCGGCACCTCCGCCGAGAACGAGCGCCGGATGCGCCTGGAGTCGTACGTCCTGGCCGCCCGGCTCGAACAGGTCGCCGCCGCCGCGACCGCCCGCCTCCAGCGCATGTCCGCGGGCCGCTACACGCTCGTCCACTCCGACGCCCGCGCGGGCGGCAAGCGGGCCGGCCTCGGGCTGCACGTCGTCGACGCCTGGACGGGAAACGAGCGCGACACGGCCACGCTCTCCGGCGGCGAGACCTTCTTCGCCTCGCTCGCCCTGGCGCTCGGTCTCGCCGACGTCGTCACCGACGAGGCCGGCGGCGTCCGGCTCGACACCCTCTTCATCGACGAGGGCTTCGGCAGCCTCGACGAACAGACCCTGGACGAGGTCCTCGACGTCCTCGACTCGCTGCGCGAGCGCGACCGCAGCGTCGGCATCGTCAGCCACGTCGGCGACCTGCGCCGCCGCATCCCGGCCCAGCTGGAGGTCGTGAAGGCGCGGGACGGCTCGGCGGTGCGGCTGCGGACCGGCGGGGACGCGCTCAGCGGCTGATGGCGCGCCGGGGGAGCGGAGAGGAGTAGACGACGCTCGTCGTCACCGAGCCGAGCGTGGCGATCTTCCCGGAGACCTCCTCCAGGTGCTTCATGGAGCGCGTGGCGACCTTGAGGACGAAACAGTCGTCGCCGGTGACGTGGTGGGCTTCCAGGACCTCGGGCGTGCTGTCGAGCAGGTCGTGGAACGGCTTGTAGTTGCCGTGCGGATAGCGGAGCCGTACGAAGGCGAGGATGGGCAGTCCGAGCCGGTCCTGGTCCACGATCGCGGTGTACCCGGCGATCACCCCGGCCTCCTCGAGGCGTCGCACCCGCTCCGTCACCGCGGACGGCGACATCGACACGGCGCGGGCGAGTTCGGCGAAGCTGGCACGGCCCTCGGCCTGCAGGGCCTGGAGAATCCGCCAGTCGGTGGCGTCCGGGATGTATTCGCTGCTCATGAAGCAGACACTGCAGGGGAATCCCCGGCCGATCAAGTGATCAGCCGGGGATTCTCATGATCCGGAAAGAGCGCCTCGGCGGCCGGTCAGAGGCGGGACAGCTCGTCGACGAGGTCGTCGAGGCCGAGCGGCCCCTGCGACAGGGCCGCCATGTGCCAGGCCTTCGCGTCGAACGCGTCGCCGTGCGCCGCCCGCGCGTTGGCGCGGCCGAGCAGCCAGGCACGCTCGCCCAGCTTGTAGCCGATCGCCTGGCCCGGCATCGAGAGGTAGCGGGTCATCTCGCTCTCCACGAAGGCCGGCGGACGGCTGCTGTGCAGCTGGAAGAACTCCTGGGCCAGCTCCGGGGTCCAGGTCTCGCCCGGGTGGAACGGCGAATCGGCCGGGATCTCCAGGGCCAGGTGCATGCCGATGTCGACGATCACCCGACAGGCGCGCATCATCTGGCCGTCGAGATAACCGAGGCGCCGCTCGGCGTCGGGCAGGAACCCGAGCTCGTCCATCAGGCGCTCGGCGTACAGCGCCCAGCCCTCCGCGTTGGCGCTGACCTTGCCGAGGGTCGCCTGGTAGCGGGAGAGCCGGTCGGCCACGTGCACCCACTGCGCGATCTGCAGGTGGTGGCCCGGCACGCCCTCGTGGTACCAGGTCGAGACCAGGTCGTACACCGGGAAGCGGGTGGTGCCGTCGACCGGGAGCCAGGTGCGGCCGGGGCGCGAGAAGTCCTCGGACGGGCCCGTGTAGTACGGGGCCGCGGCCCCGCCCGGCGGGGCGATCCGGGACTCCACCCGCCGCACGCGGTCGGCGAGTTCGAAGTGGGTGCCGTCGAGCGCCTCGATGGCCTCGTCCATGAGCTCCTGGAGCCAGACGCGGACCTCCTCCGTGCCCTCGATGTGCGTGCCGTGCTCGTCGAGGTGGGCGAGCGCCTCCCAGGGGCCCGCGCCCGGCAGGATCCGCTCGGCCTCGGTCCGCATCTCGGCGAGCAGCCGGTGGTACTCGGCCCAGCCGTACGCGTACGCCTGGTCGAGGTCCAGGTCCGTGCCGTTGAAGAAGCGGGTCCAGCGCTGGTAGCGCTCACGGCCCACCGTGTCCGGGGCGCCGGCCACGGCGGGGGCGTACACGTCCCGCATCCAGTCCCGCAGCGCCGCGACGGCCGCGGTGGCCTCCTTGCCGGCCGCCGCGAGCTCGGCACGGAGGGCGTCGGGCAGCGTGTCGGGGCCGGAGGTGGCGAACTCCTCGAACCAGCCGCGCTGTCCGCTCGTCCCGCCGGACCACTCGGTGAGCTGGCCGATGAAGGTGGCGGTGGGGCGGGGGCCGCCGTGGAGCTTGCGCTCGAGGCCGAGTTCGAGGGAGGAGCGGTACCCCTCAAGGGCGGCGGGGACGGCGCGCAGCCGGGAGGCGACCGCGGTCCAGTCCTCCTCGGTGTCGGTCGCCATCACGGTGAAGACGATGCGGACGCTGTGCGCGGGCGAGCGCATGTTGCTGACCGCGCAGAGGCCCTCGTCGGCCTCGTGGACGGCGAGTTCGGCCGTCAGGCGCTCGCGCAGCAGACGGGCGCAGCGGCGCTCGGCGTCGTCGTCGGCACCGGGCACGCGCTCCGCCTCGTCGAGCCGGGCGAGGGTGCGGCGCGCGAGGTCGGCGACGGCGCGCTGACCGGCGGGCGAGAAGTCGGGCAGCAGTCCGGCGCTCTCCTTGACTCCCAGGTACGTTCCGGTGATCGGGTCGAGGGCGATGAGTGCGTCGACGTGGTCGTCGGCGACCTGGCGGGGCAGCGGGCTGCTGGAAGTCTCTGGCATGGGGGCCATCCTGATGCCTCCGGCATGCCCGCGTCACCCTGGCCCGGCCTCAGTCGGCTGACAAGGAGGGGCTCGGACCGGGCGGCAGGAGCGGGCCGCACTCCCACTGCTGGAAGATCAGCCGGGTCTCGACGCGGGCGACCTCGCGGCGCGAGGTGAACGCGTCGAGAACAAGTCGTTGCAGGTCGGCGGGGTCCGGGACGGCCACGTGCACCAGATAGTCGTCGGGCCCCGTCAGGTGGAAGAGGGCCCGGGTCTCCGGCAGCGCCCGGATCCGGTCGACGAACGGGCCGATCAATTCCCGCCGGTGGGGGCGGACCTGGACGAGAAGCAGTGCTTCGAGACCACGGCCGAGTTTGGCCGGATCCAGTCGTAGCTGGTGTCCGAGGATCACGCCCGTGCGGCGCAATCGGGCCACTCGGTCCAGGCAGGTCGAGGGCGCCACGCCGACATCCGCGGCGAGTTCGCGGTAGGTGCTCCGGGCGTCGTTCTGCAACAGGCGAAGAATGTGCAGATCGACCGCGTCCAGTACGACAGAATCGGCCATCGGGCGAACGTAGCACGGCGATTTTTCGCTACTTCCCGGTATCCGCGCACAGTTCCGCCATGGACGCCATGGACTACGGCCCCTCGGCCACCCCGAGGGCCCTCGCCACCGAAGCCGTGCACGCCGGCCGCGACGACCTCGCCGGACTCGGGCTGCACGCCCCGCCGATCGACCTTTCCACCACCTACCCGTCGTACGACGCCCGGGCCGAGGCCGCCCGGATCGACGAGTTCGCCGCCACCGGCGCCCGCCTCGACGGGCCGCCGGTCTATGCCCGGCTCGACAACCCCACCGTCGCCCGCTTCGAGGAGGCGCTCGCCCGCCTGGAGGGCGCCGAGGCCGCCGTCGCCTTTGCCAGCGGCATGGCCGCTCTCTCCGCCGTCCTCCTCGCCCGGGCGAGCCAGGGCCTGCGCCATGTGGTCGCGGTCCGCCCGCTCTACGGCTGCAGCGACCACCTCCTCGACGCCGGACTGCTCGGCACCGAGGTGACCTGGACCGACCCGGCGGGCGTCGCGGCCGCGATCCGGCCCGACACCGGCCTCGTCATGGTGGAGACGCCCGCCAACCCGACCCTCGCCGAGGCCGACATCCGGGCCCTCGCCCACTCCTGCGGCACCGTGCCGCTCCTCGTCGACAACACCTTCGCCACCCCGGTGCTCCAGCGGCCCGTCGAACAGGGCGCCCGCGTCGTCCTGCACAGCGCCACCAAGTACCTCGGCGGCCACGGCGACGTCATGGGCGGCGTCGTGGCCTGCGACGAGGAGTTCGCCCGTACGCTCCGCCAGATCCGCTTCGCCACCGGCGGCGTGCTCCACCCGCTCGCCGGCTATCTGCTCCTCCGCGGTCTGTCGACCCTGCCGGTACGGGTACGGGCGGCGTCCGCCTCCGCGGCGGAGCTCGTACGGCGGCTCACCACCGACCCCCGGATCGCCCGGGTCCACTACCCCCGCGTCGGCGGCGCGATGATCGCCTTCGAGGTGTACGGCGAGCCCCACGAGGTCATCGCCGGGGTACGGCTCATCACCCCGGCGGTCAGCCTCGGCAGCGTCGACACCCTCATCCAGCACCCGGCCTCCATCAGCCACCGGATCGTGGCCGAGGGAGACCGGCGCTCGGCGGGCGTCAGCGACCGGCTGCTGCGGATGTCGGTCGGTCTCGAGGACGTCGAGGATCTGTGGCGGGATCTGACCCAGGCGCTCAGCGCCCCGACCGCCGGACCCCCTCGTGCCACTGCTCCTGCGGGGTCCGGCCGGCCGGCCGGGGCGCCGCGGCCAGCCGGGCGGTGATCACCAGGGTGCCCTCCTCGATCTGGTAGTCGAGGGGGAGGTTCAGCGCCCGCATCGCGGCCACCATCCCGGTGTTGGAGGACTGCGTCACGGCGTAGACGCTCGCGCAGCCGGCCTCCTCGGCCAGCTTCACCAGCCGGCCGAGGAGCTCCGAGCCGATGCCGCGGCGCTGCCAGTCGTCCTCGACGAGGAGCGCGACCTCCGTCTCGTCGCCGTCCCACAGCAGGTGGCCGAGGGCGACGAGCCGGCCGGAGGCCGTCTGCACGGCGAGGGTGCGTCCGAAGCGGGGGCTGAGCAGATGGTCGAGATAGCGGTCGGCGTCGCCCACCGGGCCGTGGTAGCGCAGCCCGAGCGTGCGGGCCGAGCAGCGGTCGTGCATGGCGCGCGCGGCGGCCAGGTCGCGCTGGTCGGCGCGGCGGACGGTGATCTCGTTGCCCTCGGGCAGGGTCAGCACGTCCTGGCTCCGCGGCAGCCGCGGCCCCAGCCGCGCGTCGAGCTCCACGAGCGCGCGGGCCCGGGCGAACTCGGTGGGAGTGAACGGCAGATAGGGCCGCTCGACGAGCAGCGTGCCCCCGTGCGGGTCGCGCAGCCGCATCACCGTCTCCTCCAGGACCCCCTCGACCGGGGCCTGTTCGCCGATCGGCCGGCCGGTCAGCGAGACGGCCGGGATCGAGTGCAGCGTGCAGCGCCCGAGCAGCTGGCGCAGCGCGAGCGGAAGCTCCGCCGCGTCGAGCGCGGTACGGGTCGCCAGCCCCAGCACCCGGGTGGGCGTGTCCACCAGGTCGTGGGCGTCGGCCCGCTCGGTCCACGTGTCGCGCCCACCGCCCGCCGCGATCTCCCGCGCCAGGTCCTGCCCGGACAGCCCCGCCGGGGCCCGCAGCAGGAACTCGTCGACCGTGCCGTCCGCCAGCGGATGCGTCTGCAGCGTCAGGATGTCCACACCCAGCCGCGCCAGCACCGTGCACAGCGCGGCGAGACTTCCGGGCTCGTCCGCGACGGTCGTCCGCATCCGCCACAGGGCCGTCTCGACGGGCGCGGACGAAGCGTCCGGGGCGCCGGCCGCGCCGGACGCGCCGGTACCGGCGGCACCGGCCGCACCGGTGGTACCGGCGGCACCGGCCGCACCGGCGGCACCGGCCGCACCGGTGGTACCGGCAGCACCGGCGGTACCGGTCGTACCGGTCAGCCCGGCGGTACCGGCCGCACCGGCCGGATCGGCCGCTCCGGTGGTACCGGCCGCCCGGGTCGGACCGGCCGGTCCGGCTGCTCCGGTGGTACCGGCCGGTCCGGACGTTCCGGCGGCTGCGGCCGCGCCGGTCGCGCCGTACGTGCCCGTCGCCTCGGTGCGGCTCCGCCTGCCCTTGAGGCCGAAGCGTCGGCGGGGGCGCCGGCCGGCCGACGGGGCCGTGGCGGAGTGCCCGGCGGTGACACCGTCCGGGTCACCGCCGGGCGGGGCATGGCTGGCATGGCCGTGTCGCCGGGCCCACCAGGTGTGGAAGGCGGCGGTGGCGACCAGGGCGATGGCCGAGAACACCAGGAGGTAGGGGCCGTCCGGGCCCTTGGCGATGGTCTTGGCGATCGTGTCGGCCACCACCACGGCGGTGAACAGCGCGGCGAGCTCGATCAGGTCGTGCCGCCAGTGGTGCGGGCGGCGGGTGCTCTTCGAAGACGTCACATCGGTCATGTCCTCACTGTGACCCAGCGGTGTTGCGTGATCACGAACGCTTTGTGACTGACGGGTTAAGCGGCGATCTGGTGGCCTAACGACCGATTCAGACCGTTTCCGTCGTGGTCTGATCGGTCCCCTGGCGGAGTGCGTCCAGCAGGCGCTTCGCCTGGGTGACGAGCTGGGTGGCGCCACGCCGCGCCGCCAGCGTTTCCAGGCCCTCGGGCACCTCGCCGGGCCCGGAGCGCTCCACGCAGTCGGCTGCCACGGCGAGCACCTCCCCGAGCCCCCGCACCGGCTTCTCGGCGGCCAGCGGCTCGGGGAGCGCGGCGCCGAGGACCGACCAGACCGTTCTGTAGGCGCCACTGGCCGCCGCCGTCCTGGCCGCGTCCGCGAGCCGGTTCGGCAGGGCCATGCCGTCGGTGAGCAGCCACCCCAGCTGCTCGCCCACCAGACGCGGGTCGAGATCGCCGCGGGCCGCGAGCACGAGGAGGGCGTCCACCGCCCGCAGCCTGTCGTCCGCGTTCCCGACGCCCAGGGCGAGCGCCACGGCGAGGGCGACGGCCCGCCCGACCCGGCCCTCGCCCTCGGCCGTCCCGGTCAGCGGCTCGGTCGTCTCCCGCGTGCCGCCGATCGACGACGCCAGTGAGGGAAGGAGGCAGGCCGCGAGGACCTCACGGTCGGCCGGCAGGACGAAGGCCCAGTGCTCACGGCCCTCGACCCAGTGGGAACACGTGCGGGGCGTCGCCTCCATCGTGCCGCCGAGCCACCGGAAGGCCGGCGCGAACTCCTCCCGCACCACGGCACGGTCGGCGATGTCGATCACCATCCGCTGTCTCACCGACCACCTCATCAGCGTCCGGTCCTCCTCCTTCGGGACGAACCGCACGCTCGCCGCCACCGGCTCCTCGGCCCGCAGCCACGCGGCGAGCCGCCGCCCGGCCGGAGTGCCGAGCGCCTCCGCCTCCGCCTCGGCCCTCCCGGCCTCCGGCCCGGCCCGCAGCACCCTCAGCAGCGCCTGCGCCAGGTCGGCGGGGGCGGGCTCCACGCCCGCGTCCCGATAGGCCCGCAGCCGCTCCACGAGCACGAGCGGCTCGACGGCCCCGGTGTCCAGGGTGGGCGCCGCGAGCAGCAACGGGAGCGCGTCCGTGCCGATCAGCGCGGCCGCCTCCCACAACCGGGAGTCCCTGACCTCGGTCAGCGCCTGATGCAGACACTCCGGCGTCCGCCCGCCCCGCTCCAGGCGGTCCTCGATCCACGAGCGCTCCACCAGGCCGAGCAGCCCCGCCAGGACCGAGTGGAGCCCATGGGAGGAGTACGTGAAGTGGTGCGGCGCCTGCCAGTCCGTGACGGTGAACGCCTCCCGCACCGCCCGCGCCACGCCCTCCCGGTCCCGGTGCGCCTGCCGCACCAGCCCGTCGAGGGCCCGCTCGAACCGCACCGGATCGTCCTCCACCCCCTTCGCGAGCAGCTCCTCCACCAGCGCCTCCACCGTCGTCGCCGGCGGCCCGACCGGACGGGGTACGGGCACGGGCGGCAGGATCTCCTCGTAAGGCCCACCGCCCTCCGCCGCCGTGACCTCCCCGAACAGCTCCGCGGCCGCCTGCCGGTGCGTCGGGCCGAGCAGCCCGGCCCGGTCCGCCAGTTCATCCCGTACGGAGTCCTCGACCGCCGGCAGATGGCGGCCCACCAGCTTCAGCGCCCGCCCCTGGAGCGCGGTGTCCTCGTGCCCGAACAACTCCGCCACGGCGGGCAGCAGCATCCCGGCCGCGCCCGCGTCCCGCGCGAGCACCTTGCCGACGAGGACCAGTTGCGCCTGCACCAGCTTCTTCTCGGTACGGAACAGCACCGCGGCCGTCAGCTCGGCCAGCGCATCGGCCGACAGCTCGCCGTCCGCCGCGAGACCCGCCAGCGCCTCCTGCGCGTATCCGGCCACCGGCGACGGGGCGTCCGCCGCGATCCCGATCAGGTCCGCGACCCGCTCCCGGAACTCCTCCCCGGTCGGCTCGACCAGCCGCAGCACCTCCAGCGGGAACCGCAGGTCGTGCAGCCGACCGCCCCGCAACAGCCGGGACACGGCGGCGTCCACGACCGCGGACCGCTCCACCACACCCTCCCCGACGAGTGTCGCGACCGCCGTCGGCCAGTGCCGCTGGGAGTCGGCCTCGAGCGTCCAGGTCACCTGCTCGGGGGGTTCCGGCATCGCCAGGGCGTGCACCAGCAGCGCGGGCGTCTGCGGATCGGCCCGCAGCCGCTCCAGGAGCGGGGACGCGCCGTCGCCCTTCCTCCGCAGCCACCGGCTGCCGGGCGTGACCTCGTGCGCCCACGCCCGCACATAGCCGTCGGACGCCGGCACCGGACAGCCCGACCGCTCCACCAGGCCACGGATCAGCCCGTAGCTGTGCTCCGCGACGGCCGGCCGCGCGGCCAGGCGCTCCGCCAGCTCCGCCTGCCACTCCGGATCCCGCTCGGCGACCACCCGCAGCACCAGACCGCCGTCCGGCGACCGCCAGGCCAGCAGGTCACGCCCGCCGAGCCAGGTCGCCACTGCCGACGCCCCCGAATGGCAGCCGGCCCCCGCGACGTACAGCGCGCGCCGCACCTCCGCCGCCTCCCGCTCCCGCGCCCCCGCCCAGCCGCGTACCTCGGTGCGCAGCGCCTTCAACCGCGCGAGAACCGTCTTCCGCTCGCCCGCCCCGAGCGGTTCGAGCAGCGTGGGCACCGCCTCGGCGCGGCCCGCCCGCACGGCCTCGACGACCTTCTCGATCCCCATGACGTCGTCCCTTCCCTCGCCCCTCGCCGTTCCCCGGGTCTTCTCCGGATCCCGCCGTTCCGTCCCTCGCGATCCCACCCCGCCGCCCGTCACCGGCCTCGTCCCTCCGTCGCCCCGCGCCGGACCATCCGCACCGCGAGCGCGTGCTTGCACGGGCCGCGTCGCCCCTGGTGGTCGGCCCACCAGCGGCAGGTGCAGCTCAGCACCCCGTCGGATTCCCGGACCCGGTAGCGCCGTTCGCCCGAGGCCACGGTCGCCAGGGAGCCGTCGAGTTCCATGGCGCCGTCGAGTTCCACGGCGCCGTCCGCCACCAGCCGCCGGGCGTCGACCAGGCGTGGGTGGTGACGCTCGGCGCGGTCGGCGTCGTAGGGGAGTTCGCGGTGGAAGTAGGAGGCGTCCGCCACGTCGTACCCCACCCGACCGGCCGTGCCGAGCCGGATCAGCGCCGCGCGTGTCCGCTCGACCGTGAGTCCGGCCCGTGCCGCGAGGTCCGCCGGGTCGACGCGCGGCTCCCAGGCCAGGAGCATCGCGATCAGTTCCGCGTCCTGGGCGGCCTCGTCCGTCGCCAGGGCCTCAAGGACGCCGCCCTCGCCGGAGAAGCCCCGCACTGGGTCGGGCGAGAGCGTCAGGGTGAGCCGCATGCCCGGCAGGGTCACCTCCCAGGCGCTCGCCGTGGCCGCCGTGCCGTCCGGCGCCGGCCCGTACACCCGCAGCCCCGTCGCGTGCCGCAGGACGCGCTCCAGCGTGACGAGCCGCTCGGGCCCGGCCAGACAGACGGCACCCGGCCCCGGCCGGCTCGTCGGACGCAGGGCCCGGCCCGCCGGCACGATCCACAGCGGGCCGCGCCCACGTCCCCCCGGGCGGGGCAGCGAGCGCAGGAAGCGGACGGCCTCAGGGCCGGCGAGCTCGGCCCGCAGGTCGAACCGGGCCGACGCGACCTGCGCCTCGGCGAACCCCCGCAGCCAGCGGTCCGGCAGCGGGACCTTCTTCTCGACGACCGACCCGGTGAGGGTGGTCACCGCCAACTCCTCAGGACCGACCCGCAGATGCAGCGGCTCGTCCCCGGTCAACCGCGACAGCGCCTCGCGCAGAGGGGCGTTCACGTCGACGTTCGTGGTGCCGTGCCCCGTCTCCGTACCCCCGAGTCCCTCGTCGAGGACGTCAAGGCGCGCGTACACCCCACCGCAGCCGGAGAACGACTCGAAGCGCAGCCGGTCCCCGTTCCCGGTCACCACCGGGTCCCTCGAACCCGGCCGTGGCCGCCGGTCGTAGCGGGCCGCGGCCACGTCGGCCACCGCGAGCAGCCCTCTGGCGGCGGCCTGCGGCGCGGCCAGGAACCCGGCGAAGAACCGGGGACGGGCCACGGCCCCCGTGGGGGTGCGGCCCCCCGCCGTCTCCAGGCCGAGCCGCCGGCCGGAGTCCGAGGACTCCAGCGCGGAGGGGCGGGCGTAGGCGAGCGCCTGTACGGATCGCGTCATGGAAATGACGGTAGGGCCCGGCACTGACACTCACCCGTGCCGGGTCTCCACACCGCCCCTGACCTGGGAGACAGAGGGTGTCACTGACCCACGAGGCCCGGCCGCAGGACCTTGCTGAAGAGGACCGCGCCGCCCTCGGCCCGCAGGCGGACCGTCAGTTCGGCGCTGTGGCCGTCGATGTCGACCTCGCCGAAGTACTGGGGGCTCTCCATCGGCGAGACGTTCGCCCGCTGCGGCGCCCGCACGAAGACCCGCTCGGGCCCGAAGGTGCCGTCGAGCGCGTTGGCGGGGAAGCCGCCCGCGGCCAGCGGACCGGAGACGAACTCCCAGAAGGGGGCGAAGTCCTGGAAGGCGGCGCGCTCCGGCGCGTAGTGCTGGGCCGAGGTGTAGTGCACGTCGGCCGTGAGCCACAGCGTGCCGGTGATACGGCGGTGCTTCACGAACCGCAGCAGCTCCGCGATCTGGAGCTCGCGGCCCAGCGGCGCGCCCGGGTCGCCCTGCGCGACCGCCTCGAAGTTCGCCGCTCCGTCGGGCACGACGAGACCGAGCGGCATGTCGGCGGCAAGGACCTTCCACACCGCCGTGGACGCGGCGAGCTCCCGCTTCAGCCAGGCCAGCTGCTCGGCGCCGAGGATGCCGGTGGTGTCGTCGGCCTGCCGGCCGGGGGAGTTGGCGTTGCGGTACGAGCGCATGTCGAGGACGAACACGTCGAGCAGCGGCCCGTACCGCACCACCCGGTGCATCCGGCGCTCGCGCCCCTCACCGCGCGCGTGGAGGGTGGAGACCGGCGTGTACTCGGCGAAGGCGCGCAGGGCGTGCGCGGCGAGGACGTCCACGTCCTTCTCCGTGTAGCGCGGATCGTCCAGGATCTGACCCGGGTACCAGTTGTTGCGCACCTCGTGGTCGTCCCACTGCACCACCGAAGGCACCTGCGCGTGGAACGCCCGGACGTTGTGGTCGAGCAGGTTGTACCGGAAGTTGCCCCGGTACTCGTCGAGCGTCTCGGCGACCTTCGACTTATCCGGCGTGGTGACGTTCCGCCAGATCCGGCCGTCGGGCAGCGTCACGCTCGGCTGGAGGGGCCCGTCCGCGTAGACCGAGTCGCCGCTGCACAGGAAGAAGTCCGGGTCGAGCCGCCGCATCTCCTCGTACGCGCGGAAGCCGCCGATGTCCGGGTTGATGCCCCAGCCCTGGCCCGCGATGTCCCCCGACCACAGGAAACGCACCCCGTCGCGCCGTCGCTCCGGCGCCGTGCGGAACGTGCCGAGGACCGGCTCGGACGTCCGGCGCGGATCGTCCGGGTCGGCGAGCGTGACCCGGTAGTGGATCTGCTCGCCGGCCGGCAGACCGCGCAGCGCCGTGGTGCCCGTGAAGTCCGTGCCCGCGCCGATCAGCGGCCCGTGGTGCCGCCGTACCCGACGGAACGACTCCGTCGCCGAGGTCTCGACGACCATCCGCGCCGGCCGGTCCGACCGCACCCACACCAGACCGGAACGGGACGTGACATCGCCCGTCTGCACACCCCACCCGGCCTCCGGCCGCCCCGACAGCGCGAAAGCCGGCGCCGCCAGTCCCGCGCCGCCGAGCGTGAGCGCGGCCGACGCCGCCAGCGAACCCCGCAGCACACTGCGACGGGCGGGCGTGGGGGAACCGGGCACGGAATGGGACATGGAGGCCTCCGAGGTCGTCGCCGGGCGATCGTGATACGTCGTCAGTGGTACGCCGTCCCATGCCTAACGGCCGGGAACGGCGCCCACATGAACCCCGCGTGAACAGATCACCCGCTCCCCGCGCGCGTACCCCCGCCCGGCCGCCGGCCGAGGACCGTCACCGCCCACGCGCCCGCGTGCCCGGCCCTGACCGACCGGCCTCGGCGCGCCTCACGCCCGGAGCGCCTCCGCCACCGCCCGTACCCCGGTCGCGATCGCCGAGGGCGCCAGGTGCGCGTACCCGATGACGAGCCGTACGTCCCCGTCCGAGGGGCGCGCAGTGCCGTACTCCTCCAGGAGCCGTACGGCCACCCCGGCCCGGGCCGCACGGGCCTGGAACGCCTCGGACGGGCCGAAGCGACCCGGTACGCGCGCGATGACGTGGAGTCCGGCCGCGATGCCGGTCACGCGGGTGCCGGGGAAGTGCTCCGCGAGGGCGTCGAGAAGGGCGTCGCGCCGCTCGCGGTAGGCGCGTTGGCAGCGGCGGAGCTGCCGGTCGTACCCGCCGCGGGTCACGAACTCGGCGAGGACCGCCTGGTCGAGCACCGGGTTTCCGAGGTCCATCGTCCGCTTGCGTTCGACCACCTCGTCGAGCAGCTCCGCCGGGACGAGCATCCAGCCGAGCCGGAGCCCGGGGGCGAGCGACTTGCTCACCGAGCTCGTGTAGGCGACCCGCTCCGGGTCGAGCCCCTGGAGCGCGCCGACGGGCGCCCGGTCGTAGCGGAAGTCGCCGTCGTAGTCGTCCTCGAGGACGTAACCGTCGACCGTCCGCGCCCAGTCGAGGAGCGCGCCGCGCCGCTCGGCCGACCAGCTGATCCCGGAGGGGAACTGGTGCGAGGGCGTCACCACGACCGCCCGTACCCCGGAGTCGGCGAGCGGACCCGGCAGCAGTCCCTCGTCGTCCAGCGGCAACCACACCGTGTCCATGCCGGTCGAGGCGAACAGCCGCCCGTGCTCAGGGCTGCCCGGATCCTCGATGCCGATCTCGCTCAGCCCACGGGCCCGCAGGACGAACCCCATCAGGGTCGACGCCTGCGCCACCCCCGAACAGACCACGAGCCGCTCCGGGTCGGCCACCACACCCCGCCGGCGCGCCAGCATCCCGGCCAGTGCCTCGCGCAGGGCGGGCAGCCCGCGCGGATCGGGGTAGCCGAGCGATCCGTGCGCCAGGAGCGCGAGGACGGACCGCTGGGCCGCGCCCCAGCCGGCCCTCGGGAACAGCGACAGATCAGGGGTCCCCGGCCGGAAGTCCACCCGCATACCCGGCGCCCCCGGCGCCAGGTCGCGCCCCGCGTGCACGGCCGCCCTGGCCGCCCCGCTCACCCACGTCCCCGCACCGCGGTCGCTGCGCAGGTACCCCTCGGCGGTCAGCTGCTCGTACGCCTCCGTCACCAGCCCCCGCGAGACACCCAGATCGGCGGCGAGCTCCCGCGTCGACGGCAGCCTGGTCCCGGACGCGAGACGCCCCGCCCGCACGGCCTCGCGCAGCGCCTCCTGGAGCGCCCGGCCGCGCCGGCGCGCCGGGGCGGCGGCTGCCGGGAGCAGCAGCTCCCAGGCGGGCTGCCCGGGGGTGTCGCCGTCGGGAACGGCACCCTCTCGTGACTGAGTCATCCCGGGCCGCGGCCCTTCGTCCCGCACGATCTCTTCGCCCCCCGTCGTCGGTCGACCCGAGTATGCCGTGGCGCGAGCGAAAGTGGTCCCCGATGGCGGCCCGGAAGTGGACCTCCACGGGGGCCGCGCCGCTTCCTAACGTCGGGAGCATGAACGCGAACTCGTTGCGTGGGGTGCTGCTCGTCGCCCTCGCCTACGCCCTCGTCGGCGCCTCCTTCACCGCGAACAGCCTGCTCGGCGCCTATCCGTACGCGGGCGGGCAGGCGTTGCGCTACGGCGCCGCCTGCCTCCTGCTGCTCCCGCTGCTCGGCCGTGGCGGACTGGCGCCGCTCCGGCTGCTGACCGCACGTCACTGGGTGCGCCTGGCCTCCCTCGCGGGCGTCGGCATGGTGGGGTTCAACCTCGCGGTGCTCGCCGCCGAGCGGACCGCCGAACCGGCCGTTCCCGGTGTCCTGGTGGGGTGTGCCCCGGTCGTGGTCGCCGTCCTGGTCCCGCTGACCGAGGGGCGGAGGCCCGCCCCGGCCGTGCTGTACGGGGCGCTGCTCGTCGCCGCGGGCGCCTTCACCGTGCAGGGCTGGGGCCGGACGGACCTGGCGGGCATCGGCTGGTCGGTGATGGCGCTCGCCGGGGAGGTGGGGTTCACGGTGCTCGCGGTGCCGGTCCTGCGGCTGCTCGGGCCGAAGCTGCTGACCGCGGCCGTGTGCGGGGTGGGCGCGGTGGAGGCGGCGCTGGTGGGCGTCGTCGTGGACGGTGCCGGATTCGTCAGGATGCCGACCGGCGTGGAGACGGGCGCGCTCGTCTGGCAGGCGGTGCTGGCCACCGTCGTCGGGTTCGTCCTCTTCTACATGGGCGTCCAGCGGATCGGTATGGAGAGGGCCACTCTCTATACGGGTGCCATCCCGGTCGCCGCCGCTCTCAGTGCCGCCCTGGTCGGGCATGCCTCCTTCGGTCTCCCGCAGGCGGCCGGCGGCCTGCTCGTGGGGGCCGGTGCCGCCCTGGGCACCGGCCTGTTCACACGGAGCGCCCGGCGGGGTTCATCGGCTGCCGTCGAGGAGCACGCGCGCGACGAGGGCGGGGTCGTCGTTCATGGGCACGTGACCGCAGCCGGGCAGCCGGACGAGCCGGGCACCGGGCAGGGTGTGCTTGGCGCGGACGCCCTGGCGGCGCAGCAGCAGCCGGTCGCGGGTGCCCCAGGCGATGGTGACGGGAACCTCGGGGATGTCGTCGCGGAAGAGTACGGTCCGGCCGGCGGCCAGCGTCTCGTGGAAGCCGGTGGCCCCGCGCAGGGCCAGCGTCTCGGCGACGACCGCCTCGGGTGACCGGCGGGCGGGGCGCGCGTAGATGGTGCTGGTGAGCGCGGTGCGCCCGGCGGCCGTACGGGAGAGGCGCTCGATCACCGGCACGGGCATCGAGTGGGCCACGCCCCGCATGGCGCGCAGGGTCCCGAAGGCGTACCGCCGCTCGCTCTCGGACCAGAAGCCGGCGGGGGAGAGGGCGGTGACCGAGCGCACCCGCTTCTCCCGGCCGAGCTCCAGGGCGAGCAGTCCGCCGAGCGAGTTCCCGGCCACGTGCGGGCGCTCGACGCCGACGGCCGCGCAGAAGGCGTCGAGGACGGGGACGACGGTGGACAGGTCGTACGGCGAGCCGTCCGGCAGCGCGTCGGAGGCGCCGAAGCCGGGCAGGTCGACGGCGATGACGTCCCGCTCGGTGGCCAGCACGTCGAGGACGGGTTCCCACGCCTGCCAGTGGTGCCCGATGCCGTGGAGCAGGAGCAGGGGTTCGCCCGCGCCCCTCCGCTCGTACGTCATCGACACCGTGCGGGGACCCGTGGGGGTCTCGATCGTGAACGCGATCCGTGCGGGCATACCGGCTCCCTGTCCTGAACACCTGGTGTGCGAAGTCCCTTAGACACCCTGTCAGCAAGAGCATTACCGTTCGGTAGCCAGTAGTTCAAGACCGGCTCCGAAACTGGACACGACGGTGCCCGTCGGCTGGGATGGTCGGGTGCCCACCGACATACCGACCGACACCCTCACCGACCTCTTCGAGGACCACCGCCCGATGCTCCTCGGCGTCGCCTACCGGATGCTCGGGCGCGCCGCCGACGCCGAGGACGTCGTCCAGGAGGCCTGGCTGCGCTGGACCGCCGAGGAACGGACCGCCGTCCGCGAGCCCCGCGCCTTCCTCGTGCGGATCACCACCAGGCTCGCCATCGACCGGCTCCGCCAGGTCCAGAGCCGCCGCGAGTCCTACGTCGGCCCCTGGCTCCCCGAGCCCGTCGTCACCGACTTCGGCCCGGCCGCCCCCGACACCGCCGAGCGCGCCCTGCTCGCCGACTCCGTCTCGCTCGCCGTCCTCGTCGTCCTCGAATCCCTCTCGCCCCTGGAACGGGCCGTCTTCGTGCTCCGCGAGGCCTTCGGCTTCCCGTACGGGGAGATCGCCGGCGCCCTCGACCGCTCCGAGGCCGCCGTGCGCCAGCTCGCCGGACGGGCCCGCCGCCACGTCGACGAGGGCAAGCCGCGCTACGACGTCGACCCGGCCGCACGCCGCGACCTCACCGAGCGCTTCCTCGCCGCCGCGGCCGGCGGCGACCTCGGCGAGCTCCTCGCCCTGCTCGCCCCCGACGTGCGCCTCGTCGGCGACAGCGGCGGCAAGTCCAAGGCACCGCTGCGGATCATGGACGGCGCCGACAAGGTCGGCCGCTTCCTCGCGGCCGTCTCCGAGGGCACGGAGGAGCTCTTCGAGATCCGCTTCGTCGAGCTCAACGGCGGCCCCGCCATCCTCGCGCTCGCCGACGGCCTGCCCGACTGCGTCTTCCAGGTCGAGGTGCGCGACGGACGGATCCAGTGCGTCTACATCCTCCGCAACCCCGACAAGCTCCAGGGCCTCGCCGGCCTCTGACCGCACCTCCCCGCGCCCGCCCGTGCCCCGTCCCCCCGCTCCGGGGGAGGCGGGGCACTTTGCTGCGCAGGGCACACGTCTACGCGAACGTCCTGTGAACGATCTAGGTCAGAGGGTCACATTCAGGGACGTTCGACGGAGGATTGGTCTTGACCAAGGGGGTGTGTCGCCCTATGGTCGCAGAGTTAGTGCAGGAACCTTTAATAAACAAGGGCGCGGAAACGCCGCGGGACACGGCGAATTGCGGAGGATCAGGGTGGGGACCACGCAGCTGGCATCGGTGCCGGAACCGAAGTACCAGCACCTCAAGACAGTCATCGGCGAAGCGCTCGACTCGGACTTCGCCGTCGGGGAGATCCTCCCCAACGAGCGCGAGCTCGCCGCACGCTTCGGCGTCGCCCGCGCCACGCTGCGCCAGGCACTGGAGCAGCTGGAGCTCGAAGGCCGCCTCCAGCGCCGCCGCGGCGTCGGCACCACGGTCGCCCCGCCGCGCGTCGGCGTGGACGTCTCCACCACCCAGCACGCCTGGCCCGGCGTCGGCGACGACGCCTGGCAGTCCCTGGACTCCGGCGCCGACGTGGCCCCCGCCGCCGTCGCCCGCGTCCTGGAGACCGGCCCGGAGGACCGGGTGCACATCGTGCGCCGCCTCCGCGTCTCCCAGGGCCAGCCGGTCGCCGCCGAACTCCTCTACGTGCCCGTGGGCTCCGTGCCCGGCCTCGGCGCCATCGACGCGCCCGCCGGACCCGTCCAGGCCCGCGCCGTGCTCCGCGAGCTCCAGCACCTCGCCCTCGACGGCCAGGACCGCGCCGTGGAGCTCGGCTCCGCCCGCGCCGACGACGCCAAGGAGCTCGACCGGCTGCCCGGCGCCCCCGTCCTCGTCGTCACGACCCGCTACCTCTCCGGAGGGCGCACCGCCGCCGTCTCCGTGGCCACCTACCGCGCCGACACCTGCCGCCTCACCTTCGGCGACTCCGGCGACCTGGTCATGGCCTCCTAGCACCCCGCACCTCCCGCACCACACCACGCGCGCGCGACGGCCCGCCCCAGGGAAACCTGGAGGCGGGCCGTCGTCGTGGAGCCGTGAGCGGTGTCTTCACGCTTCCGTCGCCGGGAAGTCCTAGCGGCGGGCCGTGACCGTTCCGTCGACCGCGAAGAGCTGCTCCTCGACGTGGTCGAGGGCCAGCCGGAGCGCGCCGGTGCCCACCGCGGCCTCGCCGAGCAGGGACAGCACCACCCGGGGCGGACGCAGACAGAACCGGGCGAGCTCCTCGCGGAGCGGGGGCAGGACGCCGTCGAGACCGGCCGCCCAGCCGCCGACCACGACCAGTTCGGGGTCGATGGCGAGGACGAGCGCCGCCACGTCGTGCACCAGCCGCTGGATGAACCGCTGCACCGCCGCCTCCGCGCGCGCGTCGCCCTTGCGGGCCAGCGCGAACACCTCGGCGACGGCCTGCTCGTCGAGCGGGTGCAGCGGCTCGTCGGTGGTCGAGAGCAGATGCTCGGGGGTGACGCCCCGGCCGAGCAGGTGCAGGGCGCCGATCTCCCCGGCGGCCCCGCCGTACCCCCGGTGCAGCCGGCCGCCGATCAGCGAACCGGCCCCCGGGCTGAGACCGGCGAGGACGAAGACGATGTCGTCGGAGTCGGTCGCGGCGCCCTTCCAGTGCTCGGCGACGGCCGCCGCGTTCGCGTCGTTCTCCACGATCACCGGGCAGCGGAAGGAACGGCGCAGCCGCTCCCCGAGCGCGAGACCCGTCCAGCCCGGCAGGGCCGTACCGAGGCGCACCGTGCCGTCGGCCTCCACGATGCCCGGGGTGCCGACGCCGACCGCCCGCAGGTTGGACCGGGGCACCCCGGCCCTGCGCAGCACGTCCGCCACGACCGTACGGACCTTGTCCAGCCGCTCGTCCTCGGCAGCCGTCTCCGACACCTCCCGCGACCCGGCGCCGATGATCCGGCCGTCCAGACCCGAGAGGAGCACGGCCACGCGGTGCGGGCCGATCTCGATGCCGAGCAGATGGCCGGCCTCCGCACGGAAGCGGAACCTCCGCGCCGGACGCCCCTGCCGCCGGGCCTCACCCTCCTCGGGCGCCGACTCGACGACGAGCCCGCCCTCGATCAGGCCCTCGACCACGCCCTCGACCGTAGGCCGCGAAAGACCCGTGATCCGGGTCAGATCCGTCAGCGTCGGCGCGTCGGCGCCCCTGAGCGCATGGAGTACCACCGCGGAGTTGATCCGCCGCAGCAGAGACGGATCCCCGCCGGTCAGCCGCCCCACAGTGTGTCCTCCCAGCTCGTGCACCTTTTCGGCGGATGGTACTCAATGGACCGTGGCGCGGCGAGCGCCGCCCCCGCACCCGGCGCCCCAGGTGTGCCTGACACGGCGCCAACTGTCAGTGCCCCGGGCTTTACTGGGTCCATGACCACCACGGCACGCCACCTGGCGGAGATCGACTTACTCCGCGCCCGCGGCTTCGACGGGAGCCCGGGCTTCCACCTGGCCGAACTGGCGACCAGCGAGGAGTTCTGGGAGGACGACGGCACCCGCCGCGAGGCCGTCGAGGACCAGTACGAAGCGGAACGCACCGGCCTCGCCCTCCTCCTCACCGCCCGCTGGGGCCCACCCCGGCGCCTCGCCCTCGGCCCCCTCCTGGAACGGTCCATGGAAGGCGAGCCCATACCCGAGCCCTGGGCCACCCTCAGCTGCCACACCCCCGACCTGCACCTCTGGGCGGCCGAAGGCACCTGGATCGGCCTCGGCGTCTCCCAATGGGACAAAGAGCTCCCCTTCCAGCTCCTCGCCCTGGTCACGACCGTGGCCCCGCCGTCGGACGCACCCCTGGACGGGGACCCTCAGGCGTAGCCGACCGCCGAGTCGACGAAGGCGCGGAACCCGACGCGCACCTCGCCGCCGCCGAGTGCGCTGCCTCCCGTGCCCACCGCGAACAGGAACGGGTCGACGTTGTACCGCTTGTTCCTCACGCCCGTGAAGCCCATGATCACCGGATGCTGGTGAGCGACGTCCCTGGCGCCTTTGGCAGACCTGTAGAAGGTCCACGAGAGCCCGGGGGCCCGCGCGACGATCGTGTCGCCGATGTGCAGCCCCAGATCGTAGGCGACCGCGACCCACAGCGGACGGAGCCGCCCGGCACGCTCGGGATCGGGCTCGATCCCGGCGAGGTACCAGTCCTGCAACGCGTCCAGCGCCTCGTCCCCCGTGCCGAGCCGCACCCCGTTCGCCCCGACCAGCTCCGCCAGCACCGCGATCCGCTCGTCCTTCGTCGCCATCCGGTGCTCGTACTCCCGCCGCGCCGCCGCCACGGGCAGCTCCTCCATCGGGCCGTCCTCCAACGGCCGGAACGGACGGTAGTCACCCCACTCCACGGCCCCTCCCTTCACGAACCGGGCGACACCTCCGCCGCCTCCCGAAGCCTCGCGTACTCCTCGGCCATCGTCGCCGCCGTCCAGTGCGCGTTCAGCCCGCTCGGATTGGGCAGCACCCACACCCGGGTGGAACCGATCATCCGCTCCTGCATCCCGACACCCGCCTTCGGCTCGCCGAAGGCGGTCCGGTACGCGGTGACGCCGACGACCGCGAGCCACCGAGGTGCGAGGCGCTCGACCTTCTCGGTCAGGATGCGGCCGCCGTGCAGGTACTCCTCGCGGGTCAGCTCGTCGGCCCTGGCCGTCGCACGGGCGACGACGTTGGTGATGCCGAGTCCGTACGAGAGAAGTTCCTGCTGTTCGTCGGGGCGGAGCAGGCGCGGGGTGAAGCCGGAGAGGTGGAGGACCGGCCAGAAGCGGTTTCCGGGGCGGGCGAAGTGGTGGCCCGTCGCGGCTGTCATGAGACCCGGGTTGATTCCGCAGAAGAGGACCGAAAGGCCGCCCGCGGCCACGTCGGGAACGACGCGGTCGCGGGCGGCCTCGAGCTCTGCCTTGGTGAACCGGGGGGTACCGGTCAGAGGATCGCGCCAGGGGTGTAGGAGGCGGCCTCGGGGTGCTGCTTGAGGATGGAGTCGATGCGGGAGACGACGGAGGCGACCTGGTCGGCGGCGGCGCCGGTGAAGGAGAGCTTGTCGGCCATGAGCTCGTCGAGCTGGGCGCGGTCGAGGGGGATGCGGTCGTCGGCGGCGAGCTTGTCGAGGAGTTCGTTGCGCTCGGCGCCCTGCTCGCGCATGGCGAGGGCGGAGGCGACGGCGTTCTCCTTGATGGCCTCGTGGGCGACCTCGCGGCCGACACCGGCGCGGACGGCGCCCATGAGGACCTTGGTGGTGGCGAGGAAGGGGAGGTAGCGGTCGAGCTCGCGGGCGACGACGGCGGGGAAGGCGCCGAACTCGTCGAGGACGGTGAGGAAGGTCTCCAGGAGGCCGTCGAGCGCGAAGAAGGCGTCCGGCAGGGCGACACGGCGGACCACGGAGCAGGACACGTCGCCCTCGTTCCACTGGTCGCCGGCGAGCTCGCCGGTCATCGACGCGTAGCCGCGGAGGATGACCATGAGGCCGTTGACGCGCTCGCAGGAGCGGGTGTTCATCTTGTGCGGCATCGCGGAGGAGCCGACCTGGCCGGGCTTGAAGCCCTCGGTGACCAGCTCGTGGCCCGCCATGAGGCGGATCGTCTTGGCGATCGAGGACGGCGCGGCGGCCAGCTGCACGAGCGAGGTGACCACGTCGTAGTCGAGCGAGCGCGGGTAGACCTGGCCGACGGAGGTGAAGGCGTGCGCGAAGCCGAGGTGGCCGGCGATCCGCTGCTCCAGGTCGGCCAGCTTGCCGGCGTCGCCGCCGAGCAGGTCCAGCATGTCCTGGGCGGTGCCGACCGGGCCCTTGATGCCGCGCAGCGGGTAGCGGCCGAGGAGCTCCTCAAGGCGCGCGTACGCCACGAGCAGCTCGTCGGCGGCGGTCGCGAAGCGCTTGCCGAGGGTGGTCGCCTGGGCGGCGACGTTGTGGGAGCGGCCGGCCATGACCAGCTCCGCGTACTCGGCGGAGAGCTTGCCGAGGCGGGCGAGGACGGCGACCGTGCGGTCGCGCATGAGCTCCAGGGAGAGGCGGATCTGGAGCTGCTCGACGTTCTCGGTGAGGTCGCGCGAGGTCATGCCCTTGTGGACGTGCTCGTGGCCGGCGAGGGCGTTGAACTCCTCGATGCGGGCCTTCACGTCGTGGCGGGTGACCTTCTCGCGCTCGGCGATGGAACCGAGGTCGACCTGGTCGAGCACGCGCTCGTAGTCGGCGAGGGCGGCGTCCGGAACCTCGATCCCGAGGTCCTTCTGCGCACGGAGCACGGCGAGCCACAGCTGACGCTCCAGCTTCACCTTCTGCTCGGGGGACCAGAGGACGGCGAGCTCCGCGGAGGCGTAGCGGCCGGCCAGAACGTTGGGGATGCGGGGCTTCGCAGTCACAGCAGTCACGTGGACAGAGTTTACTGGTGGTTTCTGCAGGCCAGCGCCACGGCCCCGTGTGGAGCTTGCTACGAGACGCAGGTCACGCGGCGCCCCTCAGTTCTCCGCCGGCCACTCGTACGGCAGCAGCTCGGGGCGCTTGGGCGCGCGGCCGTCCCCGGAGGAGCGGCCGGTGAGCCGCCGTCCGATCCACGGGCCCAGGTGCTCCTTCGCGAACCGGGCGTCCGCGATCCGGCGGCTCGTCCAGTTCGGCCGCACGGCCGGCGGAAGGGGGCTCCGCCAGTCGGCCTCGGGCGTCAGGCCCAGGGCCTGCCACACCGCCTCGGCCACCCGCAGGTGCCCGTCGGCGGTCAGGTGCAGCCGGTCCACGTCCCACAGCCGGGGGTCGCCGAGCGACTCCGCGCCGTACAGGTCGACGACCAGGGCGCCGTGCCGGTCGGCGAGCCCGTCGATGTGGGCGTACAGCTCTTCCATCCGGGGCCGGAAGCGCTCCATGACCGGGCCGTTGCGACCCGGGCTGCGCATCAGGACCAGCTGCCCGCAGGAGGGTGTGAGGCGTTCCACTGCCTCGGTCAGCAGGTCCCGCACGCGGACCATGTCGACCTTGGGGCGCAGGGTGTCGTTGAGCCCGCCGACGAGGGTCACCACATCGGCCTTCATGGCCGCGGCCAGGCCGACTTGCTCCTCGACGATCTGTCCGATGAGCTTTCCGCGCACCGCGAGATTCGCGTAG
This sequence comes from Streptomyces sp. NPDC037273, assembly GCF_055603625.1. Classification (NCBI taxonomy): domain Bacteria; kingdom Bacillati; phylum Actinomycetota; class Actinomycetes; order Kitasatosporales; family Streptomycetaceae; genus Streptomyces; species Streptomyces sp. NPDC037273. The sequence goes on from NZ_JBVJVO010000020.1 coordinate 124,873, forward strand.
CGGAAGCCGGGCGTACGGGCCGCGAGCCGGCCCGCGAGCACATCGGCCCACCCCCGGTAGGAACCGTCGGCCTTCAGGTCCGACATACCCTCGGTGAAGCTGTCGCCGACGGCGACGAGACTGTTGTACGTGGCATTGATCTCCATGGCGGAGCGATCATACCGCGCGGTATGCGAGGGATGCCGTGGAGAACCCGGGAGGGGAAACCCTATGAGCGACGCGCTCCTGAGCGCCCTGGCCGAGGCCCTGGCCGAGCTGGTGACGGCGGTCGACACCTCCGACGACGAGGACCTCGACCCCGACACGGCCGCGAAGTGGCTGGAGAGCACCGCGCACACCCTGCGCGGACTCGGCCCGGCCGACCGCCGCGCCCTCGACGGGCTGTTCCGCGCGGCCGCGCTGCGGCAGGCGCCAGGACCCTGGCGCGAGGAGCTCCTGAAGGTCTCCGAGGGCTTCGGGCTCACCGAGGACACCCACAGCGCCGCCTGCGAGGCCGCCCGGGCCGCCGCCCTCCGCTTCGCCGCGACCGTCCGCGCCGCCGACCCCGCGACCCCCGTCCCCACCTGCCCCGGCTGGATCCTCGCCGACCTCACCCGGCACGTCGGCACCGTCCACCGCTGGGCCGAGCACCTCGTACGGACCGGGGCCACCGCCCGGGTCCTCGCCCGCGACGTCCCCCTCGACCTGCCGGCCGACCCCGCCGCGTACCCCGACTGGCTCGCGGACGGGGCCGAGCGGTTCGCCGCCACCGCCCGCGAGGCCGATCCCGACACCCCGGTCTGGTCGCCGGGGGCCGACCCGCACGTCCGCCACTACCCGCGCCACGTGCTCTTCGAGACCCTGATCCACCTCGCCGACGCCGAACTCGCCGTCGCCGGGGCGGCGGGCCCCCTCGACCCGGCGACGGCGGCCGACGCCGTCGACCACTTCCTCGCGAACGCGCCGTACATCCCCTGGATCGCCGAACCGCTCGCCCACCTCGACCGCGACGGCGCCGTCCTGCGCCTCACCGCCCGCGACACCCCCGTCGCCTGGACCCTCGCCCTCGGCGGGGGCGGCTTCACCTGGAGCCGGGGGAACGGCGGTACGGAGCCGACGGCGGCCGTCGAGGCGGACGCGGGCGAGCTCCTGCTGCTCCTGCACCGCAGGTACGCCGCCGACGACCCGCGCTTCGCGCACAGCGGCGACCGGGACCTCCTGGACGACTGGCTGGCGGCGACCGCGCTCTGAGCCGCCGACGGCACACGGCGGGAAGGGCCCCGGGATCGCTCCCGGGGCCCTTCCGTACGTTCCGCGTCCGCGTTACGGCGCCGCAGGGCGCCCCACCAGCTCGCGCAGCACGTCCTCCATCGTGACGAGACCGGCCGGCTTGCCGTCCTCGTCGAGGACGGCCGCCAGGTGCGTACGGCTGCGGCGCATCGCCGTCAGCACGTCGTCGAGCGGCGTGACCGCGCGGACCCGGGCGATCGGCCGCAGCGCCGACACCGGGAACGGTATGTCGCGCGGCGAGACGTCCAGGGCGTCCTTGACGTGCAGATAACCGAGGATCCGGCGCTCCGCGTCGACCACCGGGAAGCGGGAGAAGCCCGTCCGCGCGGACAGCGCCTCCAGCTCCTCGGGGGTCGTGCCGACCTCCGCGTACACCACCTTCGCCGCGGGCATCACGACGTCCCGCACCGGGCGGCGGCCCAGTTCGAGGGCGTCGTGCAGCCGCTCGGCGGCACGGTCGTCGAGGAGTCCGGCGTCGCCCGCGTCGGTGACCATCCGGGCCAGCTCGTCGTCCGAGAAGGTCGCGGCGACCTCGTCCTTGACCTCCACGCGCAGCAGCTTGAGCAGCGTGTTCGCGAAGGCGTTGATCGCGAAGATCACCGGGCGCAGCGCCCGCGCGAGCGCCACCAGGGGCGGCCCGAGCAGCAGCGCGGAGCGGGTCGGCTCGGCCAGCGCGATGTTCTTCGGGACCATCTCGCCGAGCAGCATGTGGAGATACGTCGCGACCGACAGGGCGATCACGAACGAGATCGGGTGCACGAGGCCGTGCGGGACGCCGACCGCGTCGAAGACCGGCTCCAGGAGGTGCGCGATGGCCGGCTCGGCGACGATGCCGAGGACCAGCGTGCACAGCGTGATGCCGAGCTGCGCCGCGGCGAGCATCGCGGAGACGTGCTCCAGACCCCAGATGACGCTGCGGGCCCGGCGGTTGCCGCCCTCGGCCAGCGGCTCGATCTGACTGCGGCGGACCGAGATCAGGGCGAACTCGGCGCCGACGAAGAAGGCGTTGACGACCAGCGTGAGCAGGCCGATCAACAGCTGGATCACGATCATCGGCGGGCCTCCCCGGTCTCCTCGCCGGACTCCCCGGCGTCGTGCGCCGGGGCGTGCATCAGCACACGCGCGGCGCGCCGCCCGGAGGCGTCCACGACGTCGAGCCGCCAGCCGGCCAGCTCCACGCTGTCACCGACGGCCGGGATGCGGCCGAGCTCGGTGGCCAGGACACCCGCGAGCGTCTCGTACGGGCCGTCCGGCAGGCGCAGACCGATCGCCCCCACCTGGTCCATCCGGGCGGCGCCGTCGGCGGACCAGAGCTCGCGCCCGTCCGCGTCCTCGCCGGCCCGTGCCAGGTCCGGAGTCTCGTGCGGATCGTGCTCGTCGCGGACCTCGCCGACGACCTCCTCGACGATGTCCTCCAGGGTGACGACTCCGGCCGTACCGCCGTACTCGTCGATGACGACGGCCATCGTCTGCTTGCCGGAGAGCCGGTCGAGGAGACGGTCCACGGTCAGGGTCTCGGGCACGAGCAGCGGCTCGCGCAGCATCTCGCCGATGCGGCGGCGCGGACGCTGGTCGGCCGGTATGGCCAGCACGTCCTTGATGTGCGCGATGCCGACGACCGAGTCGAGGTTGCCGCGGTAGACCGGGAAGCGGGAGAGACCCGTGGCGCGGGTCGCGTTCGCCACGTCCTCGGCGGTGGCCTGCACCTCGAGGGCGGTGACCTGCACGCGGGGCGTCATCACGTTCTCGGCGGTCAGCTCGGCCAGGTTGAGCGTACGGACGAACAGCTCGGCCGTGTCCGCTTCCAGGGCGCCCTCCTTGGCGGAGTGGCGGGCGAGCGCCACGAGCTCCTGCGGGGAGCGCGCGGACGCGAGCTCCTCGGTCGGCTCCATGCCGAGCCGGCGGAGCATCCGGTTCGCCGTGTTGTTGAGGTGGCTGATCAGCGGCTTGAAGGCGGCCGTGAACACCCGCTGGGGGGTCGCCACCACCTTCGCCACCGCGAGCGGCGAGGAGATCGCCCAGTTCTTCGGGACCAGCTCGCCGACGACCATCAGGACGACGGTCGACAGGGCCGTACCCAGGACAAGGGCGACGGAGGACGCGACGGAGGGGGAGAGGCCGAGGGCCTCGACCGGGCCGCGGATCAGCTTGGCCACGGAGGGCTCGGCCAGCATGCCGACGACCAGGTTGGTCACGGTGATGCCGAGCTGCGCCCCGGAGAGCTGGAAGGTGAGCGACCTCACGGCCTTCAGGGCGCTCGTCGCCCCGCGCTCGCCGCGCTCGGCGGCGGCTTCGAGCTCGCCGCGCTCGACGGTCGTCAGCGAGAACTCGGCCGCGACGAACGCACCGCACGCGAGAGCGAGGAGGAGCGCGAGGAGGAGCAGAAGCACTTCGGTCATCGGTTCACCTCCGTCCCATGATCAGTCAGGGGGAGAAGGATCGCTCGGTGTCGGCCGTCGAAGTGTCGGCCGTGGGATCCGGAACGTTCGGAACCAGTGCTACTGGGAGGCTCGCCCATGGGCGGACGCTCACACCTTTCGGTCGTCGGGATGAGACACCATGGTAAAGGACGGGCAAAGGGCGGTGGTGAACCGGGCCCGCGGTCACTCCGTGACCGGCTTCACGCCGTGGTGGCCAGGGCCGGGCCCGCCGTTCAGTCCGTGAGCGGCTTCACCCAGCGGCGCCAGCGCTCCTCGCGCTCGTAGCCGGCGGCCGACCACAGCAGCCGGCCCGTCTCGTTCGCCTCGAGGACCATCGCGTCCGCGCGCCGACCGCCGAGCGTGACGAAACGCTCCTCCGCCGCCCGCAGGAGCGCCGTGGAGATGCCCTGCCTGCGCTGGGAGGGCAGCACGGCGAGCCGGTACAGCGAGGCGCGCCAGCCGTCCCAGCCGGCGATCACGGACCCCACGATCCGGCCGTCGGCCACGGCGAGGATCAGGGCCTCGGGGTCGCGCTCGACGAGCCGGGTCACCCCGTTCACGTCGTCCGAGATCGACGTCCCCTCGGCCGACTCCTTCCAGAAGGTCAGGACGTCTTCGGCGTCGGCGGGCGTGGCGGCGCGTATCTGCAGATCGATCATGGCGGGATCCCACCACGGGGAGCCGGGCCGCCGCCACGGAGTTCCGGGTGGCGGGACGGCGCGGCGAAGAGGTCTCCGGAGACGGACCGCCGCGGCACCGTTCAGCGCCGCGCCACGCCCAGGACGCAGGGCGACGACGGCAGGCGCGGGCCCTTCTCGGGGAGGTCGAAGGAGCGGTACGAGACGAGGGCGAAGCCGGCGGCGGTGAGCTCGGCGAGCGGGGCGCGGGAGGTGTGGCAGCCGCCGAAGAGCAGCGGCCAGACCGTGCGGTCCAGGCCGCGCTGCACCCGGGCGAGTCCCGGCGTTTCCGCCGCCCCGTGCTCGAAGAAGCGGAGCTCGCCCCCCGGGCGCAGCACCCGGCGCACCTCCGCGAGCGCCTCCGGCACGCTCCGTACGGTGCACAGGACCAGCGAGGCGACGGCCGCGTCGAACGCCCCGCCCTCCACCGGAAGCGCCTCCGCCGTGCCCGGCACCACGGTCACCGGGACGGGAGCCCGGCGCGCGGCCTCCTCGGCGAGGCGCCGCAGATGAGGTTCCGGCTCGACCGCCACCACCTCGGTGACCCCGGCCGGATAGTGCGCGAAGTTCAGCCCGTTCCCGGCGCCCACCTCGACCACACTGCCGCCGAGCCCGGCGAGGAGCTCCTCGCGCAGGGCCCCGAGCCCGCCCCGCGCGTCGGCGGACACGCTCACGCGCGCGTAGAACCGGGCGAACAAGGGATGCCGGACACGCGGCCCCCGCGCCCCGCTCGCGAGCCGGTCCGGACGCGCGGTCATCGGACGCCCCACACGTACCTGGTCGCGGTCATCGGACGCCCCACACGTCCCCGCACGCGCTCACCGGACGCCCCTCATCCCGTCACGAAGCAGAACTCGTTGCCCTCCGGGTCCCGCATGACCTGGAAGGAGCCCTGCTCGTCCGTCACGAGGTCGCCGACCCTGACCGCGCCGGTGGCGAGGACCTCGTCGGCGGCCCGGGCCGGGTCCGGGACCTCCAGGTCGAGATGGACCCGGTTCTTCACCGACTTGCCCTCCGGCACGCGCTGGAAGGCGAGCCTGACGAACCCCGGCGGGTCCACGTACGACCAGTCGTCCGTGCGATCGACCGGCTCACCACCGAGTAGACCTGACCAGAAACGGACGAGTGCGGCCGGGGCGGCACAGTCGAAGACGATCTCCTGAACGTGAGCGCGCATACACCCACCCTACGCAGCGCCTGACGCCTCCCCGGACGTCACGCCCCGACGGACTCCGCGAACGCGTCCGCGTCCCACACGCCGCCGAGTGCCGGGGCGAGCCAGTCGCCCGCCGCCGCGCGGAAGGCGGCGGGGTCCAGGGAGCCGGAGCCCTCCGGGACGGCGCCGAGCAGGGGTGCGCCGGCGGCCCGCGGGAGGTCGGTGAGGTTGCAGCGGGCGGCGAGGTCGGGGGTGGCGGGCCAGCTGCCGACGACGACGCCGAGCTGCTCGATGCCCCGGGCGCGGAGCGCCTCGCCGGTGAGGGTCGTCGAGTTGAGGGTGCCGAGACCGGCCGGCACCACGACGAGGACGGGCGCGCCGAGGAGCGAGGCGACGTCGGCGAGGGTGCCGCCCTCCTCGTCGAAGCGGACGAGGAGGCCGCCGGCGCCTTCCACGAGCACGAGGTCGTGGGAGGCGGCGAGCTTCCGGGCCGCCTCGGCGACCTGGGCGGGCCCGACCGGGGCGAGGCCGGCCCGCCGGGCGGCCGTATCGGGGGCCAGCGGCTCGGGGAAGCGGCCCAGTTCGGCGGAGGTCACCGCGCCGGACAGCCGGACGACCTCGTCGGCGTCGCCGGGCTCGTCCGGACCGACTCCCGTCTGCGCGGGCTTGAGCATGGCGACCGACCGGCCGGCGGCGGTGGCGGCGGCGGCCACCGCGGCCGTCACGACCGTCTTGCCGATCTCCGTCCCCGTACCGCTGACGACGATGATTCCCACTGCTGTCCCAGTCCCTTCCTCGCTCAGCCTTCGATCGCGGCGGCGCGGACCGCCGCGCAGATGCGTGCCAGGTCCTCGTCGCCGGTCACGTACGGCGGCATCGTGTAGATCAGATCGCGGAACGGGCGCAGCCACACGCCCTCCCGGACCGCCGCGCGGGTCGCGGCCGCCATGTCGACGTCGTGGTCGAGCTGGACGACGCCGATCGCGCCGAGAACGCGCACCTCGCGCACGCCGGGGAGGTCGGCCACCCCGGCGAGGCCCTCGCGCAGGCCCTTCTCGATCCGCTTGACCTCGACCTCCCAGTCCTGGGAGAGCAGCAGGTCGAGCGAGGCACAGGCCACCGCGGAGGCCAGCGGGTTGCCCATGAACGTCGGCCCGTGCGCGAGCACCGGCACCTCGCCCTGGGAGATCCCGTCGGCGATCCGGCTCGTGCAGAGCGTCGCGGCCATCGAGAGGTAGCCGCCGGTGAGGGCCTTGCCGACGCACATGACGTCGGGGGAGACCCCGGCCTGGTCGGCGGCGAACAGCGTGCCCGTACGCCCGAATCCGGTGGCGATCTCGTCGAAGACGAGCAGCACGTCGTGCGCGTCGCAGGCCTCGCGGAGCACCCGCAGATAGGCGGGGTCGTGGAAGCGCATGCCACCGGCGCCCTGGACGATGGGTTCCACGACCACGGCGGCCAGTTCGTGGGCGTGGCGCCCGATCTCGGTGCGGAGGAGTTCGGCGTACGACTCCTCGTAGGCGACCGGCGGGGCGTCGACGAAGACCTGTCGCTGGAGCACGCCCGACCACAGCTCGTGCATCCCGCCCTGCGGGTCGCAGACCGACATGGGCTGCCAGGTGTCGCCGTGGTAGCCGCCGCGCCAGGTGAAGAGCCGCTGCTTCTCGGGGCGGCCGAGGGAGCGCCAGTACTGCAGGCACATCTTGGCCGCGACCTCGACGGAGACGGAGCCCGAGTCGCTGAGGAAGACGTGCCGCAGCGGCTCGGGGGTGATCTCGACGAGCCGGGCGGCGAGCCGGACGGCGGGCTCGTGGGTGAGCCCGCCGAACATCACGTGGCTCATCTTGTCCAGCTGGCCGCGCACCGCCTCGTTGAGCACGGGGTGGTTGTAGCCGTGGATCGCCGACCACCAGGAGGACATGCCGTCGACCAGCTCGTCCTGCCCCTCGGCCGGTTCGGCGAGCCGGAGGCGCACCCCGGACGCGGACGCGACGACCAGCGGTTCCGCCCGGCCCGGCATGGGGCCGTACGGGTGCCAGACGTGCGCCCGGTCCAGGGCGAGCAGTTCGTCGTTACGCATTCGGCGCCAGGTCCGTGCCGGCGCCCCGGCGGCGCACGGCCACCAGGTCGGTCCGGGCGGTGTTCGCCGCGGCCTCGGCGGCGGGCGCCTCGGCCGGCGTCTCGGCGTGGCCGCCGCACGGACCGCAGCCGCCACCGGCGTGCGAGCCGCAGCCCGCGCCCTCGGCGGACGCCTGCGAGCCACAGCCCGCGCCTTCGGCGGAACCGTGCGAGCCGCAGCCGCCGGCCGCCGCCGCGAGCGCGTCCGCGCGGTGCTTCGGGAGCGTGGTGGTGCCCGCGCCCTCCACCTCGAAACCGGCGTCCGCGATCATGTCCAGGTCGGCCTGGCCGGCCTGGCCCTCGCTGGTCAGGTAGTCGCCGAGGAAGATCGAGTTGGCGATGTTCAGCGCCAGCGGCTGCATCGAGCGCAGGTGCACCTCACGGCCGCCCGCGATCCGCACCTCGACGTCGGGGCAGACGAACCGGACCATCGCCAGGATCCGCAGGCAGCGCTGCGGGGTGAGGTTCCACTCCTTGGCGAGCGGGGTCCCCTCGAAGGGGATGAGGAAGTTGACCGGCACCGAGTCCGAGTCCAGCTCGCGCAGCGCGTAGACGACGTCGACCAGGTCCTCGTCGCTCTCGCCCATGCCCGCGATCAGGCCCGAGCACGCGGACAGACCGGCGGCGTGCGCCTTCTGCACGGTGTCCACGCGGTCGGCGTAGGTGTGGGTCTTGGTGATGTCCCCGTACGTCGCCTCGGACGTGTTCAGGTTGTGGTTGTACGCGTCGGCGCCGGCCTCCCGCAGCCGCTCCGCCTGGCCGTCCGAGAGCAGACCGAGGCAGGCGCACACCTCGACGCCCTCGTTCTGCTCCTTGATCGCCTCGATGGTCTTGCCGACCCGCTCGACGTCACGGTCCGTCGGACCGCGCCCGCTCGCCACCAGGCAGACCCGCTTGGCGCCGCCGGCGACACCGGCGGCGGCCGCCTGGGACGCCTCGTCCGGCTTGAGCCAGGTGTACTTGAGGATCTCGGCCTTGGAGCCGAGCCGCTGCGAGCAGTAGGAACAGTCCTCGGGGCAGAGCCCGGACTTCAGGTTGACCAGATAGTTCAGCTTCACCCGCCGTCCGAACCACTGACGGCGCACCTTGCCGGCGGCCGCCACCACATCGAGCAGTTCGTCGTCGGAGGTCGCCAGCACGGCGAGCGCTTCTTCACGGGTCGGCAGCTCGCGCCGCAGCCCCTTCTCCACCAGCGTGTTCAGCAGGTCCATAACCTGAGATCCTTGCCTACCGTCCGGCCCCGGGCCAAGGAGGATCCGAACAAACGACTCCGATCGGGGTGTGTGGATGACCACATCCCGACCTCGGCTTCCTCCCGCTAGGGTCTGTGCGCTGCCTACAAAAGGATCGCCGCATGCCACAGGCCGACGACGGGCGGGCCGAGGCCCCGCGCCGTACCGCGTTCGACTGGACCGACGCCGAGGCGCGCCGCCGTGCGGAGGCCGGTCTCGTGCGTACGCTGCGGCCCCGGGCGGCCGAGTCGGACCTCCTCGACCTGGCGAGCAACGACTACCTCGGGCTCACCCGACGCCCGGAGGTCACCGAGGCGGCGGCCGAGGCGGCGCGGCGCTGGGGCGCCGGCTCCACCGGCTCGCGGCTCGTCACCGGCACCACCCGGCTGCACACCCGGCTGGAGCGCGAACTCGCCGACTTCTGCGGCTTCGAGGCGGCCCTGGTCTTCTCCTCCGGCTACACCGCCAACCTGGCGGCGCTCACCGCGCTCGGCGGCCGGGACTCCCTGATCGTCTCCGACGCCGCCAACCACGCCTCGATCGTGGACGGCTGCCGCCTGGCCCGCGCCGAGACCGCCGTCGTCCCGCACACCGACCCCGAGGCCGTACGCAAGACCCTGGACGCGCACCCCGGGCGACGGGCCCTGGTCGTCAGCGACTCGGTCTTCTCCGTCGACGGCGACAAGGCCCCCCTGGCCGAGCTCGCCGAGGCCTGCCGCGCGCACGGCGCCGGGCTCGTGGTGGACGACGCCCACGGCTTCGGCGTCCTCGGCGCCGGTGGCAGGGGAGCCCTGTACGAGGCGGGGCTCGCGGGCGACGAGGACGCGGTCGCCACCCTCACCCTCTCCAAGTCCCTGGGCAGCCAGGGCGGCGCCGTCCTCGGCCCCGCCCGGGTGATCGAGCACCTGGTGAACGCGGCCCGCACCTTCATCTTCGACACCGGTCTCGCCCCGGCCGCCGCCGGCGGCGCGCTCGCGAGCCTGCGGCTGATCGCCGGGGAACCGGGCCTCGCCGAGCGGGCCCGTACCGTCGCGACCACCCTGCACCGGCTGCTGACCGACGCCGGCCTCACCTCGGCACGGCCCGACGCGGCCGTCGTCTCGGTCCGGGCCCCCTCGCCGGAGGCGGCGCTCGGCTGGGCGGCGGACTGCCGCGAACAGGGCCTGCTGGTCGGCTGCTTCCGCCCGCCGTCGGTGCCGGACGGCATCTCGCGGCTGCGGCTCACGGCGCGCGCTGACCTCTCCGACGCGCAGATCGAGCGGGCGGTGGAGACGATCCTGCGGACGGCGCCGGCTTTCTGAGCGCGGGGCCCGGCGCGGTCCCAAGCGCGTTTCCAGGCCGCAGAGTTCACCGCTTCGGGCGACAGATGGGGACATATCTTGGTGGAACCCCGCCCGGGGCGGCACGATCGGTGGCACTCTGACGCGAAGCGCAATCCGGGGCACTGATCCCGGCGGGAAAGGGACAGCGTCGCCATGGCAGATCATCAGGAAGCATCCGTCACGCTGCCGAGCGAACCCGCCTCGGTCCCCACCGCCCGGCGGTACGTCGCGGAGGTCCTCACCGGCTGGGGTCTCGACGACGACGGCGACACCGCCGACTCGATCCGCCTGATCGTCTCGGAACTCGCCACCAACGCCGTCCTGCACACCTTCGGCCAGTCGCCGACGTTCACCGTCGACGTCCGGCTGGTCCGCGGGGAACTCCTGCACGTCGGCGTGACCGACAGCCATCCCCGCCGGCCCCGGCGTCTCCCCGCCGCCGTCCAGCAGGACAACGGCCGCGGCCTCGTCATCATCCGCTCCCTCGCGGCCGAAGCCGGCGGCCGTCTCTCCGTCACCCCCACCGAGGAGGGCGGCAAGACGGTCTGGATCACGCTGCCCTGGACAGCGGCCCGGGTCCCCAGCCTCTGACCCGGCCGGCTACCCGGTGTGCTCCCGCTGCGAGGGCCACGAGCCTTCGGCGAAGTGGCGGGCCCAGTAGTAGGGGTTGACCTCGGCCAGCGTGCGGGCCTGCCAGCGGGTCGGGTCCTCGGGGTCGGGCACGCCGACCTCGACGTCGGGCCCCCACAGGGCGAGCCGCTCCTGGCAGATGCCACAGGGCGGCAGCACGACGAAGCGGCCGTCCTCCGGGTCGCGGAAGACGCAGACGGAGGCGGTGATCCGCCGGTCCAGGGTGTACGCCTGGCAGAAGGCGCCCGTCTCCTGGCAGAGGGTCACGCCGACGTTGATGTTGTCGAGGGCGACGCTGGTGAGGATGCGGCCGTCGTCGAGGTAGACGGCCGCGGCGCCGCCGGGCTCGTCCGGCGTCCAGCGTTTCTCCAGCTGGGCGACGGCGGCGTCGACGAGTGCTTGATCGAGTCTCATCGCGGCATCCTAGGGAGCCGCTCGGACGGTTCGCCGGGCTTTTCGTTCCGGCGGGAGGGGTGCGGCGGCGCCACCGCACCCCCTTGTGCCGGGTCAGTGTCCGGCAGTGATCATCGGACGCGGCCGTAGTAGACCTTCGAGGACCAGATCTTGTCGAGCTTCACCCAGGATCCCGTCTTGGGCGAGTGCCAGATCTTGCCGCCGCCGGCGTAGATGCCGACGTGGTAGACCCTTCCACCCGAGTGGAAGAAGACCAGGTCCCCCTGTTGTCTGCTGGACGCGGAGATGTGCCGGGTCTTGTTGTACTGCTGCTGCGCTGTGCGGGGCAGCCACTTGCCCGCCTTCTTGTACGCGTAGAGCGTCAGACCGGAGCAGTCGAACCTGGTGGGTCCGGTGGCTCCGTACCGGTAAGGCGATCCCTTCTTGGACGCGGCGACGCTCAGTGCCTTGTTCGCGTGTGTGGTCGCTGCCTGGGCCTCCGGCGCCGCTCCTGGTGCGAGCAGCGTGCCGCCGACGGCGGCGAGGGTGAGAGCCGAGACGGCTCCGGCCCGGGACAGCAGGGACGGGACGTGCATCTGCGCGGTCATGCGCAACCCTTCGTCAGCCGCCTGCGAAGGATGACCTGTCGGGTTCGGGCTGGCGAAGATGCCCGGCCGCGGCTGCGGCTTCACCCCAAGGGACGGCCACGCTGCCGGAACAGCGCGTTCGCCCCGTAAAAATCGGGTCCTCCACTCCTGCCGATCCACTCCTGTCGACCAGACGTCCGGGACAGCGGCAGGACTCGGCGTCCGCCCGGACCGCCCCGCCGCGGCGGCGGGGGCTTGTCGTCGTCAGGGATCTTGACCCACGTCATGGTCGAAATCCGAGCTGAAACGGCGATATGTGAGGCTCCTCACGACTGATCCATTCGGGTGGACAGGCAGCCTTTGGGATCTTCACAGGTGTGGCCGACGAGCCCCGCACCTGCGGCGGAACGTTCGATTCCGCCAAATGCGTACACCGGTTGCGCAACTCGCTCGCTTCCTGTGTCGACTCGTCGACTACGCCGAACGGGGGAGGGTTTCTGCGGCGCGCGTCGGCCGACCGGACCTCGACACGACACGCCGGAATGTCAACTCGCCCGAGTGCGGGGGACGGTGACCCGGTCGGCCCGGCGCTCGCCGTCCAACACCCTTAGGGCGCGCGCCAATGTGTCCGCGTGCACCTCGCTCTCGCCCCGCATATGCATGAGCGTCAGCGCTTCCCGCAGCGCCTCCACCCGTCCGACCAGGGCTTGTGCCGCGCGCAGTGCCCCATAGGTATGCGAACCCCTGGATGGGTTGATCTTCCCCAGGAGGTCGACGACTTCGAGGTACGCGTCGACGAACTCGCCCTCGGCCCGGGTCAGTGCGGGCAGCGGCGGCAGCTCGGGGACCACGGCCGGCTCACCGCGCCGCGCCGCCGGCGGACTCCCGCCGGCTGAGGACGACGTGGTCGGCCAGGCCGTACGCCACCGCCGCAGGCGCGTCCAGGACGGTGAGGCGGTCGATGTCCGCGTCGATCCGCTCCCGGCTCCGGCCGGTGTGTTCGGTGAGCATGCCGGCCACCAGGGCCCGCAGCCGGAGCAGTTCGCGCGCCTGGAGGTCGAGGTCGCTCGGCTGTCCGCGCAGCGGCTCGTCCAGGGCGGGCTGTTCGAGCGTGACCCGGGCGCCCGGCAGGATCAGGCGCTTGCCCGGGGTGCCGGCGGCGAGCAGGACGGCCGCGGTGAAGACGGCCTGGCCGAGGCAGGTGGTCTCCACGTCGCAGGAGAGCGTCCGCATCGTGTCGTAGACGGCGGTCATCGCGCTGATCGAGCCGCCGGGGGAGTTGATGTAGAGCGAGATGTCCCGGCCGGGCGCCGCGTAGTCGAGGTGCAGGAACTGGGCGATGACGTCGTTGGCCGAGGTCTCGTCGATCGGCGTGCCGAGGAAGACGATCCGGTTCTCCAGGAGCTTGGAGTACGGGTCGAGGGTGCGGGTTCCGTGGCTGGTCCGTTCCGTGAACTCGGGCAGGACGTGGCGAGCATCCATGACGGGCACCTCCATCTGTAAAAAATGTACAGGATGTACAGACCGTAAGATGTGGAGCATGACCTACGAGATCCCGGTGACGCAAGCCCGGGCCGAGCTCGCCGACCTCATCAACCGCGTCGTCTACGGCGGTGAGCGCGTCGTCGTCACCCGCCACGGAAAGCCGCTCGTGGCCCTGGTCTCCGCCGCTGACCTGGAACAACTCGAAGCGGCCGAGAAGCCGGCCGACGAGCAGGTGGTCAGCTCCGTCTCCGGCCTCCACTCCCTCGACTCCGCTCCCGGCGAACAGCGCCGCTTCGGCATCGCCGCGCATCACGGCGAGCCGGGCGCTTCCTGAACGACAAGCCGCGTGGGCCCCCCCCGCCCCGGGGGAGAGGGGGAAGGGGACTTTTTTTTGCTCGGTCGGGGGTGTGCTCTCCCCCCCCCTTGAACGACACCAGGGGAGGTGATACCCCCGTCC
>NZ_JBVJVO010000021.1:0-86599 GCF_055603625.1 Streptomyces sp. NPDC037273
TGGATGGGGCAAAGCGCCCAAAGAGAGAGGGGGGGTCTTTCCTCCCCCCACAACAACCCCCACCCCCCCCCCTTTCCTCCCCACCCCCCCCCCCCCCCGCCCACCCCCCCCCCCCCCCCCCCCACCCCCCCCCCCCCCCCCCCCCCCCGCCCCCCGCGCCCCCCCCCCCCCCCCCCCCCCCCACCGGCGTCATTTCCGGGGCCTTTTCCGTGCCCCCTCAGCGCTTGTGCCCGCCGAGGGCCGCGCGGAGTTCGGGCTCAAGGACCGCGGGTCCGCGGGTGGCGAGGGCGGTGAGCGGGTCGGCGGGGGAGAGGCCGGAGAGCAGCCGCTGACCGGCCGGTGAGGCCCAGCGCGTGTACGGGTAGCGCTCGGTCACGCCGATCAGCAGACAGAGCCCCGAGCCGAGCAGCGGCAGCGTGAACGCGGCGATCACCAGGGCCCGTTCGGCGTCCGGAACGAGCAGCGCCGAGGCCGCCCCGAGCACCAGGCCGAGCAGGAAGCCCGCCTTCACGGCCCGCAGTCCGTCCGCCACTTCCCGGCGTCCCGCCGCCGGCACGGCGAGCCCCCGGCCGACGAGCCTCTCCTCGATGAACCGCACCGAGTCGTCGGCGGCGACCATCGGGCGCACGGCGGGGATCGGGCACTGCCCCTCGGGCCCGATGGCTCCGAGCACCGCGCGTTCGACCTCGTCCCGCTCGGCGCCGCCCGCGTCCACGACCGTCGCCCAGCCGGTGTGGGCGAGCAGCAGCCGCCGCGCCCTGTGCATCGACACCAGGGTCAGATCGGTGACCCGCAGCGGCCCTCCGGCGAGGTAGGCCGCCTCGTGGAGGGTGAGGTCGGGACCGGCTCCTTCGAGGACGTCACCGGGGTGCGGCCGGGCCGCCGCGAGCGTCGCGCGGCAGACCCGCGCGCAGCCGATCCCGGCCACGACGCAGGCCACCAGGAAGAGGGGAACCCAGATCATGTCCGAGTTCTACGGGAGGAAGGGCGGGCCCGCCACTCGAATGGGCGCGCCCGCCGTGCGAACGGGTGGTCAGCCGCTGGAGCTGCTGCTCGAGCACGAACTCCCGCTGGAGCTGGAGCAGGAGCTTCCGCTCGAACTCGAACAGGAGCTGCCCGAACTTCCCCCGCAGCCGGAGCCGCCGCCACCGCCGGAGCAGGACCCGGACGAGCAGGAGCCGGACGAGCACGACCCCGCGGAGCACGCGCTTCCGCCGCCTCCGTCCGCTCCGCCGCCCCCACCACCGCCACCGCAGTAGGTGTTGTCCCCGCACCACTCCGCGGCGACGCCGAGCATCGCCGCGTCCGCCGACGAGACGTGCGAGGCCGGGCGCCGGCCGCCGCGACCGCGCCGGCGCGGCGGTCCGTAGATCCGTGCGGCGGCGAGGAGTTGCTCGCGCAGTACGGGGTCGGGCAGCCCCCGCAGCCCGTGCAGGGCCACGAGGTGACCGGCGTCCGCGAGGTGCGCGTGCGCGCGGCCGTAGTCGGCGAGCGCGCGCCGGCCGCCCGAGGTGAGCTGCCCGGCGGAGAGCGAGCCGCAGACCATGGACGCGATCAGGACGCCGAACAGCACGGGCGCCACCTTGAAGACGAACGGCACCGAGAAGTCCGGGGAGGAGGCGAAGTCGAGCACCGAGACGACCATCGAGACCGGGATGAGGACGAAGGCCGTCAGCGCCAGGGCCCCGCACAGGCGGACGGTCGCCCGGCGCGCCGCCGGTTCCACGAGGAGCCGGCGCGTCGCGAGGCCGTCGCCGATCTCCTGGACGGCCGGGTGCCTCATCACCGCCATCCGCAGGTGGTGCAGCGCCCCGTGCGGAGCGGCGGCGTGCTCCTGGAGCACCGCCCGCTCCACCGGGTCGTACGCGGACGGGCGGACGACCGCCACGATGCCGGGGCCGCCGACCTGGAGCCTGCCGTCCGCGTGGAGGGCGGCGATCGCGGTGTCGACGACCCTGGCCGGGCCGCCGTTGAGGAAGGCGGCCTCGTACCGGTCGTGGATGACGGCCGGCGGCCCGCCGGGCGCCCGGCGGGTCCGGACGACCCGGGTGATGAGCAGGGCGACGGCGATGGCGCCCGCGAGGTAGACGAGGGTGACGACGGCGTCCATGGTCATCTCCTGACGAGGGCGTGACGGGCGGCCCGTACGAGCCGGGTGGCCCGGCCCGGCGGCCGGTTGCCGGAACGGTCCTGCCACCACTCCGTGAGCAGCCGCCGCGCCGCCGGGTCCTCCGGCCGGCCGGCCACGAGGAGGTGCTCGGCGAAGTCCAGCGCGTCGCGCCGGTATCCGCCGGTCATCGGGCGGGACCTCGCGTACGCCAGGAACGCCGGCCGGAAGTCCTTCCCGAGGATCTCCGGCAGCTCCGGGGCGACCTTCGCGACCACGCCCGCGCGCTTCGCCGCCAGCGCCCGGCTCTGGACCCCGAGGCGGCGGGTGTCGAAGCCTTCGGGGGCGGGGGTGCCGGCGACGAGGGCGGAGAGGAGGGAGGCCTGGGCCAGGGCGAGGCGCTGGCGGGCGGCGTCGCCCGGCACGGGCGCGGGTGCCGCCGCGGGGACGGCGCTGGGCATGAGCCCGCCCGACGCGCGGGCTCCGGCGCCTATGAGCAGGGGCTGGTCCTGGACCGTGACGGGTCGTCGGGGGCCGGGTACCCGCGCGAGGGCGCCGTGCGCGTGGGCCGCGCCCCTGCGGTCCGCCCCGGCGGAACGCGGGCCCGCGGCCGGTACGGCCGTCGCCCGGATCACGCTCAGTTCGCTCGCCAGCTCCTCCGCCGGAGGGAAGTCGTCGTCGCGCTCCAGGAGCACCCCAGGCGGCGAGACCCGCGAGGCCAGGTCCGCCAGGACGTCGAGGACCGCGCCGGGCACGGGGTGGGCGTGGGTGTCGTGCCAGACGCCGTCGCGTTCGACGCCGCCGGCGACGTGGACGTACGCGATGGCGTCCAGGGGCAGCCGGGCGAGCGCCTTCGCGGGGTCTTCGCCGCGGTTGACGTGGTTGGTGTGGAGGTTGGCGACGTCGATGAGGAGCCGTACCCCCGTACGCTCCACCAGCTCCGCCAGGAACTGGCCTTCCGTCATCTCCTCGCCGGGCCAGGAGACGAGGGCGGCGATGTTCTCCAGGGCGAGGGGCACGGGCAGCGCGTCCTGGGCGATGCGGACGTTCTCGCAGAGGACGTCGAGGGCGTCGCGGGTGCGGGGCACCGGCAGCAGGTGGCCGGCTTCGAGCGGGGGCGAGGCGGTCAGCGGGCCCCCGGCCCGCACGAACGCGATGTGTTCGGAGACGAGCGGCGCGCCGAGCGCCACCGCCTTCTCGCCGAGTGCGGCGAGCCGGGCCGGGTCGGGCCGGTCGGCGCCGCCGAGCCCGAGCGAGACGCCGTGCGGGACGACCGTCACGCCGCGGGCCCGCAGCCGGGTCAGCGAGTCGGGCAGGTGGCCGGCGCAGATGTTCTCCGCGACCACCTCGACCCAGTCGACGCCGGGCAGCGCCTCCACGGCCTCCGCGATCTCGGGGCGCCAGCCGATGCCGATGCCGAGTTCCGTCATGTCCCCCTCCTTCGGTCCTCAGTCACCCCGGTGATGACCCGGCAGGTGGCGTTCGAATCCCGTGAGGGGGACGTTCAGAGCTTCATTTGAGGTTCGGGAACGCGGAGACCACCGTGCAGGAGCCCGGGGCGATCTCGGTGAAGCCGGCGTCCCGGACCACCGGCAGCCCGCTCGCGGTCAGCTGCGCCCAGTCGCCGGCCGCCGCGGTACGGACCGCGAGCGGGAAACCGGCCTCCCGCCAGGCGGCGCGCCGGTCCTCCGACATGGCCCACCAGAGGAGCTGGGCGCCGTGTCCGGCCTGCGCCATCGTCTTCCCCGCGGACATGTCGAGCTCGGGGTTGAGCCAGAGCACCGCGGCGCCCTCCGGGACGGGTCCTGGGGCGGCCGGGTCGTCGAGGTCGGTGCCGGAGACCTGGAGCTTGGCCAGCTCCTTGGGCCAGCCGTCGAGCGGGACGGGCGGGAAGACCCGTACCTCCGCCCCGGCGCCGTCGACCGTGATCCCGGGGAGCGCGGCGGCCTTGCGCCACTCGGAGCCGCGGGCCCGGCGGACCACCTTGCGGATGCGGGCGTCCTGCCAGTCGGTGATGGCCTGGGCCCACTCGCCGTCGCCGAGGGAACGGTCGTCGGTCAGGATCTCCAGGACGGCCCGGGCGGCGGTCTCCAGAGCGTCGGTACGGGCCGGCGGCGCGTCCTTCTCGATGCGGACGACCAGGGGGAGGACGAACTGGGGCTTCTCGTCGCGGAGATCGGTGTCGTTGCTGCTCACTCGGCAAGTCTGCCACTGCGGTGACGAGTGATTCTTGTGGGAATCATCGCTTCCGGGACAGGATGCCCCTCATGAAGAGCGATCTTTTCGCCGGCGAACACCTCGCCGAGACGGCCGGCTTTCCGGGGATGACCCTCCAGAACGCCAAGTCGGTCAAGTACACCGTCAACGGTGAGATGCACGCCCGCCAGGGTTCCATGATCGCCTTCCGGGGCGATCTCCAGTTCGAGCGCAAGGGCCAGGGGATCGGCGGCCTCCTCAAGCGGGCCGTCACCGGCGAGGGCCTCGCGCTGATGGCCGTGCGCGGGCAGGGCGAGGCGTGGTTCGCCCACGAGGCGCAGAACTGCTTCATCGTCGAGATCGAGCAGGGCGAGGCCTTCACGGTCAACGGCCGCAACGTGCTCTGCTTCGACTCGACCCTGCACTACGACATCAAGACCGTGAAGGGCGCCGGCATGACCGGCGGCGGCCTCTTCAACTCCGTCTTCTCCGGCTACGGCAAGATCGCGCTGATGTGCGAGGGCAACCCGATCGTCATCCCAGTCACCCCGCAGGCCCCGGTCTTCGTCGACACCGACGCCGTCGTCGGCTGGAGCGAGCAGCTCCACACCTCGCTGCACCGCTCCCAGTCCCTCGGCTCGATGATCCGGGGCGGTTCGGGCGAGGCGGTCCAGCTCAAGCTGGAGGGCCAGGGCTTCGTCGTCGTCCGCCCGAGCGAGCTCACGCCGCAGAAGAACTCGTCCAACTGAGACCGGAGGGCGGCCGGGGTGGGCAAGGAATGAGCGCCGGTACGGGCACGGGGCCGCGTCTCGACGGGGTCGGGCGGCGGCACGGGGTCCGGGGCCCCTGGGTCCTGCGCGGGGTCGGCCTCGCGCTGCCCGCCACCGGCCTCGTCCGGATCACCGGGGCCAACGGGACCGGCAAGTCCACCCTGCTCCGGCTCCTCGCCGGGATCGACGCGCCCACCGAGGGCCGGATCACCGGCCGCCCGGCCCGCACCGCGTACGTCCCCGAGCGCTTCCCGGCCGCCCTGCCGTTCACGGCCGTCGACTACCTCGTCCACCTCGGCCGGATCCAGGGCCTCGGCCGTTCGGCCGCCAGGACCCGCGCGGGGGAGTGGCTGGAACGTTTCGGCGCCGCCGCCCACGCCCGTACCCCGCTCGCCGAACTCTCCAAGGGCACCAGCCAGAAGGTGGCCGTCGCCCAGGCGCTCCTCGCCGTGCCCGCCCTCCTCGTCCTCGACGAGGCCTGGACCGGGCTCGACACCGCCGCCCGCGCGGAGCTGGACGCCGCCGTCCGTGAACGCCTCGCGGCCGGCGCGGCCGTCGTCTTCGTCGACCACGACCCCCGGCGGCTCGCGGGCGAGGCGGACGCGGTGTACGTCGTCGAGGCCCACCGCGTCCGTGCGGTACGCGAGGAGGCCCGGACTCCCGGCCCCCTCGTCCGGATCACCGCTTCGGGCGGCCGCCCGCTCCCGGCCCGGCTGCCGGGCGACCCGGCCGTCGCCCCGGCACCCGACCGCGAGGGCGCCGGGACCGGCGCCCTCGTCCTCCGGGTGGGCGCGGCACACTCGGACGCCCTCCTCGGGGCGCTGCTCGCGGCGTCCTGGCACATCCATCACCTCGACGGCGAAGGCGTACGGGTATGACGGCGCTCCTGCGCTACCAGTCGGGCCTGCTGATCCGCTCGCAGCGGTGGCTGGCGCCGCTGCTCCTGTACGTGGCGGTCGTCGGCGTCGGGGTGCGCGCGGGCGAACCCGTGCTGGGCGCCCTGGGGTTCACCGCCGCCGCGCTGCTGCCGGTCGCGGCCTGGTCCGTGCGGATCTGCGCCACGCAGGAGCCGCCCGCCGCGCGGAGCGTCGTGGCGGGCGCGGCGGGACGGGGCCGGGCGCATCTCGCGGCGCTGCTGACCGGGGCGCTCTGGCCGGTGCTCGCCGGGACGGTCGCCGTGCTCGTGGTGACGGCGATGAGCGACCGGCGCGGGGTCGGCGGGCTCGCCGCGGGGGTCACCGGGCTGCTCGGCGCCCTCGCCTGCGCCCTGACGGGCGCCGCCGTCGGCGCGCTGGCCTCCCGTCCCTTCGTCCAGGCGCCCGGCTGGTCGCTCACGGCCCTCGTCCTCGGCTGCCTGCTCGCCCTCGTCACCACCGGCTCCCCGGCCCAGCAGGCCATGACCGCCCTGGTCACCGGGGCCCGGTCGGCCACCGCCGACCCGCCGTGGCTCGCCTGCGCCGCCGCCCTGCTCCTCGCGGCGGCCGCGGCGGCGCTGTCCTGCCGGGCCACGGCCCGCCTGGAGTAGCCGGGCGTCAGCGGCTCATGAGCTCGGAGACCTTCACGAAGCGGTAGCCGCGGGCGCGGAGTTCCGGGACGATCCGGCGGATCGCCCGCTCGGTGACGGGTGCGGCGCTGCGGGTGCAGTGCATGACGACGAGCGAGCCGGGCTTCACGCCGTCGAGCACCTGTTCGGCGACGGCGTCCGCGTCCTTGGCGAAGGCGTCGCCGCTCACCACGTCCCACTGCACGGCCGTCACCCCGGCGGGGCCGAGGGCCCGCAGGGCGGCGTCGTCGTAGCAGCCGCCGGGGAAGCGGAAGTAGGGGACGACGTTGACGGCTCCGGCGTCCCGGAAGGCGTCGAAGGCCCGCTGGACGTCCGTGGCCATGTCGGGGCCGGCGACGGTCGGCAGCCCGTAGCAGGGCGAGGCGAAGGCGTAGTGGCTGTAGGAGTGGTTCGCGATCTCGAAGCGCGGGTCGCCCCCGATGGACTTCGCCTGCTCGGGGTACTCCTCCGCCCAGCGGCCCGTCATGAAGACGGTCGCGTCGACCTTGAGCCGCCGCAGGGTGGCGATCAGCTCGGGGTTGTCGAAGCGTTCCCCGCGCGCCGCCCTCGGCCCCTGGTCCGCCGTCATGTCCGCGTCGAAGGTGAGCGCCACGACCTTCTCGGTGCCCTTGGCCCGCCGCGTGTACACGGGGGTGAGCCCACCGGGCCCCGGGGCCATGGTCGGAGGCGTACGGGGAACCCGCGCGGGCTTGGGACCGGCGGCGGCCGCACTGGCCTTGGGCGAGGCGGTGGGGGAAGCGGTGGGCGAGACGGTCTGGGTGGCCGCCTTGGGGGCGGGGCCTTCGACGGCACCGCCGCCGCAACCGACGAGAGCGGCGCCCAGGACCCCGAGCGCCGCCATCTTCCGTACAGGAATGTTCACGATCGGAAGTTAACCGATCAAAGTCGCCATCAGGTGACGGACACGGTCACGTCTCCAGGAGCCGGGCCCGGCACTGCTCCACGTCGAAGTCGCCCGGCGGGTACTTCGGGTCCAGGGCCTCCAGGTGTTCGAGCAGCAGCTTGCTGACGGCCCAGTTGCGGTACCACTTGCGGTCCGCCGGGACGATGTACCAGGGGGCCTCGTCGGTGCCGCAGCGCTCCAGGGCGATCGAGTAGGCCTCCTGGTAGGCCGGCCAGAGGGCACGCTCCTCGATGTCGCCCGGGTTGAACTTCCAGTGCTTGTCCGGGTTGTCGAGGCGTTCGAGGAGCCGGGCGCGCTGTTCCTCGTACGACAGGTGCAGGAAGACCTTGACGACGGTGACGCCGTCGTCGGCGAGGGACTTCTCGAAGCGGTTGATCTGGCCGTAGCGGCTGCCGAGGCTGCGGCGGGGGACGAGCTCGCGGACGCGGGCGATGAGGACGTCCTCGTAGTGGGAGCGGTCGAAGATGCCGATCTCGCCGGGGCGGGGGAGCGCCCGCATGATCCGCCACAGGAAGGGGTGGCTCCGCTCCTCGGGCGTGGGTGCCTTGAAGGCCTGGATCCGGCAGCCGGACGGGTTGAAGTGACCGATCACGTGCTTGACCGTGCCGCCCTTGCCGCTGGTGTCCATGCCCTGGAGCACCAGGAGGAGACGCCTGCGGTCGCCGGCCGTGCTCGACGCGTACAGGCGCTCCTGGAGTCCGGCGAGCCGCGGGGCGAGGGCGGCGGTCGCGGCGAGCCCGGCGGCCTTGTCGGCGGGGCCGGCCGGGATCGCCGAGGCGTCGTACGACCCCAGGTCGATCCGCTCGCCCTCCGGGACCCGGAGCACCTCGCGCAGCACCGGCTCCCGGAGCCGGGGCACCGCGCGCTCCCGCTCCCGCTTCCCCTGGTCCTTCCTCCCCTGGTCCTCCTTCGCCGTCCCGCCGTCCTTCTCCCGCTTCCCGCCGTCCTTCTTCGCCACCTCTAACCCTTCCGCCGCGCCGCTCGTCCTCTCCCGATCCTGCGACGGAACCCGGTGGCCCGCGAGCGGGCGGGGTCAGCTCACCACCAGGGGCCGGTCACCGCGAAGGTCGTGCCGGGGGTGTAGCAGTTGACGTACATCGTCGAGCGGTCCGGCGAGAACGTGACGCCGGCGAACTCGCCCCACTCCGGGGCGTCGGGGGTGCCGATGTTCTGCGCGCCTCGGGCGACCGCGTACACCTCGCCCTTCCGGCTGACGCCGAAGACGTGCTGGGCGCCTTCGCCGTCCTCGCAGACCATCAGGCCGCCACTGGGCGCGAGGCAGATGTTGTCGGGGGACTCGCCGGGCAGCTGGAGGTCGGTGTCGGGGCCGAAGACGACGACGAGGGTGAGCCGCCGCCTGTCGGGCTCGTACTTCCAGACCTGGCCGAAGTGGGTGGCGGCGGAGCCGTTCTCCCGGCGCGCGAAGGAGGAGACGAAGTAGACGGCGCGCCCGCCCCAGTAACAGCCCTCCAGTTTCTGCGCGTGGGTGATGCCCTTCGGCCCGAAGTCCTGCAACCGGATGGGCGTCAGGGCGGCCTGCGGGTCCGGTACGGGGACCCACTCGACGCCCTCGAAGCGCGCGCCGGTCTCCTGGACGGCGGACAGGTCGGGGACGCCGGGGACGCGCATGGCTTCCAGGGCGCCGCCCGCGCGCAGCGAACCGGTGCCGCCGAGCGGCTTGTCCGGCAGGAAGCGGTAGAAGAGGCCGAAGGGCCGGTCGAAGGCGTCCTCCGTCTCGTAGACGATGCCGTTCCTCGGGTCGACGGCGATCGCCTCGTGCTGGAAGCGGCCCATGGCGGTCAGCGGGACGGCTCCGGTGCGGTGCGGGTCGGCGCCGTCGACCTCGAAGATGAAGCCGTGGTCCTTGGTGTAGCCGTTGGTCCCGGCCCGGTCCTCGGTCTCCTCGCAGGTCAGCCAGGTGTTCCAGGGGGTCGGCCCGCCCGCGCAGTTGACGGCGGTGCCGGCGATGGCGACCCGCTCGCCCAGGACGTTGTTCCGGCCGTCGAGCTCCAGGGCCGTACAGCCGCCCTTCGCTGCGGGGTCGTACGTCAGGCCGGGGACCGTCGGGACGCCGATCTTCCCGGTGACCCGGTTCTCGTGGTTGCGGACGAGGTGCACCCGGCCCCTGCGGCCCGCGAAGGCGCCCATGCCGTCGTGGTTGCTGGGCACCGGCCCCTCGCCGGAGCGGAGCGGATCGCCCTGCCGGGAGAGGACCTTGTAACGGAAGCCGGCCGGGAGGTCGAGGAGTCCGGCCGGGTCGGGCACGAGCGGGCCGTAGCCGCCGCGGCGCCCGGCGGCGGCCGCGCTGCCGGCGAAGAGTTCGGAGAGCGCGCCGGTGAAGGCGATGCCGGCGACGGACGCGCCGGTGCGTGACAGGATCTGACGTCGTGTTGCGGACATGAGGCGGCAACCCACTTTCTGTTGGCGGACAGACAGGTGGTGTGTGACGTGTGACCCGCATGTGTGTATCACGCACCCTCGTGGCGCGTGAACCATGCGGGCCACAACTGCCTCATGTGGCGCGTGGTCTGACGTGTGGTCAGGCGAGCGTGGCGGTGAGGGTGATCGTCGTTCCGGTGAGCGCCTTGCTGACCGGGCAGTTCGCCTTGGCGTCCGCGGCGAGCTCCTGGAACTTCTCCGGGTCGAGGCCGGGGACCTCGGCGTGCACGGTGAGGTGGATGCCGGTGATGCCAGGGCCCGGCTGGAAGGTCACGTCGGCCTTCGTCTCCAGGCGGACCGGCGGGTGACCGGCACCGGCCAGGCCGTTGGAGAAGGCCATCGAGTAGCAGGCGGAGTGCGCGGCGGCGATGAGCTCCTCGGGGCTCGTCTTGCCGTTCGGCTCCTCCGACCGGGCGGGCCAGGAGACGTCGTACGAGCCGAGGCCCGACGAATCGAGGGTGACGACGCCGGAGCCCTTGAGGAGGTCGCCCTGCCAGACGGTGTGGGCGTGACGCACGGTGGCCATGTGAATCCCTTTCGATCGGGTACGGCCCCCAAGCTACTGCGCGACCAGCCCCTTCGCGTCGCGGGCGAGCGCGGTGAGGCGGGAGATCGCCCGGAAGTACTTCTTGCGGTAGCCGCCGTTCAGCATCTCGTCGCTGAAGAGCTTGTCGAAGGGGAGTCCGGAGGCGAGGACGGGTATCTCGCGGTCGTAGAGCCGGTCGGCCAGGACGACGAGCCGCAGCGCGGTCGACTGGTCGGGGATCGGCTGGACGTCGGTGAGGCAGACCGCCGTGAGGTCGTCGGTGAGCGCGCCGTACCGGCTCGGGTGAACCCTGGCCAGGTGTTCGAGCAGGTGCGGGAAGTCGTCGAGGGAGGCGCCGGGCGTCGCGTACGCGGTCTCCGTGACGACCTGGTCGGTGTACGGCGCGGGGGCCTCGGGCAGGCCGCGGTGGCGGTAGTCCTCGCCGTCGATCCGCAGCGGCAGGAAGTGGGCGGAGAGGCCCTGGATCTCGCGGAGGAAGTCGGCGGCGGCGAAGCGGCCCTCACCGAGCTTGCCCGGAAGCGTGTTCGAGGTGGCGGCGAGTGCCACGCCCGCCTCGACGAGCTTGGCGAGCAGGCTGGAGACGAGGACGGTGTCGCCCGGGTCGTCGAGCTCGAACTCGTCGATGCAGAGGAGGCGGTGCCCGCTGAGGGTCCGCACGGTCTGCTGGAAGCCCAGCGCGCCGACCAGGTTGGTCAGCTCGACGAACGTGCCGAAAGCTTTCAGCGAGGGCTCGGCCGGGGTCGCGTGCCACAGGGACGCGAGCAGGTGGGTCTTGCCGACGCCGTAGCCGCCGTCCAGGTAGACCCCGCGGGGCCCGGTCGGCGCGGCCGGCTTCCTGGCGAACCAGCGGCGCTTGCCGGCGCCGGAGGCGTGGGCTCCGCCGAGGCCCTCGGCGAAGGAGCTCAGCGTCTTGACGGCGTCCGTCTGGCTGGGCTGGTTCGGGTCCGGGAGGTACGTGTCGAACCGAACGGAGTCGAACCGCGGCGGCGGCACCATCTCCGCGACGAGACGGTCGGCGGGGACGTGGGGCTCTCGGGAGCAGAGCGAGAGCGGCGCCGCCTGGGAGGAGGCGGCTTCGGTGAGGGCGCGGGTCGACACAGTTCCCCACTGTAATCGTCATGTCAGACTGCGAGGATGCGACGCCTGCTCCCTGTGACGGACATGACAGCCACCGAGACCGCCGCCGGTCCGGCCGCCGCCGGCGGTCGCGAGTGGTCGCTCGACGAGCTCGCCGACGCCTACGCGTACCCCGAGGGTGACGCCGTGTGGCTGCGGGCCAACATGGTCTCCTCGCTCGACGGGGCCGGCCAGCACGACGGCCGCTCCCAGCCGCTCTCCTCCGAGACCGACATGAGGATCTTCGGCACCCTGCGGGGGCTCGCCGACGTGATCGTCGTGGGCGCCGAAACGGTCCGCCTGGAGGGGTACCGCCCGGCCAAGGCGCGGGAGGCCTTCGCCGCCCGCCGGGCCGCCGCGGGGCAGGGCGTGGCGCCGGTGATCGCCGTCGTCACCGCCTCCCTCGACCTCGACTTCTCGCTGCCGCTCTTCACCTCGCCGCTGGTCCCGACCCTGATCCTGACCGGGGCCGCCGCCCCCGCCGACCGGGTCGCCGCGGCGCGGGCCGCGGGCGCGGAGGTGCTGGTCGCGGGCGACGGCGCCGGGGTCGACCCGGCCCGCGCCGTGCGGGCGCTCGCGGCGCGCGGGCTGCGGCGGCAGCTGACCGAGGGCGGGCCCCGGCTGCTCGGCCAGTTCGTCGCGGCGGAGGTCCTCGACGAGCTGTGCCTGACGATCTCGCCGACCCTCACCGCGGGTGACGCCCAGCGGATCGCCGGGGGCCCTTCGATGGCCGTCCCGACACGCTTCCAGGTGGCTTCCGTGCTGGAGCAGGACGGGTTCCTCTTCACCCGCTACCGTCGGATCTGACAATCGGCGGAATTTGTCGTTCCGCTTACCGTCCGCTGGGCACACTTACTGTCGCAGACCCCGTGCGGGCACGGGGAAGGATGGTTTCCGCAGAAGGGCTCCTGAGGTGTTCACAAGCGTTCTGATGATCGAGAAGCCCCTGACGTCCGTCGACGTGGAATTCGTCACCACACTGCACGGCGACGAGGGCGTGTCCTTCATCGTCCTTATGCAGCCGCGTGGTGACCAGGCCGATGTACTGCTGCGTGCCATCGACGACGTGGCCATGGGCGAACTGAAGGAAGCGGCCCACGAGGGCGACGAACCGGAGGGCAAGGCGGCCAGGGTCCCCGCCGAGCAGGCCCTGGAGCTCTCGCTCCAAGCCCTCAGAAAGGCCGGCTGCGAAGCCGTCGGCCAAGTCGTCGAGGACCACCCGCTCAACAAGATGAAAGCCGTCGTCGAAGAATCCGAAGCGGACGAAGTGATCGTCCTCACCGCCCCCCACTACGTCGAGGAGTTCTTCCACCGCGACTGGGCCTCCCGCGCCCGCCACAAAGTCGGCGTCCCCGTCCTCAAACTCTTCGCCCACAGCGACTGACGCCCTTGGGCTGCCCCTGGGCTGAGCCCCCTGGGTTGCCCCTTGGGCTGAGCCCCCAGGGCTGAGCCCACCGCCCCGTGTCCGCGCCCCGTGCAGGGGGCCCGGTCACGGGGCGCTCCACCTGAAGGGGTGGGGCGCGGCCGCAGGGCCGGAGCGGCGCGAGCCATTAGGGTGGGAGCTACCTGTTGCGTGCGCAACAGACAGTTACGGAACGCACCCGGGGAGAGATCCGCATGGCACCCGCCATTCCCGCCGCCATGGAACGGCCGCACTTCATCGGCATCGGCGGTGCCGGAATGTCGGGCATCGCGAAGATCCTCGCGCAGCGCGGGGCGAAGGTCGCGGGCAGTGACGCGAAGGAGTCGCAGACGGCTGAGGCGCTGCGGGCGCTCGGTGTGACGGTGCACATCGGGCATGCGGCGGAGCACCTTGCCGACGACGCTTCGGCGGTGGTCGTGTCCAGTGCCATCCGCGCGGACAATCCGGAGCTGGCGCGTGCCGCGGAGCTCGGGATCCCGGTCGTGCACCGGTCCGACGCGCTGGCGTCGCTGATGGACGGCCTGAGTGCGATCGCGGTCGCGGGCACGCATGGCAAGACGACGACGACCTCGATGCTGGCCGTCGCGCTGACCGAGCTGGGTCTGGACCCGTCGTACGCGATCGGCGGCGATCTGGCGGGGCCCGGGACGAACGCGCGGCACGGGGCCGGGGAGGTGTTCGTCGCCGAGGCGGACGAGAGTGACCGCAGCTTCCAGAAGTACGACCCGCAGGTTGCGATCGTGCTGAACGTCGAGCTGGACCATCACGCGAACTACGCGGACATGGACGAGATCTACGAGTCCTTCGAGGCGTTCACCGCCAAGATCCGGCCCGGCGGCACGCTGGTGGTCGGTGAGCACGCGGGGGCCCGTGAGCTGGCGCGCAGGGTCGCGGACCGGGAGGGCCTGTCCGTGGTCACGGTCGGGGAGTCCGCGGACTCCGACGCCCGCATTCTGAAGATCGTCCCGAACGGGATGAAGAGCGAGGTCACCGTCGCCCTGGACGGCACCGAGCACACGTTCACCGTCTCCGTCCCCGGCCGCCACTACGCCCACAACGCCGCCGCGGCCCTCGCCGCCGGCGCGCGCGTGGGGATCGAGCCGGCCGAGCTCGCCCAGGCCCTCACCGCCTACACCGGCGTCGGCCGCCGGCTCCAGCTCAAGGGCGAGGCGAACGGCGTCCAGGTCATCGACTCGTACGCGCACCACCCCACCGAGATGACCGCCGACCTGGAGGCGATGCGCGGCGCCGCCGGGGCATCGCGCCTCCTCGTCGTCTTCCAGCCGCACCTGTTCTCCCGCACCCAGGAGCTGGGCAAGGAGATGGGCGACGCGCTGGCCCTCGCCGACGCGTCGGTCGTCCTCGACATCTACCCGGCCCGCGAGGACCCGATCCCCGGCATCACCAGCGAGCTGATCGTCGGCGCGGCCGAGCGGGCGGGCGCCGTGGTCACGGCCGTCCACGACAAGGACTCCGTCCCGGACGTCATCGCGGGAATGGCGGGCCCGGGCGACCTCGTTCTCACGATGGGCGCGGGCGACGTCACGGACCTCGGTCCGAAGATCCTGGACCGGCTCGCCCGCCCGTCGAGCTGAGCTGAGGGAGCGGAACGATGGCGTACGAGGTCGAGAAGACCGACGAGGAATGGCGGGCGGAGCTGACCCCGTCGGAGTACCAGGTGCTCCGGCAGGCCGGCACGGAGCCCGCCTTCCGCGGCGAATACACGGACACGAAGACACAGGGCGTCTACTCCTGCCGGGCCTGTGGCGCGGAGCTCTTCACCTCGAACGAGAAGTTCGAGTCCCACTGCGGCTGGCCGTCCTTCTTCGACCCGAAGGACACCGACGCCGTCGAGCTCCTCTCCGACACCTCCCACGGCATGGTCCGCACCGAGGTCCGCTGCGCCCGCTGCGGCTCCCACCTCGGCCACGTCTTCGAGGGCGAGGGTTACCCGACCCCCACGGACCAGCGGTACTGCATCAACTCCATCTCTCTCCGTCTGGAACCCACCGAGGGCTGACCCGACGATCGCCCGGGCCCCGTGGGCCCGGGCGGCGCAGACGCGAGCGGCGGCAAGGACACGATTCGAACCTGCGTCCACCCGGAGCAGGGCGCTCGCCATGAGGGGGTCGGGGACGGCCACGCCGTGCACCAGTGCGCCTGGTTCCAGGTGGACGAGTCGTCGCCGCGCCGCACGACCATGCTCGCCGACTCGAATGCCGAGCGGTTCCGGGCGTCCTCCAGGAAGAGGGCGTCGGCGATCTCGTCGTACGGGCGGCGCTGCTTTCCGTTCGTGAAGACGCTGCGCATGGTGGCGCGGGCGGTGAGGTACGCGACGAGGTGGCCGTGTCGGGGTCGGCGGCGAACTCCTCCCGCATGGAGGTGTATCCGTGAGGCGGCCGCCGCCACCCCCACTCACCGTCAGGGGAAGGCTGTGGTAGGACTGTTCGGTATCGCAAACAGTCGCTGCAACGGGGGATGGAACGTGGCGGTCACGATTCCGGACTGGGCGGACACGCTTCTCGATCTGATCGGGGTGGCGTGGCCGAACGTGGACGAGGACGCGTATCGCGAGATGGCGGACGCGCTCAGGGAGTTCGCGGAGGATCTGGAGGACGACGGGCAGCTGGCGAACAACCACTTCGAGAGGTTGTTGTCGTCGGGCCAGGGCGAGTCGATGGACGCGCTCAACGAGCATTGGGCGAAGGTCAAGTCCAAGCACATCAAGGACATCTCGGGGGCGGCGCGGACGGTCGCCGGGGGCCTGGACACGGCGGCCGGGGCGATCGAGGCGATGAAGCTGGCGGCGCTCGTACAGCTGGGGTACCTGGCGTCGGAGGCGGGCATCGCGATCTCGCTGATCCCGGTGACGGGCGGGCTTTCCGCGCTGATCGGCGCGGGGGCGATGCGGGCCACGCAGGAAGTGATCAAGCGGCTGATCAAGGAGTGCGTGGAGGAGGCCGTCGGGTACGTCGTGGCGGCGATGACGGAGCCGGCCGTGGCGGCGCTCGAAGGGATGGCGGCGGACCTCGTCGTCCAGCTGGGTGCGGTGGCGATCGGGCTCCAGGACGGTGTCGACCTCGACCAGACGAAGGACGCCGGCGAGGAGGGCTTCAAGGACGGGGTGAAGGCCGGCAAGGAGTCCCTGAACCTGGCCTCGGCCGGTGGCGGCGGGGGAGGGGGCGGCAAGGGCGGCGGGCTGAAGAACCTGCACATCGAGCACCAGGAGCACGACCACGCCTCCACCCAGCTCAACACCGTCAGCGTGAGCATCCACGGCAAGACGACCGGCAAGCTCACCAAGGCGAAGACCGCGCACGGCCGCACCCGGGGCCGCGACTCGATCGCGGACGCCATCGACCCGGTCGCCGACAAGGCGATGGAGGCCCTCACCAAGGCCGCCAAGAACATGGGCGACCACGTCGGCCAGACGCTCCCCAAGGTCGTCAAGCAGATCTCCGTCGACCACAAGAACACCGACGACGACCTCCGCGACCGTTTCGCCCGCCAGCGCAAGGGCGACCATGACGACAACGGCGCGGGCAAGGGCGGCGGTGGCGGTGGCGGCGGGGGCGGCGGCACTCCCCCCGGCGGAAACGGCAACGGCGGCTCCGGCAACAACCCCGGCGGCAACCGCATCACCCCCGCCCCGCCCTGGCACGGCAGCTCCGCGGGCACCATGCGCCACCACCGCACCGACCCCCTCGACGTCAGCCACCTCACCCCCGAGCAGCAGCGCGAGGCGCTCGTCCAGGAAGCCCGGGACCTCGCCGACCGGGCCAGGAGGGCCGACCCGGACAACCCGAACGACCCCAAGCACCAGATCGACCTCGTCAAGACCCGGTTCCCGGTCGGCGAGCACCTCCTCAAGGACAACGCCTGCTCCGGCTCGCTGCTCCACGACGGCGTCATCACCAGCCACTCCAGCGCGACCAAGTGGGAGGGCGCGGACAAGCCCGACCTGCATCCGGCCGCGCAGGACATCTACGACCAGGTGAAGGCCAGTGCCGAGGCCGAAGGCCGGAACCTGGGCGCGGGCCACGGGAAGTGCGCGGAGGCGAACCTCATCTCGGACCGTCTCCGCCAGCTCGACCCGTCCGGGACGAACATCCGTACGCCGGAACAGGTACGCGAGGCGATGAGCGGCGCGCAGATGTACTCCGTGCAGATCGGCAAGGACCGGCGGGGGATCTTCGCGCACAACGACTACAAACCGCCGTGCCCCTCGTGCGCGGTCGCCCTCGACATGGCCGGCATCGCGGCCTACGCAGGTTAGGAGCCTCCTTTGCCCCATCTCAGAGTTCCGGCGGACGTCGACGCCTGGTTCGCCGACAACGGCTGGTCTCCCGGCCGGAACGCCGCCGAGCAGGCCGCGGCGATCGTGGCGGAGACCGTCGAGGAGAGCCGGAAGCGCGGTTTCCCCGTCGAGCCGTTCCCCGCCGCGACCGAATTCCTCGCCGAGCACGCCGGGCTCCGGGTGATGCACGACGTCCAGCGTGACGACTACATCGACTTCACGGCCGTGCCCGAATGGGGCCACTTCTTCGAGGACATGGCGGAGCTGAGCGGCAACCTGGGTGTGAGACTGTTTCCGGTCGGGTGGGACTCCACCGACGGCGAGGTGTTCGTCATCGACGAGCAGGGCCGGTTCTTCTGCATGCACCACACCGGCGACTACTACATGGGCACCGGCAAGCACGAGGCGATGATCGGCCTCTACCGGTCTCCCATGCAGGACGCGGAGGATTTCTATGTCTGACCTCATGCCCGGCACGGCCGCCTCGCTGCTCATCCACGGCACCATCACCAGCCACACCAACCTCACCGGTGACGGCGAGCCCGAGCTCCACCCCGCCGTGCGCGCGTTCTTCGACGGGCTCCCGCCCGCGCTGCGCGAGCCCTTCATCGGCTACTGCGCCGAGTCCGCCCTCATCTCCGACGAACTCTTCGGCTTCGACCGGCAGCGCGGCGACGGCCATGCCGCCACCCTCGACGAGGCCGTCCCGCACTTCGCGGGCGCGGCGGTCGTCGCCCGCAAGATCCGCCCGCACGGCGACCCCGAGCACGGCACCGAGGCGGACGTCTGCCGTTCCTGCACGGCCCTCCTCGACCGGCTGGGCGTCACGATCCTCCGCGACCAGGCATGACCGGCGTACTGACGGAGGCGGGCTGGAAGCCGGGGCGTGACGCCGGGGACGCGGCGATGCTCTCCGTCCTCGTCGCGGTGACCCTCGGCGTCGAGTCCTTCCCCGCCGCTGAGCGCGCCGTGCGCGAGTTCCACGGCCTCACCTTCCGCCCCGCCGCGTCCGGCGGCCGGGAGGTCGCGGCCCTCGGCGCCGCCGTCGACCCCCGCCTGGCCCGCTTCGACATCCCGTCCCTCCTCCGGCTCTCCGACTCCCTCGGCGTCCGCCTCTTCCCCTTCGGCCGTACGGACACGGACGCGCCCCTCGCCGTCGACGAGCACGGCCGCCTCCTCATGCTCGGCCCCGGCGGCCCCTGGCTCCTCGGCGAGTCCGTCCACGACGGCCTCACCACCCTCACCGAGGGCATCGCCCCCGTCCCCCTCCGATCCCCCCGCCGGCGGTTCCCCCTCCCCGAGGGCGACCTCCCCGCCGCCGTACGCGCCGCCCTCGTCGCCGTGTACGTGCTCCACAGCGCGGGCGTCTACAGCGCCCGCGCCCTCCGCCTCCGCGCGACCACCCTGCGGGGCATCGGCGTCGTGGCCCTGGACGAGGAGTTCCCGCTGGGCCCGGGCCGCCTGGACGACAACGCCGACCCGCTGGCCGCGGCCATGGCCGCGCGGCTCGACGCCGTGGGCGCCCGCGCCTCCGGCTGCGAGCTGGTTCTTACGCTCCCCGTGCCGCCCGGCGTGACCGGCCCCCTGTCGACGGTGACCTGCGCGGTCACGGTCGCCTCCCAGGCGGACGGCACCGCCCTCACCCTCACGGCGGGCCTCCCCGCCTCCCTCGGCCCGGCGGCCCGAACCCTGCAGACCTGCGCCCAGGCCTTCGCCGACTGGTCGGCGCAACACGTCGGGTAGGTTGAGCCGCTCATGATCCAGGGGAGGGCATGTGCGGACGAGGATGGCGCTGGTCTGCGTCGTGGCGGGGGCGGCGCTGGCCGGCTGTACGACGGGCCGGGGGCTGGAGGAGAAGCCCGTCGAGGTCTCGCTGCCGAAGGAGCTGTCCGGCGAGCAGGTGCTCGCGAGGGCGAACGAGACGATGAACGCGCTGACGTCGGTGGTCGTCGACTCGACGACCACCACGGCCGCCGGCGGTGTCTCCGGTCGGCTGACGACCAACCTCAAGGACAGGTGCACGAACAGGACGACCTGGACCAAGGGCGGCGGCAGCCTCGAACAGATACGGATCGGCGACACGGACTACGTCCGTCCCGACCGCGCCTATCTGAACCAATGGA
Source organism: Streptomyces sp. NPDC037273 (assembly GCF_055603625.1). NCBI lineage: Bacteria > Bacillati > Actinomycetota > Actinomycetes > Kitasatosporales > Streptomycetaceae > Streptomyces > Streptomyces sp. NPDC037273. The sequence continues at coordinate 19,487 of NZ_JBVJVO010000021.1, forward strand.
AGGGCCGGAAGACGGGGAAGGGCGACCCGAAGTACTGGGCCAAGACGCCTGCGAGTGAGGCGCGGCCTGGAGACGGGCTTGCGAAGTGCACCCATCCGTTCGCGCCGTTCGGCGTCGCGGTGAAGGGGGCGTCGCTCACGGTGGACGGGAAGCGGGTGGTGATGGTGACGGTCACCGACGCGGAGGACAAAGGCGGGCGTTACGTCTTCTTCGTCGCGGAGACGGGGAGGCCGTATCTGCTCAAGGTCGTGTACAAGGGCGGCCAGGTCCGGAGCACTACCTCGTTCAGCGGCTTCGACAAGCCGCTGGACGTGCGGCCTCCGGCCGCGGCCGAGGTGCTCGATGCCGGGGCCGGAGGCCGCTGACAGACGCGGCGGGCGCGGTCAGTGGACGGAGAAGCCGCCGTCGACGAAGAGGGACTGGCCGGTGATGTAGGCGGAGGAGGCGCTGGCGAGGAAGACGGCGGCGCCGGCGAAGTCGGGGGCGAGGCCGTTGCGGCCGACCATGGTGCGGGAGGCGAGGGCGGCGACCTTGTCGGGGTCGGAGGACAGGCGGCGGTTCAGCGGGGTCATGACGAAGCCGGGGACGAGGGTGTTGGCGGTGACGCCGTGGGGCGACCAGGCCTCGGCCTGGGAGCGGGCGAGGGATTCCAGGGCGCCCTTGGAGACCCCGTAGGCACCGCTCTGGACGAAGGCGCGGTGGGCCTGCTGGGAGGTGATGTGGATGATGCGGCCGAAGCCGCGTTCCGCCATGCCCGGGCCGAAGCGCTGCCCGAGGAGGAAGGGGGCCTCCAGGTTGAGGGTCATGGTGGTGTCCCAGACGTCCTCGCTGAGCTCGCCGAGCGGCGGGCGGAGGTTGATGCCGGCGGAGTTGACGAGGATGTCCGGTTCGCCGAAGACGGCGGCGGCCGCCTCCGCCCCCGCCTTGATGCCCTCGCGGGTCCCGAGGTCCGCGCTCACCCAGGCGGCCCGGCAGCCGTCGGCCGTCAACTCGTCGACGGTCTCCGCGAGTTCCGCCTCCTTGCGGGCCAAGACCACCACGCTCGCCCCGGCGCGGGCCAGGGCGCCCGCGATGGCCTGGCCGATGCCCGAACTGCCGCCCGTGACGAGGGCGGTGCGGCCGGAGAGGGAGAACAGCTGGGACAGGTAGCCGTCGGGGGTGGTGCTCATGATGTCGCTCCTCGGGTCGTCGTGAGGCACCGGCCCGAAGGGGTGCGGTAGCGGGCAGGTACACGCATCCTGGCACGATCGCCGATCGCGGAAGGCACCGGGACCGGCGCCTGCGGGCCGTCGGGCATGAGATCACTCAAGATCCTCGTGCTCCCAGATTTTCGTCACGGCCGTGGACCGCACATAGTCGGCGAAGTCGCGCGGCTCACGGCCCAGGGCCCGCTGTACGCCGTCGGCCAGGGTGGCGAAACGGTTCTCGCCGATCCAGCCGAAGAGCGAGTTCAGGAGGGCGGCGAAGTCCTCCGGGATGCCCTTCGCCACCGCGTGGGCGGTGAACTCCTCCGGTGAGACCGGGCGGTACGTGATGTCCCGGCCGGTCGCGCGGGCGATCTCGGCGGCCACCTCGTGGAGGCTGAGCAGCCGGGGGCCGGTCAGCTCGTACGCGTGGCCCGCGTGGCCGTCCTCCGTGAGGGCGGCCACGGCGACGTCGGCGATGTCGTCGGCGTCGATGAAGGGCTCGGTGCCCGCCCCCGCCGACCAGACCACTTCCCCGTCCAGCAACTGGCCACGGAAGAACGGGTCTTCGCTGAAGTTCTGGGCGAACCAGGCCGGCTTCAGGATCGTCCACTCCGCCCCGGACTCCCGCACCGCGCGCTCGCACGGCAGCTTCTCCTCGCCCTCGGGGACCACCCAGTCGCGGGCCGAGAGGAGCACGAGCCGCTCGACGCCCTTGTCCACGGCCAGCTTGCCGAAGGCACTCATCGACGTCGCCGCGTCGGCCTGCATCGAATCGACCAGGTAGGCCGCCCCGGCGCCGTCGAGCACCCGCTCCCAGGTGTTCTCGTCGTTCCAGTCGAAGCGCGCCGGACCCTTCCGTGAGGCCACCCGGACCTCGTACCCCCGCTGCCGCAGCCGGGACACCACGCGACGGCCGGTCTTGCCCGTACCGCCGAGCACCAGGACTTCCTTGTTCGTGTTCGTCGTCATGTGCTCCATCAAACGGCGGGACCGGTGAGCCGTGGAATGGCCGATCCGCTCATCCCGATGTCTCGGGCGCTCACGCCGTACACTCGGCCGGGTGGACCCGCTCGCCAGCCTCCTCTACGAAGTCCGTTCCGACGGAGCCCTGTTCAGCAAGAACATCCTGGCGCCGCCCTGGTCGATCCGCTTCGCGGGCGGCGCGCCGCTCGCCGTCGTCACCATGCTGCGCGGCACTGGTTGGGTGCTCCCGGGCGGCGACGCGCGACCCGTCGCCCTCGGCCCCGGCGACGTCGCCCTCGTGACCGGCGCCGAACCCTTCTCCGTCACCGACGACGCCGCCGCCGACACCCCGCCCTTCTACGTCGTCCACCCCGGCCACTGCACCACCGCCGACGGCGAGGACATCAGCGAGGACGTCATCCTCGGCCTCCGCACCTGCGCCAACGCCCCCGGCGGTACGACCCTGCTGCTCACCGGCAGCTACCAGGTCGACGGCCGCGTCTCCGAACGCCTCATCGGCGGCCTTCCCCGCGTCCTCGTCGTCCACCAGGACGACGGCGAACTCGCCCCGATCCTCGCCCTCACCGACAGCGAGGTCAGCCGCGAGGACCCCGGCCAACAGGCCGTCCTCGACCGCCTCCTTGACCTCCTGCTGCTGTCGACCCTGCGCGAATGGTTCGCCCGCCCCGAGGCCGACCCGCCCTCCTGGTACCGCGCCCTCGCCGACCCTGTCGCGGGCCGCGCCCTCCGCCTCGTCCACGACCGCCCCGCCCGCCCCTGGACCGCCACCACCCTCGCCGAGGCCGCCGGCGTCTCCCGCGCCACCCTCGCCCGCCGCTTCACCGACCTCGTCGGCGAACCCCCGATGACCTACCTCACCGGCTGGCGCCTCGCCCTCGCCGCCGACCTCCTCAGCCGCACCGACTCCACCGTCGACTCCATCGCCCGCCAGGTCGGCTACCAGAGCGCGTTCGGCCTCAGCGTCGCCTTCAAGCGCGTGTACGGGGTGCGGCCCAGCGAACACCGGGCCACGACCGCGCCAGGCCGTTGAGCCCCGGCGCCGGTCAGGCGAGCGCCCCGCCCGCGTTCTCGATCATGCGGCGCAGGACCTTCAGCGTGGTGACGTAGTCCGCGTCGTCGATGCCCTCGTGGAGCGCGGCGCGGATCGCGGGCGCGTTCCGCCTGAGGTCGAGCCGGGCCTGCTCGCCTTCCTCGGTGAGCCAGAGCCGCTCGTCGGCGTCCCGGGTCAGCCAACCGCGCTTCACCAGCACCGCCGCCTCCGCCACGAGGTCGTCCTCCGGGCGGATGTACGAGGCCATGGCCTCCCGCAGCTCGCCCGCCGTCCGCCCCTCACCGTCGGGCGAGAGGTCGTTCTCCGACAGGTTCCGCAACAGCCAGAACTGCGGCTGCGTGTAGCCCTTCGCGACCTGCTGCTCCCGCGTGTACGCGATGAGCGCCTCGTAGGCGAGACCGGTCCAGTACGCGGCGGGCTGTCCGGCGAGCTCGGCGTCGGTCATCTGGTGGTTGGTGGTCATGGGGGTCCCCTCCCGGTACTTGGTACTTGGTACTCAGTACTTCGGTCCCGACCTGCACGTCCGTGCAGGTCGTACGACGACCGTAAGACCTCAAGTCCGGTTGAGGGCAAGCCCGTGATCTTGCGCGTCAGCCCAGCCGCGAGACGAACTCCGTCCAGGTGGCGGGGGAGAGGGCGAGCTGGGGGCCGGTGGGGTTCTTGGAGTCGCGGACGTGGATGGTGGAGGGGCAGGTGGCGACCTCGACGCAGTTGTCGCCGCTGCCGCCGCTGTAGCTGGACTTGTGCCAGGAGAGGGCAACTTCTACGCAGTTGTCGCCGTCGCCGCCGCTGTAGCTGCTCTTGAACCAGGCCAGTTCCGTCGTGCTCATAGTGCTCCTCGGATCTCCCGCAACAGGCTCGCGGATGCTTCTACAGACAGAGCCTGTGCTCGCATCCTGGCATATCGCTGCTGGAGGATGCTGACCTCTTTGGTGTCGGAGATGAGCTGGGCTGTGCGCTGGCCCTCGCTGTACGCGTACCAGGCGTTTTCGTCGGTCTCCAAGAGACACAAGGGGCCGTCGAGACCCGCGTGGTGCCCGCGTGACTGCGGCATGATCTGGATGTCGATGTTGCGTCGCTCACCGACGGCGAGGATGTGGTCGATCTGCTCGCGCATGGCCTCGGGGGAGGCCACCTGGCGGCGTACGGCGTGCTCTTCGATGATGAAGCTGAAGATCGTCTCCGACCGCTCCGTGAGGATGCTCGCCCGCTCCATGCGCCGGGTCAGGTTCGACTCGATCTTGTCGTCGCCCATCGCCGGGATCTGCTCCTCGAACAGCGTCCGCGCGTACGCAGGCGTCTGCAGCAAGCCCGGGACAAGCCGGTTCTCGTACGTGTACAGCGTCACTGCCAGCGGCTCCAGCTCCGCCCACCCCTCGAACCACTTCGCAAGGCCCGCCTTGCGTGTCAGCTGCCTGGCCGCCGCCCGGATCACCCCGAACGCGTCCAGTACCTCTTCCGCGCTGCTCACGAAGTCCTTCGACGGCAGGCGGCGCCCCTGTTCGATCGAGGCGACCATCGGGACCGAGTAGCCCACCAGCGGGGCGAACTGTTCCTGTGTCAGGCCGGCCCGTTTGCGGAAGGCCTTGACCACCTCCCCGAAACCCTTCAGGCTCTCCGACGTCTCGGGTTCGCTCCCCTTCGGAACCTCGTCCGTCACCCCGCCACCTCCCGTACCCGTGTGCTCGCGCTGAACGGATCCAGGTTCACTGATAGTCACCGGTACAGTCCAGAGTGTGAACTCGTACGCTGTGCAGCGTACGAGTTTCTGAGCTGGTAACTCCGCGGGGTCGGCGCCACATTGGCCCCATGACCTCCCCCGTTACCCGCGAACCCGCCGTAACCGTACGTGTGTTCACGCAGCGTTTCAGCTCGACGCCACGCGGAGCCCGGCTGGCCCGGCGACTGGCGTTGCATCAGCTGGACCGCTGGAGCGTTCCGTACGGCTCCGAGATCTCCGACACGACGGCGCTCCTGGTGGCGGAGCTGGCGGCGAATGCCGTGACCCATGGCCGGGTGCCCGGGCGGGACTTCGAGCTGACGCTCTCGTACACGCCCGGGCTGCGGGTGAGGGTCGACGTGTCCGATACGAGGGGGGAGCGGCGCCCGGCCTCGCCGGCCGTGCCCGGGGTCCTCGACGAGGGCGGGCGCGGCCTGCTCCTCGTGGAGGCGCTGGCGTCGCGGTGGGAGGTGCTCGACCGGGTGGCGGTGGGGAAGACCGTGCGGGCCGAGCTGGACCTCTAGGTGGAGGAGGCCACGGGAGCGTTCCTGTGCGTCACGCGACGGAACCAGGCGCGGAGGCTCGCCGTGACCGGTCCCGCCTGACGATGGCTTCGGCGACCTCTTGGATGGCGCCGCGAAGAAGGTCGCCGTAGGAATTCCGCGGAAGGCTGGGAGCGTGCGATGCGGCTGCGTCGATGTGCTCGGTGGCAGCTTCGAAGGAGCCCAGCCGACGGTAGTTGTCGGCGAGGTTGAGGTGCAGGGAGGGGTAGAAGCCGGCGATGTGGAGGCCGGCGTGGTGCTCCTGGACGCGCTGCTCGGTCACGGCATCGGCAGCGTCCAGGGCCCGGATGTCCCAGGCGAGGGCCTGGGCAGGGTCGTCGTAGAGATCTGCCAGGTAGTGGGCGAGAGAGCAGCGGTGCAGGGGGTCACCGGTGACGCCGATCGTGGACCACAGGCCCAGGAGTTTCCGGCGGGCGGAAGCGGTGTCACCGGCTTGGCCCTCGGCGACGGCGTGGCCTATTGCTTCCATGGTCGGGTCGGGGCCGGCGGGCGCGGTGGTCATGATGTGTTCCTCGTCGTCTTCCTCAGGCGGAATGGTCGGACTTGATGGGCATGGCCAGGGTGGTGAGATCGCCGCGGTCGGCGGAGCGGATCGTGACGGGCTGGTCGTGGCCTCGTAGGTCGAGCAGTACGTCGGGGCCGATCGCGGTGCTCACGGCGGGATAGAGCGTGGTCAGCTCGAACCGGATCCGCAGGGACGGGCCCGTCGTGGTGGCGGGAAGGTGGATGCCGGGGTGTTCGGCGTCCGCTGACGTGAGGTTCACCGCATGGTCGGTGATGTGCAGTGTGACGCGCCCGCCGGGTTGTTCTTCCAGGGCTCGCAGGAGCAGGTCCTTCGAGACGGTCGCACGAGAGGTGACTTCGCTCAGTGAGGCGAGCATCAGCCGGTAGTCGGGGAACTCCTCGGGCAGCAATCTGCAGTACTGGTCCTCGTGGTCGGCCGCACGGAACCAGATCCCGTTCGAGACGGCCTCCAGTCGCACCAGCGGACTGCGGCGGATGTCGGTGAGCGCAGATCGCAGCTCGCCGCCGTTCACCGTGCCGGCCCACGTCTGCCTCGGCGCTTCAGCCGGCACCAGCGTTCTGGTGGAGAGCCGGTACCGGTCCGTCGCGGTCAAGGTGACCGCCTCGTGGTTCGCCTCGATGCGCAGTCCGGCGAGTGCCGACATCCCGCGCTCGTGCGCGGCCGCGGTCAGAACCTGCTCGACTGCGGCCGCCAGCACGGGCCCCTTCACCGCCGTGATCGGAAGACCTGGCGCCTTGCCGAGCGCGGACTTGATGACAGCCGCCTTCCGCTGCGCGGCCGCCGCCTCCCCGACGACCTTCGCGACATGCTCATCGAGCAGCCGGGAAGCCTCGTCAGCCCCGGAACCGAGCACAGCCTCGACCGTGGCCAGGGGCATGGCGAGCTCGCGGAGCTGACGCAACCTGGTCCCCCGGGCCACCTGGGCAGTGCTGTAGTAGCGGTAGCCCGAGACCGGGTCGACTTCGGCAGGGGGCAGCAGCCCGGAGTCGGCATAGAACCGCAACGCGCTGGAGGTCAGACCACTGCGTTGGGCGAAGGCCCCGATCGGCATCAGCTCGTCATTCGGCACCACCGCATCATCGAGCTTCAACCAACCTGAAGGTCAACACCGACGAGCGGCGACGCCAACCTCAAGGCCGGCGACGTCTGCCGCCGGCCTTGAGCTCCTAAGGGCCTCGTGGCCCTACGGGGCCGGGGCGTAACCCGCCGGGTGGGTGGTGAACGTGCCACGGCCCTGGGTGCGGCCGCGGAGGCGGGACGCGTAGCCGAAGAGTTCGGCGAGGGGGACGGTGGCGGTCACCATCGCCGTACCGGAACGGGTCGTGGAGTCCGTGACCCGGCCGCGGCGGGACGCGAGGTCGCCGAGGACGGTGCCGACGGAGTCGGCGGGGACGGTGACGGTGACGTCGGCGACGGGTTCCAGGAGGGTCATGGTGCTCGCGCGGAGGGCTTCGCGGAGGGCGAAGCGGCCCGCCGTGCGGAACGCCATCTCGGAGGAGTCCTTCGGGTGGGTGGCGCCGTCGGTGAGGGTGACGCGGACGCCGGTGACCGGGTGGCCGCCGAGGGGGCCCTCAAGGAGGGCGTCGCGGCAGCCGGCCTCGACCGCGCGGACGTACTCCTGGGGGACGCGGCCGCCGGTGACGGTGGACGTGAACACGAACTCCTCTCCTTCCTCGGTGGGTGTGACGTCGATGACGACATGGGCGAACTGGCCCGAGCCGCCGTCCTGTTTGACGTGGCGGTACAGCAGACCGGTGATGCCCTTCGTCACCGTCTCGCGGTAGGCGACCTGGGGGCGGCCGACGGTCACCTCAAGGCCCCGGTCGCGGCGGAGCTTCTCGACCGCCACCTCCAGGTGCAGTTCGCCGAGGCCGGACAGGACGGTCTGGCCGGTCTCCGGGTCGGAGCGCACGACGAGGGAGGGGTCCTCCTCGGAGAGGCGGGCGAGGGCCGTCGCGAGGCGGCCCGTGTCGGTGCTGCGGCGGGCCTCGACGGCGACCGAGACGACCGGGTCGGCCGTCGAGGGGGGTTCGAGGACGACGGGGGCGTCGGGGGCGCACAGGGTGGCGCCGGCGCGGGCGGACTTGGGGCCGATGACGGCGACGATGTCGCCGGCGCGGGCCGTGTCGACCTCGGTGGCGCGGTCGGCCTGGACGCGGAGGACACGGGCGACGCGCTCGGTGCGGCCGGCGGTGGTGTCGAGCACGGTGTCTCCCTTCGTGAGCGTGCCCGCGTAGACGCGGAGGTAGGTCATGCGGCCGGTGGGGGTGGCGCTCACCTTGAAGGCGAGCGCGGTGAACGGCGCCGTCGGGTCGGCCGGGACCTCACCGCGTACCGGCGGCATGTCCGACGGGGCGGGGAGGTAGGCGACGACGGCGTCGAGCAGCGGCTCGATGCCGCGGTTGCGGTACGCCGAGCCGCAGAGCACGACGACGGCGTCGCCGGAGAGGGTGAGGTCGCGGAGAGCGGCCCGGAGCGTGCCCTCGGACAGTTCGGACAGGTCGCAGAACTCTTCCAGGGCGCCCGGATGCAGCTCCGCCACCGTCTCCTCCAGGTGTCGCCTGCGGCGCCGGGCCTCGTCCCGGAGGTCGTCAGGGACCGGCACGTCCGCGTAGGTGTCGGCGCCGTCGGCCCACACGTACGCGCGCATGCGGACCAGGTCCACGACGCCGGTGAAGCCGTCCTCGCGGCCGATGGGCAGCTGCACGGGGAGCGGGACGGTGCCGAGGCGGGTACGGATCGACTCGACGGCGCCGTCGAGCTCCGCGCCCGCGCGGTCCAGCTTGTTGACGAACGCGAGGCGCGGGACGCCGTGCCGGTCGGCCTGGCGCCACACCGTCTCGCTCTGCGGCTCGACGCCCGCGACGGCGTCGAAGACGGCGACGGCGCCGTCGAGGACGCGCAGCGAGCGCTCGACCTCGTCGGAGAAGTCGACGTGCCCCGGTGTGTCGATCAGGTTGATCCGGTGGCCCGCCCAGTCGCAGCTGACGGCCGCCGCGAAGATCGTGATGCCCCGGTCGCGCTCCTGCGGGTCGAAGTCCGTGACGGTCGTGCCGTCGTGGACCTCGCCGCGCTTGTGGACGGCGCCGGTGAGGAAGAGGACCCGCTCGGTGACGGTGGTCTTGCCCGCGTCGACGTGGGCGAGGATGCCGAGGTTGCGGATGACGGGCGTGGTGGTGTTCGTACGCACGGTGTCGTGCCTTTCGCTGCTGCGTGGAGAACGGGGCAGCGCGATTCCCTGACGGACCCCCTCGGGGTCAGGACGTCACGGGTCGGCGATGGCGGGCGCGCAGCCGCCACCGGCCGGTGCGAGAGGCGAGGATCACGTCGAAGCGGCGGGAACGGGGAGCGGACAGGTGGCGACGCACGGTCCTGCTCCCCTCGGTCGGCGTGACGGCACGGCCCACCGGTCGGTGCGCCGTGCCGCGAGTGTAGGGAGCGGCGCCGCGCGGGCGACACCGAATTACCGAGCCCGGGCTGGGTCGGCCCCGTCCGGGCCGGGTCCTACGCGGCGGCTTCGTTGGGCTGGAGGAGGTCCCAGCGGTTTCCGTACAGGTCCTCGAAGACGGCGACGGAGCCGTAGGGCTCGTGGCGGGGTTCCTCAAGGAACTTCACGCCGGCGGCCGTCATGCGGTCGTGGTCGCCGGCGAAGTCCTCGGTGTGGAGGAAGAAGGCGACGCGGTCGCCCGTCTGGTTGCCGACCGAGGCGGCCTCGGCGTCGTTCTTGGCGCGGGCCAGGAGCAGGCCCGCGTTGCCGATGCCGCCGACACCGGCGGCGTTGCGCGGCCGGACGACGACCCAGCGGTTGCCGTTGCCCCGGTCGGTGTCCTCGACGAGGTCGAAGCCGAGGGCGTCGGTGTAGAAGGCGATGGCCTCGTCGTATTCACGGACGACCAGGGTCACGAGTGCGATGGACGGCATTAACCCAACGTAATACGCGGAACCGGCAGGATCTATGCGAGTCGACCCGCGTCGCACCCCATCGGACCCTCGCCGCATCGAGGGTCGCACCGAGGGTCGGGGGAGGGGTGCGGGGAAGGGGTGGCCCCGGGGCCCCGCCGCCGTGGGCGCCCGGTGCGACAATGCCCCGCATGGACGCAGAGGGGTTCGACCGGCTGGTGGCTCGCGCGCGGGCCCTCGCCGAGCCCGGCGGGCGCCGGGTCCTGGGTCTCGCCGGAGCGCCCGGAGCCGGGAAGTCCACCCTCGCCGCGCGCCTGGTCGCCCGGCTCGACGGGCTCGCCGTGCTGGTGCCCATGGACGGGTTCCATCTGGCGCGGGCGGAGCTGGAGCGGCTCGGCAGGGCGGACCGGAAGGGCGCGCCCGACACCTTCGACGCGGCAGGCTACACCGCGCTCCTGGCCCGCCTCCGTACCCCCGTCCCCGGCACCACCGTCTACGCCCCCGCCTTCGACCGTGGCCTGGAGGAGCCCGTCGCCGGGTCGATCGCGGTGGACCCCGACGTGCCGCTGGTCGTCACCGAGGGCAACTACCTGCTCCACGACGAGGGGCCCTGGGCCGGCGTCCTGCCGCTGCTCGACGAGGCCTGGTACCTGGACCTGGACGCGGCCCGCCGGGTCCCCCGGCTCGTCGAGCGCCACGTCCGCTTCGGCAAGGACCGGGACCGTGCCGAGCGCTGGGTCCACGAGTCCGACGAGGCCAACGCGCGCCTGGTCGAGCGCGGCCGGGGCCGGGCGGACCTGGTCGTGCCGATGGCGTAGCGGGAACCTTCGCGGAGGGCGTCCCGGGACGTCCCGTCCCGCATCCGGGACGGCGGAGGGCCGTGCGGCGGCAAGGGGCCGTGGAACACTTCCGTCGACATCCCGTCAGGAAAGGTTCCACGTGATCAAGAAGCTCGCCATCGCCGCCGCCGGTACCGCCCTGCTCGCCGGCGTGGGTCTGTCGACCGCCACGTCCGCCGTCGCGGCGACCAGTCCCATGAACTGCGGGATGTGGTCCACCTCGGAGCCGATGCTGGAGTACGGCGACCGGGGCGCCGCGGTCCAGGCCCTGCAGTGCGAGCTGAACACCTCCATGAGCAACACGCACCTCACCGTGGACGGCATCTTCGGGCAGGCGACCTACAACGCCGTGATCCGCTTCCAGGGCAGCGGCTGTGGCAACACCGGCGTCGACGGCATCGTCGGCCCCAAGACCTGGGCCGCGCTGAACTTCTGGAGCAACTACGGCGGCGGGTACGCCTGCTGATCCCCTGCTGATCCACGGGTCGCGCGCGGCGGCTAGGCCGCCGCGTGCTTCGCCGCCGCCACCGCCAGCGCCCGGACCAGCGGGTGCGGGCGGGTGCCGTCGCCCGCGAGCTCCGGCTGGAAGAGGGTGGCGAGGAAGAAGGGGTGCGAGGGCAGCTCCGCGATGCGGAGGCCGCCCTCGTCGTCGGCGCCCGTGAAGCGCAGGCCGTGGGCGCGGAGGGTGTCGAGGTGGCGGCTGTCGGGGCCGTACTCGCAGTGGTAGCGCTCGGTCGTCCGCTCGGCGCCGAGGGCCCGCTCGGCGAGGGAACCGGGGGTGACCCGTACGGGACCCTCGTGGCCCACCAGGGAGCAGGCGAGCGGGGCGAGGAGGAGGTCCTCGGGGTCGGCGGCGGGGTCGTTCTCGGCGTGCGCCGCCCGCTCAAGGCCGCAGACGTTCCTGGCGAACTCCAGCAGGGCGTGCTGGAAGCCGGCGCAGGTGCCGAGGAAGGGGATGCCGTCCTCGCGGGCCGTGCGGATCGCGGCGAGCGCGCCCGCCTCGCTCGCGTACGGGCTGCCCGGCAGCACCCACACCGCGTCGAAGCCCTTCACCGCGCCGGGCGCCTCCGCGTCGCCGGTCGGGATCCAGTACGCGTCGAGGGCGAGGCCGTCGCGCTCGGCGAGGGCGTCGAGCAGGACGGGTACGCGGACGTGCGACCTGACGTGCGGGGAGCGGTCGCCGACCAGGGCGATCCGGGGGGTGTGGGCGGGGCGGGGAAGCGTGTTCGTCGTCATGCCGTCCATGCTGGGCGGCGGCCCTGGTTCACGTCCAACGATGATTCCTGCACTCGCCATCACGAACGCTTATGTCCGGCTGGATAGGCTGGGCCCATGACGAACGATCAGACATGGGAGCGCCGCGTCGCCGCGCTCTGGGAGCGGCTCGACGACCACGACCCCGCCGAGTTCCGGGCGCTGGTCGCCGAGCTCGCCGCCGAACGGTCCGAGGACGACGCCGCCGCCCTGTTCGAGCAGGGCGCCGCCCACGACTCCACCGGCCTGCCCGAGGAAGCCGTCGTCCTGTACCAGCGGGCGCTCGACCGGGGCCTCACCGGACTGCGCAGGCGCCGGGCCGTCATCCAGCTCGCCAGCAGCCTGCGGAACCTCGGCAGGCCCGACCGAAGCGTCGAACTCCTCACCGCCGAGCGGGACATCCCCGCCGACCGGCTCGACGCCGACGAGGCAGCGCTCGCCGGGGCCGTCGACGCCTTCCTCGCCCTCGCCCTCGCCGACACCGGACGCGACCGCGAAGCCGCCTCCCTCGCGCTCGGCGCCCTCGCCCCGCTGCTCCCGCGCTACAACCGCTCCCTCGCCCACTACGCGCGCGCCCTGCTCACCGCACCCGACGGGTCCTGAGCCGCCCCCGCATGGACCCCCACCTGCTGCGCACCTACGTCACCGTCGCCCGGCTCGCCTCCTTCTCCGAGGCGGCCCGCACGCTCGGCTACACCCAGTCGGCCGTCTCCCAGCACGTCGCCGCCCTGGAACACGACCTCGGGCTTCCGCTGCTCACCCGGCGGCCCGTCGCGCCCACCCCGGCCGGCGAGCGGCTCCTCGAACACGCCGGGGCGCTGCTGCTCCGCCTCGACGCGGCCCGCGCCGACCTCGACCGGTTCGCGGCGGCGCCCCGCGCGACCCTGAGCGTCGCCGCCTCGCCGCTCGCCCTGCACGCCCGTACCCTCGCCGCGCTGCCCGCCACCGGCGTCACCCTGCGCGGAATGCCCCGCGAGCGGGTGCCCGAGGCCGTCGCCACCGGCGAGGCCGACGCCGGTCTCGTCGACGGGATCGCCGCGCCCAGCGACCCGCTGCGGCTCCCCGACATCGCGCCGCTCGCCGCGACCGGGGTCGCCGAGGAGCAGGTCGCCGTGGTCCTGCCCGACCACCACCCGCTCGCCGGGCGCACCGGGCTCCGCCTCGACGACCTCGTCGACGCCCGCTGGCTCGACGCGCCCGCCGCGGGCATCCCCCTCGACCGGCTGCGGGCCGTCCACGGCGGACCGGCCGGCCGGGGCTTCCGTACCGCCCTGCGCTACGAGGGCACCGACACCCGCACCCTCGCGGCCCTCGCCGCGGCGGGCCACGGTCTTGCGCTGCTGCCGCTCCCGGTGGCCCGCGGAGTCCCGGGCGCCACGGCCGTCCCGCTGGTCGCGCCGAGGCTCGTGCACCGCACCGAACTCCTCCTTCCGGCGGGGACGCACCGCGAAGCGGACGGACCCGTGGCCGAGTTCACCCGACGGCTCAAGAGCTGACACCCGCAGTCGCTACCCTGTGCGCAACGGCGACGGAAGGCGGACAGGCGTGGGGTGGCTGCGACGAGGACCCAGGCGGGACGGCGACGACGCACCGAGGGACCCCGAGTTCGCGTACTTCTCCCAGCGCGAGGCGGCGGTCTTCCGCGGCCGGGTCCGCGAGACCTTCGCCGAGCTCGGCCTCGAGGTCACCGTCTACGCCGACCACGTCGTCGACGACAAGGGCCGCCGGTTCGGGCTCGGGAACCTCGCCGCCGTCTGCCACCAGGACCGGCGCGGCCCGCGCGTCTGGCCCGGCATGATCCACCGGCACATCGGGCTCGTCGTCCGCGCCATGGACGGCCCCTCCGCCCTCGACACCCTGCCGCCGGAGCAGATCCGCGCCCAGCTCTACCCCCGGGTCGTCAGCGGCGACGGCATCGACGCCGCCGCCTTCGGCTACGCCAGGACCGTCGCCCCCGGGCTCTACGAGATCCTCGCGCTCGACCTGCCGGAGAGCGTCATGATGCTCACCGACGAGGCCCTCGAACGGCTCGGCGACCACGCCCGGCTCCGCGACCGCGCCCTGCGGAACCTGCGCGAGCTGCCCGTCGAGGAGCACGAGACCGTCCGCGACGCCGACGGCATGTGCTTCGAGATCATCCTCGGCGACTCCTTCTACACCGCGAGCCGCGTCCTCGACCTCGACGGCGTCGTCCGGCGCGTCACCGGGGTGCCGCTCGGCGAGCACGGCGCCCTCGTCGCCCTGCCCTTCCGGCACCAGCTCGCCTTCCACCCCATCCGCGACACCTCGATCATCCCGGCCCTCGGCGCCATGGCCTCCTTCGCCGCCGCCGGGTACGAGGACGTGCCCGGCGCCATCAGCCCGTACGTCTTCTGGTGGCGCGACGGCACCCTCACCCAGCTCAGCGAGCACGACGAGGAGAAGGGCGACCTGCGGATCGTCGTCGGCGACGACTTCCAGGAACTCCTGGAGCGGCTCATCGCACAGGGCCCCGACCGCCGCTGATCCCGGTCGCGGCCCGCCCCGGCGCCCGGCAGGATGCTGTACGACGCACCGGACGAGGACGCCGAGGAGAAGCAGCCATGCCCAGCAGCCAGGCCACCGACGAGGTCGTGCCCTTCACCGCGGACGACTACCGGGCGCGGATGGCCCGCGCCGCCGAGTCCGCCGCCGACGCCGGACTCGCCGGCGTCCTCGTCGCCCCCGGACCCGACCTGGTCTACCTCACCGGATACCAGCCGACCGCGATCACCGAGCGGCTCACCGTCCTCGTCCTCGCCGCCGGACAGGACCCCGTGCTCGTCGTCCCCACCCTGGAGGCGCCCGACGCGGAGAAGGCCACCGGGGCCGCCGCGCTCACCCTGCGGGACTGGACCGACGGCAAGGACCCCTACGCCGTCACCTCCCCGCTCCTCGACGTCGACGGCCGCTTCGGCGTCAGCGACAACGCCTGGGCCATGCACCTCCTCGGCCTGCAGAAGGCCCTGCCCGGCACCTCGTACGTCTCCCTCACCGAGGCCCTGCCGATGCTCAGGGGCGTCAAGGACGCCCACGAACTTGCGCGGATCGCCGCCGCCGGCGCCGCCGCCGACCAGGCGTACGGCGAGATCCTCAAGGTCCGCTTCGCCGGCCGCAAGGAGACCGACGTCGCCGCCGACCTCGCCCGGCTGCTCATGGAGTTCGGCCACTCCCAGGTCGACTTCACCGTCGTCGGCTCGGGCCCCAACGGCGCCAACCCGCACCACGAGGCCGGCGACCGGACCATCGAGCGCGGCGACATGGTCGTCCTCGACTTCGGCGGCCTCAAGCACGGTTACGGCTCCGACACCACCCGTACCGTCCACGTCGGCGAACCCACCGACGAGGAGCGGCGCGTCCACGACCTCGTCCGCGAGGCCCAGCAGGCCGGGTTCGAGGCCGTGAAGCCCGGCGTCGCCTGCCAGGACGTCGACCGCGCCGCCCGCAAGGTCATCACCGACGCCGGCTACGGCGAGTACTTCATCCACCGCACCGGCCACGGCATCGGCGTCACCACCCACGAACCGCCCTACATGATCGAGGGCGAGGAGCTGCCGATCGTCCCCGGCATGTGCTTCTCCATCGAACCGGGCGTCTACCTCCCCGGCCGCTTCGGCGTCCGCATCGAGGACATCGTGACGGCCACGGAGGACGGCGCGGGGCGGCGCTTCAACAACACCCCGCACGAGATGGCCATCGTCGAGTAGACGACCGCCGCGGTCAGCCGTCGGTGAGGACGATCGCCGACTCGCCGGGCAGGCGCAGGACGCCGTCCGGGCCCGGCGCCGCGCTCGGCTCCCAGGAGGCGAGGACCCGGTCGCGGCCGTTGGAGCCGAGCGGGATGACCGCCGGCTCCTTGCCGAGGTTGACCGCCACCCGCACGTCGCCGCGCCGGAAGACCAGCCAGCGGGCCTCCTCGTCGAAGGCCACCTTGACCCCGGCCAGGTCCGGATCGGTGAGGTCGGGGTGCGTGCGGCGCAGGGCGATCAGCTCGCGGTGCCAGGCGAGGAGCCGCCGGTGCGGATCGCGCTCCCGCTCGGACCGGTCAAGGACCGACCGGTCGCGGGTGGCGGCCTCCTGCGGGTCGGGGATGTCGGCCTCGGCCCAGCCGTGCGACGCGAACTCCCGCCGCCTGCCCCGCCGTACGGCCTCCGCGAGCTCCGGGTCCGTGTGGTCGGTGAAGTACAGCCAGGGCGTCGTCGCGCCCCACTCCTCGCCCATGAACAGCATCGGCACCGAAGGCCCGGTCAGCACCATGGTCGCCGCGCAGGCGAGGAGGCCGGGGGAGAGGGACGCCGAAAGGCGGTCGCCCTGGGCCCGGTTGCCGATCTGGTCGTGGGTCTGCGCGTAGCCCAGGAAGCGGTGGGCGGGGGTGCGCTCGCGGTCGACCGGGCGGCCGTGCCGGCGGCCCCGGAACGTCGAGTACGTGCCGTCGTGGAAGAAGACATGGGTGAGGGTTTTCGCGAGGGCCGCCATCGGGGCGCGCGCGAAGTCGCCGTAGTAGCCCTGGGACTCGCCCGTGAGCGCGGTGTGCAGGGCGTGATGGAAGTCGTCGTTCCACTGCGCGTGGACGCCGAGGCCGCCGAGCGTGCGGGGTGTCGTGGTGCGCGGATCCCCGAGGTCGGACTCGGCGATCAGGAAGTGCTGGCGGCCCTGCTCCTTCGCCAACTCGTCGACCGCGGAGGACAGTTCCTCCAGGAACGTCAGCGCCCGGGTGTCGGCGAGCGCGTGCACCGCGTCCAGCCTCAGCCCGTCGATCCGGTAGTCCCGCAGCCAGGCGAGGGCGCTGCCCAGGAAGTACGCGCGGACCTCGTCCGAGCCCGGCGCGTCCAGGTTCACGGCGGCGCCCCACGGCGTGTGATGGGTCTCCGTGAAGTACGGCCCGAACGAGGGGAGATGGTTCCCGGAAGGCCCGAGATGGTTGTGGACCACGTCGAGGACCACGCCCATGCCGAGCCCGTGCGCCGTGTCCGTGAACCGCTTCAGCGCCTCAGGACCGCCGTACGGCTCGTGCACCGCCCACGGCGCCACCCCGTCGTACCCCCAGCCCCGCACCCCCGGGAACGGACACAGCGGCATCAGCTCCACATGGGTGACGCCGAGGCCCGCCAGCTCCCCGAGCCGGGCCGCCGCCGCGTCGAGCGTGCCCTCCGGGGTGAAGGTGCCGACGTGGAGCTCGTACAGGACGGCGCCGCGCAGCCGCAGCCGCGGCGACTCGTGGCGCCACTCGTACGCGGAGTGGTCGACGACCGCGCTCAGCCCGTCCGGCCCGTCGGGCAGCCGGCGCGAGCGCGGGTCGGGCAGCACGGGCCGGTGGTCGAGGGCGAAGCCGTAGCGGTCGCCGTCCTCGGCGGGCACGACCCCCGTCCACCAGCCCGCCCGCTCGGCGTCCCGCTCCAACGGATGCTCGGTGCCGTTCAGCGCCAGCACCACCCGGTCACGGGCGCTCGGCGCCCACACCTCGAAGAGCACGCGAATCCCCTCGTCGACGGACCTGCCACACACCGCATGACTACCCCGACCATCCTGGCAGCCGACCCCTCGACGCGCCCGGCACGCCCGCCATGTCGTCCGCCCCGCGCCCGCCCCCGTCGTGCCGATATGTCCGGGCCGGGGGAGCTTCTGGACACTGCGGGTCCGGCGGACGGACAATCAGCGGTGTGACGACCCCTTTCGAGCTTCCGGCGAACTCCCCTCGGTTGACCGACGCCGAGCGGGACCGCGCGCTGGTGCTGCTCCGCGAGGGCGCCGCGCAGGGACGGATCTCGCACGACACGTTCGTCTTCCGGATGGAGCGCGCGCTCCAGGCGCGGCGCCCCGACGAACTCCATGTGCTCACCGCCGACCTGCGGACCGAGGGGACCTGGACCCGGCGGGTGGTCGGGGCGGTCGAGCGGATGTCGGCGTTCACGGCGCGGCTCGGGCGCGCCTGGCACGCCGAGCGGCTGCCGAAGCTCCTGATGCCCCGGCCGGGCCCGCACCCGCTGCGGATCGGCCGCGACCCGGTCAACGGGCTGCGGCTCAGCCACGAGACGGCCTCCCGGCTGCACGCCGAGCTCTCCCTCCAGGGCGGGATGTGGATCCTGCGGGACCTCGGCTCGACGAACGGCACGACGGTGAACGGACGCCGGGTCACCGGCGCGGTGGTGGTCAGGCCGGGCGATGTCGTCGGCTTCGGACAGATGTCGTTCCGGCTGTCGTACGACTGAGCCGCCGGCGGGCACGTTCACCCGTTCGGCGGTACGTGGCGGGCGGTGCGGCCCGTGCGGTGATGGGCTGGGGGAACGCGCGCCACGTTCTCCGGCCGCGGCACCCACCGCCGATCGACAGGGGGCGCGATGAGCGACGAGCCGAACCGGGGCATAGGGGACGGCGGGGACGGCCCACCGGAACCGTCGGGCGGCCAGTGGGCCGGGTCGGGCGACCCGTGGACCCGGCTCCCGTCCATGGCGCCCGCCGCGCCCTCGGCCGCGAGCCCCACCGCCACCCGGGCCGGCACCCCGCCCCGTACCCCCGCCTCCGGCACCGTGCCCGGCCGGGTGCGGACGGTGGAGGACCCGGCGGCCGCGGGGCCCGTCGGGCCGACCGGGCGGACCGTCGCGCCGAGCCCGCTCGACCCCGGCGCCTCGCGCGACCCGCACGGGATCCACCGGACGCTGCGCGAGGACTTCCCGCTCACCTACGACCCGCTGCTGCGGGCCTGGGTCCTCAGCCGGTACGCGGACGTCGCCTCCGCCCTCACCGACAGCCGCTTCACGCACGGCCACCGGCCCGGCGACCCGCCCTGCGACGAGGCCCACGTCGACATCGGGGTCGACGCGCTGAGCGCTGTCGCCGAACGCACCGCGTACGTCCTGGCCCGCCGCATCGCCGAACGCCAACAGGCCGACCTGGTCGCCGACTTCTGCCACTGGCTGCCCGCCGGGACCGTCGCCGCCGCCATCGGCGTGCCCTACCGGGACATGATGCGGCTGGTGCGCGGCCGGGCGGCCGGAGCCCTCGCGGGGGAGTGCGGCGGGCAGATCGCCGTACGGGAGAAGGCCCTCGCCTCCTTCCTCGCCAACGTCCTCACCGACCCCGACCAGGTCGCCGCCCTCCGCGACGCCCCCGACGGACTCGTGGCCCGCGCCTGGACCGAATCGCTGCGCCGCGACCCGCCGGTGCAGATCGCGGTGCGCCGCACCCGCGCCGAGGTCCGGGTGAGCGGCGGCCTGATCCCGGCGGGCTCGTCCGTCGCCCTGCTCATCGGCTCGGCCGGCCGCGACCCGGAGCGCTTCCGCGAGCCCGACCGCTTCGACCCGTTCCGCGACGACGCCGACCAGCTCACCTACGGCAGCGGGCGCTGCCCGGCGGTCCTCCTCGCGGGCCTGGAGGCCGAGTTCGCGCTGCGCGCGCTCTTCGAGGCCATGCCCCGGCTCCGGCTCGCCGACGGCTTCCGGCCGGTGTCGACCGGCATCATCACCCGCGCCCCGCGCAGCCTGATCGTCCGCCCGGGCGGCTGATCCGGGCGGCTGATCCGGGCCGAGGCGGGTGGACGAGAGGGTGGACGAGGAGGGTGGACGAGGGGACCCGCGAGCGCTGTTAGGGTGACGTGCGCTCGTCAAGGGGCGCTCGCTCCACCACTTCCACGGGGATTCACATATGAAGATTCGTCATGTCCGCGCCATCGCCGTCTTCGGTATCGCGGTCGTCGCCCTCACCGGCGCGCGCGGCTCCCACGGCGGCAGCTGCGGCGGCGGCAGCAGCTCCGGCAGCGGCTCGCACAGCGGTAGCAACAGCAACGACAACGACGGCACCTCCGGCACCTCCGGCAGCTCCGTGCCCGGCGGCTCCAGCAGCGCCAAGAAGGCCGAGCGGGACGTCACCATCAACGAGTGCACGTACGACGCGGCCACCAAGAACCTCGTCGCCCGGATCACCGTCGACAACGACGGCGCCCTCGACTACGACTACAGCGTCACGATGAAGTTCACCGGCGGCACCGCCACCCCCGCCTCCGCGACCCGGACCGGCATCGCCGTCGCGGCCGGCGCCACCAAGAAGGCCGAACTCACCACCCCGTACACCGGCTCCGGCGACGGCTCCGAGTACACCAAGTGCGAGGTCTCCCGCGCCTCCCGCTCCTGACGCACGGCACCGCGCCGCCGGCGCCCGGCTTCGCCGCCTCAGGCCTCCGTCCGCACGAGCAGGGCCACCGGCCGCTCCGCGAAGAGCTCCGCGAGCTTGAGCTCCGTCGCCGGGCCGCCGGTGAACTCCCGCACTCCGTCCAGGAGATCCGCCCAGCGGCCGTCAGGGAGGACCAGCTCGGTGTCCTGCCAGCCGCCCGCCTCGGCGAGGCGGCGGGAGAGCCGGGTGACGGCCGTCACCACCGAGCCCGAGCGGGCGAAGGCGAGGCAGTGGGCCGCCGCCGGGCCGGTCGCGGTGAGCGGGGTGTACGTGCCGCCGGGGCCGAAGACCTCGGGACGCTCGCGGCGCAGGCCGAGCGCCGCCCGGACCAGGGCCGTGCGGTCGTCCTCCGGGCCGACCGAGAACGGGGCCCGGTTGTCCGGGTCGACGAGGGCCCGGTACTCCCGCTCGGTGTTCTGGTAGAGCTCGGGCACCCCCGGCATCGTCAGCTGCGTGAGGGCCGCGCCCAGCGCGTGCGCCCGGATGTGCGGCTCAAGGGAGAAGGCCGCCTCCGAGGCGGAGCGCAGGGGGATACGGCCCGGGCCCGCCGCCGCGAAGTCGGCGACCGCCCGCTCGTACGCGGCGTCGGGCTCGGTCCAGCTGGTCCTGAGGCCCGCCTCGCGGACGGACTTGAGGATCGCGGGCACGAGCCGCTCCGCGTCCGGGACGCCGAAGCCGAAGGCCGTCTGCCAGGCCGTCCAGGCCACGTGCGGATCGGGTGCGGGCACCCCCGCGACCTCCGCGAGGAGCTCCGCCCACACCTCCGGGCACTGGGCGAGCACCGCGACGGCGGCCCGGACGTCCGCGCTGCGCTTGGTGTCGTGGGTGGACAGGACGGTGCCGGTGGCCGGCCAGTCCCGGGCGATCCGCAGGCAGTACGCGTGGAACTCGTCCACCGGCACCGCCGGGCGCCCCGCGTCCCCGCCCACCTCGTTCGCGGACAGCAGCGGGGTGTACCGGTAGAAGGCGGTGTCCTCCACGGACTTGGCCCGCAGCGCCGACGAGGTCTGCGCGAACCGGGCCCGGAACGCCCGGTGTTCGGGCCCTTCGCCGAGCGCGCCGAGCGCCAGGTCCCGTACGACGTCGACCGCCGCCGCCTCCTCCGGCACCGCGAAGGCGGCCTTCGCGCCGCGCGCCGCCTCCGGGGTGAGCACCTCCTCGCCGCCGGTCCGGTAGGGGCGGTAGACCGGGACGCGGACGAGGAGTTCGCGGATCGCGGTGGCGAGCGCCCAGGGGGCGTGGTCCCGGAGCGCGGGGTCGGCGGCACAGATCCGGCCCGCGATCCGGGTCAGCGCGGCCGTCTCGGAGGCGAGGTCGTGGGTGACCACCTCGTACGCGGCACGCCGCGCGGTCTCCTCCCAGTGGCCGCCCCGGTCGGCGGCCTTGCCGACGAACTCCCGGTACAGGTCGGCGAGTTCGTCGGCTCCGACCGGGTCGGTGAAGACGCCGTCGAGCTGCCGCAGCGCGTCGTAGCCGGTGGTGCCCGCGACGGGCCAGGCGGCCGGCAGCGTCTCGGGGCCGGTGAGGATCTTCTCGACCACCGTCCAGCAGCGCCCGCCGGTCGCCGCCGCCAGGTCCTCCAGATAGCCCTGCGGGTCGGCGAGTCCGTCCGGGTGGTCGATCCGCAGCCCCTCGATCACCCCGTCCGCGACCAGTTCCACGATCTTCGCGTGCGTCGCCGCGAACACCCCGGGGTCCTCGACCCGCACCCCGATGAGCTCCGAGACGGTGAAGAAGCGCCGGTAGTCCAGCTCCGTACGGGCAAGACGCCACCAGCCGAGCCGGTACCACTGGGCGTCGAGCAGCTCGTCCAGCGGCAGGCCCTCGGTGCCGGGGCGCAGCGGGAAGTCCTGCCCGTCCAGGTGCAGCGAGCCGCCGGAGACCCGCAGCCGGTCCCGCACCTCGGGGAGCCGGGCCGGCAGCACCGGGAGCAGCAGCCGGCCGTCCCCGGCCCGCCAGTCGATGTCGAACCAGCGGGCGTACGGCGAGTCGGGGCCGTCGCGGAGCACGGCGCGCAGCGCGTGGTTGTGGCGCGGGGAGGCCGCCATGTGGTTGGGCACCAGGTCCACGACCAGGCCGAGCCCGTGCGCCCGGGCCGTCGCGGACAGGGCCCGCAGCCCTTCCTCGCCGCCGAGTTCGGCCCGTACGGACCGGTGGTCGGTGACGTCGTAGCCATGGGTCGAGCCGGGCACCGCCTCCAGGACCGGAGACAGATGGAGGTGGGAGATCCCGAGCCCGGCGAGGTACGGCACGGCCCGCTCGGCGGCCGCGAAGGGGAACTCCGGCTGGAGCTGGAGCCGGTAGGTCGCGGTGGGGACCGGGGCCGGGACGGGGGCGGGTGACGGCACGGGCGGGACCGGGAGGGAGGTCATGCGAACGTACGTACCCCGTCGGAGGGCTTCTGTGTCATCGCCCCATGCACCCGTTCGTGTGCATCGCGTTACGTTCGCGTGATGCTCCGGATGTATCGCGACACGCTGTCCCTGCTCGGCCCCGTCCTGCCGGTCCTCTCCTTCCTCGGCCGGCTGCCCACCGCCATGTGCCAGCTCGGCAGCCTGCTCCTGGTCGCCGAGACCAGCGGCTCCCTCGCCACGGCGGGCCTCACAGGCGGCGCGCTGGCGGCCGGACAGACCGTCGCCGGGCCACTGGTCGGCCGGCTCGCCGACCGGCACGGGCAGCGCGGAGTGGTCCTCGCCGCCTCCCTGGCGAACGCCGTCGCGGTCGCCGCCCTGGTCCTCGCGGCGCTCGCCCAGGCGCCCACCGCCGGCCTCATGGCGCTCGGCGTCCTCGCCGGAGCCACCGTCCCCCAGGTCGGACCGCTCGCCCGGACCCGGTCGGTGGCGCTCGCCCGACGGTCGGGGGCGGACGACCGGCTTGTCGGCGCGGTGCTCTCCTTCGAGGGCACCCTCGACGAGGTGTCGTTCGTCCTGGGCCCGGCCTTCGTCGGCCTCGCCGCCGCCCTCGCGCACCCGGCCGCCGCGCTGCTCGTGGCCGCGCTGCTGCTCGTCGTCTGCGGGTCCGCCTTCGCCCTGCACCCGAGCGCGCGGGCGATCGCCCCCGTCGCGTCCACCCGTACGAGTGCCGCCGAACGGACGCGGCTGCCCGGATCCGCGTACGCCCTGCGCGGCACGATGGTGCTCCAGGGCGCCATGTTCGGCGCCTCGCAGGCGGGGATCACCGCGCTCACCGAGGAGCTCGGGGCGCCCGCCCAGGCCGGGCTCGTCTACGCGGCGATGGGGGTGATGAGCGCGGCCGTCGGCCTGTCGATGGCCGCCGTCCCGGCCCGGATCGGGCTGACGACCCGCTGGCGGGCCGCGACCGCCGGGCTCGTCGTCCTCTCCGTACCGCTGCTCTTCGTGGGATCCCTCGGCGCGCTGTACGCGGTGGTCGTCGTCCTGGGCGCCGCCTACGCCCCGCACCTGATCACGGTCTTCGGACTCACCGAGCGGACCGTGCCCGCCGCCCGGCTCGCCGAATCGATGGCGTTCCTGACCAGCGGGATCGTCGGCGGTCAGGCGCTTGCCCTCGCGCTCTCCGGCCGGCTCGCCGAGGGGCAGGGCGCCCCCGCCGCCTTCGCGGTGGCGGTGGGGGCGGCCGTGGGCTGCGCCGCGCTGTCCTGGTCGGTGCGGGGGACGGCTCCGGCGCGCGGACTCAGGCCGGCCGGCGCAGAACGGTCAGGCTGAGCGGCGCGAGCGTCACCCGTTCGCCGCCCGCGAGCTCCGGGCCCTCCTGCGGCGGCATGCCCTCCGGGTCCGAGGTGTCCACGACCATCCGCCAGCACCGGCCGTGACTGTCGGGGACCGCGAACTCCAGCTCCTTCGACGAGGCGTTGAACATCAACAGGAAGGAGTCGTCGCTGATCCGCTCACCCTGGGGGCCCGGCTCCGAGATGGCGTTGCCGTTGAGGAAGACGGTCAGCGCCTGGGCGTTCGCCGCCTGCCAGTCGCGGGAGGTCATCTCCTCGCCCTCGGGGGTGAACCAGGCGATGTCGGTGAGCTCGTCGTGCGTGCCCTCGACGGGCCGGCCGTGGAAGAAACGGCGGCGCCGGAAGACCGGGTGGTCCCGCCGCAGCCGGACCATCGCGCGCGTGAAGCGGAGCAGCGTGGCCTCGGTCTCGCTGTTCTCCTTCGGCCACCGCACCCAGGACACCTCGTTGTCCTGGCAGTACGCGTTGTTGTTGCCGTCCTGGGTGCGCCCGAACTCGTCGCCGTGGCTGAGCATCGGCACGCCCTGCGACAGCATCAGGGTGGCCAGGAAGTTGCGCATCTGGCGGGCGCGCAGCTCCGCGATGCCCAGGTCGTCGGTCTCGCCCTCGACGCCGCAGTTCCAAGACCGGTTGTAGCTCTCGCCGTCCCGGTTGCCCTCGCCGTTGGCCTCGTTGTGCTTGTCGTTGTACGAGACGAGGTCGCGCAGGGTGAAACCGTCGTGGCAGGTCACGAAGTTGACCGAGGCGAGCGGGCGGCGGCCGTCGTCCTGGTAGAGGTCGGAGGAGCCGGTCAGCCGCGAGGCGAACTCGGCGAGCGTGCGCGGCTCGCCCCGCCACAAGTCCCGCACGCAGTCACGGTACTTGCCGTTCCACTCGGTCCACAGCGGCGGGAAGTTGCCCACCTGGTAGCCGCCCTCGCCGACGTCCCACGGCTCGGCGATCAGCTTGACCTGGCTCACCACCGGGTCCTGCTGCACCAGGTCGAAGAAGGACGAGAGTCGGTCGACCTCGTGGAACTGGCGGGCCAGGGTGGCCGCCAGGTCGAAGCGGAAGCCGTCCACGTGCATCTCGGTCACCCAGTACCGCAGACTGTCCATGATCATCTGGAGGACGTGCGGGGAGCGCATCAGGAGCGAGTTCCCGGTGCCCGTGGTGTCCGTGTAGTACCGGGGGTCGTTCGAGAGCCGGTAGTACGAGGGGTTGTCCAGGCCCCGGAAGGAGAGCGTCGGGCCCAGGTGGTTGCCCTCGGCGGTGTGGTTGTAGACCACGTCGAGGATGACCTCGATGCCCGCCTGGTGCAGCGCCCGCACCGCCGACTTGAACTCCAGGACCTGCTGGCCCCGGTCGCCCCAGGAGGCGTACGCGTTGTGCGGGGCGAAGAAGCCGATCGTGTTGTAGCCCCAGTAGTTCGAGAGCCCCGCGTCGACGAGCCGGTGGTCGTTCACGAACTGGTGGACCGGCATCAGTTCCAGGGCCGTGACGCCCAGTTCCTTCAGATGGCCGATCACCGAGGGGTGCGCGAGTCCCGCGTACGTGCCGCGCAGCTCCTCGGGAAGGTCCGGATGGAGCATGGTCAGGCCCTTCACATGGGCCTCGTAGATCACCGTGTGGTGGTACTCGGTGCGCGGGCGCCGGTCGTCACCCCAGTCGAAGTACGGGTTGACCACGACCGAGGTCATCGTGTGCGGGCCCGAGTCGAGGTCGTTGCGCGCGTCCGGCCGCCCGAACGGGTAGCCGTACACCGCCTCGCCCCACTCCACCCGGCCCGACACCGCGCGCGCGTACGGGTCGAGGAGCAGCTTCGCCGCGTTGCAGCGCAGCCCGCGCTCGGGGGCGTACGGGCCGTGCACCCGGAACCCGTACCGCTGACCGGGCATCACGCCCGGCAGATAGGCGTGCCGGACGAAGGCGTCCGTCTCGCGCAGCTCCACCGCCGTCTCCGAGCCGTCGTCGTGCAGCAGACACAGCTCGATGCGGTGCGCGGCCTCCGAGAAGACCGCGAAGTTGGTTCCCGCCCCGTCGTAGGTGGCGCCCAGGGGGTACGCCTGTCCCGGCCAGACCTGCATGGATACGACTCTTCCTCTTCTGTCCGGGTTTTGTAGCTCTTCTTCGGCCAGATCCTGCCCGAAAGAGGGGCAACCTCCTAGGACTTCGCCCCGTCCTACCGGGTGACCGCAGGACCAAGAGGGGGATAGAGGGGGAAGCGTGTACGAAATAGCACGCCGCCATCTGGGGAAGGTGGTGGCCGGAGCGGCCATGGCGGTGACGGGGACCGCCGTCGCGGTCGCGATCACCCTGCCGACCGCGGCGGGGGCCGACGACACGCCGGGCGGGCGGAGCGCCGTGTCGGCGGCGGCCGACGGGAAGGGCGCCACGGGGGAGTCCGCCGGAGCGTCCGCCGGGCAGGGCGAGGCCGGGGCGCAGGCCGCGCCGCCGCCCGCCACCGTCGTCCCGGCGGCCGTCGAGGGGGAGAAGGGCGTCGGGAGCGACCCGCTCACCGACGACGAGCTCGCCAGGGCCGAGCGCCTGGCGCTGACCCCGCCCGGCGCCTCCGCCCAGCAGGACGTCGAGGGCGGCCGGGGTCCGCAGCACCTCGCCACCGAGCTCGCCGACCCGCTGCCGGGCGACGGCACGCGCCGCGCCGACGTCCGCTTCTACGACTACGCGCGGGACGAGCTCATCACCCGGACCGTCAACCTGAACACCGGGAAGGTCGAGAGGTCCGCCGCGCAGAAGGGCGTCCAGCCCTCCGCCCACCCCGAGGAGCTGCGCGAGGCCCTGGAGCTGATCCTCGCGAGCCCGCTCGGCAAGGGCGTCAAGGAGGACTACGCGGACGCCACCGGCAAGGAGCTCACCTCCACCGCCCAGCTGTGGTTCAACGGCGACCTCTACCGCACCTACCGCGAGGCCGACGTGCCCGCACCGCTCGCGAAGTGCGGCGAGCACCGCTGCGTACGGCTCGTCAGCAAGGTGCTCAACGGGGCCTGGATCAACACCAGGAACCTGATCGTCGACCTCTCCGCGAGGACCGTCACCCGCGTCGGCTGACCACCGCCGCCCGGTCCTCCCGCCGCATCCACGTACGAGGGAGTACGTTCCCATGTCCACCCAGCGCAGCCATTCCACCCGGCGGACGCTCACCCGGGGGCGGGGCGCCGCCCTGACCGCGGCCGCCCTCCTCGGCACCGCCACCGCCGCCGCCGGACCCGCGACCGGCGCCACCGCCGCACCCACCCCGCCGAACCCGCCGCGCACCGCCTACCAGGCGGGGCCCGACTGCTCCTCCGCGTACCGCATCACGAAGCAGCTCGACGGCGGCGCCTCCTGGCGCATGTGCTGGCGCTACAGCACCGACGCCGGCCTCATCCTCGACAAGATCACCTACCAGCCGCCCGGCGCCTCCGCGCCCGTCCGGGTCCTCAGCACCGCCCGGCTCGCCCAGATCCACGTGCCGTACGACGACGGCGGCGCCGAGTACGACGACCTCACCGGCGCCGGCTTCGGCTGGGGCCTGCAGGACCTCAAGCCCGCCGAATGCCCCGGCGGCACCCTCACCACGATCAAGGTGCCCGAGGCCGGCGACGTCAAGGGCCTGTGCACCACCACCAGGGCCCGCGGCCACGCCTACCGGATGGCCAACGACGGCGGCACCAAGGTCTGGCAGGCCCAGGCCAAGGACCTGCTCGTCTACACGGTGAACAAGGTCGGCTGGTACGAGTACATCACCGAGTGGCGGTTCGCCGCCGACGGCACCATCGGCGCCAACGTCGGTGCCACCGGCAGCCTTTCGCCCGTCGACTACGACGCCACCGACGGCCGCGGCTGGCCGATCGGCAAGGGTGCCCGCGGCTACGCCACCAGCCACGCCCACAACGTCTTCTGGAAGCTCGACTTCGGCCTCGACGGCTCCACCAAGGACCGGATCGAGCAGTACGACTCCACCGTCACCCCCGCCCCCGCGGGCGGCGGCGGACCGAAGGTGACCACCAAGCGCACCCCCGTCACCAAGGAACTCGCCGGAGACGCCCGGAACATGCGCTGGTGGCGGGTGGTCAGCGACACCGGCAAGAACGCGGACGGCCACGCCCGCTCCTACGAGATCGTGCCGGGCCACACCGACACCCACGCGGGACGCGGCTTCACCAAGCACGACGTGTACTTCACCCAGTCCCGCGCCTGCGAGCAGTACGCCAGCGACAACATCGGCAACTGCGCGCCCAACGCCGGTGACAGCGTGGACAAATGGGTCAACGGTGAGACTCTGACCAAACCGACCGTCTGGGTCAACATCGGGTTCCACCACATCGCCCGGGACGAGGACCAGCAGCCGATGCCGGTCCACTGGCAGGGCTTCCAGCTCGCCCCCAGGGACGTAACCGCTATGAATCCGCTCACTCCGGCCGATCTCGCCTCCCAGAACGGGCAGCCCGATCTGGGGAGTTGAGGAAGGAGCCTGACGATCCTGCTGCACCGCCTCCCGCTCGCGGAGTACCCTTCCTTGATCGTTGTCGTTGTGGTCGAAACGGGCTTCCAGGAGCAGAAGGCGGTGCGCGGGTGAGCTCGGGAGGTCTGGAGCTGCCCCCAGGTGACGCGGGTCACGAAGGGGGCCAGGCCGACCCCGCCGAGGCGCCGGCCGGAACGGTCGCACCGCCCGGCCAGGTCGTCCCGCCGGGCGCGGTCACCGTCGCCCGCCCCGTGGAGATCGGGGCGGAGCTCGACTGGGGCGCCGAGGCCTGGAGCGAGGTCCGCACCCGCGCCCAGCGGGCCGGACGCGCGTACATCTGGCTGAACCTGGTCGAACAGCGGCTGCGGGCCGTCGTCGCCGCCGTCCTGCGGCCCGTGTACGAACCCGTGCACGGCGAGGAATGGGTGGTGGCCGCGGCGGGACCCGCCGGCCAGGAGTGGGTACAGCGGGCCGTCGCCGTCCGCGAGGTCTCCCGGCGCAAGGGCTACCTCCTCGACCCGGCCGACGACAACGTCCTCAGCTTCCTCACGCTGCCCCAGCTCCGCGAGCTGATGGTGCAGCACTGGCCCTGCTTCGAGCCCTACTTCGACGACCGGCGCGAGGTCGAGCTCGCCCTCGACGAGCTGGAGGTCACGCGCAACGTGGTCTCCCGCAACCGGGCCCTCTCGCTCACCGTCCTCGCCCAGTCCGAGCGCGCCTCCGCCCGCATCCTGGAGATCCTCGGCAGCGGCGCCGGCGTGCCCTCCGCCGACCGGCTGCCCGTCGACGCCGTCGAGGACCTGGTCGGCGACCGCTACGCGGACGTCGTCTCCGTCCACCCCGACCGGGTCAGGCTCCAGCGCCAGCTGCCCGCCGAGGACCTCTTCGGCGGCGCCCGCCGCCTCGACGCCACCGGCATAGGCCTTAATCTGCTCGTGCAGAACTTCTCCGGCCGCCGCATGGTCCGGCTCGCCGAGTCCGGCTGCCGCACCCGGCTGCTCTTCCTCAACCCCGCGAGCAGCGCCGTCAAGCGGCGCGAGCGCGAGCTCGGCCTCAAGAAGGGCGAGCTGAGCCGCTCCGTCGAGATGAACATCCTGCACATGCGCCGGGTCCGCTCGAAGCTCCGCGACCCGGGCGCCTTCCAGATCCACGTCTTCGACGAGACCCCCCGCTTCACCGCCTACCTGGTGGACGGCGACGGCCCGGACGGCGTCGGCGTAGTCCAGTCCTATCTGCGCCGGGCCCGGGGCATGGAGGCCCCGGTGCTCGTCCTGCGCGGCGGCGGCCGGAACGTCGTCCGGCACGGACAGCACTCCCGTGACGGAGATCACGGACTTTTCGAGACGTACCGGGAGGAATTCGAGTCGGTCTGGCTCGACTCACGGCCCGTCTCCTGACCCCTCGACGGGGGGACCCCGCAGGCGTTGTCAGTGGTGCGTGCGAGGGTGGTCAACACCACGGGGGAGATCACGTAAGGAGGACCCGATGGCTTGGTATGGGGAACCGC
The DNA here is from genome assembly GCF_055603625.1 of Streptomyces sp. NPDC037273. Classification (NCBI taxonomy): domain Bacteria; kingdom Bacillati; phylum Actinomycetota; class Actinomycetes; order Kitasatosporales; family Streptomycetaceae; genus Streptomyces; species Streptomyces sp. NPDC037273. The sequence continues at coordinate 49,352 of NZ_JBVJVO010000021.1, forward strand.
TGGTCGGCTTCGACCTGGAGACGACCGGCACCGACCCGCTGGAGGCCCGCATCGTCACGGCCTCGATCGTCGGCTTCCACGACGGGCGCGTCGTCCGGCAGCGCGACTGGCTCGCCGACCCGGGCATCCGCATCCCCGAACAGGCCTCCGCGATCCACGGCATCAGCAGCGAGCGGGCCGCCGCCGAGGGACGGCCGGTGCGCGAGGTAGCCGACGAGATCGCCGAGACCCTCACCGGCTACTGGCGCCAGGGCGTCCCGGTCGTCGCCTACAACGCCTCCTTCGACCTGACACTCCTCGCCGCCGAACTGCGCCGCCACGGCCTCCCGTCCCTGGAGGAGCGCCTCGGCGGGACCACCGTCGGCCCCGTCCTCGACCCGTACACCATCGACCGTGCCGTCGATCGCTACCGGCGCGGCAAGCGCACCCTCGAAGCGGTCTGCGCGGAGTACGGCGTCGTGCTCGAAGCCGCCCACCAGGCCGCCGCAGACGCCCTCGCCGCCGTCCGCGTCGCCGTCGCCATAGCCGAGCGGCACCCCGAGGTCGCCGCCCTCGACCCGGCCGAACTCCACCACCGCCAGATCGGCTGGTACCGCGCCTGGGCCGAGAACTTCCAGGCCTTCCTGCGCGGCAAGGGCGACGAGCGGGCCGTCGTCGACCCCACGTGGCCCCTGCGCGCGGCGGTCGCGGTCGCGGGCTAGCCGTTCTCCTTCAGGAAGGAGAGCAGCAGTTCGTTCACCCTCTCCGGCTGGTCCAGCTGGAGCCAGTGCCCGGCGTCCTCGACCCGCTCGTAGCGCCAGGAGCCCTTGACGTACGCGCCGGTGCCGGACATCGAGCGTTCGGTCAGGAAGCGGTCGCCGGTGGACCAGAGGCCCATCACCGGCAGGGTCGCGGGGACGGGGATCAGGGGCACCTCGGCGGCGAAGAGGACCTCCGGCGGGAGTCCCGCGCGGTAGATGTCCAATGCGGCCGTCAGCGCGCCCGGGGCCCGCAGCGGCTCGATCACGGACTCCGCGTCCGGGTGTTCGGCCAGCATCTCGCGCAGGTTCGCGAAGTCGTCCCGCGCCAGCCAGTCCTCGGCGACACCGGACAGCTGGAACAGCACCATGTACCAGGACAGCTGACGCTGCTCCCAGCCCGCCGCCCTGATCGCGCCCAGGTGACCCACCGACAGCAGGCTCAGGCTGCGCACCCGGTCCGGCACCACCGAGGCCAGGCCCTGGACGATGCCCGAACCCCAGTCGTGGCCGACCAGATGGACGCGGTCGAGGCCGAGCCGGGTGAGCAGTTGGAGGAGGTCGCCGACGTGCTTGGCCGGGTGGTACGCCGCCGGGCCGCCCTCCGGACGGTCGGAGGCGCCGAAGCCACGCAGCGTCGGCGTGACGCACTGGAAGCCGGCCGCGGTCAGGGCGGCGACCTGATGGCGCCACAGATGGCGGCTGTCGGGGAAGCCGTGCACGAGCAGCACGGCCGGCCCCTCACCGCTCACCTCGACGTCGAGGAACACCTCGGACAGTTCCACCCGCATATCGACACCCCGTTCCCGCCGGTCCTGTTCAGGCGGGGCTCATGATGTCAGAACGGGTACCAGCGGACCTCCGGGTCACCCTCCCGCAACGAGGCCACCCGACGCTCGAATTCGGCCAATGCCTTCGGGTTCGCGGGCGCGTGCTGCGCCACCCACGCGCAGCTCGCGGTCTCCCGCGCGCCGCGCAGCACCGCGCAGCCCTCCCACTCCCGGACGTCCCAGCCGTACGCCTCGGTGAAGGCGTCGTAGGCCGCCGGATCGAGGCCGTACCGGTCCCGGGAAAGGGCGAGGACCACCAGATCGTGCTCGCGCAGATCGGACGAGAAGGTCTCCAGGTCCACCAGGACCGGGCCGTCCGGGCCGACGTGGACATTGCGCGGGAGGGCGTCGCCGTGGATCGGCCCCGGCGTCAGACGCGGCACGAGGGCGGCCGCCGCCGGCGCGAAGGAGTCACGCCGCTCCCGCAGGAACGCCGCGTCCGCCGGGTCGATCGCGTCTCCCGCGAGCCGCAGCCACCGCTCGACCCCGCCCAGCAGGTCACGGCGGGGCAGGGCCGGACCGGCCGGCTCCGGCAGCGCGTGCACCGCGCGGAGCAGCGGGGCCAGATCGCGGGGCTCCGCCGGCCGCACCGCCTCGGGCAGCCGGTGCCAGACCGTGACCGGATGCCCCGCCACCAGACGCGGCTTCTCCTCGGCCGCCCGGACCGCGGGAACGCCCGCCTCGGCGAGCCAGGAGGCCAGCGCGAGCTCCCGCTCGGCCCGCTCGAACAGCTCGGCGTCCCGGCCCACCTTCACCACCAGGCCGCCCACGGCGAAGACCGCGTTCTCCCCCAGGGCGAGCAGCGTCGCCTCCCCGACCGGCAGCCCCGCCGCCGCCAGGATCTCCCGCGCCCGCGCCTCGTCCATGGACCTCTCCCTCACCCGTGTCTTTGCGCCAAAGTCTCGCATCCGCGCAGCTCACCGCGCAGGTCGCCTTGACGGGCCGACGGGCCGTCAGGACCATGGCGGGGTTCCCACGGCGGCGTGAGCGGGCGGACGGGGGTCGGATCGGTGAGCTCTCTGACCGCGACGAAGCGGCCGGGCCGCACGCGCCCACCGCGCGCCGCCCGCGACGGACGCCCGCGCGGGCCCGACCTCGGCGCCTGGTTCCTGGTGCTCCCGGCCCTGCTGCCGATCCTGGTGCTCAGCGTCGGACCGCTGCTCTACGGCATCGCGCTCGCCTTCACCGACGCCCAGTCCGGCCGCACCCAGGCCACCCGCTGGGTCGGCACCCTCAACTTCCAGGACCTGCTGCACGACACCCTGTTCTGGGAGTCGTTCCGGATCGGCGTGCTCTGGGCCGTCGGGGTGACCGTCCCGCAGTTCCTGCTCGCCCTCGGCCTCGCCCTGCTGCTCGACCAGAACCTCCGCTTCCGCTGCCTGGCGCGGGCGCTCGCCATCGTGCCCTGGGCGATGCCCGAGGTCGTCGTCGGCATCATGTGGCGGCTCGTCTACAACCCCGACGCCGGCATCCTCAACGAGACCCTGCGGAACCTCGGCCTCGGCGAGGGCCACGACTGGCTCTCCGGCCTCGCCACCGCGCTCCCCGCCGTGATCGTCGTCGGCGTCTGGGCCGGGATGCCGCAGACCACCGTCGCCCTCCTCGCCGGACTCCAGAACACCCCGCGCGAACTCCACGAGGCCGCCGCCCTCGACGGCGCCGGCGCCTGGCGCCGCTTCCGCGCCGTCACCTGGCCGGCACTGAGACCGGTGGCCCTCGCCATCACCGCGCTCAACCTCATCTGGAACTTCAACTCCTTCGCCCTGGTCTACGTGCTGACCAGCGGCGGACCCGGCGGCCGGACCCGGCTCCCGATGCTCTTCGCCTACGAAGAGGCCTTCCGTTACGGGCAGTTCGGCTACGCCGCCGCGATGGGCTGCGTGATGATCGCCGCCGTCTCGGTGCTCATCGCCCTCTCCCTCGTACGCCGGCTGAAAGGGGACCAGGACCGGTGAGCGCCCTCAAGACGAGCGGAGCCGCGCGGGCCGGCCAGTACCTCGCCCTCCTGGCGTACCTGGTCTTCCTCGCCTTCCCCTTCCTCTGGCTGGTCTCCACCGCCTTCAAACCGGCCCCCGAACTCGCCTCGCTCCACCCCACCTGGATCCCGAAGGACCCCACGCTCGACAACTTCCGGCAGGCCTTCGACGAGCAGCCGCTGCTCGGGGCCGCCGCGAACAGCCTGGTCGCCGCCGTCGCCGCGGCCGTGATCGCGGTGGCCGTCGCCACCCCGCTCGCCTATGTGACGGCCAGGCACCGCGGCCGGCTCGCCACCGCCGCCACCGGCTGGGTGGTGATCAGCCAGGCGTTCCCCTTCGTCCTGGTGATCATCCCGCTCTTCCTGATCCTCAAGAACCTCCACCTGATCAACAGCGTCGCCGGGCTCGTCCTCGTCTACGTCGTGTGGTCGCTGCCCTTCGCCCTCTGGATGCTGATGGGATACGTCAGGGCCGTGCCGGCCGAACTGGAGGAGGCCGCGGCCGTCGACGGCGCCGGCCGGCTCCGTACCCTCGTCTCGGTCACCGCCCCGCTGCTCGGACCCGGCATCGTCGCCACCGCGCTGTTCGCCTTCGTCACCGCGTGGAACGAGTTCTTCTTCGCCCTGGTCCTGCTCAAGACCCCGGAGAAGCAGACCCTGCCGGTCGTCCTCACCCATTTCCTCGGCGCCGAGGGCGTCGCCGACCTCGGCCCGCTGGCCGCCGCGGCCTTCCTCGCCACCCTCCCCTCCCTCGTCGTCTTCGCCGTCCTCCAGCGCCGGATCACCGGCGGCATGATGGCCGGGGCGGTGAAGTCATGAGAAGGCTCCTCGCCCTCGCCGCCTCCCTGGCCCTGCTCCTGACCGGCTGCGCCGCCGCGGACGACGGGCCGGACGACGGCGTCGTACGCCTCCGCTTCCAGTCGCTCGCCTGGCAGCAGGAGTCCGTCGAGGCCAACAAGCAGCTGGTGAAGGAGTGGAACGCCGGCCACCCCGCCGTCCAGGTCGAGTACGTCCAGGGCAGCTGGGACTCGGTCCACGACCAGCTCCTCACCTCCTTCGAAGGCGGCGAGGCGCCCGACATCATCCACGACGCCTCCGACGACCTCGGCGACTTCGCCTACGGCGGCGACCTCGCCGACCTCCGCCCGCTGCTCTCCGCGCGGCTGCGCGCCGACATCCCCGCCGGCGGCTGGGAGACCACGACCTTCGGCGAGGGCGTGTACGGCGTGCCCTTCCTCCAGGAACCGCGCGTGATCATCGCCAACCGGAAGATCCTGGAGTCCTCCGGCGTCCGGATCCCCACCCCGGAACACCCCTGGACCTGGACCGAGTTCCGGGAGGTCGCCCGCGAGCTCACCCGGTCCATGGGCCCCGGCCGGTACGCCGTCGCCTGGCCGCTCAAGGAGCCCGTCTCCGTCAGCCTCAACCTCGGGCTCTCGGCGGGCGGCCGGCTCTTCCACCGCGGCGCGGACGGCCGGGTCACGGTCGACCTCACCGAGGCCGACACCGTCGTCCCCGGCACCATCCACGACCAGGTGGTCACCGACCGCACCGCCCCGCGCACCACGCTCGGCAGCGGGGGCTCCGACACCCTGCCCGGCTTCTTCGCCGGCAAGTACGCCATGGTCCCGCTCGGCTTCGCCTACCGGCAGCAGATCGCCCAGCAGGCCCCGGAGGGCTTCGAGTGGACGGTGCTGCCCGCCCCCGCCGGCAGCGCCGGGCTCGCCCAGGGCGTCTCCCCGCAGACCCTGTCGATCGCCGCGGCCAGCCCGCACAAGAAGGAGGCGGCCGCCTTCCTCGACTTCTTCCTGCGCCCCGGGAACATGGTCCGGCTCGCCCGCGGCGACTGGATGCTTCCCACCGGCACCACCGCGCTCGCCGACCCCTCCCTGCACACCGCACGGGACGGCTGGGCCACCGGCGCGGCCCTCGCGGCACAGCTGCGGCCGGCCCCCGCGCAGGGCGTGCGCGGCTATCCGGAATGGAAGGACAAGGTCGCCACCCCGGCCTTCCAGGAGTACTACAGCGGCGCGATCGACGCGGACGAATTACGGAGACGACTGGTCACGGACGGCAACCGGGTCCTCGCCCGCTATCAGCGTGGATGACGGATTCCTCTCGTATTGGTCATTACGAAACCTTGTTGAATAAGTCACAGATGGGTGAAGGGTCTTCTCCGGGCTCCCCTTCATCGGACAGTGTTCGAACCGGCCACCGTGCCGCCCCCCACGAGGCGCGGTGGCCGCCTAGATTGAGGGCATGACGAAGACGTACGCGGCCCTGCTGCGCGGCATCAACGTGAGCGGCCACCGCAAGGTGCCCATGGCCGAGCTCAGGGAGCTTCTCGAAGGCCTCGGGCACACGGGCGTGCGCACCTACCTCCAGAGCGGGAACGCGGTGTTCACCACCGACTCCGGCGCGGGGGAGGGCGAACTCGTGGCCGCGCTCGAAGACGCGATCGAGGAGCGGTTCGGCTTCCGCGTCGACTGCCTCGTGCGCGACGCCGCCTATCTCGCCGCCGTCGCCGAGGCCTGCCCCTTCCCGGCCGCGGAGCTGGAGGGCAAGCAGCTGCACGCCGTCTACTACTCCGAGCCCGTCGGCCCCGAGCGCTTCGCCGCGATCGACCGGGAGGCCTTCCTCCCCGAGGACTTCGCCCTCGGCGACCGGGTGCTCTACCTCTACGCCCCCGAGGGCCTCGGAAAGTCCAAGCTGGGCGAGGCGGTCTCCCGCCCGTCCGTGGTCAAGGGGCTGGTCGCGACCGGGCGGAACTGGAACACGGTGGTCAAGCTCGTCGAGATGACCACGGGGGACTGAACCCGAAGTGGCCCAGCGAGACGGCCCGTGAATGGACCACGCGGGCAGGCCATCCGCTGGCTAGATTCGACCGCATGACGACCACCGAGACCCGGCCCACCGTCGACTTCTACTTCGACCCCGCCTGCCCCTTCGCCTGGATCACCTCGCGCTGGATGCTCGAAGTCGAGCGCCACCGGGACATCGACCTGCGGTTCAAGGTCATGAGCCTGTACGTCCACAACGAGGGCAACACCCTGCCCGACTGGTACCGCGAACTCGTCGACGCCTCCATCGGACCGGTGCGGGTCGCGGCCGCCGCCGCCGAGCGGCACGGCGAGGAGATCCTGCGCCCGCTCTACACCGCCTACGGCACCCGCATCCACGAGAAGAAGCAGAAGGACTTCGACGCGGTCGTCGCCGAGGCGCTCACCGAAGTGGGCCTCCCGCCGGAACTCGCCGCCGCCGCCCACGACCCGGCCCACGACGAGGCCGTCCGCCGCCGGCACGCCGAGGGCGTGGACCCCGAGGCCGGGGGATACGTCGGCACGCCGACGATCCACGTCGACGGCACCGCCTGGTTCGGGCCCGTCCTGCGCGCGATCCCGCGCGGCGAGAAGGCGGCCGAACTCTTCGACAGCTTCCGCGTCCTGGCTGCCGACCCCGACTTCTTCGAACTGAAGCGCACCCGCACGGGCGGCCTCGACTTCGGCTAGGACTTCGGCCGGGACTTCGGCCAGGACCGCCTCCCGCCTGAACGGGAGGCAGCCCCACCGGCTGCTAGCGGGCGAAGCCGTAGTCGAGCAGCTTCTTCACGTCGGCCGCCCGGTTCGCCTCGGACGGAGCGCCCTGCACCGCGCCGATGACCGTCTTGCCGTTGCGGGTGGCCGCGAAGACGAGGCAGTACTTGGCCTGCGGACCCGAACCGGTCTTCACACCGATCGCGCCGCTGTACGTGCTGAGGAGCTTGTTCGTGTTGGTCCACGCCATGTAGCGGTAGCCACCGGACTTGGTGGTCACCTTCTGCGAGGTGGACTTCGTCTTGACGACGGTGCGGAACGTGGCGTCCTTCATCGCACTGCTCGCGAGCTTCGTCAGATCGCGCGGAGTGGAGTAGTTGCTGCCGTTGCTTATCCCGTCGAACGAGTCGAAGTGGGTGTTCCGCATGCCGAGCTTCCGGGCCTCGTCGTTCATCTTCCCGATGAACGACTTGACCCGGGCCGCCCGGGTGGTGCCGGTGCCGAACTTGTCGGCCAGCGCGTAGGCCGCGTCACAACCCGACGGCAGCATCAGGCCGTAGAGGAGCTGGCGGACGGTCACCTTGTCGCCGACGATCAGCCGGGCGGACGAGGCGCCCTTGGCGACGATGTAGTCGCTATACGCCTTGTCGATGGTGACCTTGGCGTCGAGGTTCAGGCCGCGCTGAGCCAGCACCACCTTCGCGGTCATGATCTTCGTGGTGGAACCGGTCGAGCGGCGGGTGTCCGCGGCCTTCCCGTACAGCGTGGCGCCCGTCCCGTTGTTCATGACGAAGCCGCCGGGGGCGGTGATCGACGGGACGGCCGGCGCGGCGTGAGCCTGGCCGGCGAAGAGACCTCCGGCCAGTACGGCCGAGGCCGTGAGGGAGACGGTCACGGCACCGCGCACGCGGAGTGACGAAGTCAGCAAAGTGTTCTGCCCTTGGTAGGAGTCGGTGTGCGCGGGTCCGTGACGGACCCGCGCACACAAGACGCTCAAGGGGGCTGTATGGATGCACGGTTGGAGCCGTGATCTTCCTCGCATCCGGGAAAGGGGGCCTCAGGCGGTACGGGCCACCGGCCACCGCGCCGCCCGAGCGCCGTCGTACCGCTCCAGGAGCAGCCGCGCCAGCTCGGGCGAGGGACCGAGGACACCGGCCAGGACATCGGCCTCCGCCGCGCCCGCCGCGATGCGGTCCGGGAGCCGGCCGGGGGCGATGACGTACGGGGCGACGGCCACCCGCCGGACGCCCGGCTCGGCGCGCAGCGCCCGTACGGCGTCCTCCGTACGCGGAAGGGATGCGGAGGCGAAAGCGGGCCGCACGGAGCACCAACCGGTGCGCCGCAGCTCCCGCGCCGTTTCTGCGATCACCGCGATCGCCTCCGGGTCTGTGGAGCCCGCCGAGGCCAGGACGACCCCGGTCGAGCCCTTGTCGGCGGGCGTGAGCCCCGCCTCGTACAGCCGCCGTTCCACCGCCGCGAGCAGCAGCGGCGAGGGCCCGAGCACCTCCGCCTGGCGGATGTCCAGGGACGGGGGAGCCTGGCGCAGTACGGCGGGGATGTCGGCCTTCGCGTGGAAGGCGCGGGTCAGCAGCAGCGGCAGCGCCACCACCTCCCGCACCCCCTCGGCGACGAGCCGGTCGAGCACCCCCGGCACCGACGGCAGGTTGAACTCCAGGAACGCCGTCTCCACGCGCAGCCCCGGCCGCAGCGCACCGGCCCGGCGCACCAGCGCCTGGACGGTCGCCGCGTGCCGCGGGTCGCGGCTGCCGTGGGCGACGACGAGGAGGACGGGACGGTTCATGGCGTGGGGCTCAGGCCTTCGTGAGCAGGCCGCGGCGGCGGAGCACCGCGCGCTCCAGCGGGCTGAAGATGAGCAGGTCGATGGCGATGCCGACGATCAGGATCAGGATGATCGCCAGGAAGATGCCGGCCATGTCGATGTTGTTGCGGCCGTTCTCCAGGAGCTGGCCGAGGCCGAGGCCCAGGTCGGGAGAGGACGCGATGATCTCCGCGGCCATCAGCGAACGCCAGGAGAACGCCCAGCCCTGCTTGAGACCGGCCAGGTAGCCGGGCAGCGCGGCCGGCATCACGATGTACCAGGCGCCCTTGAGCCCCGTCGCGCCGAGCGTCTGGCCCGCGCGCAGGAAGAGCGGCGGGACCTGGTCGACGCCGGCGACGAGGCCGTTGGCGATCGACGGGACGGCGCCGAGCAGGATCACCGCGTACATCATGCTGTCGTTCAGGCCGAGCCACAGGACGGCGGGCGCCACCCAGGCGACCGACGGCAGCGACTGGAGGCCCGCGAGGATCGGGCCGATCGCCGCCCGCACGAACCTCACGCGGGAGACGAGCAGTCCGAGCGGGGTGCCGATGGCGAGGGCGAGGACGAAGCCGTACAGGGCCCGGGACACGCTGGTCCACAGGACGCTGAGGAGCGTCCCCTCCTTCCACATGGCCGCCAGGCTGTCCCACACCTCGGAGGGCGCGGGGAGCTTGTACGAGTCCGTGACCTCGAAGGTGACGAGGAGCTGCCAGACCACCAGGACGAGCGCGACGGCGATGAAGGGCGGAAGCACCTTCTTGACCAGGACCTCGCGGACCGGGGTCCGGCGGATCTGCACGCTGTCGAGGGCGTCCAGGCCGGCTTCGAGCCCGGCCAGGTCGTCGGCCTTGACGGCGGTGGCGGCGGTATCAGTGCTGGCCATGACGGCGGATCTCCCCACGGAGGTGCTCGGTGATCTCAAGGGACAGTTCCGCGACGTCGGCGTCCTCGATGCGGCGCGGCTGCGGGATGTCGATCGTCCACTCGTGGGCGATCCGGCCCGGCCGGGACGACAGGAGGACGACGCGCTCGGCGAGGCGCACGGCCTCGCGGACGTTGTGGGTGACGAAGAGCACCGACAGCTTCGTCTCCCGCCAGATCCGGGTCAGCTCGTCGTGCAGGACGTCCCGGGTGATGGCGTCGAGCGCGGCGAACGGCTCGTCCATCAGGAGCAGGTCGCTGTCCTGGGCGAGCGCCCGGGCCAGGGCGACCCGCTGGCGCATGCCGCCGGACAGTTCGTGGACCCGCTTGTCGTACGAGCCGCCGAGGCGGACCAGCTCGAGCAGCCGCTCGGTCTCGGTGCGCCGCTCGGCCTTGGGCACCCCGCGCAGCCGCAGGGCGAGTTCGATGTTCTTGCCCGCGGTGAGCCACGGGAAGAGGGCGTGCTCCTGGAACATCAGGGCCGGCCGGCCGCCGGGGGTCTCGATGGACCCCGCGGACGGCCGGTCGAGTCCCGCGACCAGGTTGAGCAGGGTGGACTTGCCGCAGCCCGAGGCGCCCAGGAGGGTGACGAACTCGCCCGGGGCGACATCGAGCGAGATGTCGTCGAGGACGAGCTGCCCACCGGAGGGCCCGCCGAAGGACTTCGAGACGTGCGCGATGCGCGCGGCGTGACCGGGAGCCTCGGCGCGGTCCTCGGCCTTGGCGAGCGTCGTGGTCGTGGCCATGGTCGTCACCTCCTGGGTTGAGCTGCGGACGTCTTACTTGGCGCCGAGACCGGCGTCGGAGACCTCGGGCTGGCCCGCGGCCTTCAGGACCTTGTTGAGCTGCTTCAGGTCGTAGATGCCGCTCAGCTCGGGCTGCTTCAGGAGACCGGCCTTCACCGCGTGATCGGCCTGGGCCTGGAGGGTGGCCGCCAGCGGGTCGTTGGTGAACTGGATGGACGGCCAGGCCGCGTCGATCACCTTGGCGCCGAGCGCCTTGCCGGAGAGGTCCTTCAGCTTGGCGTTGGCCGAGGCCTTCGCCTTGTCCGGGTTGGCGTTGATCCACTCGTTGGTCTTCACCGAACCGCGCAGGAACGCCTCGACGACGTCCGGGTGCTCGTTGAGGAACTTCTGCGACACGATGATGTTCGTGATGACGAACTTCTTGTCCGGCCACAGGTCGGACTCGTCGAGCAGGACCTTCGCCCCTTCGCTGACCAGCTTCGACGCGGTCGGCTCGGGCACCCAGGCACCGTCGATGGCGCCGGAGGAGTAGGCGTTCGGGGTGACCTTGTTGTCCGTGCGGACCACGGAGACGTCGCCCTTGCCGCTCTGGGCGTCGACCTTCCAGCCCTTCTCGGAGATCCAGTTGAGGAAGGCCACGTCCTGGGTGTTGCCGAGCTGCGGGGTGGCGATCTTCTTGCCCTTGAGGTCGTCCAGGGTCTTGATCTTCGCCGGGTTGACCACGAGCTTCACGCCACCGGAGGCGGCGCCGCCGACGATGCGGAGGTTGGTGCCCTTGGTCTTGACGTAGCCGTTGATGGACGGCGAGGGGCCGATGAAGCCGATGTCGATCGAGCCGGCGTTCAGCGCCTCGATCTCGGACGGGCCCGCGTTGAAGGTGGTGGGCACCAGCTTCGTGCCGCCCAGCTCCTTCTGGAGGATGCCCTCCTGGTCACCGACGAGCGCGGTGGCGTGCGTGAGGTTGGGGAAGTACCCGAGCCGTACGGTGTCGGCGGAGAGCTTCTTGGCTCCCTCGGCGGACACGTTCTTCTTCTCGTCGTTCTTGGCCTCGGAGCCGTAGCCGCAGGAGGCGAGCGCGCCGATCAGCAGCGGAAGGGCGGCGGCGGCGGCGATGCCGCGGCGCAGGGTGGTACGGGTGGTGGCAGGCACGGGAAGTGTTCCCCTCGATTCAGCTTCTCAGCGAAGTCTGCGTTTATGTCTTTCGGGGTGGAGCGGGTGGAGCCGTGTCGCGCCGCTCATGCGGCGCATCGAGGTCAGCACGCACATCGCGCGACACCTCCCCGGCCCGCGCCGAGGGCGCCGGAACCGACTCGGCCGCCCTCCTTCGCGAAGGTGGCGTAGAAGTCCTGGCTCATCTCAGAAGTCCCACCCTTCTTCTTCGTCCACCGCGACGACGGCCTTGGCCGTGGCGAAGGACTCGCCCGCCATGCCCGCCGCGAGTGTGGTGCCGTCCGCCGGGTCGATCAGGAGGAACGATCCGGTGCGCCGGGAGTCCGCGTACGAGTCGAGCGCGAGCGGCTCGGCCGTACGCACGACCACCCGGCCGATGTCGTTGGCGACCAGCTGCCCGGGGTTCGGGTGCTGGGAGAGGTCGTCCAGGGTCAGCCGCGAGGGGATCTCCTTGACGATCGCCTTGACCGTGCGGGTGGTGTGCTTGAGCAGCACCCGCTGGCCCACCGAGAGCGGCTGGTCGGCCACGTGGCAGACCGTCGCCTCGACGTCCTGGCTGGTCGCCGGGGCGTCACCGACCGGGGCGATCAGATCGCCGCGCGAGATGTCGATGTCGTCGGCGAGCCGGATGGTGACCGACTGCGGGGCCCAGGCGATGTCCACGGACTCGCCGAGCGCGTCGATCCCGCTGATCGTGGAGGTCTTGCCGGAGGGCAGTACGGTGACCTGCTCGCCGACCCGGAACGCGCCGGCCGCGATCTGGCCCGCGTAGCCCCGGTAGTCCGGGTGCTCGGCGGTCTGCGGCCGGATCACGTACTGGACCGGGAAGCGCGCGTGGCAGGCCGTCAGGTCGTGGCTGACCGGGACGGTCTCCAGGTGCTCCAGGACCGTCGGGCCGCCGTACCAGTCCATGTGCGCGGACGGCTCCACGACGTTGTCGCCGGCGAGCGCCGAGATCGGGATCGCGGTGATCTCCGGGACGCCCAGCTCGGAGGCGTACGTCGTGAACTCCTCGGCGATGGCGGCGAAGACGGGCTCGGCGTAGTCGACGAGGTCCATCTTGTTCACGGCGAGGACGACGTGCGGGACGCGCAGGAGGGCGGCGACGGCGGCGTGCCGGCGGGTCTGCTCGACGACGCCGTTGCGGGCGTCGACGAGGACCACGGCCAGCTCGGCGGTGGAGGCGCCGGTGACCATGTTCCGGGTGTACTGCACGTGGCCGGGGGTGTCGGCGAGGATGAACCGGCGGCGGGCGGTCGCGAAGTAGCGGTAGGCCACGTCGATGGTGATGCCCTGCTCGCGCTCGGCCCGCAGGCCGTCGGTCAGCAGCGCCAGGTCCGGCGCCTCCTGACCGCGCTTGATGGACGCGGCCTCGACGGCCTCCAGCTGGTCCGTGAGGACCGACTTGGAGTCGTGCAGCAGCCGGCCCACCAGCGTGGACTTGCCGTCGTCGACGGAACCGGCGGTGGCGAAACGCAGCAGGGTGGTGGCCGAGACGTCGGCGAACTGCTCGGTGGACGTGCTCATTAGAAGTACCCTTCGCGCTTGCGGTCTTCCATCGCGGCCTCGGACATCTTGTCGTCGGCGCGGGTGGCGCCCCGCTCGGTGAGGCGGGAGGCGGCGATCTCGGCGATGACGGCGTCGAGCGTGGTGGCGTCGGAGTCGACGGCACCGGTGCAGGACATGTCACCGACGGTGCGGTAGCGGATCAGCCGCTTCTCGACCGTCTCGGTGTCCTTCGGGCCACCCCAGTCGCCGGCGGTCAGCCACATGCCGTTGCGGGCGAAGACCTCGCGCTCGTGGGCGAAGTAGATCTCCGGCAGCTCGATGCCCTCGCGGGCGATGTACTGCCAGACGTCCAGCTCGGTCCAGTTGGAGAGCGGGAAGACACGGACGTGCTCGCCCGGAGCGTGCCGGCCGTTGTAGAGCTGCCACAGCTCGGGGCGCTGCCGGCGCGGGTCCCACTGGGAGAACTCGTCGCGCAGGGAGAAGACGCGCTCCTTGGCCCGGGCCTTCTCCTCGTCGCGGCGGCCGCCGCCGAACACCGCGTCGAAGCGGTGCTCCTGGATGGCCTCGGTCAGCGGGACGGTCTGGAGCGGGTTACGGGTCCCGTCCGGACGCTCGCGCAGCTTTCCGGCGTCGATGTAGTCCTGGACGGAGGCGACGTGCAGGCGCAGCCCGTGCTCGGCCACCACGCGGTCGCGGTAGGCGAGGACCTCGGGGAAGTTGTGCCCGGTGTCGACGTGCAGGAGCGTGAAGGGGACCGGCGCGGGGGCGAAGGCCTTCAGCGCCAGGTGCAGCATGACGATGGAGTCCTTGCCGCCGGAGAAGAGGATCACCGGCCGCTCGAACTCGCCCGCCACCTCACGGAAGATGTGGACGGCCTCGGACTCCAGGGAGTCCAGGTGCGACAGCGCGAACGGACTGTCCGTGGTGTCGTGAGCATGGGCAACGGTGGTCACAGCAGACCCCTCTCGGTGAGCGACGCGTGGAGCTGCGCCGCGGACTCCTGCACGGTCTGGTTCTGGGACTCGATCCGCAGATCGGGCGTCTCGGGCGCCTCGTACGGGTCGTCGACGCCGGTGAGGCCGGAGATCTCGCCCGCCGCCTGCTTGGCGTAGAGGCCCTTGACGTCACGGTCCGAGCAGACCTCCACCGGGGTGGCCACGTGCACCTCGAAGAAGGGGGTGCCCTCGGCCTGGTGGCGCTTGCGGACCGCCTCGCGGCTGTCGGCGTACGGGGCGATGACCGGCACCAGGACCTTCACGCCGTGCGAGGCGAGCAGCTCGGCGACGAAGCCGATGCGCTGCACGTTGGTGTGCCGGTCCTCGCGGGTGAAGCCGAGGCCCGCCGAGAGGAACTCGCGGATCTCGTCGCCGTCGAGGATCTCGACGCGGTGGCCCTCCTCGCGCAGCCGGCCGGCCAGCTCGTACGCGATGGTCGTCTTACCGGCGCTCGGCAGGCCGGTGAGCCAGATGGTGGCACCGGTCACGTGGTTCTCCTGGGAGGTGGGGGAGGTCTGAGGGGTGGTGGTCATCAGCCGTGGATCCCGCATTCGGTCTTGGCGCGGCCCGCCCAGCGTCCGGCGCGGGCGTCCTCGCCCTCCAGGACGCGGCGGGTGCAGGGGGCGCAGCCGACGGAGGCGTAACCGTCCATCAGGAGCGGGTTGGTGAGGACCCCGTGCTCCATGACGTACGCGTCGACGTCCTCCTGCGTCCAGCGGGCGATGGGGGAGACCTTGACCTTCTGCCGCTTCTCGTCCCAGCCGACGACCGGGGTGTTCGCCCGGGTCGGGGACTCGTCGCGGCGCAGTCCGGTGGCCCACGCGCCGTACGCGGTCAGGCCCTCCTCCAGCGGCTTGACCTTGCGCAGCGCGCAGCACAGGTCGGGGTTGCGGTCGTGCAGCTTGGGGCCGTACTCCGCGTCCTGCTCGGCCACCGTCTGACGCGGGGTCAGCGTGATGACGTTGACGTCCATCACGGCGTCCACGGCGTCGCGGGTGCCGATGGTCTCCTCGAAGTGGTAGCCGGTGTCGAGAAAGACGACGTCCACGCCCGGGCGGACCCGGGAGGCCAGGTGGGCGACGACCGCGTCCTCCATGGAGGAGGTGACGCAGAAGCGGTCGCCGAAGGTGTCCACGGCCCAGCGGAGGATCTCCAGGGCGGTGGCGTCCTCCAGATCACGGCCGGCCTGCTCGGCGAGTGCCTTGAGGTCGGCCGGGGTGGCTTCCTGGCCCTCTTCGTGCTGAGTGATCGTCATATCTCTTCCCTCCCAGGGGTGTTGCCCGAAGTCGCCGGGGCGAGCAGCCCCAGGAACTTCAACTGGAAGGCTCGGCTGCACGCTGCGCATTCCCACGCGCCGTGACCCTGCTCGTTCGGACGCAGGTCCTCGTCGCCGCAGTAGGGGCAGAAGAACGGGGCGGCTCGCTCGCTCATGAGAGGGCTTCCTCCGAGGCGCGGGCGGTCCAGGTGGCGAAGCGCTCGCCGTCCTCGCGCTCCGCCTGGAAGCGCTTGAGGACGCGCTCCACGTAGTCGGGGAGCTCGGCCGCGGTGACCTTGAGGCCGCGGACCTTGCGGCCGAAGCCGGCCTCCAGGCCGAGGGCGCCGCCCAGGTGCACCTGGTAGCCCTCGACGCGGTTGCCCTCGTCGTCCAGGACCAGCTGGCCCTTGAGGCCGATGTCGGCGACCTGGATGCGGGCGCAGGCGTTCGGGCAGCCGTTGATGTTGATGGTCAGCGGCTCGTCGAACTCCGGGATGCGGCGCTCCAGTTCGTCGATGAGCGAGGAGCCGCGGCCCTTCGTCTCGACGATCGCGAGCTTGCAGAACTCGATGCCGGTGCAGGCCATCGTGCCGCGCCGGAACGGCGAGGGGGTGACGCGCAGGTCCAGCGCCTCGAGGGCGGAGACGATGCCGTCGACCTGCGCCTCCTCGACGTCGAGGACGAGCATCTTCTGCTCGGCGGTGGTGCGGACGCGGCCGGAGCCGTGCGTCTCGGCGATCTCGGCGATCTTCGTCAGGGTCGCACCGTCGACGCGGCCGACGCGCGGCGCGAAGCCGACGTAGAAGCGGCCGTCGTTCTGGCGGTGGACGCCGACGTGGTCGCGCCACTGGCCGGCGGGCTGCTCGGGGGCCGGGCCGTCCGTCAGCTTGCGCTTCAGGTACTCGTCCTCCAGGACCTGGCGGAACTTCTCCGGGCCCCAGTCGGCGACGAGGAACTTCAGGCGGGCGCGGTTGCGCAGCCGGCGGTAGCCGTAGTCGCGGAAGATCGAGATGACGCCCTCGTAGACGTCCGGGACCTCGTCGAGGGAGACCCAGGTGCCGAGGCGGACGCCGAGCTTCGGGTTGGTGGAGAGACCGCCGCCGACCCAGACGTCGAAGCCGGGGCCGTGCTCCGGGTGCCGTACGCCGACGAAGGCGATGTCGTTGATCTCGTGCGCCACGTCGAGCAGCGGCGAGCCGGAGACCGCGGACTTGAACTTGCGGGGCAGGTTGGAGAAGTCCTTGTTGCCGACGATCCGGCGCTGGATCTCGTCGATGGCGGGCGTGCCGTCGATGATCTCGTCGGCGGCGATGCCGGCCACGGGCGAGCCGAGGATGACACGCGGGGTGTCGCCGCAGGCCTCGGTGGTCGACAGGCCGACCGCCTCCAGGCGGTTCCAGATCTCGGGGACGTCCTCGATGCGGATCCAGTGGTACTGGATGTTCTGCCGGTCCGTGATGTCTGCGGTGCCGCGGGCGAACTCCTCGGAGATCTCGCCGATGACCCGGAGCTGCTCGGTGGTCAGCCGGCCGCCGTCGATCCGGACGCGGAGCATGAAGTACTCGTCGTCCAGCTCCTCCGGCTCCAGAACGCCCGTCTTGGTGCCGTCCAGACCCTGCTTGCGCTGGGTGTAGAGGCCCCACCAGCGCATGCGTCCGCGCAGGTCGTTGGGGTCGATGGAGTCGAAGCCGCGCTTCGAGTAGACCGTCTCAATACGTGTCCGCACATTGAGACCGTCGTCGTCCTTCTTGAACTGCTCATTGCCGTTCAGCGGGGTGAGGTGCCCCACGGCCCACTGACCCTCGCCACGGTGGCGCCCGGGCTTGCGGCGGGCGGCGGCGGGAGTGGGGTTTTCCGGGGTGGCGGCCATGGCGTTTTGTCCTTCGGGACTGCGAGAGGGCGGCTCTGACCTGCACACTCGCGCTCAGGTCAGAGGGTGGCGCGTCAGTGCGCAGCAGGGTGGGGCAGAGTGGGGGCTGAAAGAGAATCGCGGCGGTGCTGGTTCTCTCAGCGCACCGGACAGATGGCGCTGGACATGCGGCCGAGGTCGACGTGCCGCCGACTCACCAAGGCAATTCCAGTTCCAGACATGACGGAAGCGTGTCACGGGACTTTGGACCCAGTCCAGCATCGTCCAGGATTTGGACGTAGATGTCTCGCTGGGTGAGATGTTGTGTTCTGGGTCACGCGAAAGGGGCCCCGTCGGGGGCCCCTTCGTGGCGTTTCGTACGGATCAGGCGTACGCCCCAGGCCAGGGGCCGGGGTTCTCCGACTCCGCCACTTCCTCCACCTTGGTGTCGAAGAGCCGGAAGCCGCGCCGCTGGTAGTTGGCCATCGCGTGCGGGCCGTCGAGCGAGCAGGTGTGCAGCCAGACCTTCTTCGTCTCCTCGCGCCCCGGCCAGCGGTCCGCCAGGTCCCAGGCGCGCCGCACGCCCTCGGTGAGGAGGTGGCCGCCGATGCCCTGCCCTCGGAAGGCGGGGATGAGGCCGAAGTAGACGATCTCCACGACGCCGTCGTCCTGCGGGTCGAGCTCCACGTATCCGGCCGGCGTCCCCCGGTCGTACGCCACCCAGATCTCGGCGCCCGGCTTCTCGACGATCGCCTGCCACTCCTTGTACGTGAGCCCCAGGCGGTCGTTCCAGCGGATGTCGCCACCGACCGCCGTGTAGAGGAAGCGGCTGTACTCGGCCGAGGGCACCTCGGCACGGGCGATCGTGAGGCCGTCGCCCTCCGGGACGCGGGCGGGGACGAGGTCGGTCGGCGCCGTCTGTTCGAGGGACCAGGTGGTGAGAGTGATGCTCATAGGACCATCGGATCATGCGGAGCGCCGGATTCCCACCCTGTTCGGTCCTGGCGGACAAGCCGTCCGTCATGCGGACACCCGGCCCGGAGGGCCCGGCACCTCGTACGGGGCACGGGGCGGCCGCATGACCTCCGAGGTAATCGACCCCCGCACCGGCCTCCCGGCAGGGTGATCACACCGGGACGGCACAGGGCCGCACCCGGCGGTGAACGACGCGAGGGGTACGACATGGGTACGGGTCGACGGGGACTGGTGGGCATCGCGATGGCGACGGCGATCGTCGCGGGGGCGGCCGTCACCGTGACGGCGGCCGAGGCACTGCCGGGCGGGGCCGCGACGGCGGCGCGGTTCGACTGCCCGGCCGCGCGGGAGAAGGTCGAGCGCCTCGAAGGCCGGATCACCCCCAACGCCTGCGCCTTCATGGAGCGGCAGATCACCTTCGGCGAGCTGCCGACCGGCACCCCGCCGGCGCCCGGCGACCTCACCCACCCCCGGGTCCGGGCCTACCTCGACATCTTCGACCCCGAGGCCACCCTCTGGGAGGCCGGCGGCGCCGCGCAGCGCGGCCACACCACCATCGGCACCTCCATCACCGGCTCCCTGGCCCTCGCGCCCGGCCTCCGCTACCGGGGCACGGACGTCGTCGCCGACGGCAGCACCGTGATGTTCGGGCAGTGGAACGAGGTCACCCTGAAGGGCCGGACCGTCGCCTACCCGCAGATCGCCCGGAACGTCCTCGGCGACGAGGGCCGCACCCTCCAGGCCCGCCGCTACTACGACCGCGCCGTCCTCTTCCAGGACACGCTGCCCGGGACGGCCCCCGCACCGCTCTTCGAGGGCGTCGCCGACCCGGCGGCCCCCGGGAACGGCGACCCGGTCCCGGCCGGCACCCCGGGCGGCCCCCGCGCCGGGGAGCTGCCCGGGCGGCTCGCCGCCTGGAACGCCGAGGACACCGACGCGCTCCTCGCCCGCACCCGAGGCGCGCGCCTCACCGGCCCCGGCCTCGGCGCCCCGCTCGCCACCGAGGCCGGCAAGCGCGCCTACCTGGAGCGCCTCTTCGCCACCGCCGACCTCAGCCTCAAGGCCGGCCAGGTCGCCGTCGGCGAGACCACCACCTACGTCGAATGGCACGGCACCGCCTCCGTCACCGACGGCACCGCGACCCGCACCGGCATCCCGTTCGGGATCGTGGAGCGCTTCGGCCCGGGCGGCGAGTGGGAGCTGTACTTCGACACCCTGCCGCTGGTGGCGGACCAGAAGAAGATCGGCACGCTCTTCCAGCAGCTGGCGTCCTGAAGCGGATCAGGGGACGGTCGGCGTGCGGGCCGCCCGGACGGCGGGGGCGGTGGAGTGCGGCAGCAGGTCGCCCGGGTGCTCGGGCCGCAGCACCCGCACCGCCACCTCCTCGCGGAAGCGGTACGGGCGGTGCGCCAGGACTCCGGCGAGGTTCCGCCGCACCCGGGACATCTCGGCCCGGACGGTGACCGTCCTCGTACGGTCCCCGAAGACGTCCTCCGCCAGCTCCGCCGCGGTCCGCCCGTCGGGGTGCAGCGCGAGGACGTAGAGGAGCTCGGCGTGCCGGGGGCTCAGCTCCTGCTGCCAGCTGCCCGCGTCCCCCGAGACGGCCACGGTCCAGCGGCGCGGCCGGCTCAGGTCGAGCACCACCCGGCTCGCCGCCTCCGCGCCGGGATCCACGGGCCGGGTCTCCTCCTCGACCCGCAGCAGCCAGCCGCCCGGCAGCGGCTCCACCGCGCACACCCCCAGGGACGGCAGCCAGACCCGGCCCGCCCGGAAGGACTTGGGCAGCGCGATCCGGTCCACCGGCGCGAGCCCGGTCACCGCGGCCGTCCAGCCGTGCGCGTCCACCGCGACCGCCCGGCCGCCCACCCGGCACAGGATCGGCGCGGCCACCGCCCGCAGCCGCTCGATCGACCCGCGGTGCCGCTCCCGCATCTCCGCCTCGGCGAGCTGCGCCACCGAGCCGACGAGCGCCAGCATCGCCGGATGGAAGCTCGACGCCGGACCGCTGACGTCCAGGATGCCGAGGAGCCGCTGGTCGCGCGGGTCGTGCACGGGAGCGGCGGCGCAGGTCCAGTTGTGCAGCGCCTGGACGTAGTGCTCGGCCGAGTGCACCTGGACGGCGCGGCCCATGGCGAGGGCGGTGCCCACCGCGTTGGTGCCGGTGGTGTGCTCGGACCAGGCCGCGCCCTCCTCCAGGCAGATGCCGTTCGCCTTCCGCAGCACCGCCGGGTTCCCCTGGCGCCACAGCACCCGGCCCTGCTCGTCGGTGACGACCATGATCTGGAGGGAGGCGTCCGCGATCCCGGCGAGCCCGCCGCTCAGCGTCTGCATCACTTCGGACAGCAGCGTCGTCCTGCGCCGCTTCTCCAGCTCGTCCCGCTGGAGCAGCACGCTGCTCGTGCCCTGGTCCGGGTCGAGACCGAGCCGGGCCATCCGCTGCCAGGACGCGTCGATCACCGGGCGGGGCGCGATCGGGGGCGTACGGCCCGCCAGGGTCTCCTCGCGCACCCGGTGCAGCAGTCGGGTGGCCTGGGCGGCGTCCATGGAGGCGAGGCGCCTCATGTCGAGCTGCGTGTTCTTCATCGGTCTCTCCCAGCCACCCGGCATGCTGTATCGGTTCTGCACAGGGCAGATGTCCGGAGTGTCGGTGCCCATCGTGCCGTCCTGAACCCGCCCGCGAGGCCCGGTTCGCACAATCCTGCAACCCTTTGCAACTCTGGCGACCCCCCGGCGCCCTGGGCGAGGGTGGACACAGCGGCGGGTGGTGCCGTGTCGGCGCAGCACCACCCCCGCTTTTCCGCGCGTGCCGACCCGGGCAGGCCGACCGGCCCCCCGAGTCCACCCCTGGTACGCGCGGCCCAAGCCCCGTATCCGGCCGGGCCCCGAGCCCCCCCGGAACGTCACACCACCGCCCGCGCCCGCTCCACCAGCGCCCGCAGGTCCAGGGTGTGCGGCAGCGTGCCGAAGGCCGCACCTCCGTCCCCGCCCAGCCGCCCGGCGCAGAACGCGTCGGCCACCTCCGGCGGCGCCCAGCGCACGAGCAGCGAGCCCTGCAGGACCAGCGCCAGGCGCTCCACGAGCCGCCGGGCGCGCGCCTCGATGCCGTCCAGGTCGGACAGTTCGACCAGGAGGCCGCGGATGGCCCGGTCCAGCCGGTGGTCCGCGCCGCGCGCCGCACCCACCTCACGGAGGAAGGCGTCGAGGACCTCCGGACCGGTCCTGAGCGCGCGCACCACGTCGAGCGCCTGCACGTTGCCCGAGCCCTCCCAGACGGAGTTGAGCGGCGACTCGCGCAGCAGCCGGGGCATCCCGGACTCCTCCACGTACCCGTTGCCGCCCAGGCATTCGAGGGCCTCGGCCACCATCGGCGTACAGCGCTTGGTCACCCAGTACTTGGCCGCCGGAACGGCGATACGAAGCAGAGCACGTTCCTCCGGGGTGTCGGCGTCGTAGGCCGCTGCCAGACGCATGCCGAGGGCCGTGGCCGCCTCCGACTCCAGGGCGAGGTCGGCCAGCACGTTCCGCATCAGCGGCTTCTCGATCAGCGGGCCGCCGAACGCCTCGCGGTACGCGCAGTGGTGCACGGCCTGGGCCACCGCCTGCCGCATCAGCGCCGCCGAACCGAGGACGCAGTCGAGGCGGGTCGCCGCCACCATGCCCATGATCGTGCGGAGCCCGCGGCCCTCCTCGCCGACCCGGCGCGCCCAGGTCGCCCCGTCGAACTCCACCTCGGCGGAGGCGTTCGAGCGGTTGCCCAGCTTGTCCTTGAGGCGCTGGAGCGCGAAGGGATTGCGCGAGCCGTCCGCGAGGACCCGGGGCACCAGGAAGCAGGTCAGCCCGGCCGGAGCCTGCGCGAGGACCAGGAAGGCGTCCGACATGGGGGCCGAGCAGAACCACTTGTGCCCCGTCAGGACGTACTCGCCGTCGACCGCGAGGGGCCGGGCCTCCGTCGTGTTCGCCCGTACGTCGCTGCCGCCCTGCTTCTCCGTCATCGCCATGCCGAGCAGCACGCCCGGCTTCTCCGCGACCGGCGCGAGCGCCCGCTCGTACACGTGCGAGGTCGCCGCCGGCTCCCAGACGGCCGCGAGCTCCGGCTCGGCCCGCAGGGCCGGCACCGCCGCGTGCGTCATCGACAGCGGGCAGCCGTGCCCCGCCTCCGGCTGCGAGGCCACCAGGAAACCGGCGGCCCGCCGCACATGACCACCCGGACGGCCCCACGCGTCGGTGAGTCCGGCGGCCACCGAGCGGCCGAGGAGCCGGTGCCAGGCCGGATGGAACTCGACCTCGTCGATCCGGTGGCCGTACCGGTCATGGGTCCGCAGCCGGGGCGGGAAGGCGTTGGCCAGCTCGCCCCACTCCCGTACCTGCTCCGACCCCGACGCCCGGCCCAGCAGGCTCAGCTCCTCCCGCGCCTCCGCGAGGAGCTCCGGGGCGAGGTGCCGCTCGACCGCCTCCGCCAGCGCCCGATCGCACGCAAAGACGTCGTATCCCACCAGGGGCGGAGCCTGGTTGGTCACTGTGTGGGTGCTCCCTGACATGCCGATACGGTAAGCAGGTGCAGGCAGCAAGCGAAACACCCGAACGGCCCGAGCGGCGGCCCTGGAGCAGGCTCCACCGCGCGCGCGTCCTCTACCGCAACGTCTCGAAGCGGAAGATGGTCTGGCTGCTCCTCAAGGACACCGTCAACTCGTGCATCGAGTACCGGATCCTCGGCCTCGCCGCCGAGGCCGCGTTCTTCACGCTGCTGTCCCTGCCGCCCCTGCTCCTCGGCCTGATCGCCGTCCTCGGGTACGCCGACGACTGGACCAACACCGACACCGTCGCCAGCATCAGGGAGAACATCCTCCACGCGGCCGGCACGGTCCTCTCCGACCGGGGCGTCCGCGAGATCGCCGAACCCCTCCTCGACGACATCACCCAGGGCAAACGGCCCGAGCTGATCTCCCTCGGCTTCGCCATCGCCCTCTGGTCCGGCTCCCGCGCGGTGAACGTCTTCATCGACACCATCACCGTCATGTACGGCCTCGACGGCCACCGAGGCATCGTCAAGACCCGGCTCCTCGCCCTGCTCCTCTACATCGTGGCGCTGCTCATCGGCGCCGTCGTCCTGCCACTCGCCGTCGTCGGCCCGGACCGGGTCGTCGAACTCGTCCCCTGGGGCACCGAGGTCGTCGCCGTCCTCTACTGGCCGGTCGTCACCCTGCTCTCCATCGCCTTCCTCACCACCCTCTACCACGTGTCCGTGCCCGTCAGATCGCCGTGGATCGAGGACATCCCCGGCGCCCTCGTCGCCCTCGCCATGTGGACCCTGGGCAGCTTCCTGCTGCGCATCTACCTCACCAGCCAGGTCGAGGGCCCCACCATCTACGGCTCCCTCGCCGCCCCCATCGCCGTCCTCCTCTGGATCGGCATCTCCGCCTTCGCCGTCCTCGTCGGCGCCGCCGTGAACGCCGCCATCGACCGCGTCTGGCCCTCCGTCGCCACCGCCGCCGCCCGCGAGGCCAACGAACGCGCCCGCGCCATCCAGGCCGCCGAACTCGTCGCCCGCGTCCGCGCCGAAGCCGAGGACGTCGACGAGGACGACCCCGACATGCCCTCCGAGTTCCCCGAGCGCTGGTCCAAGTTCCTCCCGCCCGACGACGTCAAATCCCGCCTCCACTCGGGCTGGGAGAAGGACTGACCCGATCCGCGCGGGGGCTTGGGGCCCCGTATGGGCCGCGGCGGGGCTAGGTTCTGGGCATGAGCACGCGCGCGTACGGACGGAGGCCGTGGCCCTGGGCCGCGGCGGCCGTGCTCGCGGCGCCGTGGCTGGGCCGCGCGGGCGGCGGGCCGGCGGCCTTCCTCGCCGCGTTCGGGCTGCTCCTGGGGAGGGAGGGCGACGACGCGGTCGTCGTCGCCTACGGGCTCGTGGCGCTCGGGGCGGTGCTCGTGATGTCGGGAGCCGCACGGGCCCTACGCCGCGGGCGGACGGCGGAGGACGACATGCCCCCGCGCCCGCGTGCGCGCCTGGACGTCCCCGCCCTGCTGCGGACGCTCGTCGCGCCGGCCGGCCTGCGGGCGGCCGTTCCCGGAACCGTCACCGCCACCGCGTTCCTGCACGGAGCCCTGGACGGGCCGCGCTGGATCATGATGCTGGGGCTCAACGGGACCATCGCCCTGCTGATCGCGCTCGGCGCGGTACGCCTGGCCCACCGCGCCGGGGACGAGGGCGTCGCCCCGGGGACCCCGGCGGTGCTGCTCACGGGGCTGCTCACGGCGGTGGCCGTGACGCTGCTCGGTGTCGCCTGAAAAACCCGTGGCGGGTTCCGGAGCGCTCCCGCTACGGTGTTCCCCGTACGAGATCGAGCGCGACGAGATCGAGCGACGCGAGATCGAGCGACGCGAGATCGAGCGACGCGAGATCGCGTCGTCGCCAGATCGCGAAAAGACACAGGAGGTGTGACCGATGGCTGTCGTCACGAAGGGCACTGCCCGCACGCGGATGTTCAACCACTCCACCTCCGCGGCCACCGGCTGACCTCAACTTCGCTTCTCCGGCGCCGGGGCCGCCCCTTGAAGGGTCCCCCTTGTCTTTCTCGCTTTCCCTCGATTCCTCTTCTTCTTCGGATTCCTCCGACTTCTCCTCCTCGGTGCTCGACGCCCACGGCTGGGACTCCGGCTGGGCCGCCGACTTCGCGCCGTACGCCGCTCAGGGACTCGTCCCCGGGCGGGTCATCCGCGTCGACCGCGGCCAGTGCGACGTCGCCACGCCCGACGGGGTCGTGCGCGCCGACACGGCGTTCGTGACGCCGCACGATCCGCTGCGGGTCGTGTGCACGGGCGACTGGGCGGCCGTCGACCCCGAAGGGGCGAGCGATCCGCGTTACGTACGGGCCTGCCTGCCGCGCCGTACCGCGTTCGCCCGCTCCACCTCGTCCAAGCGGTCCGAGGGACAGATCCTCGCGGCCAACGTCGACCACGCGGTGATCACGGTCTCGCTCGCGGTCGAGCTCGACCTGGGCCGGATCGAACGTTTCCTCGCCCTGGCGTGGGAGTCCGGCGCGCAGCCGACCATCGTCCTCAGCAAGGCGGACCTGGTGCCGGACCCGGTCGGGCTCTCGTACCTCGTCGAGGACGTCGAGACGGTCGCGCCCGGTGTACAGGTGCTGCCCGTCAGCTCGACGACCGGAGAGGGCCTCGACGTGCTGTCGGCGACCGTCGCCGGTGGTACGACCGTGCTCCTCGGCGTCTCCGGCGCCGGGAAGTCGACCCTGGCGAACGTCCTCGTCGGCCATGACGTCATGACCGTCCAGGCGGCCCGTGACGTCGACGGCAAGGGCCGCCACACGACCACCACCCGCAACCTCTTCGTCCTGCCCGGCGGGGGCGTCCTCATCGACACCCCCGGACTGCGCGGCGTCGGCCTCTGGGACGCCGAGACCGGCGTCGGCCAGGTCTTCTCGGAGATCGAGGAGCTGGCGGGGGAGTGCCGCTTCCCCGACTGCGCCCACGAGGCGGAGCCGGGCTGCGCGGTCCTCGCGGCGGTCGACGACGGCACGCTTCCGGTGCGCCGGCTGGAGAGCTTCCGCAAGCTCCTGCGCGAGAACCAGCGCCTGGTCGCGAAGACCGACGCCCGGCTGCGCAACGAGATCCGGAAGGACTGGAAGCGCAAGGGCGACGCCGGCCGCGCCGCGATGGAGTTCAAGCGCAGCGGGCGCCTGCGGTAGCCCGTACACGCCTGTGCCCCGTACCCGCGGTCGTGCGGTCGCGGCGTCTCCGGTGTCCGCGGGCGTACGGCCGCCGGGACCGCGGTGTCCGAAAACCGCGAGTCCCCGGCGGCCGGCGGCCGCACACTGGGAGGCATGAGGGACGACGACACCCGCTATGAGGCGGTCAGCAGCAGGGACGCGCGGTTCGACGGGGAGTTCTTCTTCGCGGTCCGGACGACCGGGATCTACTGCCGGCCCAGCTGCCCCGCGGTGACACCGAAGCGGCAGAACGTGTCGTTCTTCCCGACCGCCGCCGCGGCCCAGGGCCACGGTTTCCGGGCCTGCCGCCGCTGCCGGCCGGACGCGGTGCCCGGCTCCGCGGAGTGGAACGTGCGGGCGGACGTGGTGGGGCGCGCGATGCGGATGATCGGCGACGGGGTCGTCGACCGGGAGGGCGTGCCCGGCCTCGCCGGACGCCTCGGCTACAGCACCCGGCAGGTGCAGCGGCAGCTCACCGCCGAGCTGGGCGCCGGGCCCGTCGCGCTGGCCCGCGCGCAGCGGGCGCACACCGCGCGGCTGCTCCTGCAGACCACGGGCCTGCCGGTGACCGAGATCGCGTTCGCGGCCGGGTTCGCCAGCGTCCGCCAGTTCAACGAGACGATCCGGGCCGTCTACGCCCGCACCCCCACCGACCTGCGCGCCGAGGCGGGCAGCGGGGCCGGGGCCCGCACGGCGCTGGCCGCCGGGGTGCCGCTGCGGCTCGCGCACCGGGGGCCGTACGCGGCCGGCGAGGTCTTCGACCTGCTCGCGGCCGAGGCGGTGCCACGCGTCGAGGAGGTCGTCGGCGCACCCGGGGCCCGCACCTACCGGCGTACCCTCCGGCTCCCGTACGGCACCGGCGTCGTCTCCGTCGACGAGCGGTCCGGCGGACGGTGGCTCGACGCCCGTATCCACCTCACCGAGCTGCGGGACCTCACGACCGCCGTGCACCGGCTGCGCCGCCTGTTCGATCTGGACGCCGACCCGTACGCGGTCGCGGAGCGCCTCGGCGCCGCCCCCGGGCTCGCGGCGGAGGTGGCGGCGCGGCCCGGGGTGCGCTCCCCGGGGGCGGCCGAGCCGGAGGAGTTCGCGCTGCGGACGGTCCTGGGGCCCGAGGAGTCGGCGCGGGTCGCGGAGTCGCACGGCACGCCGCTCGCCGAGGCCTGCGGCACGCTCACCCACGTCTTCCCCGAGCCCGCCGCGCTGACCGGTCACCCGGTGGCGGGGCCGCTCGCCCGCGCCCTCGCCGACGGGAGCGTCCGTCTCGACCCCGGCGCCGAGCGGGACGAGGCCGAACGCTCCCTGCTCGCCGTCCCCGGCGTCACGGCCGGGGCCGCCGCCCTGATCCGGATGCGCGCCCTCGGCGACCCCGACGTGCCCGCGGCGGACGGGCCGGACGCGGAGGAGTGGCGGCCGTGGCGCTCGTACGCCCGGCTGTACGCCAGAGCGGCGGCCTGAGCACGCCGCCCCGGCCCCGCTCGGCCGAACGGGTGAGGGCCGGGCTCAGCCCCAGATGACGGCGCCCGCCCAGGCGCCCACGATCAGGAGGCAGGAGAAGAGCTCGACGAGGACGCTCGTGCCCGCCGCGCGCATCACCGTCCGGGTGGCCGCGCGGGCCTGGCCGTGGCCGCCGAGGCGGAGCCGTTCGGCGAGGTAGATGCCGCCGACGAAGCCGGGGACGGCGCCGACGACCGGGATGAGGACGAAGCCGAGGAGGGCGCCCACTCCCGCGTACGCCACGATCCTGCGGGTGATGCCGACGCCCCGGAGACGCCGGGGTGGCAGTTGCCAGACGATCACCTGGCTGAGCAGCAGCAGACCGGTCGAGGAGACGAGCAGGATCCAGGCGAGGTCGGTCCGCTCGTGCAGCGACCACCACAGCATCGCGGCCCACACCAGCCACGTCCCCGGCACGCCGGGGGCCAGTACCCCGAACAGGCCGAGCAGCATCACCGTCGCGATCATCAGGAGCTGCCACACACCCACGCTGCCCAGCGTGCCGGATGCCGGAGGTTCCCGCAGGTCGCGAGGGGCGGACGGAGGACGTCCTCCGGGGCGGCGGGCGCGTCAGCCGCGGGAGACCCAGCCCTTCTCGTACGCGTGCCAGCCGAGCTGCAGGCGGGTGGTCACGCCGCTCAGCTCCATCAGGCCCTTCACGCGTCGCTGGACGGTCCGGAGTCCGAGGTCGAGCTGCTTGGCCACGCTCGCGTCGGTCATGCCGGCGAGCAGCAGCGAGAGGATCTCCAGGTCCATGGCGTCGGGGCCCGAGGCCTGCTCCTCGGTGATCTGCGCGCCGGCGCCGAGGCGCAGCGGCAGGGCCTCGCGCCAGACGGACTCGAAGAGGCCCATGAGCGATTCGAGGAGGCCGCTGGCGTGGACGACGATGGCGGCGGGCTCGGCGCCGCGGCCGGTGAGGGGGACCATGGCGAGCGAGCGGTCGGCGACCACGAGCTTGGTGGGGACGCGGTCGGCGACGCGGATCAGTTCGTCGCGGCCGAGCGCCGCCGAGAGTTCGAGCAGGCCGTTGGGGAGGGTGAGGACCTCGCGTTCGATGACCACCCGGTAGCGGACCCCGCGGCCGGCCGCCTGCTCCTCGGCGTCGTTCTCCATGCCGGTGACGGCGATGGGCTTGCCGGTGACGAGGGCGCAGACCTCCTCCGTCGCGCCGAGCTGGAGCTGGAGGAAGCGGTGGGTGACCGCGCTCGCGCCGGTGACCACCTCCACCAGGTCGTGCACGGCGACGGCCTCTGCCTCGGCGCGGTACTCCTCGGCGAGCAGCGCCGCCGCGAGCTCGGCCTGCTCCAGCTCGTGGCGCTGCTGGGTGAGGAGGGCGCCGAGGGCGACCCCGGGCGGCGCCGCGACCCACCGGCCGGTGCGGGCCGAGGACTGGGCGGCGAGTCCCTGTGATTCGAGGCGGCGCAGGGCGCGCTCGGTGTCCCGTTCGGGCAGGGCGAGCCGGTGCGCGAGATCGGTGACCTCGGCCGCGCCCAGCGCGACCAGGGCCCGGTACGCGGACTCCTGGCGCTCGTCGAGTCCTATCGCTCCCAGCATGGATGCCCCACCCCTCGCCGTACCGCCGGCGGTCGTTCCCGATCTTTCCGGGGACGTTCACCGGAGGCATTCGTTCCGTTGGTGACCTGGCGGGAAACGGCCACGGCGCATTCCCGCCTCGCCCATCATCCCTGCACCGCCCTCACCTCTGCCAATGTGGCGCCACCGCAGCACCAACAGCCTTCGGTTAGGGGCTTTTTGCGGCCTTTTTCCGAATTCAGATGGGGAGAGCGATGCGCCCGATTTCGCGTACGGCCCTGGGGGCGGCGACCGCCGCCGTCCTGGCCGTCACCGCGGTCTCGCCGTCCATGGCCGAAGAGCCGCAGGACGACACGGCCGGCAAGCGACCGGTGGTCGGCAGCCAGGCCTCGGCCCGCGCCGGGGGAGGGGGCGCCACCGTCACCCTCGTCACCGGCGACCGGGTCCTGGTCACCCGCGACGCCGAGGGCAACCCGGCCGCCACCGCCCTGCCGGGCGACGACGGCACCGTCCCCCTCGTCCAGACCCGCCGCGCCGGCAAGGACCTGTACGTCTACCCCGAGGGCGCCACCGCCGCGCTCGCCGCCGGACGCGTCGACGAGGAGCTCTTCAACGTCACCGGACTCGTCCGCCAGGGCTACGACGACGCGGCCACCACCACCCTGCCCCTCATCGCGGTCTACGGCTCCGACCTCACCCGCTCCGTGCCCGCCGCCCCGCGCGGCGCCCGGCGCGGCCAGGTCCTCAAGGCCGTCGACGGCGTCGCCCTCAAGGCGGACAAGAAGCAGGCCGCCACCTTCTGGGCCGAGGTCACCGCCCCCGCCGCCCGCACCACCGGCGGACTGAAGAAGCTCTGGCTCGACCGCAAGGTCGAGGCCACCCTCGAACAGTCGACGAAGCAGATCCACGCCCCCGAGGCCTGGGCCGCCGGCTACGACGGCACCGGCACCAAGGTCGCCGTCCTCGACACCGGCGCCGACGCCGAACACCCCGACCTCAAGGGCCGCATCGCCGCCTCCGAGAACTTCACCGACTCCGAGACCGCCGACGACCGCCAGGGCCACGGCACCCACACCATCTCCACCGTCGGCGGCTCCGGCGCCGCGAGCGACGGCAAGAAGAAGGGCGTCGCCCCCGGCGCCCAGCTCCTCAACGGCAAGGTCCTCAACGACTCCGGCTCCGGCGCCGCCTCCTGGATCATCGCCGGCATGGAGTGGGCCGTCGCCCAGGGCGCCGATGTCGTCTCCATGAGCCTCGGCAGCTCCCTCCCCACCGACTGCACCGACCCGATGAGTGCCGCGGCCGAGGAACTCGCCCGGAACAAGGGCACGTTGTTCGTCATCGCCGCCGGAAACTCCGGACCCACGCACAACACCGTCTCCTCGCCCGGCTGCGCGCCCGGCGTCCTCACCGTCGGCGCCACCGACCGCGACGACTCCACCGCCTGGTTCTCCAGCCGCGGCCCGACGCCCTTCACCCACACCCTCAAGCCCGAGATAGCGGCGCCCGGCGTCGGCATCTCCGCCGCCGCCGCCGGCGGCCGGGGCGTGTACGCCTACCAGTCCATGTCCGGTACGTCGATGGCGACCCCGCACGTCGCCGGCGCCGCCGCCATCGTCAAGCAGCGCCATCCCGACTGGACCGCGCAGCAGATCAAGGCCGCTCTCGTCTCCTCCGCCGAGAGCGACCTGCCCGGCGACGTCCGCGAGGTCGGCGGCGGCCGCCTCGACGTCAAGGCCGCCATCGACCAGACGGTCCTCGGCGCCCCGGCCGTCCAGGGCGGCACCTTCAACTGGCCGCAGGACGGCAGCGACCGCACCACGGTATCCGTCCCGTACACCAACACCTCCGACGCGCCCGTCACCCTCAAGCTCGCCGTCGAGAAGGTCACCGGCAACGACGGTACGGCCGTCCGCGCGCGCCTCGCCCGCCTCGGCGCGCGCACCGTCACCGTCCCGGCCGGCGCCACCGTCCAGGTCCCGCTGGAGCTCGACCCCGACGCCCGCCTGGAGCGCGCCCAGTACGGCGACGTCACCGGCCGCGTCCTCGCCACCGGCCCCGGCGGCATCCACGTCTCCACCCCGTTCTCGCTCTACGTCGAGCCCGAAACGGTCACCCTGCGCGTGAAATTGATCGACCGTCAGGGCAACCCCGCCACCGGCGCCTCCTCCCTCGACGTCATCGGCACCGACGACGCCTCCGGCGAGCGGCGCTTCAACGACGGAGCCGCCGACCAGGTCTACCGCCTGCGCCCCGGCAGCTACTTCCTCTCCTCCTTCGTCACCACGCCCGACGCGGGCGAGGGCGCCACCCTCACCGACTCGCTGAGCTACCTCGGCCGCCCGCAGCTCGAACTGAAGAAGGACACCACCGTCGTCCTCGACGCCCGGCGGGCCCACAAGCTGTCGGTGAAGACCGACAAGGCCACCGAACTCCGCGGCGCCACCCTCGCGTTCTCCCGCTCCTGGGACGACTTCTGGCTGCACGCCGGAACCGCCTCGGGCCCGCGCACCATCCGCGGCTACTACGCCTCGGTCGAAGGCCGCGCGGACGAGGGCGACTTCGAGTTCGGCAGCTACTGGCGGGCCGCGGCCCCGCAGATCACCTCGCTGCGCACCGCCGACGGCCTGAGCCTGCACCCGCTCACCGCCTCCATCGCCTCCGACAACCTCGACGGCACCGGCTCCGCCCGTCTCGTCGACGCCGGAACCGGCACCCCCGCCGAGCTCAAGGCCGCGGGCGTCCAGGGCCGCATCGCCCTCGTCCGGCTGCCCGACGACTCCACGAACGCGGGCGTCCTCGCCCGTAACGCCAAGGCCGCCGGGGCCGTCGCCGTCGTCACGTACCACGCGGCCCCCGGCCGCTGGTACCCGAGCGGCGGCTTCACCGGGCTCGGCCTGCCGGTCCTCTCCGTCCCCGCCGACGAGGCGACCGCGCTCCACGGCAAGCTGACGGCCGGTGAGGTGACCCTGTCCTGGCAGGCCACCGCCAAGAGCCCGTACGTCTACAGCCTCGCGTTCCCCGAGGCCGGAGCGATCCGCGACGACAAGGCGTACCGCGTCCGCGACGGCGAGCTCGGCCGCACGGACTCCCGCTACGGGTCCGCGGGCGTCACCGCCGACTTCATGGACTTCCCGGCGGCGCGCCGCCCCGACGGCGTCCGCGTCGGCTTCGGCTCGCTGGAGACCGTCCCCGCGCCCGGCACCCGTACCGAGTACTACTCGGCCGGTGACACCACCTGGGAGCCGATGGTCGGCAGCAGCTTCCCGTTCGGCGAGATCATGGTCGGCACCCCGCGCACGTACACCCCCGGCGAGAAGCGCACCGAGCGCTGGTACGACGGCGTCATCGCCCCCACCGCCCCGCGCGACACCGCGGGCGAGCCGGTGCTCGTCGCCGAACGCCAGGGCAACCTCATCGGCTTCTCCGACGCCATGTGGGGCGACAACACCCACTACGCCGTCCCCGGCTCCTTCGGCGACATCGGCAACGTCCGGCTCCACCGTGACGGCGAGCTCATCGGCGAGAGCAGCTGGCCGTTCGGCGTCTTCGAGGTACCGGCCGAAGCCGGGACGTACACGCTCGAACAGAACACCATGAAACTCGGCAGTAAGGTGTGGGCCCGCTCCACGTCGGTCAACTCGGTATGGAAATTCACCTCCAAGCTTGACGAGACCGTCTATTCTCAGGGCATCCCGATTCTCTTCCCCCGGTACGACCTTCCGGAGGACGGACTCAAGACCCTCGCCGCGACAGACGGCCAGCAGATCGGCCTCACCGCGACGGGTCACGCGGGCTACACCCCCGCAGCGCTCACCTCGGCCGCCCTCTCGTACTCCTACGACGGGGGCGCGACCTGGACGGAAGCGCGGGTCTCTCAGCAAGGCGGCGGCTGGACCGCGACCGTGGACCACGCGGGCGCGACCGGCAAGCAGGTCACACTGAGGACCGAACTGACGGACGCCAACGGCAACTCCGTCACCCAGACCGTGGTCCGCGCTTACGACGTGCGCTGATCACGCCGGTCCGCCGGGCGTCCTTCCCGTGGGGGGTGGGGCCGCCCGGCGGATCACCCCTGTGAGGACCCCGGACGGGGAGACCACCCGTTTGCAGCAACGGTTTTCCTGGTGTCCCGTTTTCCGGCGCCGCGCGCGGTGGACAATAAGGGCATGACTCAGCAGGGGGACAACTGGTGGGACAAGCTCTACGACGACACGGCGCCGGACACGGCCCCGACGGTCTCGGCCGACACGCTCGACGACCACTTCGCCACGGCCTCCCGCGCCACGGCCGGCCCACCGGGCACCACACCACCGCCTAGCCCGCCCCAGACCGGCCCGACCCACCCCGTCGCCCCGCAGGCAGGCCCGCCGCGCCCCGTCGGGCCGCCGCCCGCGCCCGGCGGGCTCCCCGCGCTGCCGGCCCCCGCGGCCGGCCGGGCACCCTGGGAGTCGCCGGAGACGGGACCGCGGACCTTCCCCGGGCCGCCGCCCGTCGAGACGCCCACCGTCCAGGTGCCGGTGCCGCCGGAAGCGGAGGAGGCCGAGAGGGACCTCACCGTCGAGGTGGCCGTCCCCGTCGACCTGCCCCGGCCGCGCACCGGATTCATCGGCAGCAGACCGCCCACCTACGAGGCCGAACCGACCGCCCTGCCGGTCGCCCGGCCCGGCGAGCTCGCCGACCTGGTCGCCGACACCGTCCTGGACGGCGCCCGCTACGGCACCTGCACGCTGCGCGCCGCGTCCATGCGCGGCGACTCCGCCCGCTACCGGGGCGAGCCCCGCAGGGACGCGCTGCTCACCGCCCGCTTCGGCCATGACGAGACCGCCCTGATCCTCGTCGCCGTCGCGGCCGGATCGCGGGCCGCCGAGGACGCGCACCTGGCCGCCGCGGACGCCTGCCACTGGATCGCCGAGGCCGTCTGCCGCAGCCACGCCCGGCTGTCCGAGGACATCAGATCCGGCCGCCGCGGCGACCTCAAGTCCGGTCTGCACCGGCTGACCGACCGCACCTACGGCAAGCTGCGGGCCCGCGCCGCCGAACGCGGTCTCAACCCCGACGAGTACACCGCGACCCTGCGCTGCCTGCTCGTGCCGGCCGACCCCGAGTGCCGCACCCGGGTCTTCTTCGGCATCGGCGGCGGAGGCCTCTTCCGGCTGCGCGACGGGGCCTGGCAGGACCTGGAGCCGCTGCTGCCCGAACCGGTGGCCGTCGGCGCGCCCGTCCTCGGCTTCGGCTCGCCGCCGCCGGCCCAGGAGGCGACCGAGGAGGGCGACCGGCTGACCATGGACCTCGGCATCACGACCGCGCCCGGACCGCTCGTCGAGGACCCCGTGCCGCCGCCCCCCGAGCCGTTCAGGTTCCGCGCCTCCGTCGCCCGCCCCGGCGACACCCTGCTGCTCGCCTCGCCGGGCCTCGCCGAGCCCATGCGCGGCGAGCCAGCCCTCGCGCACGCGCTCGCGGACCGCTGGGCGGACCGGGAACCCCCCGGCCTCGCCGCCTTCCTGGCCGACACCCAGCTGAGGGTGACCGGCTACGCCGACGACCGTACGGGGGCCGCCGTCTGGGAGGCGTGACGCGCCGGTCCGTGTGTTGATGGAGCCATGGCCAAACAGAACGTGGCGGAACAGTTCGTCGACATCCTCGTGCGCGCCGGCGTCAAGCGTCTGTACGGAGTGGTCGGCGACAGCCTGAACCCGGTCGTCGACGCCATCCGGCGCACCCCGGAACTCGACTGGATCCAGGTGCGGCACGAGGAGGTGGCCGCCTTCGCCGCGGGCGCCGAGGCCCAGATCACCGGGGGCCTCGCCGCCTGCGCGGGCTCCTGCGGACCGGGCAATCTGCACCTCATCAACGGCCTGTACGACGCCCACCGCTCCATGGCCCCGGTGCTCGCCCTCGCCTCGCACATCCCGTCCGGCGAGATCGGCCTCGGCTACTTCCAGGAGACCCACCCCGACCAGCTGTTCCGCGAGTGCAGCCACTACAGCGAGCTCATCTCCAACCCGCAGCAGATGCCCCGGCTGCTCCACACGGCGATCCAGCACGCCGTCGGCCGCGGCGGCGTCAGCGTCGTCTCGCTGCCCGGCGACATCGCCTCCCAGCCGGCCCCCGAGAAGACCTCGGGGACCGCGCTCGTCACCACCCGGCCCACCGTCCGCCCCGGGGAGGACGAGATCGAGGCGCTCGTACGCCTGATCGACGCGTCCGACCGGGTGACGCTGTTCTGCGGCAGCGGCACCGCCGGCGCGCACCCCGAGGTGATGCAGTTCGCCGAGCGGCTCAAGGCGCCCGTCGGCCACGCCCTGCGCGGCAAGGAGTGGATCCAGTACGACAACCCGTACGACGTCGGCATGAGCGGACTCCTCGGCTACGGCGCCGCCTACGAGGCCACCCACGAGTGCGATCTGCTGATCCTGCTGGGCACCGACTTCCCGTACAACGCCTTCCTGCCCGACGACGTGAAGATCGTGCAGGTCGACGTGCGGCCCGAGCGGCTCGGCCGCCGCTCCCGGCTCGACCTCGCCGTCTGGGGCGACGTCCGCGAGACCCTGCGGGCCGTCACCCCGCGGGTGCGCGCCAAGACCGACCGCCGCTTCCTCGACAAGATGCTGAAGAAGCACGCCGACGCGCTGGAGGGCGTCGTCAAGGCCTACACCCGCAAGGTCGAGAAGCACGTCCCCGTCCACCCCGAGTACGTCGCCTCCGTCATCGACGAACTCGCCGACGACGACGCCGTGTTCACCGTCGACACCGGCATGTGCAACGTCTGGGCGGCCCGCTATCTCACACCCAACGGGCGGCGCCGGATCATCGGTTCGTTCACCCACGGCTCCATGGCGAACGCGCTGCCGCAGGCCATCGGCGCCCAGTTCACCGACCGGGACCGGCAGGTCGTCTCGCTCTCCGGCGACGGCGGATTCTCCATGCTCATGGGCGACTTCCTCACCCTCGTGCAGTACGACCTGCCGGTGAAGGTCGTGGTCTTCAACAACTCCTCGCTCGGCATGGTCGAGCTGGAGATGCTGGTCTCCGGGCTCCCCTCGTACGGGACGACGAACAAGAACCCGGACTTCGCCGCCATCGCCCGCGCCGCCGGGGCCTACGGCGTCCGCGTCGAGAAGCCCAAGCAGCTGGCGGGCGCCCTCAAGGACGCCTTCAAGCACAAGGGGCCGGCGCTCGTCGACGTCGTCACCGACCCCAACGCCCTCTCCATCCCGCCGAAGATCAGCGCCGAGATGGTGACCGGCTTCGCCCTCTCCGCGGGCAAGATCGTCCTCGACGGCGGCGTCGGCCGGATGCTCCAGATGGCCCGCTCCAACCTCCGGAACGTGCCCCGCCTCTGAGGGAATGCGGGCGCCCCGGCGGGGCATGCATCCCCGTGAGCCTGTTCGACGACTGTGGGTGGGGGATATGGCCGGGGAGGCGCGACAGCCGACTCAACTGCTCAGAAAGGTGGGATGCGCCGATCTCACCGCGGTGCCGGAGGTACGGCATGCCTTGCGTGAACTGCTGCGGACCTGGGGCGGACCGGGCGCCTCCGACGTGGCCGAACTGCTCACCAGCGAGCTGGTGACCAACGCCCTGGTGCACACCGACCACGGGGCCGTCGTCACGGCGACGGTGGTCCCGGCACAACTCAGGGTGGAGGTCCGGGACTTCGTGCCCGGTCTGGAGACACCGCACGTACCGCCCGCCGACGACGGTACGCACGGCAGAGGGCTCGTCCTCGTCCAGGCCCTGGCCGACTCCTGGGGGGTCGAGGACAGCGGGGTGGGCAAGGTGGTGTGGTTCGAACTGAACGGTGGGGCCGCCTGAGAGGCGGCCCCACCGGATTTCCGGGTCTTCCACGCTTCCGTGGGCTCAGCCGAACTGCTGCTCCAGATCCTTGAGCTTGCGCTCCAGGGAGTCGAGCCGGGGCAGCGTCTGGGTGTCGTCCTCGGCGGTGAGGTCCACCGTCCGGGAGTCCGCGGGGCGGGAATCGGCCGTACGGGACTCAGCGCCCCTCACGGCTTGCAGGGAGGGCCGGGGGCGAAGCGGCAGCTGTCCGGGGTCCGCTATGGCGGGGTGGGGGGGGGGGGGGGGGGGGGGGGGGGGGGGGGGGGGGGGGGAGGAGGGGGTGGCACTGGTGGAGGACGCAGGTG
Organism: Streptomyces sp. NPDC037273; assembly: GCF_055603625.1. Taxonomy (NCBI): domain Bacteria; kingdom Bacillati; phylum Actinomycetota; class Actinomycetes; order Kitasatosporales; family Streptomycetaceae; genus Streptomyces; species Streptomyces sp. NPDC037273. The sequence goes on from NZ_JBVJVO010000021.1 coordinate 86,570, forward strand.
TGGCTGCCGTGCAGTGGGGTGCTGGCGCAG
>NZ_JBVJVO010000021.1:86609-113655 GCF_055603625.1 Streptomyces sp. NPDC037273
GACTTCTTTTCCTCCCAGCGCTTTTTTCTTCTTGTTCTGGGGGGGGGGAGTCGTCTCAGAAGCCCTCCCCCCCCACGGTGTGGGGGGGGGGGGGGGGGGCCCACCCCCCCCCCCCCCCCCCCCCCGCACCGGAGCCCGCACCCGGTCCCGAACCGGAACCGGCCGAGGCGTTGAGCGCGGCCATCTCGACCTGACGGCCGCCGCCCCGGCCGAGCCCGAAGGCCCGGTGCTGACGGTTGATCGCCTTCAGCCGCGCGCGGTCGAGCTTGACCTGGTCGCGCCGCCGGATCCGGCTCTGCTCCTTCTCCCGCCGGTCCTCGCGCACCTCGTCGACCGCCTCGTCCAGCGTCCGTACGCCTTCGAGGAGCATGAGCGACCAGGCCGCGAAGGTCTCCCGGGGGGCGCGCAGCCAGCGGACGATCCGGATCTGCGGCAGCGGGCGGGGCACCAGACCCTGCTCGCGCAGCGCCGCCCGGCGGGTCTGCTTCAGGGCCCGGTCGAAGAGGACCGCCGCCGAGAGCGACATCCCCGCGAAGAACTGCGGGGCGCCGTCGTGGCCCAGACCGCGCGGCGCGTGGACCCAGTTGAACCAGGCCGCCGCGCCCGCGAACAGCCAGACGAGGAGGCGCGAGCCGAGGGCCGCGTCGCCGTGGCTGGCCTCGCGGACCGCGAGGACCGAGCAGAACATCGCCGCGCCGTCGAGGCCGAACGGGACGAGGTACTCCCAGCCCCCGGCGAGGTTGAGGTTCTGCCGGCCGAAGCCGACGAGTCCGTGGAAGGAGAGGGCCGCGGCGACCGCGGCACAGCAGAAGAGGAGGACGTAGGACGCGGTGCCGTAGACCGCCTCCTTGCGTCTGCGGCGCTCCTCGCTGCGTTCCCAGGAGTCCTCGGCCGCGGCCTGGTCACCGGCGCGCTTCCCGCGCGCGAGCACCGCCACCGCCGTCAGGACTCCGGCCACCATCACGCCACCCGGGAGCAGCCAGTCCAGCGATATGTCGGTCAGTCTCATGCGGTGTCCCTTGCATCGCAGTAGGGCGTTTGGCGGCCCATACTGGCCGACCCCGTGCGGCGCTCAAGGCGTTTCGGGGCAAGAGCACGCCATCGGGGGCCGACGGCATACGAATAGGTGCGATCTGGTCGAACGCACATGCAGGGAACGGGAATTGAGTTCGATTTACGCCACCCGTGCGGGTGGCGTAATCACCCGCACGCCTCAGGCGGCCGTGGTCAGCCGGCGGACCCGCTCGGCGTCGCAGGTGCGCGGACAGGTGAGGCAGGTGTCGTCGGGGCGCAGCGTGTAGAAGAAGCAGCAGGTCGCCCGGTCGCGGGTGGCGCGCGGGGTGCCGTCGGCGTCCTCGGACCCGGCGAGCGCGCGGAAGCCGGCGGCGCCGGCGTAGGGCTTGTACGGCTTGGCGGTGCCCGGCATGAGGAGTTCGAGCTCGGCCCTCGCGCGCTCCTCCTCGCCGAGCGGGGCGGCGATGGACCAGAGGCCCTCGATGATCTCGTCCGTGACCATGCCCCACAGGGCCCGGCGGCCGCGCTTCATGCGGGGCCCGAAACCGCCGAGCACCTCCTCGAAGTGCTCCGCGAGCGAGGCGCGGACCTCGGCCCGCAGGGCCTCCTCGTCGGCGACGACCCGGGCGCCGGGCAGGGTGGCCGCCGGGTCGCCCGGCAGGCAGGCGAACTCCTCGACCCGCACCGACATCCGGCCGAGCGCCCGATGGAAGGCGACGTTCCGGGCGGGCAGCCGGGGCACCCGGCGGTGCAGGAACCAGGGGACGGTGACGAGGAGGCAGGCGGGCCAGGCGTAGCGGTGGAGTCCGAAGCCGGCGACGACGTCGGGGCGGCCCTGGGTGCCGTAGTCGCGCAGCACCTGGGCGTTGTCCCAGGCGAGGAAGGCGTCGAGGGCCGGGCCTCCGGCGCCCAGTTCGTCCGCGCGCACCCAGCCCGCGCCGTGCGGCAGCCGCTCGCCCCGGGCCGGTTCCTCTATCCGCAGGCCGGAGAAGGCCTCGGAGAGCCGTGCGTAGGACGCGGCGACGGGCGAGGCGGGGGCAGCGGGGAGCAAAGCGGGGACGGTCATACGGACCACCGAATCGCGAAGGAAGGCAGGTTAGCCTTACCTTACCCGATTCGGGATCACCTCTCACCACCGGCGGCCGCCCCACCTGCGGGGCAGCCCGCGCGCCCGTGATGTCGGTCCGTTCGCCTATGGTGCACAGAGGACCCGGCCCACGCGAGCCGGGCCCGGCACGAGGCCCCAGGAGGACCCGAGTGGAGCAGAGCGCGGCGCGCGAGCGGGCGACGGACCGGCCGTCCCCGCCCTTCGGCGACCCCGCCCGCGTCCCCGAGCAGGGCCGTACCGGCGGGCCGGCCTGCGGCCGCACGCCCGACGGCGGCCCCGACGGGCGATACGCCTCCGACCCCTCGTACGCCTCCGATCCCTCGTACGCCTCCGGGACCGCACCGGCGGGTGACGTTCCGCACGCGCGCGGCGAGCACACCCACGGGGAGCCGGCGGCGCCCGGGCCCAGGGAGGTGCGCCGGCACTCGGTGCGCGGGCAGATCCTCGACGCCCTGCGGACCGCGCTCGTCGGCGGCGAGCTCGTACCGGGCGAGGTGTACTCGGCGCCCGCCCTCGGCGAGCGCTTCGGCGTCTCGGCGACCCCGGTGCGCGAGGCCATGCAGCGGCTCGCCGTCGAAGGCGCCGTCGAGGTGGTGCCGAACCGCGGGTTCCGGGTCGTCGAGCGCACCCCGCGCGAACTCGCCGAGCTCGCCGAGGTCCGGGCGCTCATCGAGGTGCCCGTGATGCTGCGGCTCGCCCGCACCGTCCCGGCCGCCCGCTGGGCCGAGCTCCGGCCGCTCGCCGAGGCCACCGCGACCGCCGCCGCCCGCGGCGACCGCGCCCACTACGCCGAGACCGACCGGGCCTTCCACCGGGCCGTCCTCTCCCTCGCCGGCAACGGCCAGCTCCTCGCCGTCGCCGACGACCTCCACCGCCGCTCCCAGTGGCCCCTGATCAGCGCCCCCGCCCTCCGCCACGGCGACCTCGTCGCCGACGCCGCCGAGCACACCGCCCTCCTCGACGCCCTGATCGCCCAGGACCTGACGGTCGTCCAGTCCCTCGTACGGGAACACTTCACCGGCTCCGACCGCTGACGCCGCCCCCGATCCGGCCGGGCTCGCCCGACCAGGCACTCCAGACCCCGCGGGCGACTAGAGTCGAAGGCGTCAGCCGCCCGCACCGCCTTGCCCGTGAGGTGCTCCATGACGTCGTCCGTGACCCCGTCCTCGGCATGGGACGGACGCCGACCCGTCACCGGTACGGAAACCGAGGCCGCGGCGCTGCTCGGCTGGCTGACCGACCCCGAGGCGCCACGGCTGTGCGTGGTGACGGGAGAGGCGGGCACCGGGAAGACCGCGCTGCTCGGCTGGTTCGCCGCCTACGGCCCACGGGCCGGCCGGCACCGCCGGCGCACCGGGCGGGTGCTCGTGCCGCTGGCCGGGCAGAGCGCACTCGGCGCGGCCTGGACGATCGCCGACCGGCTCGGCGTGGTGGCGAAGTCGACCGGCGACCTCGTGCACGCGCTCGCCACCAGTGACGCGCGGCCCTCGGGGCGGGCCGTACTGCTGCTGACCGATCTGCACGCGGCGGCCGAGCCCGCCGAGCTCACCCGGCTCATCGGCGAGCTCGCCGGGGTGGGCCGGATCCGCCTGGTGGTCGAGGCCAGGACCGGCAGCCCCGCCCCGGCCGCGCTCCGCGCCGAGCGCCGGGTCACGCTGGTGGACCTCGACGGAGACCCCGCACCCGGCGAGAGCGTGCCCGCGCCGCCCGCCGCACGGCCGCTGCCCGATCTCGCCGACCCGGTGGCGGTCTGCGCGGCCGACCCGCTGCTCGTCACCACGGCGTACGTCACCGGCGCCGCGCCGGCCGGAGTGCCCGGCACCCTCGACGGGCCCGAGGCCCCCGCCCGGCCAGGCGAGGGCACGGCCGACGACCACGGCGGGCTGCGCGCCGCCTGGATGCGGGCCGGGCAGTCGCTCTGCCGCGAACAGGCCCCGGCGGAGCGGGCGTTGGTGCTTCTCGCCGCGCTCGGCGACGGAGCCGACCCCCGGCTGCGCCCCGCCCTCGCGGAACTCGCCGGCGGCAGCCCCTGGCGGCTGCGCTGGGCCCGGCACCGGGGCGACCTGACCCCGCCCTGGCCGGGGCCGGTCACCGTCCTCGGCGCGGCCGGCGGACCGCTGGAGGGGACGCTCCTGGTCGGCGACCGCACCGGAGCCGTACGGCTGCTCCACGAGGCGGACGCGAGCCCGGCCGGGCGCCTGGCGCACACCGTCCCGGGGCGCGTCACCGCGCTCGCGCCCGCGCCCGACGGCACGGTGCTGCTCCTCGACGACCGGGGCAGGCTGCACACCGTGCGGGGCGCCGCGCCCCGGGCCCCCTATCTGGAACGCCTCACCGAGGCCGTCTCGGCGACCCTGGCCCGGCACCCGGGCACCGCCCTGGCGGCGATCGCGGGCTCCGTGGTGGTGGGGGACCGGCTGGGTTCCGTGCACGCCTTCGGTCTGACCGGACTGCACCAGGCGGCCTCGCACAGCGGCCGGGTCACGGCGGTCTCGGCGGTCGACTCCGAGACCCCGTTCGTCTGTTCCGGCGGCGCCGACGGGACCGTACGGCTCTGGACCCCGGGCCGCGACCCGCGCCCCGAACCCCTCGCCGAGCGCTCGTCCCCTGTCGTCTCCCTGCACGCGACGGAGACCCCGCACGGCCCGCTGGTCGCCGCCGCCTGGGCCGACGGCCTCGTCGAGCTCCACCGCCCGGAAGGCGGCCCGACGCTCTCCTTCCGCCCCGGACCCCCGGTTCGCGCGGTCGCCGTCACGGGAGCGGCCTCCCTGGTCGTCGGAACCGACGAGAGCCTGATCTGCCTGGTCCCCAAGTCCCTTGGGCCTTTCACGAGTTAGGGGGAGGCCCCGCGCCCGTGCGGCGCGCTGCCCCCCCTGGATCATTCACCGGGCTCGTGTCGTACCGGACTTCAGGTAGCGGCCCGGGGTGTCAGCTGGGCCGAGAGCCAGGTCGGGACCCCGTCGAGGAGATGGAAGAGGCGCCTGGCCTCGGCCCGGAGCCGGCCCGCCTCCGGTTCCGTCTCGGTGTCGGCGAGCGCGGTGAGCGCCGGTGCGGTGCCGACCAGATAACCCAGCTCCTCGCGGATCCGCAGCGACTCCGCGAAACCGTGCCGAGCCTCCGCCAACTCCCCGTCTCGTAAGGCGAGTCCGGCGAGATGGCGCCAGGTGAAGGAGAGCAGCAGCGAGTCCCCGCGGGCGGCCGCTCCGGCGTGCGCCCTGCGGTAGGCGGCGCGGGCCGCCTCGGGGGAGTCGCCGAGGTTCTGCGCGACGAGCCCGCGCCGGAAGTCGAGCAGCGGCCGGCCCTCGGCGTCGGGGGCGAGCAGCGCCGCCGCCCGGCCCAGTGCCATCCGCGCCTCGTCGGCCCGGTCGCGTACCCCCAACAGCGTGGAGGCGTAGGCGAGATAGCCGCGTTCGCAGGCGGCCGCACCGCGTTCCTCGTCGGTGCGGGCGACCGCCTCGGCGGCCCGGAGTGCCTCCTCGGCGTCGGCCCAGCCCTGTTCGGTGTAGAGGCAGCGCTCGATGAGCAGCGCGGCCCGCTGGAGTGCGGCGGCGGGTTCGGTCGCGTGCGGCGCGAGCAGCGCGGCGGCGTCCGTCCAGCAGCCACGGGAGCGGAGCCGCCATATGGCGGTCTCCACGGGTGTCTCCTTGCCGTAGGCGAGGGACGGTTCTTCGCCACCCCTTGATTCGGAACCAGACATGGCGGTATCCGCCACATTGCCCTCCCCGAGCGCGCCATCGAGCTGTTGAGTAGACCCGCATCTCAGCACACGGACAGCACCTGGCCAAGGGGTCAGGTGAAAGAATTCACAAGAGTCCAGGCGGGGCGGCCGCGACGGTCGAGGGCGGGGCCGACAGGCCGTCAGATCGCCGCCGGGCCCGGGATCAAGCGCCGAAAGGGCCCGTCGGCGCACCCGGCCGACGGGCCCTCACCAGCCCGGACATCACTCCTTCGGACTCCACCGAAAGGGTGAATCCACGTGGAGTGGATCAGCTCATCCGCAGCGCCAGGAAGAAGTCGAGCTTGTCCTCCAGACGGGACAGATCGCGGCCCGTGAGCTGCTCGATCCGGCCCACCCGGTAGCGCAGGGTGTTCACGTGCAGGTGCAGCCGGGTCGCACAGCGCGTCCAGGAGCCGTCGCAGTCCAGGAAGGCCTCCAGGGTCGGGATGAGCTCCGCCCGGTGGCGCCGGTCGTAGTCCCGCAGCGGGTCGAGCAGCCGGGCCGTGAACGCGCGGCGGACGTCGTCCGGCACGAACGGCAGCAGCAGCACGTGCGAGGCCAGCTCGTGGTGCCCGGCGGCGCAGACCCGGCCCGGACGGGCCGCGGCGACCCGGCGGGCGTGCCGGGCCTCCTCCAGGGCCCCGCGCAGGCCCTCCGCCGAGTGCACGGCCGCGCTGACGCCAAGCGTGAGGCGCCCGTCGTCCGCGAGACCGGCCGAGAGCGGCGCCCGCACGGCGGCCAGCAGGGCGTCCGCGTGCAGGCCGAGGGAGGGCGCCGGGCCCTCGTCCTCGCTGTCCGGGAGCGGGCCCGCGGCCAGCGGGACCAGCGCGATGGCCTCGTCGCCGCTGTGCGCGACGGCGATCCGGTCGGCCGACTCGGCGCCCACGGTCGACGGGTCCACCAGGATCTCCTCCAGGAGCGCCTGGGCGACCGGCCCGCTGTCCACGGCGGTGCCCTGGCCGGCCTCCTGGTCCCACTCCACGCGGGCCACGACCACCTGCCAGTGCGGGGCCGCGCCGAGCCCGGGCAGCAGCACCGGGGCGGCGACCCGCAGGCGGGCCGCGATCTCGGCGGGCGCGGCGCCCGTCTGCACCAGCTCGAGGACCTCCTGGGCCAGCCGGCGGCGTACCGTGCGGGCCGCGTCGCGCCGGTCCCGCTCGACCGCGATCAGCTGGGTGACGCCCTGGAGCAGGTCGAGCCGGGCGGCCGGCCAGTCCCCGGCGTCCGCCTCGACGGCCAGCAGCCAGTCCGACAGGACCGTCTCGCGCACGTCCCGGGAGGCCGGGGCGGCGCCGCGGCCGGTGTTGCGGATCGGGAACAGCGAGTACGTGGCACCGGCGGCGTTCAGCCGGTGCGGGCCGCGCCGGCCCGTCCGGGTGGCGGCCAGGTGCTCACCGGCCAGGGTGGCCGCGAGACCGGCCTCCAGGGGCTCTCCGGCGCCCGCGATCTGGCGGCCGGTGGGGGACAGGACCCAGGCCCGCAGGTCCAGGTCGGAGCCGAGGAGGTCCAGGACCACCTCGGGGCCGCCGCCCGCCGGTCCCGAGGTCATCAGCCGCCGGTGCCGGTCCACGACGGCCGCCAGGTCGCCGGCCCGCTCGCCGGAGACCTGTCGAACAACATGCTCGGTGATCGTCGCGAAAGCAACGGATTCGTTGACCGCGAAGAGCGGCAGCCGGTGGCGAGAACACGCCTCCACGAGATCGTCCGGGATGTCGCCGAGCTCGGCCTCGCCGGCCGCCAGGGCCGCGACCCCGGCCGAGGCCAGGATCCGGACGAAGGGCTCGGCGTCGGACGGGTCCGCACGCCACGCGAGGCCGGTGAGGACCAGCTCGCCGCCCGACAGGTACCGGCTGGGATCCTTGAGGTCCGTCGTCATCACGCCACGGACGGTGCGGTCCAGCTCGTCCTCTCCGCCGAGCAGCCGCAGCCCCAGCGCGTCGTTCTCCAGCAGTGCGCGCAGCCGCATCGTGTTCGCCGCCGTTCCTTCGTTGGGTCAGTAGGTGTCGCGTTGTCGACGGTGGCGTGGTGCCACCGTTTCCAGGGGAAAACAGCGAGGTTTCTGTTCCCCGCCTTTCGTTCGAATCTACAAGACGACGAAGGGCACCAGCCAACTCCTTCATGTTTTCGGTGACTGCACCCGGGCGATCGTGGCTTGTGTACTAGGCCACACACCGCGTGAACAGCACATGAACACGATGTCGAGGGCCGGCCGTCCCACAGGCCCCACCGTTGGACCCCCGATCACCACTAGAAGAGAGCCACCATGGACTTCCTTCGCCCCGCCAGCTGGGAGGAGGCGCTCGCCGCCAAGGCCGAGCACCCCACGGCCGTGCCGATCGCAGGCGGCACCGACGTCATGGTCGAGATCAACTTCGACCACCGGCGTCCCGAGTACCTCCTGGACCTGAACCGTATCGAGCTGCTGCGCGATTGGGAGGTCGGCGAGGAGAACGTCCGGCTCGGCGCTTCCGTTCCGTACACCCGGATCATGGAGAACCTGCGGACCGAGCTGCCGGGTCTGGCTCTCGCCTCCCACACGGTCGCCTCCCCGCAGATCCGCAACCGCGGCGGCGTCGGGGGCAACCTCGGCACCGCATCGCCCGCCGGTGACGCCCACCCGGCCCTGCTCGCCGCCGGCGCCGAGGTCGAGGTCGAGTCGCAGGCCCGCGGCAGCCGGTTCATCCCGATCGACGAGTTCTACACCGGCGTGAAGCGCAACGCGCTCCAGCCCGACGAGCTCATCAAGACCGTCCACATCAAGAAGGCGGACGGCCCCCAGCAGTACTCCAAGGTCGGCACGCGCAACGCGATGGTCATCGCCGTCTGCGCCTTCGGCCTGGCCCTGCACCCCGAGACCCGTACCGTCCGCACCGGCATCGGCTCCGCCGCGCCGACCCCGATCCGCGCCAAGGAAGCCGAGAACTTCCTCAACGCGGCTCTGGAGGAGGGCGGCTTCTGGGACAACGGCAAGATCATCACCCCGTCGATCGCGAAGCAGTTCGCCGACCTCTGCTCGGGCGCCGCCAACCCGATCGACGACGTCCGAGGCACCGCCAAGTACCGCCGCCACGCCGTCGGAATCATGGCCCGCCGCCAGCTCGGCTGGACCTGGGAGCAGTACCGCGGCACCGGCCGCACGCTTGAGGGAGCTGCATAACCATGCGCGTCAATTTCACGGTCAACGGTCGTCCGCAGGAAGCCGACGACGTCTGGGAGGGCGAGTCCCTCCTCTACGTTCTGCGTGAGCGCCTGGGTCTGCCCGGCTCCAAGAACGCCTGCGAGCAGGGCGAGTGCGGTTCCTGCACCGTCCGCCTCGACGGGGTCCCCGTCTGCTCCTGTCTCGTCGCCGCCGGCCAGGTCGAGGGCCGCGAGGTCGTCACGGTCGAGGGGCTCGCCGACTTCGCCAAGGAGCGCGAGGCGCACGCCGGTTGCGCGTCCGGCGCCTGCGGCACCTCGCTCGACGAGGCCAAGCGGTGGGAGGCCAAGCCCGGTCAGGACTCCCAGACCGGCGAGGGTGTCGAACTCTCCCCGATCCAGCAGGCGTTCATCGACGCCGGCGCCGTCCAGTGCGGCTTCTGCACCCCCGGTCTGCTGGTCGCGGCCGACGAGATGCTGGAGCGCAACCCGTCCCCGACGGACGCGGACATCCGCGAGGCGCTCTCCGGCAACCTCTGCCGCTGCACCGGTTACGAGAAGATCCTCGACGCGGTCCGCCTGGCGGCCGCCCGTCAGGGAGAGGCGGTCTGATCATGGCTGGCACCACCACGGGCATCCCCCGCGACGTCACCCAGAACCACGTCAAGGGCGGCATCGGCGAGTCCACCCTCCGCCCCGACGGCACCCTCAAGGTCACCGGCGAGTTCGCCTACTCCTCGGACATGTGGCACGAGGACATGCTGTGGGGGCAGGTCCTCAGGTCCACCGTCGCGCACGCCGAGATCGTGTCCATCGACACCTCCGAGGCCCTCGCGATGGACGGCGTCTACGCCGTCATGACCCACGAGGACCTGCCGGCCGCGAAGAACTACGGCATGGAGTTCCAGGACACCCCCGTCCTGGCCTACGGCAAGGTCCGTCACCACGGTGAGCCGGTCGTCCTCGTGGCCGCCGACCACCCGGAGACCGCCCGCCGCGCCGCCGCCAAGGTCGTCATCGAGTACCGGGAGCTCCCGGTCATCACGGACGAGGCCTCCGCCACCGCTCCGGACGCGATCCTGGTCCACGAGGGCCGCGACGACCACCACTCCGGTCACGTCCCGCACCCGAACATCGTGCACCGCCAGCCGATCATCCGCGGCAACGCGGCCGAGGCCGCCAAGCGCGCCGACGTCATCGTCACCGGCGAGTACACCTTCGGCATGCAGGACCAGGCCTTCCTCGGCCCGGAGTCCGGCCTCGCCGTACCGGCCGAGGACGGCGGCGTCGACCTGTACGTCGCCACCCAGTGGCTGCACTCGGACCTCAAGCAGATCGCCCCCTGCCTCGGCCTGCCCGAGGAGAAGGTCCGCATGACGATGGCCGGCGTCGGCGGCGCCTTCGGCGGCCGCGAGGACATCTCGATGCAGATCCTCGCCTCGCTGCTCGCCCTGCGCACCAACAAGCCGGTCAAGATGGTCTACAACCGGTACGAGTCCTTCTTCGGGCACGTCCACCGGCACCCGGCGAAGCTCTGGTACGAGCACGGCGCCACCAAGGACGGCAAGCTCACGCACATGAAGTGCAAGATCGTGCTCGACGGCGGCGCCTACGCGTCGTCCACGGCGTCGGTCGTCGGCAACGCCTCCTCCCTCTCGGTCGGCCCGTACGTCATCGACGACGTCGAGATCGAGGCGATCGGCCTCTACACCAACAACCCGCCCTGCGGCGCCATGCGCGGCTTCGGCGCGGTCCAGGCCTGCTTCGCCTACGAGGCCCAGATGGACAAGCTCGCGGCCAAGCTGGGCATGGACCCGGTCGAGCTGCGCCAGCTCAACGCCATGGAGCAGGGCACGATCATGCCGACCGGCCAGGTCGTGGACTCGCCGGCGCCGGTCGCCGAGCTGCTCCGCATGGTCAAGGCCCGCCCGATGCCGCCGGAGCGCCAGTGGGAGACCGCCGGCGAGGGCGCGGACGTCCGCGCGCTGCCGGGCGGCCTGTCCAACACCTCGCACGGCGAGGGTGTCGTACGGGGCGTCGGCTACGCGGTCGGCATCAAGAACGTCGGCTTCTCCGAGGGCTTCGACGACTACTCGACCGCCAAGATCCGCCTTGAGGTCATCAACGGCGAGCCGGTCGCGCTGGTCCACACCGCCATGGCCGAGGTCGGCCAGGGCGGCGTCACGATCCACGCCCAGATCGCCCGTACCGAGCTCGGTGTCCAGCAGGTCACCATCCACCCCGCCGACACGCAGGTGGGCTCGGCCGGTTCGACCTCCGCGGGCCGCCAGACGTACATGACCGGCGGTGCCATCAAGAACTCCTGCTCGATCGTCCGCGAGAAGGTCCTGGAGATCGGCCGCCGCAAGTTCGGCTCGTACCACCCCGCGTGGGCCAACGCCGAACTCCTCCTGGAGGGCGGCAAGGTCGTCACCGACAACGGCGAGGCCCTCGCCAGCATCGCGGACGTCCTGGAGGACCAGGCCGTGGAGGTCGAGGAGGAGTGGAGGCACCGTCCCACCCAGGCCTTCGACCTCGTCACCGGCCAGGGCGACGGACACGTCCAGTACGCCTTCGCCGCGCACCGCGCGGTGGTGGAGGTCGACACCGAGCTCGGCCTGGTCAAGGTCATCGAACTGGCCTGCGCCCAGGACGTCGGCAAGGCGCTCAACCCGCTCTCCGTGATCGGCCAGATCCAGGGTGGCACCACCCAGGGCCTGGGCGTCGCGGTGATGGAGGAGATCATCGTCGACCCGAAGACCGCGAAGGTGCGGAACCCCTCCTTCACGGACTACCTGATCCCGACCATCCTCGACACGCCGACCATCCCGGTCGACTACCTCGAGCTGGCCGACCCCAACGCGCCGTACGGCGTCCGGGGCATCGGCGAGGCCCCGACCCTGTCGTCCACCCCGGCCGTCCTCGCGGCGATCCGGGCGGCGACGGGCCTGGAGCTCAACAAGACGCCGGTCCGCCCCGAGGCGCTCACCGGCACCCTGTAGGACTCTCCGGGCGGTGCGTGCCTCCCAGGAACGTCACACTTCCCAGCCCGCACCGCCCGGAGCACTCCCTCGACGGAGTACCCGCACCACCGCAGTACCCGCTTCACGGCAGTTCCCCGTTCGTCTCGGGCCGTCCCCCGGGTCGTGCAGCCAACGAAATATCCCAAATCCCGCAGCTTCACGTCAGAGCTTCGAAGTCTGATGCGGGTGCCCCTTTGAACCTTGGGAGTAGGCCCCATGACCCAGTCGTCTGTGGAGCCCAAGACCACCGCTGAGGACGCGGGCTCCGGCTCGCGCACCCCCGCCGGGCGCTCTTGGCTCGACCGGTACTTTCACATCTCGGAGAGAGGATCCACCGTCGCGACGGAGATCCGCGGCGGCGTCACCACCTTCATGGCGATGGCGTACATTCTCCTGCTCAACCCGATCCTCCTCGGAGGCCCGGACGTCGAGAAGAACGTCCTCGCCTCCTCCGCCGTCATCACGGCGACCGCCTTCGCGGCGGCCGTGACCACCCTGCTGATGGGCTTCGTCGGCAAGGTGCCGCTGGTCCTCGCGGCGGGACTCAGCGTCTCCGGTGTGCTCGCGACCCAGGTCGTGCCCCAGATGACGTGGCCGCAGGCCATGGCCATGTGTGTCGTCTACGGTCTGGTGATCTGCCTCCTGGTGGTCACCGGTCTCCGCGAGATGATCATGAACGCCATCCCGCTGCCGCTCAAGCACGGCATCACCATCGGCATCGGTCTCTTCATCGCGCTGATCGGCTTCAACAAGGCCGGCTTCGTCGGCGCGGGCCCGCAGTTCGGCCCGCCCGTCACCATGGGCTCCGGCGGTGAACTCGTCGGCTGGCCCGTACTGATCTTCGCGATCACCCTGCTCGCCATCTTCGCGCTCCAGGCCCGCAAGATCCCCGGCGCGATCCTCATCGGCATCGTCGGCGGCACGATCATCTCCCTGATCGTCAACGCCGTCGCCGACATCCCGGCCAAGGGCCCCGGCGCCTGGGCGAACGGCGCCCCGGAGCTCAAGGGCAGCGCGGTCTCCACCCCGGACTTCTCGCTCATGGGCGACGTCGACTTCGGCGGCTGGGGCGACGTCGGCTACATCACCGTCGGCGTGATCGTCTTCACCCTGGTGCTCGCCGGCTTCTTCGACGCCATGGCCACCATCATCGGCGTCGGCACCGAGGCCAACCTGGCCGACGACAAGGGCCGGATGCCGGGCCTGTCCAAGGCGCTGTTCATCGACGGCGCGGGCGGCGCGATCGGCGGCGTCTCCGGCGCCTCCGGCCAGACCGTCTTCGTGGAGTCCGCCACCGGCGTCGGCGAGGGTGCCCGTACCGGCTTCTCCTCGGTGATCACCGGCCTGTTCTTCGCGGCCTGCCTCTTCTTCACCCCGATCACCCAGATCGTGCCCCGCGAGGTCGGCTCCGCCGCCCTGGTCGTCATCGGCGCGATGATGATGATGAACGCCAAGCACGTCAACTGGGGCGACAGCTCCGTCGCGATCCCGGTCTTCCTGACCGTCGTCCTGATGCCGTTCACCTACAGCATCACCCCGGGCGTCGCGGCCGGCGTCATCGCCTACACCGTCATCAAGGTGGCGCAGGGCAAGGCGCGCGAGGTCGGTGCGTTCATGTGGTGCCTGACCGCGATATTCATCGTGTTCTTCGCCCTTCACCCGATCGAGGGCTGGCTGGGCGTCAGCTGACGCCCGACCGCACGTCCTCCACACACACAGCCAAGGAGACCGACATGCTGGACATCGCCGAAGAGCTGCACCGGTGGGTCGAGCAGGGACGCGACTTCGCCGTGGCCACCGTGGTGGCCGTCGGCGGCAGCGCGCCCCGGCAGCCGGGTGCCGCGCTCGCCGTCGACAGCGAGGGCACGGCGATCGGCTCGGTCTCCGGCGGGTGTGTGGAGGGCGCGGTCTACGACCTCTGTGTCCAGGCCCTCGAGGACGGCAGGACCGTCGTCGAGCGCTTCGGGTACAGCGACGAGGACGCCTTCGCGGTCGGTCTGACCTGCGGCGGCATCATCGACATCCTCGTCACCCCGGTCCGCGGCGGGGTCTTCCCCGCCGCGGTCGAGGCCGCCGCCACGGGGGAGGCGGCGGCCCTGGCCCGTATCGTCGACGGGCCCGAGGACCTGATGGGCGCCGCCCTCCTGGTCCGCCCCGACGGCTCGTACGAGGGGAAGCTCGGCGGCCACCCGGAGCTTGACCGCACCGCGGCGGCCGAGGCCCGCGCGATGCTGGACGCGGGCCGCACGGGCGCCGTGGAGATCGGTGAGGACGGCAGCCGCTGCGGGCAGCCGCTGACCCTCCTGGTCGAGTCCTCGGTCCCGGCCCCGCGCATGATCGTCTTCGGTGCCATCGACTTCGCCGCCGCCCTCGTCAGGGTCGGCAAGTTCCTCGGCTACCGGGTCACCGTCTGTGACGCGCGGCCCGTCTTCGCGACGCCGGCCCGCTTCCCGGAGGCCGACGAGGTCGTCGTCGAATGGCCGCACCGCTACCTGGAGTCGACCGAGGTCGACGGCCGTACGGTGCTCTGCGTCCTCACCCACGACGCCAAGTTCGACGTGCCCCTCCTGCAGACCGCCCTCAGGCTTCCCGTCGCGTACATCGGCGCGATGGGCTCCCGCCGCACCCACGAGGACCGCAACGAGCGGCTCCGCGAGGTCGGCGTCACCGAACTCGAACTCGCCCGGCTGCGCTCCCCGATAGGCCTCGACCTCGGCGCCCGTACGCCGGAGGAGACCGCCCTGTCGATCGGCGCCGAGATCGTCGCCAACCGCCGCGGCGGCAGCGGCCGGTCCCTCACCGGCGCCCACACCCCCATCCACCACGACGGTCCCCGCGAGCCCGACGGCCGCATAGGGTCCGTCGCGTAGGAGTCCGGGCGCGCCGGTCGGCGGGGCTGAGGCCCTGGTGACCGGCGTTTCTCTTTCGACCCTTAATCCAACTCAAAAGAAAAGTAGTGTCCTATGCCTTGACCCCGATCCGGACAGCCGTGAGCATCTGTGGCGGAGCGCGCGCACTCCTGTCCGACCTTCCCCCTCCCGTCAGGAGTCCGAGCCATGCCCGCAGTCGGCATCCGTCTCGCGCCACCCCCACGCCCCAGGCCACGCGCCACCGCCGCCGCCCTCGTCACGGCGCTCCTCGCCGGCCTGCTCGCCCTGGTCGCCGCACCGCCCGCCACGGCCGCCCCGGTCCTCCTCTCGCAGGGCAAGCCGGCCACCGCCTCAAGCCAGGAGAACGGCGGCACCCCGGCCTCCGCCGCCGTCGACGGCAACCCCGGCACCCGCTGGTCGAGCGCCTTCGCCGACCCCCAGTGGATCCAGGTCGACCTCGGCGCCCCGGCCGCCATCGGCAGGGTCGACCTGCGGTGGGAGACCGCGTACGGCAAGGCCTACCGCGTCGAGCTCTCCACCGACGGCACCACCTGGACCAGCGCCTACAGCACGGCGAACGGCCCCGGCGGCAACGAGTCCCTCCCCGTCACCGGCACCGCACGCTACGTCCGGGTGTACGGCACCACCCGCGCCACCGGATACGGCTACTCGCTCTGGGAGTTCCAGGTGTACGGCTCCGCCGACGGCGGCCCGGTCCTGCCCGGCGGCGGCGACCTCGGCCCCAACGTGCACGTCTTCGACCCGTCCACGCCCGGCATCCAGGCCAAGCTGGACGAGGTCTTCACTCAGCAGGAGTCGGCCCAGTTCGGCACCGGCCGGCACGCCTTCCTGTTCAAGCCGGGCACGTACAACGGCCTCAACGCCCAGATCGGCTTCTACACCCAGATCTCCGGCCTCGGCCTGCGCCCCGACGACACCACCATCAACGGCGACGTGACCGTCGACGCCGGCTGGTTCAACGGCAACGCCACCCAGAACTTCTGGCGCGCCGCCGAGAACCTCGCCCTCAACCCTGTGAACGGCACCGACCGCTGGGCCGTGTCCCAGGCCTCCTCGTTCCGCCGCATGCACGTCAAGG
This sequence comes from Streptomyces sp. NPDC037273, assembly GCF_055603625.1. Classification (NCBI taxonomy): domain Bacteria; kingdom Bacillati; phylum Actinomycetota; class Actinomycetes; order Kitasatosporales; family Streptomycetaceae; genus Streptomyces; species Streptomyces sp. NPDC037273. Next base: position 102,577 of record NZ_JBVJVO010000021.1, read on the forward strand.
GCGGCCTGAACCTCGCCCCCGACGGCTACGGGTGGGCCAGCGGCGGCTACATCGCCGACTCGAAGATCGACGGCCAGGTCGGCAACTACTCCCAGCAGCAGTGGTACACCCGCGACAGCGCCATCGGCGGCTGGTCCAACAGCGTGTGGAACCAGGTCTTCTCCGGCGTCGAGGGCGCCCCCGCGCAGAGCTTCCCCGAGCCCCGCTACACCACCCTCGACACCACCCCCGACTCCCGTGAGAAGCCCTTCCTGTACTGGGAAGGAGGCCAGTTCAAGGTCTTCGTCCCCGCCAAGCGGGTCAACGCCCGCGGCACCAGCTGGAGTTCCGGCACCCCGCAGGGCCAGTCGCTGCCGCTGAGCGCGTTCTACGTGGTCAAGCCCGGCACCACCGCCGCCACCATGAACGCGGCCCTGCGCCAGGGCCTCCACCTGCTCTTCACCCCCGGCGTCTACCACGTCGACCAGCCGGTCCAGGTCGACCGTGCCGACACCGTCGTCCTCGGTCTCGGCCTCGCCACGATCATCCCCGACAACGGCGTGACGGCGATGAAGGTCGCCGACGTCGACGGCGTCCGCCTCGCGGGCTTCCTCATCGACGCCGGACCGGTCAACTCCCCGGTGCTCCTGGAGATCGGGGCCCCGAACTCGGCCGCCGACCACGCCGCGAACCCGACCACCGTCCAGGACGTGTACCTCCGCGTCGGCGGCGCCGGAGCCGGCAAGGCCACCGTCGCCATGGCGGTCCACAGCGACGACACCATCGTCGACCACACCTGGGTCTGGCGCGCCGACCACGGCGAAGGCGTCGGCTGGGAGACCAACCGCGCCGACTACGGCGTCCGCGTGTACGGCGACGACGTCCTCGCCACCGGCCTGTTCGTCGAGCACTTCAACAAGTACGACGTCGAATGGTTCGGCGACCGCGGCCGCACGATCTTCTTCCAGAACGAGAAGGCCTACGACGCGCCCAACCAGGCTGCCGTCCAGGACGGACCCCACAAGGGCTACGCCGCCTACCGCGTCGACGACACCGTCACCACCCACGAGGGCTGGGGGCTCGGCAGCTACTGCTACTACAACGTCGACCCGACGATCCGTCAGGACCACGGCTTCCGCGCCCCGGTGAAGCCCGGCGTCAGGTTCCACGACCTGCTCGTCGTCTCCCTCGGCGGCAACGGCCAGTACGAGCACGTCATCAACGACGTCGGCGCCCCCACCTCGGGCACCGCCACCGTGCCGTCCACGGTGGTCTCGTACCCCTGAGCCGGTACGGTTCCCCCGGCCGGGCGGCGGGCGCTCAGCGCGCCGCCCGGTCCCGTACCGTCGACGCCCAGGCCGGCTGCTCCCCGGCGGACTCGCCCTCACCGCCGGTGCCGGCCCGCCGGCCGCCACGGGAGAAGAAGTCCGCGAGCGGCAGGATCGCCGCGCCGACCGTGACCGCGTCGGGCCCCAGCCTCCCCATGTCGATGCCGACCCGGGCCGCCGGATACGCGAGGGCGTACTCCTTCGCGTACCCCTTCACCGTCTCCAGGAAGCGGGCGCCGAGCTGGAGGCCCGCCCAGCCGCCGACCAGGATGCGCTCGGGCTGGAACAGGTTGATGAGATCGGCGAAACCGGCGCCCAGGTACTCGGCGGTCTCCTCCAGGACCGCGAGCGCGGTGGCGTCGGGCGCCGCGTCCGGACCGGCCGGGTAGGCGGCGGCGAGCATCGAGGTGAGGGCCGTCTCCTCGTCGGCGCCGGCCGGAGGCTTCCCGCCCGCCTCGCGCCACCGCTCGATGAGCGCCTCCGCGCCCGCGTACGCCTCCAGGCAGCCGAGGGCGCCGCAGCGGCACCGCCGCCCCCTGACCTGCACCTTCAGATGCCCCCATTCCAGGGCGCGGCCCGGGCCCATCGGGTCCGTCACCACACAGGCGCCGACGCCCGAGCCGAAGAGCACGACCACGGCGCTGCGCGCGCCCCGGCCCGCGCCGAACCACATCTCGGCCTGGCCGAGGGTCTTGGCGCCGTTGTCGATCCAGTACGGCACCGAGGCCGGCAGGTCCACCGCCTCCCGCAGCAGCCGTTCAAGCGGCACGGCGTCCCAGCCGGTGGTCTGGCCGTGCACGACCGCGCCGTCCTCGGCGGTGGGCGCCACGATCCCGGGCACGCCGACCCCCACGCCCAGCAGTCGTTCGGCGGGCACGTCGGCGGTCCGCAGCACCTCGGCGATGCCCTCGCGGATGTGGTCCACGACCACACCGACCTCGTACCGCTCGTGCGGGTGGGTGCTCTCGGCGGCCAACGGGCGCTCGGTGCGGGCGAGTTCGGTGAGGGTGAGGTCGAAGAGCTCGATCCTGACCCGCGTCTCGCCGACGTCGACGCCGATCATGCAGCCGCTGCCCGGGGTGATCCGGAGCAGGATGCGGGGGCGGCCGCCGGCCGAGTCGACGCTGCCCGCCTCCTCGACCAGACCCTCGGCGACCAGCTCCGCGACCACGTTGCTCACCGAACCCGAGCTCAGCCCCGTCGCCGGCCCGAGCTCGAAACGGCTCAGCGGCCCGTCGAAGTACAGGCTCTGGAGGACGGCGGTGCGGTTCTCGCGTCGCAGGTCGCGCACGGTGCGGCCGTTCCGCATGGTCACTGGGCCCCCTGGGTGAAGTAGTCCTCACCTCAACGTACCGCCTGGACCGGGGCCCGGATGAGCCACCGGCGCGAGGGTTCAGGCCCGCCGGAGTCCGCTGAGGAGCAGCTCGGCCAGCTGCTCGTACGCCTCCGCGTCGGCCAGGCCGGTGGCGGCGGCGACCTGGCGCCGCTGGATGCGGACCATGACGGAGGAGATCACGTCGGCCGCGAAGGTCACGTGCACCTCGCGGAAGACCCCGGCCCGCACGCCCTCCTCGATGAGCTGCTGGACCCGGCCCGCCGCCGCGCGGGTGTTCCGCTCGTACACCTCGGCCGCCGGCTCGAAGGCGGCCACGTCGTCGAAGAACTGCGGCGAGACCGGCGCCAGCTCGGCCGAGACGGCCCGCAGATAGGCGGCGAGCCGCTCGGCGGGGTCGGTGGCCGCCGCGAGGACGGCCTCGACGCGGGCCGTGGCGCGCCGGAAGAAATGCACGACCGCCGCCCTGACCAGCTGCTCCTTGCTGCCGGCCAGGCCGTACAGGGTCCGCTTCGAGCAGCGCAGGCGGGCGGCCAGATCGTCGAGCGTCAGCCGGGCGAAACCCTCGCCGACGAGCAGGGCGACGAGGTCCTCGAAGAGGGCGGAGCGGCGTGCCGCTCCCCGGCCCGTGAGCTTCGGGGCGTCGGCGGCGGAGGTCTCGATCACCTGGTCAGTATTCCAGGCCGGAGCTCCGGGGGGTTACGTCGACACCCTTCTGCGCTACTCTCAGCGGTACTGCAGTACCTTCCCCAGTACCACTTTGCGCGCCGCTGGAGTCGCACATGGATGTCGACCGCCTGCTTCCCACCCCCGAGGCAGCGGACCTCATCGCCCTCACCCGGGAGATCGCCGACAAGGAGCTCTCTTCGCGGGTGGACGAGCACGAGGCCGCCGAGACCTATCCCGAAGGTCTCTTCGCCACCCTCGGCCAGGCCGGCCTCCTCGGCCTCGCCTACCCCGAGGAGTACGGCGGCGGAGGCCAGCCCTACGAGGTCTACCTCCAGGTCCTGGAAGAACTCGCCGCGCGCTGGGCGGCCGTCGCCGTCGCCACCAGCGTCCACACCCTGGCCTGCCACCCGCTGCACACCTTCGGCACCGCCGAGCAGAAGGAACGCTGGCTCCCCGCGATGCTGGAAGGCCGCACCATCGGCGGCTACAGCCTCTCCGAGCCGCAGGCCGGCTCCGACGCCGCCGCCCTCAGCTGCAAGGCCGAGCTCCAGGACGACGGCAGCGGCTACCGGATCACCGGCACCAAGGCCTGGATCACCCACGGCGGCAAGGCCGGCTTCTACGCCCTCTTCGCCCGCACCGCCCCCGGCAGCCACGGCATCTCCTGCTTCCTCGCCCCCGGCGAGACCGAGGGCCTCAGCTTCGGCGCCCCCGAACGCAAGATGGGCCTCCAGGCCGTCCCCACCACCTCCGCCTACTGGGACGGCGCCCTCATCGACGCCGACCGGCGCATCGGCGACGAGGGCCAGGGCCTCCAGATCGCCTTCAGCGCCCTCGACAGCGGCCGCCTCGGCATCGCCGCCTGCGCCACCGGCCTGGCCCAGGCCGCCCTCGACGCGGCCGTCGACTACGCGAACGAGCGCACCACCTTCGGCCGCCGGATCGTCGACCACCAGGGCCTCGGCTTCCTCCTCGCCGACATGGCCGCCGCCGTCGACGCGGCCCGCGCCACCTACCTCGACGCGGCCCGCCGCCGCGACCTCGGCCGCCCCTTCAGCCGCCAGGCCAGCGCCGCCAAGCTCATCGCCACCGACACGGCCATGAAGGTCACCACCGACGCCGTCCAGGTCCTCGGCGGCTACGGCTACACCCGCGACTTCCCCGTCGAGCGCTACATGCGCGAAGCGAAGATCATGCAGATCTTCGAGGGCACCAACCAGATCCAGCGACTGGTCATCAGCCGCGGCCTGGCCCGCCCGGAGTAGCGGCTCAGCGGACCTTCCACTGGCCGACGTCGCCGGAGAATCCGCTGTTCATCGCGAACTGCACCTTCACGACCTTCGCGTCGCGGGGCAGTTCGAAGGTGATGAACCCGAGGCCGGTGTCCCCGGCGGCGAGCGTGACGCTGCCCGGGAACTCCGGTCCGGCGGCGGTCGGCGACAGGGAGGCGGAGAACTGCTGGCCCTGCTGGTCGATGACGCGCGCCCCGTTGCCCGGGGAGTCGGAGTAGACGACCGTGCCCGTGTTCTTCAGCCGGAACTGCACGGCCACGAACTTGTTCCCGGGGTCCGGGGCGAGGAACTCGTTGCTCGCCCGCGCCGGGTCGACGACCTTGACGAGCGTCACGTCCAGCGCCTCCCCGGCGTTGTTCCCCTCCAGCGCGAGCGTGGTCCCGACCCTGGCCGGATCGGGTGGCGTCGGCGAGGGAGCGGCGACGCCGGGCACCGCGGCCGCCGCCGGGGACACGGCGAGGGCCGCGCCTCCGGCGACGCCGGCGGTCCCGAGGAAGAGTGCGGTCAGTCCGCTGGCGAGCGCGCGGCGCATCGCGGCCTCCGAGGGAAGTACCACCCCGAGCGACAGAACCATCATCCTCTTCCGGCGCGGAGGCCGCGCGGTGGTGGCGCCTTACTTGCCGAGGGCGGCGACGCCGGCCTGGGCGAACTTCTCGTCGAGGTCGCCGGAGGGGGCGCCGGCGACGCCGATGCCCGCGATGGGGGCGCCCTTGGCGGTGACGGGGGCGCCGCCGGCGAGGAAGAGGGTGCCGGGGATGTCCTTGAGGGTGGGGGCGTTGGTGAGGCGCTTGGCGAGCTCGGAGGTGGGGGCGTTCCAGGAGACGGCGGTGTAGGCCTTCTTGACGGCCGACTCGTAGGACTGCGGGCCCGCGCCGTCGCCGCGGAGGGTGACGAGGGTGTTGCCGTTGCGGTCGACGACGGCGACGGAGACGCGCTGGTTCTCCTTCTCGGCGGCGTCCAGGGTGGCCCGCGCGGCCTTGGTGGCGGCCTCGATCGTCAGGTGCGTGGAACGCGTGGTGTTCTTGTTCTTGACGTCGGCCTTGGCGGCGGCCGGGGCGGCCGCCGTGTTCTCGCCGGTGGCGCTCGCGGAGTAGGCACCGAAGCCGCCGAGGGCGAGAGCGGCGACGATCGCGCCACCCGTGACGAGACGGGTGCGCGAGGTCTTCTTCACGTGCTTCATGGGGGTCTGCTCCAGTGGACTCGTAACCGCGTGGGCCGCCGACGACCGTGGCCCGCTCTGTCCTCCATCCTGGTGGCGATCCCCTCACCCTCCGTCGTCGTCCCGGCTGCACCCGGCGCCCGCAACGGTGGACCCCGGGGTCATCCGATCGGTTGACCCCGGGCCCTCTCCGGCTCTCCTCAGCCCTCCTCCCCGCCCCAGCGCGCCGCGAGTTCGGCGAAGGCCCCGGCGGCCGCGCTGCGGTAGCCCGCCGCCCGGCGGAGCAGGGCGACACCGCGGGCCGGGAGGGCGGGGGAGAGGGGTACGGGGCCGAGCTCGGGGTGCTCGCGGGTGACGGCGTCCGGAAGGACGGTGGCCAGCGCGGTACGGCGGACCAGCTCGGTGAGCGCGCTGACGGAATCGGTCTCGATCGCGATCCGGGGCCGTACGCGATGCTCGGAGACGTACGCGTCGATGTGCAGCCGGGTGGCGAAGTCCCGGCTGAGCAGCGCGAGGTGATGGTCGCTCAGTTCGGCGACCGGGAGCGGCTCGGTCCGGCCCGCGAGCGGGTGGCCGGGGCCCACGACGAGCCCGAGGGTCTCGGTGAACAGGACGGTCGCCTCGACGCCCGGGAGGTGGCCGCCCTGGAAGCCGATGCCCAAGTCGAGCCGGTCGGCGAGCAGTTCGGCCTCGATGCGGTCCTGGGGGAGCTCCCGCAGCTCCACGCCGATGCCCGGATGGCGGGAGTGGAAGGCGGCGACCAGCGGGCCGGTCAGGTAGGCCGTGAAGGTGGGGGTGACGGCGAGCCTGAGGTGGCCGCGGGAGAGGTCGTGCACGTCGAGCAGCGCCCGCTCGCCCGCGGCCAGGTCGCGCAGGGCCCGCCGGGCGTAGCGGGCATAGGTCTCCCCGGCGTCCGTGAGCCGTACCGTGCGGCCGCCGCGGTCGAGGAGCTGCGCCCCGAGCGCCTTCTCCAGCTGCTTGATCTGCTGGGAGAGCGTGGGCTGGGCGATACGGAGCTCCTCGGCGGCACGCGTGAAGTTGGCGTGCTCGGCGACGGCGAGCAGATAGCGGAGGTGGCGGAGTTCCGGCTGCATGCGGCCCACTATAGATCGCATCTATAGCAGAGATCGGCGACAGGTCTTGGACGCTATAGCCCCTGCTCGTGCAGGGTGAGGACATGCCTCATCTCGCCGAGGGAATCGCCCGCTTCCAGCGGGAGGTCTTCCCTGCCAAGGCCGGGCTCTTCGCCCGCCTGGCCACCGCCCACCGCCCCGGAACGCTCTTCATCGGCTGCTCGGACGCCCGTGTCGTCCCCGAGCTGATCACCCAGACCGACCCGGGCGAGCTCTTCGTCGTCCGCACCGCGGGGAACCTCGTCCCCGCCCACACCCCGGGCACCGACGGGGTCACCGCCGCCGTCGAGTACGCCGTCGCCGTCCTCGGCGTCCGGGACGTCATCGTCTGCGGGCACTCCGCCTGCGGCGCCATGACCGCCCTCGCCGAAGGCCGCGACCTGACCGCCGCGCCCTCCGTCGCCGCCTGGCTCCGGCACGCCGACGCCTCGCTGGCCCGGACCGCCGCCGCCGGCCGGCAGGGGGACGTGGCCGCGCTCGTGCGGGAGAACGTCACCGCGCAGCTGGCCAACCTCGCCACCCACCCCTCGGTGGCCCGCGCCCTGGCCGAAGGAGCCCTGCGGCTCCACGGCTGGGTCTTCGACATCGCCGACGGCACCGTCGAGGAACTCGCCACCACCACGAGCCCCGCGCTCGCCGCCTGACCACCCGGACCGACCCCCACCACAGAAGGAGCAACCTCCCATGGCACACGCCCAGTTCGACCCCACCGCCCGCCAGGCCCTCGCGATCGCCGCCGTCGACGCCAAGGACCGCAAGGACCTGACCTGGCAGGAGATCGCCGACGCCGCCGGGCTCTCCGTCGCCTTCACCACCGCCGCCGTCCTCGGCCAGCACGCCCTGCCGGCGGAGGCCGCGCGGGCCGTCGCCGGACTCCTCGGCCTCGACGAGGACGCCGAGCGCCTGCTGCGCGCGATCCCCACCCGAGGCTCCCTCGACGGCGCCGTCCCCACCGACCCGACGATCTACCGCTTCTACGAGATGCTCCAGGTCTACGGCACCACGCTGAAGGCCCTGGTCCACGAGCGGTTCGGCGACGGCATCATCTCCGCGATCAACTTCAGGCTGGACGTGAAGAAGGTCGCCGACCCCGAGGGCGGCGAGCGCGCGGTGATCACCCTTGACGGCAAGTACCTGCCGACCAGGCCCTTCTGATCAGTTCGCGGCGGCGGCCGCCCCGGCGCCGAGCAGGGCGAGCGAGTTCGCCCACAGGACGTCGAGGCGGCCCGGGTCGTCGTACAGCTTGGCGAAGAGGACCTGGCCCTCCAGCTGGGCGACCAGGGCGCGGGCCGAGGCCCGCGGCTCGGCGACGGTGACCTCGCCGCGCCCGCGGGCCTCGGCGACGGCCGCCTCGACCAGCGAGACCTGCTCGTCGAAGACCTCCCGCAGCCGCACCCGGACGCTCTCCGTCCGGGTGCTCATCTCCAGGGCCAGGTTCCCGAGCAGACAGCCGGTCACGGCCCCGCAGCTCTCCCGGTCGGCCCGCAGCCCCGCCTCGGTGGCCTCGTACAGCCGGCGCAGCCGCGCGAGCGGCGGGACGTCGGGGGCCAGCGCGCGCTCCCACTCGGCGCGCTGTCCGGCCCAGTGCTCGTCGACGACGGCGAGCGCCAGCTCCTCCTTGGACGCGAAGAAGTAGTAGAAGCTGCCCTTCGGCACCCCGGCCGCCACGCAGATCTCGGCCACGCCAAGGGCCGCGTAGCCGCGCGAGAGCATCAGCGTCTCCGCGGCGGTCAGGATGCGCTCCCGCGCGTCACTCGTTCGCCCCATGACGCGAGTCTACGACCGGTCGACTACCTCCCTGCCGAACGCCCGGCCTCCGCTTCCGGGGGCGCCGCCCACGGTTCTATGGTGGGCGGCGCAGATCGCGCGGACCGCGCGGTCCACCGCGGGCTCGCGCCCGATCCGGCGGCCAACCCGGCGGCAGGGTCGCACCCGCACGACACGAACGAGGAGTTCCATGGACATCGCCGGCTCCGCCGCTCTCGTCACCGGTGCCGCTTCCGGTCTCGGGGCCGCCACCGCCGCCGCGCTCGCCGCCCGCGGCGCCACCGTCTACGGCCTGGACCTCGGCAAGGCCGTGGCCGCCGCAGGGGAGCTGCCGGAGGGCGTACGGCTGCTCGCCGCCGACGTCACCGACGAGGAGCAGGTCCGCGAGGCGCTCGCCGCGATCGACGCCGACGGCGCCGAACTCCGGCTGGCCGTGAACTGCGCGGGCATCGCCCCCTCCGCCCGCGTCCTCGGCCGCAAGGGACCGCACGACCTCGACCTGTTCCGTACGGTGCTCAACGTGAACCTGCTCGGCACCTTCAACGTGATGCGGCTCGCCGCCGAGGCCATCGCCCGGCACGAGCCCGACGAGCACGGGCAGCGCGGCCTCGTCGTGAACACCGCCTCGATCGCCGCCTTCGAGGGCCAGGTCGGCCAGATCGCGTACGCGGCCTCCAAGGCGGGCGTCGCCGGGATGACCATCACCGCCGCCCGCGACCTCGCGCAGTTCGGCATCCGGGTCGTCACCATCGCCCCCGGGATCGTCGACACCCCGATGATGGCCGGGTTCGGCGAGGACGTCAGGGCCGGTCTCGCCGCGAGCGTCACCTTCCCGCAGCGCCTCGCGCGCCCGGAGGAGTACGCCCGGCTCGTGACGATGATCGCCGAGCACGACTACCTCAACGGCGAGACCATCCGGATGGACGGCGCCCTGCGCATGGCCCCCCGCTGATCCTCCGTACCCTCAGGAGAGCACTCGGTGCCGGATTCATCCGGCACCAAGTGCCGCGCGGGGCCGTTCCGGGTGTTAGGTTCGGGCCATGGGAACTGCGTCGACGAACTCCACGAAGCCCGCGATGCGGGACTCCCTCATCGCCGCGGCCTTTCAGCTCTTCCTGGAGCGGGGCTACGAACAGACCACCGTCGACGACATCGTCACGCTCGCGGGCGTCGGCCGGCGGTCCTTCTTCCGCTACTTCCCGTCGAAGGAGGACGTGGTCTTCCCCGACCACGAGCAGTGCCTCGCCGACATGACCCGCTTCCTCGCGGCGAGTGCCGACTCCGACGACCCGGTGGTCCGCGTCTGCGACGCCGCCCGGCTCGTCATGCGGATGTACGCCGAGAACCCGACCTTCTCCGTACAGCGCTACCGGCTCACCCGCGAGGTCACCGGACTGCGCACCTACGAGCTCTCGGTCGTCTGGCGGTACGAGAAGACCCTCGGCGACTACCTGCGCACCCGCTGGGCCGACCGCAAGGACGGCACCCTGCGGGCCAACGTCGTCGCGGCGGCCGTCGTCGCCGCCCACAACCACGCCCTGCGGCACTGGCTGCGCTCGGGCGGCGAGGGCGACCCGCAGGCGGAGGTCGACCGGGCGCTGGACTTCGTGCGCGCGACCTGGAGCCGGGACGCGGCGGCGGAGTCGCCGGCCGAGGAGACCGAGGACGTCGTCGTGGTCATCACCAAGAGGTCCACCCCGATGTGGCGTGTGGTGCGCGAGGTCGAGTCGAGCCTCGGCGAGAGCTGAGGGACGACGGCCGGCGGGCGGACGCGCGGCCTGCCGGCGACCAGGGTTCTCAGTATCCGGAATAGAGGGAACTCAGGTCTTTATTTGATGGCACTCAGTGCCATATCTTGGGCCTTGCACGGTCGAGCCGCCGAGTGCAAGGAGAAGACATCGTGTTCCACACGGGACTGAGGAGCGGGACCGCCGTCCAGGACGACGAGTCGACCCCGGACTCCGAGCTCTACTTCCAGCGCTGCCGCTGGTGCCACACCACGACGTTCCAGCGCCTGCTCTGCCCGACCTGCGGGTCGACCGACCTCGCGCCCGAACTCAGCGACGGCGAGGGCGTGATATCCGTACGGCGCGGGGTCGCCGCCGCCGACGCGGACCTCTGGCCGGTGCACATGACCGAGGGCTTCGTGGTCCGCTGCCGGGTCGACGGACCGCTCCACGCGGTGCGCCCCGGAGTCCGCGTCAAGCTCTCCTCCGGCGCCGGGGTCACCGGGCGCAGGCCGGTCGTCAGGCTCTGCGACGAGGTGCCGCTCGACGGCTGGTTCTGACGGCGGTTCCGACGGCCGCGAAAACCGAGAGGGGGGGGGGGGGGGGGGGGGGGGGGGGGGGGGGGGGGGGGGGGGGGGGGGGGGGGGGGGGAGGGGGGGAGGGGGGGAAGAATTGGCGGACTCTATTGATGG